>NZ_BAUV01000142.1 GCF_000513135.1 Halalkalibacter akibai JCM 9157
GGTTAAGTTAGAAAGGGCGCACGGTGGATGCCTTGGCACTAGGAGCCTAAGAAGGACGCGACGAACGGCGAAACGCTTCGGGGAGCTGTAAGTAAGCTTTGATCCGAAGATATCCGAATGGGGGAACCCACCATCCGTAATGGGATGGTACCCGTATCTGAATACATAGGATACGAGGAGGCAGACCTGGGGAACTGAAACATCTAAGTACCCAGAGGAAGAGAAAGCAAATGCGATTTCCTGAGTAGCGGCGAGCGAAACGGAAACAGCCCAAACCAAGAGGCTTGCCTCTTGGGGTTGTAGGACGTCTCATATGGAGTAAGAAAAGACGAGTATAGGTGAAGCGATCTGGAAAGATCCGCGAAACAAGGTAACAGCCCTGTAACCGAAATACTCGTCTCTCCGAGACGGATCCTGAGTACGGCGGGACACGTGAAACCCCGTCGGAATCCGGGAGGACCATCTCCCAAGGCTAAATACTCCCTAGTGACCGATAGTGAACCAGTACCGTGAGGGAAAGGTGAAAAGCACCCCGG
>NZ_BAUV01000141.1 GCF_000513135.1 Halalkalibacter akibai JCM 9157
AAAAAAGTGATTAAAAAGGTAACTGTTTTATTTTTCTTTACACTTTTAATACTGGTTGGGTGTACTAATCAAAATGAAATGACATTAGAAGATATTAATAGAGTTCAATTAGAAATAGTGGACACAGAAATATTGGATGATGGAATGAGATATCAAATAAAATTATTAAATGGTAGTAACTATACTATTAAACAGAACATTGTTCATTTTACATATCCTATTAAATTAGATAATGGAATATCGGATAATACATACAAAGTTGAAGCTACAAATAATAAATTAAATATACAACCTGGTGAAGAGTTATTACTTAACGTTTTTACCCCTTTTGAAGGTATGGCTGAGAAAGACATTCTGGCATTAGACCAGCCAATTGTTAGTATAGTTGGGTATTTAAAACAAGTAGACGAAGAGTCTAAATTTTCTAATTCAAGAAGTATTCTTTTAGTTCAACAGTAAGTTAGTAAGATTCCTTAAGAAATATTATAAAGAGTGGTGAAGGCTGTTATCACTCTTGAACGGGAGCGATGCTTGAGTAA
>NZ_BAUV01000140.1 GCF_000513135.1 Halalkalibacter akibai JCM 9157
ATACAAATGATTAAATTTCTCAACATGGGTTGATACTTGATTTGTTGTGTTTGAATAAACTGTTGAAAAAGCCATTAAGCTTAAAATGAATACTGCAAATAGAAAAATTTTTCTCATGATAATTCCTCCTTCATGCTTCTTATTTATATGTATGGCTTGCCCATCATTATCATTACTCTAAAGACCAATTGTGCCGTAAAGTTTATGATTTTGTGAAATATTAAACTTAAAGTAACGGGAGCGATAAACAAGCAGGTTATTAGTGAACTAAAAGGTCATACTAAGGTAAAAAAGGTGTGGCATTTTGTGAAACGAACATTATTTCTTATTACATTAATTTCATTACCGTTACTATTGGGATTAGTTAAAGAAAAACAAGATGAGTGTCTTCCTTGTAAAGAATGCTATGATATAGCTTGGGATGATGGATATGGACTTGGATTGGCAACAGGCGAAATAAATGAAAGATATAGTATCGTTCGAACTCTAATAAGAATGGGTAAAACAGACAAAGAAATTTTTAATATGGCAACAACCAGCTATGTTGAGCTGAAGGACATAAG
>NZ_BAUV01000139.1 GCF_000513135.1 Halalkalibacter akibai JCM 9157
CAAAAATTCATTGTCTACTTAACCACCGTAACAATTAAGGACATTTAATCAACACCTAAGAATTCATCCCCTGTTACCCATTCTAAGTCTAATTGAAGTAGTGGTTTTACAAAACTACCCTCTATTACCTTGTAATCATTGCTGTTTCCACTGAAATTTTCTTCATCAAAGTTAAAGAAATAGCTTTTTGATTGTGTGTGTATAGTCATTTCATAATCTAACATCATGTTTTTACTTCCATATCGCTTTTTTATAGATACATTAGACAGTTCTTCTATCAGCGAGTTAATCAGTTCAGGGTCATCGATACGAGTCCATAGGATTTCACCTATTCGAGCTTGAAAAACGATGTGAGTTATTTCATCAGTTTCACTAATTTTCTCATTTAATACATCTCCAAAAGTAGTTCTTCCAGAAAGTTGAATCCACGAAACACTAATAATAATTAAAATTACAAAGGAAGATAAAATAATAGTTGCCTTTTTATTCAAAATACCCCTCCTAATTTTTAAATAGTAACAAACTTTTTTATATACTTATTCATTCAGCTCTTGTGTTATCCTGCCCGTTA
>NZ_BAUV01000138.1 GCF_000513135.1 Halalkalibacter akibai JCM 9157
ACGTGGAGCTGACAGATACTAATCGGTCGAGGACTTATCCAATAACATTCTTGATAGTTTCTATAATGCATTATCTAGTTTTGAGAGAATCTTCTCAGGTATTTTTATTAAAATACCAATGTCTGGTGGCGATAGCGAAGAGGTCACACCCGTTCCCATGCCGAACACGGTCGTTAAGCTCTTTTGCGCCGATGGTAGTTGGGGGCTTCCCCCTGTGAGAGTAGGACGTTGCCAGGCAATTAAAAATAAGGCTAGTTAGTTAGCCTTATTTTTTTACTGATTCGGGGCCTTAGCTCAGCTGGGAGAGCGCCTGCCTTGCACGCAGGAGGTCAGCGGTTCGATCCCGCTAGGCTCCACCATACATATCATATTGCTAAAAATGGAGGAATACCCAAGTCCGGCTGAAGGGATCGGTCTTGAAAACCGACAGGCGGGTTAAACCGCGCGGGGGTTCGAATCCCTCTTCCTCCGCCATTTTTATGATAAATTTATTTTTGGGCTATCGCCAAGCGGTAAGGCAACGGATTTTGATTCCGTCATGCGTAGGTTCGAATCCTGCTAGCCCAGCCAGC
>NZ_BAUV01000137.1 GCF_000513135.1 Halalkalibacter akibai JCM 9157
GGGCAGCATTCCTGTAATGATAAAAAATGGAGTTTGAACAAAAAAATAACCTCTTGGTATGATATAAATGTCCGAAGCTGGCCAGCGAAAGGACAAATTATATACCAGGAGGCCTTCATAATGAATTATAACCAAAATAATAAAATTGCTCAAATTACTTCTCAAACACTCATTATAGGTGTTGATATTGCGAAATTCAAGCACGTAGCTCGTGCGCAGGACTTCAGAGGTTTGGAGTTTGGTAAACCTCTACACTTTGACAATACGAAAGATAGTTTTGATGTATTTGTTGATTGGATTAGAGAGATTCAGGGTCAACAAGATATGGTTAAAGTAATTGTCGGTGTTGAACCTACTGGTCACTACTGGCTTAATTTAGCTCATTATCTTAAAGAACTTAATCTCAAGCTTGTCGTTGTTAATCCAATGCATGTTAAGAAGACGAAGGAATTAGATGATAATTCTCCTACAAAAAATGATGTGAAAGACGCTAAGGTTATTGCTCAATTAGTGAAAGACGGAAGATACGCTGAACCTAATATTCCAGAGGGAGTATATGCTGATCTACGAATCGCAAG
>NZ_BAUV01000136.1 GCF_000513135.1 Halalkalibacter akibai JCM 9157
TTTATGTAGACTGACACCAAAGCGTGTCCAAAATCCCCCTCTCCCCAATTCTCCTCCATCCCTTCTCCCCCATGCCTTTACCCTACTTTTCCCAATTTCTGAAAGGTCATAAAGTGTGTCCAATATCAGCTTCTTTTTCCAACACGAATTATCTACTTTTTCGTTGGGAAATAGTCATAAAGTGTGTCCAGAGTAGAGTTAAGGTTTAAGGTTAAAAGACTTTCTTTTTCTCCCTCTTTTTCAGACCTTTTAGAGTACGCCCCAAGCCCTTTCAGGCTCTTTCTCATGCTTTTTATTCATGCTTGTTCTCATGCTATCTCATGCTTTTTATCATGCAAAAAAGACCGAAGGTCTGCGAATTCATGCAGATTAACCTTCGGTTATATATGGCACCTATGCTGTGGCATATGATCGCTCAGAACCTTGAATTTGTGGACAGATTGGGGAGAGATCAGGTAGGAAACAAGGATGGAGAAAGAAAAAAACAAAGGAACCAGAGGCAGTACCGTAGGTACTGTCGATGGCTCCTTCATTGTCGGTTAGCCTTGCATCCCATAACCTTTCCTCTACTCTATTTCCCGTTTTGGACACGCTTTTTGTCACTTGGACAAGGTTTAGTGTCAGCGGACAAGGTTTGGTGGGGGTAATCAA
>NZ_BAUV01000135.1 GCF_000513135.1 Halalkalibacter akibai JCM 9157
TACTTAGTTCAATTAGTATCCTTTTTCAACCACCAAACACCCGCACATTCAGGAAGTGTAATTAAATTTTCTTTTACCACTCTCTCCGCAAGTTCATCACCAAAGAAAAACCTTGTTAACTCATCAGCCTGCTGTAAACTATCAAATTGATAGTCTGTGCGTATCCACTTATGAGAAAAACCATATTCATTTTCAAGTAATGAATAGTAATGTTTTAAGAATTCAGGTGGATTGGGTGTTTCGAAACCAGTTCCCATTGTTTCAAAGATTATTACAGTTCCTTTTGTGCGGAGAACTCGCATAATTTCTTTCATAACCGTCTCAATATTATGTACATTATTCTCTACGTTCGAGCTACCTAAATAACAAATTGTCCAACCTGCTACAACTAAATCAGCACTATCGTTTGCTGCTGGTATTTTCCGATGGTCTGCTACCTGTGTTTTATAGCTCAAGCCTGTATTATCCTTTAACTTTTCATCAACTATTTTTAACATTTCAGCTGAAGAGTCTAATGCTAAAATTGATTTAACTTGAGGAGCTAGAATATCTGTTAACCTTCCAGACCCAGCTCCCATATCGATAACATCTAATTGATTAATAGGTGTAAGCTCCTCTATAACTTTCAGTAAGCTCGGCTGTTTTGAGACCATTTGATCATACAATTCCGTTTGGTTCTTATAAACTTTAGTGTGGTCAGGCATTTTT
>NZ_BAUV01000134.1 GCF_000513135.1 Halalkalibacter akibai JCM 9157
AATTCTCATTTCATTAACTCCATTTCTAAGGTGAAAGTTTACTTAACTTAACCTTATTCTAAATTATTTAAAAATAAACCTGCTCTATTACTTGAATAACTATTTTTATACTTTAACATTAATTTCCTTTTATAAGTACAAGAAAATGCGTCTCTGCTTTATTGCAGAAACGCTCCCTTTAGTTGAAGAATCATTAAATTATTAATTCAATTTATCATCTGTTATGAGTTCAAATAGGGTTTCTGATACTTTTTCAGGCAGTTTTATATACTTCGCTTCCCCTTCTATTACTATTTCAAGCCTATCTCCATTAGGTGTAACCCAGACTGCGTAATTGGATGGGTTAATTCTAAGTCGGTATTCAGGTGGTGTAGTCATAGATACAAATACATTTTCCTCCCAATTTGCATTTTCTAAAATTTCTTCAACTTTTTTCATTTCAAACGAATTTTCTAACACTTTAACAGTTTTGTACCCATCATCTGTGCGTTCTTCAACTGTTATCAACATATCATCTGTTATTGTAGTGTCTTGAACAGTTTTTTTTGTTTCTACCAGTTGGTCATTTTCTATATCGGAAGCACTACAACCAACTAAAGTAATTAATCCTATTAACAAAGGTATAGCGAAAGAATTTTTTCCTTTTATCATAATGTACGCCTCCTTATAAATAAGACGCTAATTTATATAAAAACATTTATCTCTTTTTTAAGTAACCTGCCATGTTAGAGGAACAAGGCAAGCGATGCCTTATTAAAGCATCGCATCCGTTTGTTGAAGAACGTATTTATTATATATTAAGTCTGTTT
>NZ_BAUV01000133.1 GCF_000513135.1 Halalkalibacter akibai JCM 9157
GACAATAAAAAGGAAATTAATGTTAAAATAAGGGCAGGTTTGTCAAAAAAGCTCTATATTAGTATTTATAATGGTGATTACTGCTTCTAATATAGTTAAGATGAAGGGATTTGTCATAGTGAAAGGTAAATATATATCTTTATTTGTTGTTGCAACAATTCTTGTTCTAATAGCTACCTATTATAAAGAACCTGTTAAAAGTGAGAATATAATCCAGGAAGACGAAGCAGTTTCAAGAGTAATAGATTCCGAATTTCGAGATTTTAACATTGCTTATTTAAATATGGAAGGAGAAAATAGAAAGTTAAAAGAAGAGATTACTAATCTACATGAAAGAAATTTCGACTTGGAAAAATTGATACTTAATTCCGATAAATTAATGGAGACATTTGCCTATCCTGAATCAACGAAAATCATCTACAAAGAAATAAAAGAAAAAGAATATCTGTTATTGTACAGGGATGAGAGAGGTAAGCACTTGGCGATAAACTCACCTGGGGAGTGGCGTTACATCAATTTTAATTACTTAGTAGAGCATGAAGGTTTAAACTGGACGGGACATAATGGTTTTTATGCAGGTTTTATAAAAGATAATGATATTAATAAGATAATAGTAAAAGAAAATGAAAAAGTCTATGATGCTGAAATAATTAAACTTAACGATGGAACTCAACTTTGGTATAGCATTTATGAGCATGATGTAAAATATTCTGGCGAACCCGATAAGATGAAAATTGAAGCGTTAGATATAGATGGAGAAGTTATTTGGGAAGAATCCTTTAATGATAATGTAGGTGGCTAATGTATTTTCACCTTTACCGAAC
>NZ_BAUV01000132.1 GCF_000513135.1 Halalkalibacter akibai JCM 9157
GGGAGAAGCTCTGAATTGAAGCCCCAGTAAACGGCGGCCGTAACTATAACGGTCCTAAGGTAGCGAAATTCCTTGTCGGGTAAGTTCCGACCCGCACGAATGGTGTAACGATTTGGATACTGTCTCAACGAGAGACCCGGTGAAATTATAGTACCTGTGAAGATGCAGGTTACCCGCGACAGGACGGAAAGACCCCATGGAGCTTTACTGTAGCTTGATATTGGATGTTGGTACAGTTTGTACAGGATAGGTAGGAGCCTTGGAAACCGGAGCGCAAGCTTCGGTGGAGGCGTCGGTGGGATACTACCCTGACTGTGCTGACATTCTAACCTCGAGCCGTGATCCGGTTCAGGGACAGTGTCAGGTGGGCAGTTTGACTGGGGCGGTCGCCTCCTAAACAGTAACGGAGGCGCCCAAAGGTTCCCTCAGAATGGTTGGAAATCATTCGTAGAGTGCAAAGGCAAAAGGGAGCTTGACTGCGAGACCTACAAGTCGAGCAGGGACGAAAGTCGGGCTTAGTGATCCGGTGGTTCCGCATGGAAGGGCCATCGCTCAACGGATAAAAGCTACCCTGGGGATAACAGGCTTATCTCCCCCAAGAGTCCACATCGACGGGGAGGTTTGGCACCTCGATGTCGGCTCATCGCATCCTGGGGCTGAAGTAGGTCCCAAGGGTTGGGCTGTTCGCCCATTAAAGCGGTACGCGAGCTGGGTTCAGAACGTCGTGAGACAGTTCGGTCCCTATCCGTCGCGGGCGCAGGAAATTTGAGAGGAGCTGTCCTTAGTACGAGAGGACCGGGATGGACACACCGCTGGTGTACCAGTTGTTCCGCCAGGAGCATAGCTGGGTAGCTACGTGTGGACGGGATAAGTGCTGAAAGCATCTAAGCATGAAGCCCCCCTCAAGATGAGATTTCCCATGGAGTAATCCAGTAAGACCCCTTAGAGATGATGAGGTTGATAGGTCTGGTGTGGAAGCGTGGCGACA
>NZ_BAUV01000131.1 GCF_000513135.1 Halalkalibacter akibai JCM 9157
CAAGAATGATTTTTAAATCATTCCTTGGGTCTCCACTTTTATTATCCATTTTATTACTCCTCCCAGAAAATTTATATTTACGTCAGGTGTTCGATAACAAGCGTTGAAATACCTTGTTACATTAACCTGCCAGTTATTTCAACAAGAGAAAAGCGATAACCTTTTATTAAGCTATCGCCTCCGTTAGTTCAATATACACTATAAATACGGGTCACGATGCCACTTGTCTTCTCCCATAATCCTGTCAATGATATGATGTTCATCCCAAACGGCTGCGATTTCCATTCCTTCACATTCAGCCTTAGTAGCTTTTCGCATTTCTCCTTTATGATAGACTGAATATTCGCCAGAGATAGGGTCGATAACACATTGCGGAGGCGGAAAGGCATCGTCCTCACTTTCAAAAGAACGATTATCAACAACAGTCCAATTTTCGGATTTTAATACAGAATCATAAACACCAACAATAAACTGATAATCTTCAGTTTCAGGAATGTCTTCGATATTTTCCCCGATATGCTTATAAATTCCGATACCAGCGTCTTTAAATCTTCTTCCAAAAGCATATTTTCCATTAGGTAAAGGAATTGCATAAACATCTCCAAGTTTTATTCTTCTTCTACGCTTTTTTTCAGCCATACTCGTATTCCCCTTATATGTTCTTCACTTAAAATTTATTAAAGTATACTGCCAGTTACTTCAACAAAGAAAGGTGATAACCTCTATTACTTCGTTAGCTCAATACCAGAATAGTGTTTAGTTTTGATTTGGGATTAAATTCCTTATTATCAATGTAACAGAAAATACTATTAGTAATATGAATCCTGCTAATGACAAATAGTTGGAAAGTACAACAAGAAACTCTCCAAATATATATCCTCCATATCCACCTGGAAATATTCCGAGTTTAGCGTAACTAAATATCGGAGTATTTAGTAAAGCAAGCAAAGCACTTCCTAAAATGCAATAAAGCAAATTACTATTTTTACTCATTGATACCTCTCCTTTTTAGTACAATAGATAAATTATTTCAAATAGACAGGCACTCTTCTACTAAACTGCCCGTTAGTCGAATAAGGATACGATGTG
>NZ_BAUV01000130.1 GCF_000513135.1 Halalkalibacter akibai JCM 9157
CTCCCTCTATATAGAAAGGTAAATCTTTCGATTTCTAGCCTTTTCTCACTATTTCATAGTCATTCATTTTTATTAGACATTGATAACATGGGATAAAGTTGTTTAATAGGTATATTTTGGAGTTAAGAAGCAAAAAAGACTGTATGTACCCAAACCACTTCTATCCAAAAAGTGGATATTAAGTTGAAGTATGGTCGCACTGGTGGATGTCTACATTTCTCATGGAGGTCAACCCTCCCATATCTCGCAGAGTCTATGCTCCAAAATTCCTTCGTCCAACCTTTCCATGAGGTAGATGTCAGTTATGCTGCCCGACAGGATCAATGTCCGTATTATAGTTGATTTACTGACTAATCCGTGCTTCAAATGTCTATTAATTATTGAAATAATCTACTTAAAAACTTACTTAAAAACTTTTCCTAGTATCGAGAAAAATTAAGCCACCTTTGGCAATACAGCCATATGAGGAATATCCTTTAGCATTCTATCTTCACTAAACTCAAACTGCTTCTTACCAATTGCAAATAACACTCGTATCAATTTATTACATAAGGCTATCAGTGACTGCATCTTTTTCAATGGATTATCAGGGCGTTTTGTATAGTATTCGTGTAAGGCTTTAAAACCAGAATTCTTAGCCACAAGTGGCATAATAACTCTAAACAAAAGGGCTCTTAGATTTCTCCTGCCTCTTTTGGTTATTCTGGTTTTGCCCTTATGTTTTCCTAATGTGTGTTCCATCAAGCTTAAACCTGCAAGTTTAATAATTTGACGAGGGTGTGAGTAGTAGCGTAGATCTCCAACCTCTGCAAAGAACCCAGCTATCGTATCTTTTCCGATACCTGTGATCGCTAACATTTGTTGAACACCAGGAATTCGTTCTAGTAGCTCGTCCCTCTTAACCTCAAGCTGTTCAAACTTCTTAGTATTGAGTTCATACTTATCTAACAACGTGCTTAACTCTAATTTAGCCAAATCTGAACCCTCACGGATTCCAATTGAAACACTAGCTGCCTTCTTTAATTCTCTTATTCTACTTATGCCCACTGCACGTTTCACAGCTTTTCTTAGATGAGTTAATATCTCTTGATCAGGGAGTTGGACTAACTCATGTGGTAGTAGATTTAGCTTTAATATTTGCAGAGCTGACAGCCCTTCCCAATCCTTAAATACTGTTAAGAATTCAGGAAAATACCGAT
>NZ_BAUV01000128.1 GCF_000513135.1 Halalkalibacter akibai JCM 9157
AACTGTAAATTTTCATTTTCCATCAAAAGTGCCCCTACTAGTCGAAAGGCTGACTGTGTATTTGGAAAAATTCGAATGACTCTTTCCCGTCTTCTAACTTCTTGATTCAGACGCTCTAAAGAATTTGTGCTTGTAATGTGTCGTTGGAATGTTTCTGGTTCATTCAAGTATTGAATGGAATCTTCGAATCCATTTTCAAGTGTTTCAATTGCTTTTTCTAGCTTAGGATTCTCCTGGTGTCTTGTGATAAATTCTTCCTTAAACCCTCTAGCTTCCTCACAAGAGATGGTTTGATAAATTCTTCTCATATCAGCTATCACTTGACTTGATCCCTTTTTAGGTAGCTTATTGATGATATTTCGTTTGAAATGAACGGTACATCTTTGCCAAGAGGTTCCGATGAATTCTCTCTCTATAGCTTTCTTTAAACCAGCATGAGCATCAGAGATCACAAGTTTAGGTGACTGTAGTCCTCTTGCTTTTAGATCTTGGAAGAAGCCCTGCCAGGCTTCAAAACTTTCGACATGATCTATTTTTAAGCCAATTACCTGCCTCTTTTTCTTCTCGTCCATTGCCGTCATAATATAGATTGCTTTTGGTACAACTTTATTATTTTCTCGCACCTTAATATACATGGCATCTGCATATAAGTAAGGGAAATAGTGAACATTAAGCGGACGATTTGCCCACTTGTTTACTATCGGATCAAGCTTTTCAGTTAGTGAGGAAACAAAGGATTTGGATACACTTTCACCACAAAGTTGTTCTACAATGTTTGTTACTTTACGTGTAGAAACCCCATTAACGACCATTTCCAGCATGGATAATGTTAGAGCCTGATCCACGCGAGAAAATCGTTCAAAGATAGACGGCGAGAAATCTCCTTCCCTTGTTCGAGGAACTCGCAACTTGATCTTTCCAATAGCGATAATTAGTTCACGTTCATAATAACCATTACGATAATCACGACGTTCAGGAGAACGTTCATATGAAGCTGCCTGTAAAAATTCATCCCGTTCTTTTTCCATAAATTCATTTAGAACTAGTACAATTGAAGATTTCACTACGGCTTCGATATTAGAATTCATGACAGATTCTTTTAAAACATCTAGATCTAGGCTAAACTGTAATTGAGTCATTTATATTTCCTTCTTTCTATGTTTTTCGTGGTTGTTAAACATTGTAGCCAAGAAGGAATATAATGACTCTTTTCTTTTTACACAATTATATGGACTTAAT
>NZ_BAUV01000127.1 GCF_000513135.1 Halalkalibacter akibai JCM 9157
ATAGAGGAGTGAAAATGAAAAGTGAAGTTTTCTTTCAAGAGAATGGTAAGTATAATATTAGCTTTATTTATGATGAGTTTGATTGTTGTGTTGTTAGGTAAACTTCAGTTACCGTTCGTAATTCAAATAATCGTTATAATGGTAATTTTGAGCGGTTTAATCGTTTTTGTTCATAAAATCAGTCAAATTGTAACCTATACGAATATAGTAAAAACATTAACGGTCCCAGCTGTGATGATTAGAAATGAAAAAATAATTAGTTATAATCAGGCAGGAGCGGAATTATTACACGTAGAAGGAACAGAAACTCTAACTGGGACGTCAGTTTTTAATGTCTTAACTATACATAACGAAAATTCAACTTTTGAGCAAGGAAGGTTATGTGGCACAATTAGACATCCTGATAGTGAGCTAGAAGTTGAATTAAATGTTTGCAAAATAAATGGTCAAAACTCATATATAATTCTTCTTCAAGAATTATCAGAAACGCAACAACAACTTGAGAAACTACAACATGTTGATCAATTATCGATCATTGGTGAATTAGCTGCAGGGGTTGCTCATGAAATCAGAAATCCAATTACGAGTTTAAAAGGATTTTTACAATTACTTGAGCAAAATAATTCAAGTCAAACATCATATGTAGGGATTATGTTGTCTGAGATTGAGAGAATCAATGCTATTGTTGGAGAACTGCTTTTAATTGCTAAACCAAGAGGATTGATGTTAAAAGAAAAAAACTTAATTCAAGTCCTTAATACAGTTGTTACACTTATGACGACACAAGCAATTATCCATAACATTCAAATAAAAATGAGTTTCAGTGATTCCAGCATAAGAGAAATTATTGTAAATTGTGATGAAAACAAACTAAAGCAAGTTTTTATTAATATAATAAAAAATGCGATTGAGGCTATGAAAACAGAGGGCGAGATCACTGTCGCCATCGAGGAAAAAAAGGACGTTGTTACAGTAAGTGTTCAAGATCAAGGAGAAGGAATGTCAGAGGAACGACTCGCTCAATTAGGAAAAACCTTTTTTACAACTAAACAAGGCGGTACAGGGTTAGGGGTAATGATAAGTTCAAAAATTGTTGAAGACCATGATGGACAGTTTTTAATAGAGAGTGAGTTAGGGAAAGGAACGAAAATATCTATCACATTACCATATAAAGAAATAAAGAGGATGGCTTAGAGATAAGTCCTCCTCTTTTTGGTTGTTTCGTATAGTGTTTAATGGTAATGGAGAAGTATCGTGTTCGTTCCATTGCGCTCCAGTC
>NZ_BAUV01000126.1 GCF_000513135.1 Halalkalibacter akibai JCM 9157
AAATGAATTCTTCCAAAACTGAACAAAAGACCAAAGCGCAAACAACCGAAGTTGTTCGTCGACTAGAGTTAAATACTCCATAGAAAGGAGGTGATCCAGCCGCACCTTCCGATACGGCTACCTTGTTACGACTTCACCCCAATCATCTGTCCCACCTTAGGCGGCTAGCTCCCAAAAGGGTTACCCCACCGACTTCGGGTGTTACAAACTCTCGTGGTGTGACGGGCGGTGTGTACAAGGCCCGGGAACGTATTCACCGCGGCATGCTGATCCGCGATTACTAGCAATTCCGGCTTCATGTAGGCGAGTTGCAGCCTACAATCCGAACTGAGAATGGCTTTATGAGATTGGCTCGACCTCGCGGTTTTGCTGCTCTTTGTACCATCCATTGTAGCACGTGTGTAGCCCAGGTCATAAGGGGCATGATGATTTGACGTCGTCCCCACCTTCCTCCGGTTTGTCACCGGCAGTCACCTTAGAGTGCCCAACTGAATGCTGGCAACTAAGATCAAGGGTTGCGCTCGTTGCGGGACTTAACCCAACATCTCACGACACGAGCTGACGACAACCATGCACCACCTGTCACTTTGTCCCCCGAAGGGGAAAGCCCTATCTCTAGGGTGGTCAAAGGATGTCAAGACCTGGTAAGGTTCTTCGCGTTGCTTCGAATTAAACCACATGCTCCACTGCTTGTGCGGGCCCCCGTCAATTCCTTTGAGTTTCAACCTTGCGGTCGTACTCCCCAGGCGGAGTGCTTAATGTGTTAACTTCGGCACTAAGGGCATCGAAACCCCTAACACCTAGCACTCATCGTTTACGGCGTGGACTACCAGGGTATCTAATCCTGTTTGCTCCCCACGCTTTCGCGCCTCAGCGTCAGTTACAGACCAGAGAGTCGCCTTCGCCACTGGTGTTCCTCCACATATCTACGCATTTCACCGCTACACGTGGAATTCCACTCTCCTCTTCTGTACTCAAGTCTCCCAGTTTCCAATGACCCTCCACGGTTGAGCCGTGGGCTTTCACATCAGACTTAAAAGACCGCCTGCGCGCGCTTTACGCCCAATAATTCCGGACAACGCTTGCCACCTACGTATTACCGCGGCTGCTGGCACGTAGTTAGCCGTGGCTTTCTGGTTAGGTACCGTCAAGGTGCCGCCCTATTCGAACGGCACTTGTTCTTCCCTAACAACAGAGCTTTACGAACCGAAATCCTTCATCACTCACGCGGCGTTGCTCCGTCAGACTTTCGTCCATTGCGGAAGATTCCCTACTGCTGCCTCCCGTAGGAGTCTGGGCCGTGTCTCAGTCCCAGTGTGGCCGATCACCCTCTCAGGTCGGCTACGCATCGTCGCCTTGGTGAGCCATTACCTCACCAACTAGCTAATGCGCCGCGGGCCCATCCTGTAGTGATAGCCGGAGCCAT
>NZ_BAUV01000125.1 GCF_000513135.1 Halalkalibacter akibai JCM 9157
GAAGTGACCCCTAAAAGTTAGACACGGTTATTTCGTCAGGCAGCTTGCTCAAAATGAGTTCGGTATTGTACCGGACTCATTTTTAATTTTGCCTTCATCCGTTTGGTATTATAGTATTCCATATATTTTTCAAGTTCTTGCTTAAAATGCTCTATACTTTCAAAATCCTTATAGTAAAGGAGTTCTGATTTCATAATCCCAAAAAAATTCTCCATTACCGAATTATCGTAACAGTTTCCTTTACGAGACATACTCTGTTTAATCCCTCTTTCTTGGAGGGCATGACGATATTGTTTCATCTGATAATGCCAACCTTGGTCCGAATGCATGAGTAGGTTATGTTCCTCTGGTAAGCCCTCTAGAGCGTTCTCTAACATCCCAGAGACAAGTGAATATGTTGGTCTTAATCCAATTGTATATGTGATGATTTCTCCGTTAAACAAATCTAGTATAGGCGATAAATATAGCTTTTCACCAAATAATTTAAACTCTGTAATGTCCGTTACCCACTTTTGATTTGGGGCATCCGCTGTAAATTGACGATCTAAATGATTTGGCGCAATTTTACCTACAGTACCTTTATAAGATTTATATTTTTTCATGCGTACTAGGCATTTTAGTCCAAGCTCTTTCATGATACGTTGAACCTTTTTATGATTCACTTTTTGTCCACGATTTGCCAGCTCATCACGAATACGGCGGTAACCGTAACGCCCTTCGTGTTCCTCATAAATAGACTTAATTTCAGCTTTCAAATCACCATCTGGATCTATACGATTCATTCGCTTCACTAAATCATAGTATGTACTGCGGGGAATATCAGCTAGTTTCACGAGTGCCTTCACCGGGTATTTATGCCTTAACTCATAGACTACTTGCGCTTTGTCTTGTTTGGTGATTTTTCCTTGTTTTGAACTAAGGCATTCAACTTTTTTAGATACTCATTTTCCATCTCTAATTGTTGAATACGCGCTTCAAGTGCCTCTACTGATCCTCTAGCTGGTGCTGTTTTGGGTTGTTTATTGGATTTCTCTTTCATGTATGGACGCCCCTTGTATCTAGGTTCAAGGGCTTCTACACCACTAATCTCTAACTTTTTCTGCCAATCATAAACCATTGTATAGCTAGAGATCTTAAAGAGAGCTGCGGTATCCATTAATGACGCACCCGAATGAACCATGTAATTTAGTACGTCTAGTTTAAAGGAAGCGGGATAATTTGTATAGGGATTACGGAATCCTTCTTCTCCATGTAACTCATATAATTTCAGCCAATATTGAAATTGGGCTCTCGTAACACCCACTTCTTTTGCATATTCTTTTTGTGAAATGGTATCGCAATTAAACCCTTGAACAATTGATAACTTTTTATCAAGTGTATATTTACTCATAAAAAAACTGCACCCCTCATTGTTAGTTGTGTCTAACAATTGGGGTGCAGTTC
>NZ_BAUV01000124.1 GCF_000513135.1 Halalkalibacter akibai JCM 9157
TGAACTGCCCCCCTATTGTTGGACACTCCAAACAACAATAGGAGGTCCCGTACAAATGGCTAAGTTCACCAAGGAATATAAACTTCAAATTGCTAAACGTTATATAAATGAAATGATTAGTTATCGAGAACTAGCGAATCAAGTTGGCGTAGATCAATCCATTCTCCGCTATTGGGTAATGTTAGTTCGTCATCATGGGGATCAAGCTTTTGCCTTTCCCTATACAAACTATTCGTCTGCCTTTAAACTGAGAGTAATTCAATTTATTACGGAAGAGAATTACTCCATTCGAGAGGCATCAGCCATTTTTCATATCCCAGACCCATGTATGCTTCGCAGGTGGAAGAAACAGTGGGAAACAGGTGGAGAAGGTGCCCTTGAACCAAAAGAAAAGGGGCTTTCCACAATGACGTCTAATCAGAAGAAAAATAAGGTCATAAACAACTCTTCAAACGAATCGGTAGAAGAAATGAAAAAAGAACTGGAATACCTTCGTATGGAGAATGCTTATTTAAAAAAGCTGAGAGCCTTAGTTCAGGAAGAACAATCACCAACGAAATCAAAGCGAAAGTAATATATGAACTAAGGAACGAATTTCCGGTGATTAAAATGATAAAAGTAGCTAAGATGCCCAGAAGTACTTACTACAGCCTCATAAAAAAATGGAACCAACCAGATCCTGACCGCAAATGGAAAAGAAGAATTACATTCATTTACCGGAAACACTCAGGCCGATTTGGATATCGCCGCATTACTGACGTCCTTCAGGAAAAAGGATATAAGATCAATAAAAAGAAAGTACTCCGAATTATGAAAGATCTTGGAATTCAATGCATTGTGCGAATGAAAAAGTACAATTCGTATACAGGAGAAGTTGGAAAAACAGCTCCGAACATTCTTAACCGTGACTTTAGTGCCCAGAAACCTAACCAAAAGTGGGTGACCGACATTACAGAATTTAAATTGTTTGGACAGAAGCTCTACCTGTCCCCGATTTTAGACTTATTTAACGGCGAAATCATAACCTATACGCTCCAATCCAGGCCTACGTTTGATTTGGTCGAAACGATGTTGGCACAAGGATTAAGATACGTAAATGAAGGCGATGATCTCTTACTTCATTCCGATCAGGGTTGGCACTATCGAATGGCCCAATATCGAAGGACACTGAAAGAACATAACATCACACAAAGTATGTCTCGAAAAGGAAACTGTCATGACAATTCAGTCATGGAAAACTTTTTTGGGATTTTAAAATCCGAGTTCCTTTATTTACAAGAGTTTGATAGTATCGAGCACTTTAAACGCGAATTAGAACAATATATCTATTACTACAACCACTTGAGAATTAAATCTAGATTGAAGCGGAAAAGTCCAGTGGCTTATCGGCTAAGTACCGAATTAGCTGCTTAACAAAAGAAGTGTCCAATTTTATGGGTCCAGTGCA
>NZ_BAUV01000123.1 GCF_000513135.1 Halalkalibacter akibai JCM 9157
CCCACTAGCCTTGCATGGGTGGATACATGTAACATTTCTTCAATATAATGGTTTTTGTTTACAAAAATAAAAAATGCTCCTAAAGTAGAATTCGAGACCATACTTGTTCCCGAATACTCTACTAAAGGAGCACCAAACGTATGAAAAGTATAGGTCGTAATATGGTCATTTGTCAATGTTTATCTTTACTTCCCACCGAAGATATTGAGTGTCCACTTTTAGATTATGGCAAACAGAAGTTGACAACTAAATCTTTAATGAAAGTTTTTGTAGCTGCACAACTAGATCAATGGAGTTCTTACGAACATATGGAAGAGAAGTTAAGAGCTTATCCTAAACTACGGCAAGAAATTGGAATTAGTGAAATTAGTGGTTCTCAGTTAAGTAGGAGAATTAATGAGCTTCCTACGGAATGGGTTCAGAAGGTATTCGTCAAAGTGGTCAGTAAGTTAGAACGATTAACTAAAGGTTACAAGGGAATCCCTAACGGAATCGGTCCAATTAAAATAGTAGATTCTACCGAAATCCGTTTACCAGAACAACTATGTGACTGGGCTTACATCTCTAAAGGTCGTAATATGGTAAAAATGCATACCAGGCTGGTTGTTGCCTCTTCTGATATGATTTTTCCAGATAAAATTGTGCCCTCTACTGGTGCAGTAAGCGACTTTGAAAGTTCTAGTTTCTTAATTGAAGAATCGGATTCTACTTACATTTTGGACCGTGGA
Organism: Halalkalibacter akibai JCM 9157; assembly: GCF_000513135.1. Taxonomy (GTDB): domain Bacteria; phylum Bacillota; class Bacilli; order Bacillales; family Bacillaceae_D; genus Halalkalibacter; species Halalkalibacter akibai. The sequence continues at coordinate 729 of NZ_BAUV01000123.1, forward strand.
TATCCTTCCAAAGCAAACTTAATGGATTGGTTAGAAAGAGAAATTTCTTTTGTGGCACGTATTACAAAGAATTTAAAGCTCTTTGCGTTAGAAGAAAGAATCCCAACACATCCATCTATTATAAGGGACGCTATAGTCAATTTTGGTGTATCAAATAAACCGGTAAGATACGTTGAGTATGTAGATGATAAAGGAAGAACATATAGAATACTAACCACAAGATTTGACTTAGAAGATCATCAAATTATGGAGATATACCGAAACCGTTGGATGATAGAGTTATTCTTCAAATGGATTAAAGGCCATCTGAAATTCACAAAGATCTGGAGCACGAAGCCGCAAGGAATATGGAATCAAATGTTCTTAGCATTAATCGCTTATGGCTTATCATTGATTGTCAAATTAGAGACAAAGTCTACAAAAACGCAGTGGGAGTTCTATCGAGTTCTACAAACCTATTTGTATCAGTCTATGAAAAATTTAAATAAAGAGTTAACTCGTAAGAGTAAGAAATCGAAGGGAAGGCAGAAGGTTCCAATACCTATCAAAAAAGAAAATTTATTTGTCGGAACAGTCGCTGTCTATAAACATATAACAAAAAGTCGTATTAGATAATATATGTAAAAAACTGGGAACAAGGTTGAATTACACCCCTGCTCCCAGTTTTTCTTTTTAAGTATATAAACCACTGTAAAATAAATACATATATTGAATTTAATTGTATCTGTGCAAGGCTAGTGGG
>NZ_BAUV01000122.1 GCF_000513135.1 Halalkalibacter akibai JCM 9157
TTTGCTTATTGAAGTAACGGAGCAGTTTAGTTTAAGAAGGAAAAACTCATATTAGTACAGAAATATAACTTAAATTATTTTTTTCTGAAAGTGGGATTCTTTATGGATTTACAATTTTTATTTCAAGAACCAATTAAAGAAATTCACGAGTTAACCCCTGGTTATGAAAACCACGCTAGCGATGTATGGTTGGTTAAAACAGATAAACAGGAGGTGGTTGTTCGTTCTTCTAGGATGGTGGAAGAACCTAATAATGATTTTTGGTGGGGATGTAAAAAACTGTTCGGTATTGACCCAAGGCGAGTTTATGATTTAGAAAACGTAAACAATATATTAAACAATATTACTTTAATCCCAGTACCAAAAATAATAAATAAAGGAAAAGTTTTTTCGAGAGAATTTGTTGTTGTAGAAAAATTAAACGGCGAAGTAGTTCAATCATTTATAGGACAGCCATCTACGGTGTTACAGAGTCTTGGAGAAGGTTTGGCTAGGATTCACGTGCACAAAGAAGATTACGTTGGAACACCATCTGGAAATTTTAAAGTGAAATTAGAAGATTTTAATCAACATTTAATAGATACAATGACTGAATTGGTTTCTAGATTTTACTTTAATCAGGAACAAATAGAAAGCAAACTTGGTGAAATACATAACTTAATAGATGATTTAGCTTCCCCTGAATATTCATCATTTGTTCTAGTTGATATGGACCCTACACAATTTTTATCAAATGAAAAAGTAATTACTGGTTTGGTAGATACAGAGGCGTATGTTATCGCCCCAAGAGAGTTAGACTTTATCGGGCTAGAATACGTTCTAGATGAAAAATCTGCAAAGGAGTTTAAAGCTGGTTATGAAAAGGTTATGGAAATTCCAGATTTAACAAAATGTAGAAAACCTTATCGGTACTTATATCGTTTATTGTCAGTGCAAGGGAAAGTTGATTTAAATGTTTGGTTAAATCACAAGATATTATTTTAAATAATAATTTTTCAACTAACGGATGCGTTTCTTTAATTAGAGACGCTTTTTTTCATGTCAAATTGAAAAGGCATTTAATGTTAAATTAACGGTAGTCTATTTTAACAAGGAACATTTTAATTTGGATAATTAGAGAAAGTAACCAAGCTACGAATAAAAGTAAAATAATGGAATAATAATAAAACTATGAAGGAGGAGTTCAACATGAAAAAACAACTAACTTTGTATCTCGCGTTGTGTAGTATTCTATTGTTTTATCCATCTCAAGGTTTTGCTGCTAGTGAGTGTTCAGAGACAAACTCAATATTCAAAGTTCTAAATAGGGAAGATAGTCATTGGTTTGCGGAGCTAATAAATGCGGAGCGCAATAACAAAGTGACGAAAGAAGATTTGATGGTTACTGATAGAGAAATTTCTTTATCAATTTGTGAATCTTATGTTAATGACAATAGAATTTCTTACTCTTTTAAAGTAACTTTTGATGAGGAATTAATAAAACCGAGTTTTTTTAATCATGACATTTTAAATAAGCCCTTGA
>NZ_BAUV01000121.1 GCF_000513135.1 Halalkalibacter akibai JCM 9157
TTACTTCAACAAGAAAGGCGATAACCTTTATTAAGCTATCGCACCCGTTTCTTGAAAAACTTCTATTCTTATCTCTAATTTCTTCAAAGGTTTCTATAACACGATTGTTTTGGGTTCTATATTCTATTCATTCTTTTTTGAATTTTGATATACTTGTTTTCGTTCAACTCTTATGTTAACCTGCCTCATTACCCTTTTCAAAGTCCTTAAATTCATAAGTTCTAAGTGACTTTTGTTTGAAAGCTATTAAAGACCCAATAAAATATAATATCCCAGCAACCAAATATATCACCTGGACACTAAATACATCTGCTGCAAAACCAACAACTAAAACCATAATACCGTTCCATGGAGTTAGAAAAGCGCTTCTTGCAGCCATTATCCCAGCTCTACGTTTTTCTGGTATAGCGTCCTGCATGATAGCTACCTGGCAAATATCCCTTGCTTGATACATGGGTCCCATAAGTATGCATAAAAGCACAGCAATTATTGGGATGGTTGTGAGTGAGAATAAAATAGTTAACAAACCCATGGAAACCCCACTCATTCCAATCATAATTCCAATTTTATTTTCTAATATTTTAGCATTAAAAGTAACAATAAAGCTTCCGAGTATAGCGCCAACGAAATACCCCGCATTAATAAAACCCCACCACTCATCTCCAGCATTTAAAACAACAGTGGTAAACGCTAATAGGAGTGCCGAGGTCCATATAGCATTTGAGATACCCTCAATTGTTTCCATAATAGTTATTCCTCTTACAACAGGAATACGCCAAACTTCCTTCCAAGCAGGTGTTCTTTTTTCATTTTTATTAACAGATATTTCTTTTTCCTCAATTTTCATAAAGTAAACAAGTAGACCAGAAAGCATAAAAGAAACTGCAATGATAGCAATAATAATCGGATACCAAACGAAGGCTGCCAGTACACCTCCTAACCCCCAGCCTGCAACCATTAACAATTGTTGAACCATAACAAGCGTTCCGTTCGCTTTAATATATTGCTCCCTCGGTATAATCAAAGGCAAAATAGCAAATCTCGCTGGCTGATACCATGCCCCAACAAAAGAATACATAGAAATAGAAAGAAACAATAAGATGAGTCCTATTATACTTTCAATATATATGAAGCCACCAATAGCAATTACTAAAATGCCTCGTATAACTCCCGCACTATGCATAACTTTCCTCATTGAATAGTTGTCGATTATTCTGGAGACTATTAGGCTACTGATAAATGAAGAAAGTGACATAAATGCAAATACAGACGCCGCCCCAAGTACAGATTCTGTTAACCGATAAACTTCTAGCATTACCACTACACTTAGTAAGATTTGTGCTAAGGAATTCAAAGTTTGAGAAGACCAAAGCTTTAAAAAGTTAGGCTGCTTCCATAATTGATTACTATTTATTGTCATAAAGCCTTCTCCTCTTTTCAATTAAACTCTTCTGCTCCTTTAGTTTAACATCATCTTCCAATAAGTGGGTATAAAAAAACGAGCCATCTTTTACAGCCCGTAATTTTACTAACGCT
>NZ_BAUV01000120.1 GCF_000513135.1 Halalkalibacter akibai JCM 9157
TTAAGCTAACTGGAGCGTTTCTACAATTAAGCAGGAACACTTGTTACTTTAATACTGACAAGTTGTGGTAATCTGAGTACGTTCAGAATACATATCAACTAGACCATTCAATTAGGGGGATGATTTAGTTTGTCAAAAAGCAAATTGATTTCAATTGCATTCATGGCAACCTTAACTATCATGGGGGTCACTTACCTATTTATTAATTCAGATGAAGCAGCAATTGCGAATAACGGAGAAGTTAAAGAAGTTGACTTAGTAATGTATTTGTTTAACCCAGAAATTATTAAAGCCATAAAACAGCAATATGAGCTAGAAGAAGATAGTTCGATTGGATACGGTTTGGAAAACATTAAGATTAAAGAGTTCGAAGAATCAGATTCCGTTGGTTATCATGTTTTAGTTGATGTAGAAGGGTTTTATCAAGATAGCAACGAAAGTAAGTTAAAAACGGAAATAAGGGATACATTAAAATTCTCTGTAACTAGTGATGAATATTCAATAAGTATGAAACTTATTGAATATTCATCGAATGGATGGGAATAAGCAGTTTGCTTGAAATACCAATTGAACTAACGGATGCGTTTCTGCAATAAAGCAGGAACGCTTTTTTTGAACAAGGAATAGGAAATTAATGTTAAAATTAAAATAATTGTTATTCAAGTAACGGGCAGGATAGTTTAGCAAATAATAAAAGGGGCTACCAATGAAAAAAAAGAAAACACTCATAAAATTATTGATAATTGTTGGTATATTGGTATACGGAATTTATTGGGTATTTTTTGACTGGGGGAGGTTTAAACAAGAATTAATCTCAGAATCAACTTCTCCGAATGGAACTTATACTATTTATGCCTATCTTAATAACACACATGCCACTACACCTTTTACTGTATTAGGAGAATTAGTTTTTAATAATTCAAGTAAAAGGTCAAAGATAATTTATTGGGATAAGGCTGAAAATGCCAATATTCTATGGATTGATGATAACACAGTTGAAATTAATGGAATTATAATTAATGTACCTAACGAATCCTATGATTTCAGAAAAGGAATTCACTAATAAAACTTGGTTTGCCGTACTTTAACAAACCTAGAGGCTTTTTATGAATGTTCCACTGCTTATTGCGCTAACGGGCAGAAGAGTTCAACAAAGAATTTGAAACTTTATCTTAAAATGAATATCTAATTAAAAGGGGGGTGTTACTTTGAAAAAAGTTGGAATAACTTTTGGTATCTTTATTGCAATAATTGCAGTGTTTGTGTTTGTAAACAAATTATATTACCCCTCTCTTCCGATAGATGGTATATCGGCAAAAGAAGCAATTGATAAACTAAAAGAATCGGATAGTAAAATAGCTGAAATTGCAGTAGAAAGCGATTCTATTTGGTATATCACAAGTAGTGAGAATAAAGGCATTTCGATTGCTGATGAAAATATTAAACAAATGGTTGTTTCAAATGGATGGGAATTTAAACAAAAAGATGGCAGTGGTTTATTCTTTGAAAAAGATGGTGAAAGATTAATTGCTACTACTCAAATGTGGACTAAAAAATATGTTCTCGTTAAAATTCCAAAGGTTTAATTACTTTTGAGTCTTTTCAACTAACGGA
>NZ_BAUV01000119.1 GCF_000513135.1 Halalkalibacter akibai JCM 9157
TCTGACCCCCACCGCGTTTAAGCGTTAAAGCACTGGGGGTCAGACCCCGCTTAAACATCTATTGTTTGTCTGAGAAAATCATTAAAATGTAGGGTAGTGTCTGTGCAAAAAAGTTGATTATACTTAAGGTTAGCTTGCATTCGCTTACATGAAATGAAGTCAGCATAGTAGAGGGTGAACAGATGAAAGAGGAGAAGAAAACTAGATTAGATACAAATAAGGATATGATGTCCGAAGAAAAATTAGCGAAATTGCAGAAAATCTCGTTGTTTGCGATTACGTGGCCAATCTTAATTGAGGTGTCTTTGCAAACGCTCATGCAATTTGTTGATGTGTTTATGCTTAGTTTCGTTTCAGATGAAGCGGTAGCTGCCATCGGAGTAGTGAATCAACTTTTGATTATCGCCTTCGTTTTATTTAACTTTGCTGCAATGGGGTGCGGTGTGGTTGTTGCTCAATTTGTAGGGGCTAGAAAACCAAAAGATGTAAGTGCCACAATTTCCAGCGCTATGGTTATGAATCTCCTATTTGGTATTGTGATTAGTGCTATTATCGTATTTTTTAAGGAACCTTTGCTAGGGATTTTTGATTTGAGTCCTGCGTTAATGGTTCATGCAGATATTTATTTGGTTATTGTTGGAGGAACGCTATTTATTCAGGCAATGGTTTTCACGATATTTTCTGTTCTTCAGGCCCAAGGGAATACAAAGGATGTTATGTATGTTTCCATCGGTATGAACATCCTTAATATCATCGGAAACTATTTGTTTATTTTTGGCGCTTTCGGAGTTCCCCAGTTGGGTGTTATGGGGGTTGCTATTTCCACGGCAATTTGCCGATTACTTGCCATGTTTGTACTATTCTATCTCCTTTATTTACGTGTAGAAGTTAAAATACGCCTTCGTGATTTTTTCACTTTTCAAAAGGCTTATGTGAAAAAAATATTGAAAATCGGAATACCAGGGGCAGGCGAGCATTTATCCCATAGCGCAAGTCAGCTTGTGATCACGATGTTTATTACGGTTCTTGGTACAGTTGCGTTATCGACAAGGGTATACACCTTGAACTATGCATGGGTGATCACGACCTTTTCCATGGCTATGTCCAAGGGGATGCAAATTTATATCGGGCAACTTGTTGGCGCAGGGTTAATGGATTACGCTTATAAACGAATGTATCGGGGGTTAAAAATCTCGTTACTAGTAGCTTTAACTGGTGCAGTTATCTTAGCGATTTTTGGTGAATTTTTCTTAGGGCTATTTACGAATGACCCCGATATCATCACAATAGGAGCCATTCTTTTAATGATTGGCGTGCTTATTGAGCCGGGAAGGACAACGAACATGGTCGTCATCAGTGCACTAAGGTCAGCTGGTGATGCCCGCTATCCCGTTATTGTCGGAATTATTTCGATGTGGGGAATCAGTGTAACCCTCGCATACTACTTAGGAATTCACCTAGGATTCGGTCTCATTGGCGTCTGGATTGCCCTTATGGCAGATGAGTGGATCCGAGCCATCCTGATGCTATTTCGCTGGCGTAGTCGCAAATGGCAAAACATGCGGTTGGTGGAAGATGAGAGAAGTACAAAGATGGAAACAACAGCTTAAACTGGAGGGGGTCTGA
>NZ_BAUV01000118.1 GCF_000513135.1 Halalkalibacter akibai JCM 9157
GCCTTTGATCCCGCAGGAGCATTCCTGTCAAATTAGTACTTGCCCCCTTGAAAAGAAAAGGATCCTCCGATATGATGCAGGTGTCTAAAACAAGCAATCAAAAAAGGAGGATCCCTCATGAAGAATAATCGAAATGAACGAATTAATCAAGTACACGAAAATACTCTAGTCATCGGTATTGATATCGCTAAAGAACAGCACTATGCTTGCGCTGTTGATATTCGTGGACGGGAGTTAGCCAAAGTCTGGAGAATTAATCAATCTACAGACGGCTTCATTCACTTCACTAGAAGTATCCAAAAACTAATGGACAAACACCAAAAGACAGATGTCCTAATTGGCTTCGAAGCGACAGGGCATTATTGGAAAAACCTAGCTTTCTATTTGGAAAGCTCTGACTTACCTTATGTGCTAGTGAATCCATTACATGTGAAGCAATCTAAAGAAATGGATGACAATTTACAAACTAAGAATGATGCGAAAGATGCGCGTGTCATAGCCAAACTTCTTCCTAACGGTTACTTCAGTGTCCCAAGGAATATGACAACAATCGATCATCATTTACGTCAAGGTTCAGCGATCCGAGAACGCTTGCGTAAAGACATCAGTGCAGTTAAAAATCGGATTCAACGATGGATTGACCTCTATTTCCCAGAGTTTAGACAAGTCTTTAAACACTATGGGAAACAAGAACGGACCGTTTTAAAGCTTACCCCGCTTCCAATGGATATCAAGGATGCTTCTGTGGAGGAATTAGTAAGCCAACAGAAGACAGCCGGGGCTAAATATGCAGGAAAGCCCAAAATGAAAAAGCTCATTGATTTGGCTCAGCGTTCTATTGGTATTACTGACGGTGCATATATGGCAAGGATCGAAATACAAGGTCTTGTCAACCAACTGGAGCTTTTAGAATTACAGCTTGAAGAAGTCACTGCCGAGATGATTGAAAAGGCAAAAAGCTTACCAGAGTTTCAATTCCTTGTTTCTATTAAAGGTATCAGTGAAAACACGGTTAGCGAGCTATTGGCTGAAACAGGTTCTCTTCAAAACTACAACCATCCACGCCAAATTATCAAGTTAGCGGGATTTACTTTACGAGAGAACAGTTCTGGTAAACATCAAGGTGCGAAGAGGATTTCTAAACGTGGCAGAAGACGACTGAGAGCACTTCTTTATAAAGCTATTCTCCCGTTGATTCAAAACAACACAGCCTTTCATAAAGTGTACACCTATTATTACTCAAGAGAGGATAACCCACTAACGAAGAAAGAAGCGATGGTTGTGTTGTGTAGAAAGCTAATTCAAGTGCTACATGGACTAAGTACTCGTCAAACGATGTTCGATCCTGAAAGGATGTTAGAGGACCTCTCTTATATTACTTCAAGCAAGGCAGCCTAGTGTAAGCGTTAAGTATTTTTCTTCGCATAGTAACAATACAGGCACAGAGATTCGGTAAACGTAGACTTTAGACGGCCAACAGAAGGTCAGTCCATGCAGGAGTAAGAAACCGAGCTCTGCGTCAGGAAAGACCCAACGAAGGAATGTAGGCACTTGATGCCAGGAGATATGGGAGGGTGAGTCCCCTGACGTGAGCAGAGAACACTCGTGCAAATACGCTTGAAATGGAAGTGTTTTACACACTACCAACGCAACGCGTCAGTAATCGTTCCAGATTTTTCTTAATATAAAAGAATCTGTATTTATATCTT
>NZ_BAUV01000117.1 GCF_000513135.1 Halalkalibacter akibai JCM 9157
CGGTGTTTGTCAATATAGTTGTCGCATTTAGTTACTTTAGTGTACTCAAGGCTACCGCGCTACGCTTGCTCGCCTGTTGATTTGAATTGAAAGGAAATCCATTCTTTCAATTCAAATCAACAGGGAATAAAGTGTATGATGGCGGACTCAACGTTTCCTTTTCCCGTCATCACGCATTGGATTAAGGGCTACTTTTTCAATAGGTGTCCAATTTCTTAGACTCTTCGCCCAGCGTTCTGGATGTTTTGCTTTTGCGGCTTCATATACGTCTTTTCTCTTTGTCAATATAGTTACGTGTTCTCCATCATGGCACTGTGCTGGCGTTACGTAATTCAGCCCACTATGCAGATGAATATGATTATACCAATGGACAAATTGATGGGCCCATTGTCTGGCTTCTTCAAGTGAGGCAAAGCCCCTATGCGGATAATCAGGCCGATATTTGAGCGTCCGAAACATAGCTTCTGAATACGGATTATCATTGCTTACACGTGGTCTTGAAAAAGAACTTTGAATCCCTAATTTCTCAAGTAAACTTAAAAAGGTCTCAGCTTTCATGGGGCTACCATTGTCTGAATGCAACACCAGTGGTGCCCCTTGAATTCTCTCATTAATAACTGCTTTTTGTACAAGTGATTCAGCGTGTGTAGCTTCTTCCTTTTCCCATACTTCCGACCCGACTGCTTTTCTACTAAAAAGATCCAGTATTAAATAAAGGCGATAATACAAGCCTTTCACAGGGCCACCAAGCCACGTGATATCCCATGTCCACACCTGATTTGGTGATGTGGCCAGATGACTCTCGGGAATTCTTCGTGTTGGCTTTTGGCTGCGGCCACGGTGGTGTTGCATCTTTCCTTCACGTAAAACACGGTAAAATGTAGATTCTGACGCAATATATGTTCCTTTATCCGCAAGCTTTGGGACAATTTGCGTCGGAGGTAGATCGGCAAATTCTTCTTGTTTGACAACCTCGAGAATTTCCTTTTTTTCTTCCTCAGACAACTTATTTTTGGGAACAGGTCTTTTCGCAAAGGGACGCTGATCGACCTTAACCTCACCATCAACCACCCAGCGCTCGTAGGTTCGTACACTAATATAAAGTTCCTCACAAGCCTTCGATAACCGCGCACCATTTTGATTGGCTTCTTGGATGAGTTCTACAGCTAATGCGCGATTTGATGGGCTAATCATTCTTCCTCGTCGTCCCCCCAAATCGCTTGGGCCTTTTTTCGCAAAAGTAATAACGCCGCAGCTTCCGCTAATGCTTTTTCTTTCTTTTGTAGATCTTTTTCTAGTTGCTTAGCACGCTTCTTTTCTTCCTTCAACGCACCATTTAACTCCTTTGATTGGTCAAATACTTGTCCATTTGCTTGGAGACAAGCCACTCTCCATGCCTCAATCTGTTCACGGTACAATCCCTTTTTACGACAGTATTCAGCCAGTTCAGTTTCGTTCATCGCAAAGGTCTCCATTACGATTAAAAACTTATCTTGACTACTCCATTTATCACTGGTTTGACCGTTTCCAGGCGTCGCCACACCAGCTTCACGTGCTGACTTACGCCACTTGTACAACGTTACTTCTGTGATGCCTTCTTCCTTCGAAATGGTAGCCACTGATTCGTTATGCGGTGGCATCATGCGTTTAACGATTGCTTCTTTTTGTTCTCTCGAATATCGTACTCCATTTTTTTTCATATCGATCGACCTCCGTGTTATTTACTTAAACTATAACACTAAAGTATCGTACGACATCTATCCTAACAGAGGGGG
>NZ_BAUV01000116.1 GCF_000513135.1 Halalkalibacter akibai JCM 9157
CTTGAACATTTGCTCATTTCCGCTTTAATAAGAGCCTCTGTATCCTCGCAGGTTTCGGAGAGGACTCAGATGACCTTATCTCTCATAAAACAGCTAATCCCCTTGGCTTCGCGGACTCACAGGACCTTATTTGCCCCGTTTCCTCGACCGTCTAGCTCATATTCTCCCAATAAGGTATCTCCTGGCCGCTTGACTCAAGCAAATACCCTCCCTCAATCCAATAAGAGCCTCTGAGTCCTCCTAGTTTCCAGTAAGGACTCAAAAGCTCTTATTGACCACAATTCACAACCTCATTCAGCGTACTACTTATTACACAGCTTAACTTCCTCTTTATTGAGCAGCAGCCTTCACCAAATTACGGCCCTCTTTCTTCGCTTCATATAAAGCATCATCGGCTCTCTTTAGAATATCCCTCGGGACATCTCCCTTATGTAGGCTTGCAACTCCAAAGCTAGCCGTCACTTTTTGAATATGTCGGAAACGATGGTTCTCAATCAAGTTTCTTAGTTTATCTGCTAACAACTTTGCTTCTTTCAAAGAATGCCTGTTATGATAATAAATTCTTCTCCACCCATTCTTCCGAAAAGCTCTTTTGCCCCAATCGCATTTTTGACTATTTCAGTTAGTTGCTGCAAGACTTCATCGCCAACACCATGTCCATGTTGATCGTTTATCTTCTTAAAATGGTCAACATCTAAAAAAATGACGGCTAAAGCACGTCCTGTTGAATGGGAACTCTTCACTTCTTCTTCAAGCCAAGATTGAATTAACCTGCGATTGGCTATGTTTGTCAACGGATCATAATAAGCCAATCGTTTTAACATATTTGAATCAATATAAAACAAGATTAGTTTACGAAAATTATTCAGAACATAAATGACGATAAAACTAGCAAGATAAAAGTGAATAAGCGTAATTTGAGTAATAACGAAAGAAAAGTTTATTAAACCCATCACGATTGTAGTTAAGAAAATGATAATCGTCCATAAAAGTCCCTTGCCTTGAAAAGAAATAAAGACAAACATATAAAACAAAGGAGCCCAAATCATATATGTACTAATAGTCGTGTCATACATATAGATGAATTTCCAAACTTCTAGTAAATGATGGACACTCAATACTAGTAACATGGCAATTTCGATTGCCCTAAAAAATTGATCTCTGAATGTAAATATCCAATTAATGATTAAAATAAGAACCAAAAAAGGAATGATAAACTCATAAAAAGGAGTTATATGAGTTGAGAAAAGCCTGAATGAAAAAAGCGCTAATATATAAAGAGGAATTAACACAAGATAAATTTTTCTTTTTAACTCTCTATATGTCTGTGTTTTTCCTAGTATAGACATTCCCTTTCCTCCTATCAAATTACCTAACCCGAGACTATTATACTGGTATTCATAAGCAATATGAATAGAAAAATGAGAAAACATATATCTCATTCATCATCTATTCCTAATTTATTATAATCCACAATTTGTAATTAGGAACAAAATCTTATACTATTTCAAATGAAAGCATATTATAATAAGTCTATAGACTCATCTACAATACAGGATACCGGGGGGCTGTTGGACTTATGGGGAATCTTTCTAATCTAATGATCATTGAATATTTAATTGAAGATTTAAAGAGAGAGCTACATCACACCGTTAGTGAAAAAGGCCTATCTCATTCTGATACCATTGTAGTTAGTCAAGATTTAGATAAATTAATCATTAAACACCAAAAATTCAAATTACACTTAGTGAAATCTTACTAAAGTCTGTCTTCATC
>NZ_BAUV01000115.1 GCF_000513135.1 Halalkalibacter akibai JCM 9157
AATCGAGTAGGAGGGGGTGACTAACCCCCGACCTCTCACACCACCGTACATACGGTTCCGTATACGGCGGTTTCATTTAAGTCCAACGCTTGGTTTGATATCTTTCAGCTAAGCTTATGAGACCTTGCCCTTTCCAATATTCGCTGTTAAGGGTATAGTCCATAATCGGGCTGTGAGCGACTCTCCAGTAACCTTTTCGACTGTTCGCCCATTGCCATGCTTTCGCCTCTTTTATCCCCAGTTTGACTAGATTCCTTTTCCTAGCGGAAATGGTCTTCCATTCTTTCCATCTAATCATCCTTAACCTTCTTCTAATCCAAGCATCAATCGTCACCAGGGTACTTGGTGTATCAATCAATTGGTAGTAACCAAGCCAACCCGTTATATATCGATTTAGCTTACGGAGCCTTTCGGACATCTCTATTGAATGCCTTCGGCTCGTAAGTTCTCTGATTCGTTGTTTGAGTCGATTTATGCTTTCCTTCGCAACCCTTATTTTCAGTTCCCTTCCAGTTGTAAATGAGAATCCTAAGAATTTACGCTTCCAAGGACGATCTACCGAACTCTTTTCTCGATTGACCTTTAGTTTCAGTTTGTTTTCAATGAATGAAGTGACACTTTCCATGACGCGGAGTCCCGCCCTTTTAGATCGAACATAGATGTTACAATCGTCTGCATAGCGGACGAATTTCAAACCGCGTTTCTCCAGCTCTTCGTCTAATTCATCGAGAACAATATTGGATAAAAGAGGACTGAGAGGACCTCCTTGTGGAGTCCCTTCTGTGTTAGGACTAACTAGTCCTTTCTCCATAACGCCAGCTTGCAGGTATCGTCGTATCAGTTGAAGAACTCGACGGTCTTTGATTCGGATTGATAGTTTCCTCATAAGGCGATCATGATTCACCTTGTCGAAGAACTTCTCAAGGTCGATGTCAACAACCCATTTGTATCCTTCCTTGATCCATTGTTTCGCCTGTCTAACTGCGTTATGTCCTCTCCTATTCGGTCTAAACCCGAAACTTTGTTCAGAGAACGTTGGATCATAGATTTGATTAAGCGTTTGGGCAATCGCTTGTTGAAGGAAACGATCCATCACCGTGGGGATACCTAGTTTCCTAACCCCACCGTTTGGTTTCGGGATTTCGACTCTACGGACAGGCTTCGGGAAGTAAGTACCCAGTTTGATCTCATTCCGAATAGAAGCCCAGTTTTCATGGAGATGGGGGCGTAGGGATTTAAAGTCCATCTCGTCAACACCGTGACTCCCTTTGTTCTTTTCCACACGTTCAAGTGCTTGTATTAAGTTTTCACGGGATAGAATTCGTTCCAACATCGTATCAAACTCCTACGTGAATAATTCGCTCTTCTTATGTGACGCAATCTCTCCACCCTTTATTCATGCCCCCGGCAAGATTCATTGCTTCCTTCACGAGAAAGGTCTTTTGTTTTCTGCTTCAACGAGATGCGTGTATGCAAAGTGATTATTCTCCTTAAATGATTCAGCCCTTCCCAGCTTGTCTAGATCAAGTTGGTACTATGGCTTCTGCTGACTTCTGACAGTTCAACGGACGTTCACACGTCCGCTTACGATAAGAGTATCGCTTATCTATCAGACCTCCCAGGGTAAGCACACATCCTTCCCCTCCATGTCTTCTCTTCATTTACTGGATATACCCTTTGGCAGTAAGGACTTTGATTTGTTTAGCAATCTCATCCAAGTATACCTAGCCTCATATGAAGTTCGTGTTCCTAGAAGCGGAGGTTTGCCGCCGACTTCCTTCAGATTCTGGGTCACCCCAGACACCCTTGTCTTAGGCTAACTGTTACTACTGCCTTCACAGTTCGGGACTTGAACCCTAAAGAATGTGTGCATGCCTGGCACACTAAAA
>NZ_BAUV01000114.1 GCF_000513135.1 Halalkalibacter akibai JCM 9157
TACATCGTATCCTTATTCGACTAACGGGCAGAATTCTCGAATAAGATGAATTGTAGAAAGAGGGAGGATATTATGAAATTTTTACTCTTAATACTTGTTTTAACCGTATCAGTTGCTTGTTCAAGTGATGATGCAGAAGAAGAGAATTATACGGCAGCCAAAGATGAAGATGTAGTTGCTGTCGTAAAAGGTAAAGAAATTACATTAAAAGATATTCGTTCTTTATACTTTGTAGATGACCAAGATATTCCTATAATGGTTGAGAAGTTTATACAAGAAGAAATTATGGTATTAGAAGCAAAAAGTACGGGGATTGATGTAACGGAAGAGCTTGAAAGTATGGAATTGTTATTTCCGCTTGGTAACACTGGAAATGAGGATTTCTTTGAAATACAAGCAGATTATTTAGGTATTACTGTTGAAGAATATTATGAAGAATACTTTAAGGAACGTACCGAGCGTGATGCTTATGTGAACCATTTAATTAATGAAAGGCTAGACTTATCAAATTATGGAGTTGATGAGTCCGAGGAAATAGACAAAGAAATTAACGACTTTATTTCTAGTCTCTGGGATGAATATGAAGAGGAAATAGAAATCATATTATAGAAATACTTTGTTGAGCTAACGGAAGCGATGCTTTAATAAGGCATCGCTATCCTTGTTGCGCTAACGGGTGGAATAGTGAAATTAGCTGAATTAAAAGAGGAGTAAGCCGACAATAAAAGACAGGGGGACAAATAATGAAAAGAATAGTTATTGGTGGATTTATAATGTTTGGTGGCTTATTAGTTACTTTAACAATTATATTAGCTGGTTCTATTTATGCAACTAATATAACAGCATGGTCTGGTAAGTCGAAATTATGGCATGCAATTTTTGGAGCAAAGCAATATGGCGATGAAGTTGTACAGTCTTTATTTTTAGGTTTTCCGTTTATTGTAGGAGTTCTATTAACTATATTGGGGTTAATAATCTTAGGAAAAGAATATTATAAAACCTTTAAGAATGAAGTTTAACACCTTATTAAACAAACGGGAGCTTTACTTCTAAAAGAAGTAAGGCTTTTTTTACTGCATATAAGATGTTTTAAGGAGGATAATAAATTCAAATTGATGGAAGGGTGATAAAATGAATGGATTAAGATTGCTTTTTTTAATTTCAGTTTTATTTTTATCATTAGGCTCAGCTGTATATGGTGCACATGATTTAGACTGGAATACAAATTTATCTGCCGACGATGCTATATCCAAGTTTGAAAAAGAGTACGGATTTACTGTACTTATTCCTAAAGAAATACCTTTTGAAGTAAAAAAGAGCAGTGGTTCTTTTATTAATAATCATATGGAAAAGTCTGATTTGGACCTGGAGTACAAAAAGAACGGAGACACTTATCTCAAAATTTTTGTTAAGCATAATTACGACTCATTTGTACCAAAGTCAGCAGACAAAGAATTTATATTTTATAACGATATAAAAGGAATATATCGTACAAATTTTGAGTTTGCTCAAGCTATTGACTTTAAAAAAGATGATGTTGTTTATTCGGTACATTTATCAAGAAAAGAACAGTTTTCTGAAGATGATGTAAAGAAAATTGTAGAGTCAATGTTTTAAATTTATTAAAGTAATGGGTGGCGATAGCTGAATAAAGGTTATTGCTTTTTTACTTGTACAAAGGAGCATGCTTGACTAACATAGTGAACAACAGCCATATCAATTTTGATATGGCTGGACCCCGAACATTTAAAGGCTAGGTACTAATAATTTATTAAATTAATTTTTTGAAATTTAGCATTGTCTTCTAATTCTAGTGGGTTTCCGCTTCCTATATATAAAGTTGCGTTTAAGGCTTTTTCTTTAACTATATTTAAATCTTGACCTGCGCCTATTTCATACTGTAAAGAGTATTTAGATTTTTCTTGTGGTTCTAATTTCAATTTTTGTTCACTTCCTACAAGAACTAAATTAGAAAAA
>NZ_BAUV01000113.1 GCF_000513135.1 Halalkalibacter akibai JCM 9157
GTTGAATAAGGAATTACAATAAAATTCCAAATATAAGCATAATATTAACATAAAAACGAAAAAAATGGGCTCTAAATATAATTAGGACCCATTATTAAAAATACTTGCTATATAGTTCACGTCGTAATTTTCCACTTAGTTGTGCATAGAGCTTTGTCGTTTCACTTTTCTCATGTCCAAGTAAGCTCTGAATAACTTCAAGGGGAGCTCCATTGTTTAACATATGAGTAGCGTAACTGTGGCGCAACTGATGTGGAAATATATTTTTATTCACACCTGCTCTTTTAGAAATTCGTTTTATGACATATCTCATTTGTGCAATACTCATCCGATGGGGGTATCGTTCCGTTACAAATAAGGAGGGATCTTCATCTGTTCGACGATTTAAGTACCTTTTGAGCCAGATATCCGAACGAATATTAAAATAAACTTCACGTTCTTTATCACCTTTCCCATGAACAATAGCTGAACGAGTCATAAAATCAATACCATTCCTATTGAGTGTTGCAATTTCACCTATCCGACAGCCTGTAGAGTACATAAACTCAAATAAAGCATGTTCCATTGGTGTATGACAGGCTTCTCTTAATAGTTCAATTTCTTTTTCCGTTAAAAATTTTGGGATACGTTTTCCTACCTTGGGTTCTTTTATTTTTGCTGCTGGATTACTAGAAATTAATCCTTCTTCATGAGCCCAGCGAAATATAGATTTAATAAAACGAATACGATGGCCAAGACTAACTGGTTTTAAATCACCTCCTTCTTGAACCAAATAATGTTTTAATCTTTCCGTAGTGAGGTTGTTTAACTCTATATCACCATAGTAGCGTATCAGCAATTTCGACTGGAGGTGATAAGCCTTTAATGTTTTGGATGAATAACCTTCAATATGCTTATCTGAACAATATCCATTCCATATTTCTGATATTTGCATAACATTCATTCCTTTCTAGTGAACTTATATTTATATAATAGACAAAGCATAAACAAAGGAAACGACTATTGTAATTTTTTGGTTTATTTTATAAGCTGAAGTAAGACAGTTATGAAAGGAAAATAGTAAATGAACGAAAATATTAAAGATCTAACCCTTCTTTTACTTTACTTAACTTCATGGAATGAAAAAGATATTCCTGAAACAATGAAACGAAGTTGGAAGGGTTATCCTTTTGAAACCCTAGACGAACTTACTGAACAAGATCTTATTAGAGGAAGTAATCGTTCAAAATCAGTTTATCTAACTGAAGAAGGAATAAAAGAAGCTCAAAAGCTAGTCGAGAAATACTTGAAACAATAGAAAAAGTAACATTTTTTATTTTCAACTAACGGGCAGGATAGCACAACAAGAGCGCACTTCTTGTGCTAGATAGGATAACTAACTAAACTTTCTTGGGGGACTTTAAAGTGAAGAACATTTGGCAAGAAGGTAATGATTATGGCAAATTAGAACCATTAACAGATGAGATTGTAAAAATAGCAGAAGATAAATTGGGAATTAAGTTACCAGATTCGTACATAAATATCTTAAATCAACAAAATGGTGGTTATATAATTTTTAATGCACATCCTACAAATGTACCAACCTCTTGGGCTGATGACCACGTTAATGTTGACCACATATTCGGGATAGGAATAGGTAAGGAAAAAGGAATATTAGAAAGCGAGTATTTAATACAAGAATGGGGTTTACCTCAAAATATTGTACCAATTTCAGGAGATGGACATTCTTGGATTGCACTTGATTATAGGAATAGTAAGACTGGTCCTCCTGTAATTTTTATAGACGTTGAACAAAATCAAGAAATAAGATTGGCAAATAATTTTGAAGGATTTATCAATGGACTTGTTGACTACAATGAAGATGAAATTGATATTCCAAACACTGTATTAACTAAACAAGAAATAAAAGAATATTACACTAAAGTTGATGATTTGATACATAAGGGGACACCGAAGGAAATTGACCGTTTATTTAAAAAGATTCTTTCAACTAATAACGAATTAATACGGTATATGGTCGAAAAAATGAGACATCATGAAAAGCCGAAAGTTCATTTTAACTTACTTCTATTTTTATTTTGCTGTGCAGAAGGTGAAAATAAAGGAATCATAGAAGATGGTTATTTATTTGATGTCTTGCAGGAACTTTCTAAAAGTAAAAATAAGGATGTTAATGAGTTTGCTTTACTCTCCTTAA
>NZ_BAUV01000112.1 GCF_000513135.1 Halalkalibacter akibai JCM 9157
AAGCCAAGCCCCCACGACTTCGTCTGTGTGGTCTTGCCCTTTCCTCTCTTCCCGCAGGAGTCAAGTGCCTTCTGCTTCATTTCACTTTGGGTTGAGCAGGAATGAAAAAACATTACTTCATTCACAAAAGATTTTAGTTTAGCCCAGTCTCGATGTGATTTCCGGGCATTTCCTAACGAATTCGCTCCATTACGCTGCAGGCACTTGCTTTCCGCGGGGAGGAAGCCAAGCCCCCACGACTTCGTCTGTGTGGTCTTGCCCTTCCCTCTCTTCCCGCAGGAGTCAAGTGCCTTCCGCTTCATTTCACTTTTGTTGAAGGATAAATAATAGCTGGTGACATAAATAATGTGTTTATCACAGAATCTTAGCGGAGGAAATATACGGAGACTCCTGCGGGATTAATGGCAAGGGTGAAATCCCGCAATGCGCTAGCACGAGGAGGCTCACCAGCCACTCGCGGAAAGCGTAGTATATTTCCGGAGCGGATGCTATGCTATACAACCAACTCTGAAAATCTTTTTTCGCCATTCTGCAGGTAATAAAAGCCTTAATGTCAAAATATGTTGAATATAGACCTGCCAAATTTGATTGCATGTGTTTAACTTTTTAGCACCTGATGCAAAATTATTTTGCATTTAACGGAGGGTTAGCGATGAACAGTGAAAAGCTACAACAATTAAAAACGTTACAAGCAATCTATGAACAAGTGATAGATCATATTGATGTAGGTATTCAAGTAATAGACTCTGATGGGAAAACCATTATATACAATAAGAAGAAAATGGATTTAGAATCAATGGATTTAGAGGATGTGCTCAATAAAAGTATTCATGATGTATTTAGATTTGAACAGGAACAAGATAGTCGCTTATTACAAGCGTTAGAGAGTGGGAAAGAAATCAAAAATGCGAAACAAACTTATTATAATAAAGATGGAAAAAAAATAACGACGATTAACCATACATTCCCTATTGTCTCAAATGGTGAACGAATTGGTGCTGTTGAGTTAGCAAATGATATCTCTAAATACGAACGATTAAAGGAGAACGTTTTAAAAAACGATCATACTAGATACACATTTGAAAACATTGTTGGCAACAGTGCTTCCTTATCAGAAGTAATTAATAATGCCAAGCGTGCTTCAAGAACATCTTCCTCTATTTTAATTATTGGAGAAACGGGAACAGGTAAGGAAATTTTTGCTCAGAGTATACACAACGCAAGTGAAAGAGCTCAAGGCCCGTTTATTTCTCAAAATTGCGCAGCCATTCCAGACAGCTTAATAGAAAGCTTGTTATTTGGAACAAAGAAGGGTGCCTTTACTGGAGCTATAGAGAAACCTGGTTTATTTGAACAAGCTGAGGGAGGTACTTTATTACTTGATGAAATTAATTCTTTGAACCCTGCATTACAAGCTAAATTATTAAGAGCTTTACAAGAACGAACGATTAGAAGAGTTGGTGATACTAGGGATAAAAAAATTAACGTACGCATTATTGCTACAATTAATGAGGATCCCATTGAAGCAATTGCTGCAAATAGTCTTCGCAAAGATCTTTACTACCGCTTAAGCGTAGTTGCGCTCTTTATTCCTCCACTTAGAGAGCGTACCGAGGACATCCCTTTACTGACAAACTTCTTCATTAATAAGTATAATCGAATGTTTCAAATGAATATTAAAGCTGTTGATTTAGGCGTTGAAGAAGCCTTTAAACAATATCAATGGCCTGGTAACGTGAGAGAACTTGAGCACATCATTGAAGGTTCTATGAATTTAGTTAATGATGATATGACAATGATACGTTACACCGATCTTCCTTTTCACTTTCTGAATAAACAAGACCATCAATCAGTTTCTACACAGTTAAATATGCAAACGCTTTCAAATAACTCTGTTTTTACCAATACTGATAAGAGTTTGAAGCACTGGCTACACGAAGTCGAAATAGCTTATATAGAAAATATGCTTATCCAATATAATTACAACATATCAAAAACAGCAGAAAAACTTGGCATAAGCAGACAATCTCTTCAGTACCGGTTAAGAAAAAATAAAAGGAAGTCTCATTAGTTAACTAGCTGACATGAAGCGAAGGCTTCCAATTTGTTGGATTTACTATCCAAGATGAGTGATTTACGATCCAGTTTTGCTTATTTACGATCCAAAATGAGTGATTTACGATCCGGATCAGTTCATTTACGATCCGCAGATTTTCTGTTCCCCTCCCACCTTGTTTTGAGCCAACTGTACTACTTCCTTCAAATTACCCGGCAACAACCTTTCTGGTTATTAT
>NZ_BAUV01000111.1 GCF_000513135.1 Halalkalibacter akibai JCM 9157
TTTGGCAAGTAAAAAATGTACTAGATGGCAATTAAAAATGCCTGCCACTTGTCACTTCTAATTATTGATGTAATAAAGATTCTTTATAACGAAAACTATCTCCCTTAAAAACAAGTAAGTGTGAATGGTGAATCAACCGATCAATGACTGCTTCAGTTAGAATGGGATCACCAAAAACATGATTCCATTGACCAAATTGAAGATTTGTAGTGATAACCAGACTCTTATTCTCATAACACATCGAAATTACTTGGAATAATAGCTCTGCTCCTTCTTTATGCAAGGGGATGTACCCAAGCTCGTCTAACACTAATAGATCGAGCTTTTCTAACTGCTTCATAACCTTCGGTAGAGTACCATTCTGGTGAACCTCTATTAATTTGTTTACCAAACCTGCCACTGTAAAAAATTTTACGCGACTGCCAAACTTATGTATGGCATTTAAGGATAATAACGTTGCTAGATATGTTTTTCCTGTCCCAACTCCTCCATAAAATATCAGGTTCTCCTTTTCGGAGATAAAGTCTCCGTTTAACACTTGCTCTCGTTCAATTCCTTGTGGAATTTGTATATGCTCCCACTGAAAAGGACTTCCTCCTGTTTTGGGGAGTTGAGCGTGACTTAATAATAAGTTGATCTTCCGTTCTTCTCGATTGGCTATTTCTTTTTCGAATAGCTTGAGAAGGTATTCTTTTGGATCACTTACATTCAATTCATGATAATGTTCTCTTATCCAGCTTAACTTTAATCGCTTTGCGTATTCTTCAATCTGCTTATCCATTACTATGAACCTCTTCCTTAAAGAAGGTGTCATAATGATTTAAGCCGCGCGTAACGGATGGCAGGATTGGCACGACTAGATTTGTAGAGATTGCATCGTGTGTATCTGTGTTGTTATACAATGAATAAAAACAGTGCTTTATTTGATCGGTACTTGGGTGACCATTCTGTGCAGCTAAAGCTAATGCTTCATTTAACAGACTGAAA
Source organism: Halalkalibacter akibai JCM 9157 (assembly GCF_000513135.1). Classification (GTDB taxonomy): domain Bacteria; phylum Bacillota; class Bacilli; order Bacillales; family Bacillaceae_D; genus Halalkalibacter; species Halalkalibacter akibai. The sequence continues at coordinate 988 of NZ_BAUV01000111.1, forward strand.
TCTTGATTTTTTAAAAGTTTACCCAGTAATCGCAAGGCTTCTTTTTGTTCTTCTTCTGTGCAGTTACGCAAGTAACTAGCCCATACCTCTGGGAATTGATTGTATATATTAGAGTACTTAATGGCTTTCGGCCTCTTGGAAAGTAGGTCCAAGTATGGTTGCCATACCATTGATTTTCGTCGTGTCCCATACAATCGACTATGGCTCACTATTAACTCGTTTTTCTCGCTCAAAACCATAACCGAGTTATAGGAGATACATAGTTTTACTCTCTGCTGAGCGAACCTTGGTGAAGTTGAATATTGCTTATCATCCAGAGAAACAAACCCGTATTTATCAGCTTTTAACTCTTGATACCGGACACATTCAAATGACTTCTCAGGTAATAGGAGCCACTCCTCTTTATCCTGTAAATAAAGCTCAGACTGAAATATTCTTTTCTCGTAATGTGGGCGGTTCCGATCTTCTTCAGCCAGTTCCCATAGGGTTTCATTAAATTGATCCAATTCTGTAATCATGCATTCAGGTAGTAGAAAGTTATTTCTCACATACTTCACCATTGCTTCTACATGACCTTTTTCGTTTCCTTTTCCAGGGTTACAGAATTCATATTTAAACCCATAATGTAGTGTAAATCGTTCAAAAGTTTGAGTTAACTCTCTGTTCCCTTTGGCCATGACCTTTTTGACCGCAGGCGACAGGTTGTCAAAGCGTATAACTCTTGGAACACCACCCATATGTTGAAACATTCGTTGTAATCCTTCTAATAAACATTCTGTATTTTCCGAAGGAAAGACTTGAAAATAAAACGAATTGCTGTAAGGAAAAGACATGACTAAATAGGGTAGTTCAATCACTTCAGAATAATATTCAAAAGGGGCTGTACCAAAGTCTACTTGAGCTGTTCCAGGAAAAGACTCCAATGGTAGTGCAGCTTCTCGATAGTCTTCCCGCAATTCATATTTACGCTTAGAAACATAATCTCTTACAGTTCGATATGCTCCCTGAAAACTATGAAACTTCTTTAATTGCTGATACATTTTCTTTGCCGTTCGATGATATTTCTTCTTCTTTTTTAAATCCTCTTTAAGCCACTTATCAATAATAGGTTTTACTGGCCCCATTACTGGTGACACTCTTGTTTGTTTCTCTCTCTTTTTAAATTCTTCTTGATTGGCATACTTCGAAACTGTCCGAGGATCAATCTCCATCTTTCTTGCCACACTGGAATAAGTTCCACCTTTTTGATTTACTTCATGTCTGATATAATCTATTTGTGCCACTGCTAACATCTCCTAATAGCCTCCTGTCAAACGTTGTTGGTCCAACGAGGAGTCTAATGTTATTTTGAGAAGTTGACAAGTGGCTTTTTTATTTGTTTTGGGCCTACGGCCCTACACAAATTAAATGCCATTCCCTACATATTTAGTTTGCCATAAACA
>NZ_BAUV01000110.1 GCF_000513135.1 Halalkalibacter akibai JCM 9157
GTAAACGCTAAAATAAAAGTTGACCACTTTAGGGCATTTCGCTCAACAAAAAGTTGACCACCCTTAACACCAAACCCTTATCATTAAGTTTGTCGAGGACTTATGATTTGGGAGGAAAAAAGGATGTTAAAGATGGCTAATATAGAGCTTATCAGAAAGTTGCATTTTAAAGAAGGTCGATCTATTCGACAAATTGCAAAAGACCTTAGAATAGCAAGGCAAACGATTAGAAAAGCTTTAAACACGAATGAAATTCCAACCTACAAAAGAACAAAAACTACATCTAGCCCGATTATTGATCCAGTAAAACCAACGATTATTAATTGGTTAATACAAGATGAAATGGCCCCTCAAAAACAGCGTCACAGTGCTGCTCAAATCCACAGACGCTTAGTAGAAGAATATGGCTTTAAAGGTGGGGAATCCACTGTACGCCGATTCGTACGCGAATATAAACTGCAGCAAAACAAGACCTCTAACTCCTCTATTCCGTTGGAATTTGATCCTGGTGAATTCGCACAGTTTGACTGGGGTGAAGTCACCGTTATCTTAAGTGGCGTTTCCACTAAAGTGATGCTTTTCTGTATGAGGCTTCTGTATAGTCGAAAGATTTTTGTAAAGGTGTTTCCGCATCAAAGGCAAGAAGCATTGTTTCAAGGTCACGCTGACGCCTTTGATTACTTCGAAGGTGTTCCGAAAGTTATTATCTATGACAATATGAAAACGGCGGTGAAGAAGGTATTAGAAGGAACAAAGCGTGAAGAGCAAGAAGCATTTATTCAATTTCGCTCTCACTATCTTTTTGATGCTCAGTTCTGTGCTCCTGCTAAAGGTAATGAGAAAGGTCAAGTCGAAAAACTCGTACAAATAGCACGATCACAATTCTTAGTTCCTGTACCACAAATAAGTGATTTAAAAGAATTGAATGATTACTTGGAAGAAAAATGTGATCGCTATGAAGGGACATACGTCCCTAGAACCAAAGAAACTGTGGGGGAACGTTTCATACAAGAAAAAGAGCTTCTCTTGCCTGTTTTGAGTACCCATCCATGTGCAAGAAAGATAAAGGCGAGTGTGAACAGCTTATCGCTAGTAACATTTGAAACCAATTTTTATTCAGTCCCTACTCGATATGCAGGGCATAAAGAGGTCCAGATCTATGCCTACGTTCAACAAATAGAAGTTGTCATAAACGGAGAATGTATAGCTAGCCATGAACGATCTTACAACAAACAAGAAGAAGTATTCAATGTTGATCATTATCTTGATGAACTGGAGAGGAAGCCTCGATCTATACAACATGCGAGGCCATTAAGAAAAGCCGTACTTCCGTCCATCTACCAGGAATTCCACCAAAAAACTCTAGCTACATTTGGTCATGGAAAAGAGTTTATAAAAGTTTTAAAGCTTCATCGAGAGTTTTCTATAGAAACAGTAGAGAAAGCAGTAGGAAACTGTATCCTTGAAAAACTGTATACGGCTGATAGTGTAAAGCATTTTTTATACATCATGACACAACCAACTACTATGAAACCTGCTCCTCTACACTATGAATTAAATCAATCGATTAAGGTGGAACCCCCATCCTTTCAAGCTTACGACAAATTATTAGAGAAAGGTAGGTATGTTCATTGAGCAATATGCACCGTTATCAAATGGATGATTATCTAAAGAGGCTTCGGTTACCCAGTATTCGTTCGCAGTTAAATGTATATTTACGTGAAGCAAATGAACAACAAATCACATATGAGGAATTTTTGTATCACTTATTATCAGTTGAAATTGCAGACAGGGAGGTGAAAAAGAAAGCTTCCGCAAGGAAGAAAGCACAATTTCCTGTAGAAAAAGACCTACGGTCGTTTCAATTTGAAGAGTCTCCTTTTATACCAAAAAGAAGAATGTTAGATATCATTCAAGGTGATTATATTCAACAGAAACGAAATGTAATTTTTATAGGAAACTCTGGAACTGGAAAAACGCACTTGTCCATTGCGTTAGGTGAAGAAGCAATAGAGCAAGGATATAAAGTAAAGTTCTATACAGCTGCACGTTTATCTAATGAATTAATGGAAGCACAAGATGAGAAAAGACTTCTTCAATTAGAAAAACAATGGCTCTCAACAGATGTCGTTATTCTAGATGAACTTGGCTATATTCCTTATCATCAACGGGCTGCGGAGTTATTATTTCAATTTATATCTACCCGCTATGAAAGAGGAAGTTTAATCATTACCAGTAACCGCGAGTTTGGAGAATGGGTAGAAGTTTTTCATGATGAGCAGATGACCGCTGCCTTGTTAGATCGAGTGACTCACAAGGCTCACATTATACCAATGAATGGTCCAAGCTTTCGCCTGAAAGAGAGCTATTCGAAATAACAAGAGGGTGGTCAACTTTTACATGAGCGATATGGTCAACTTTTTGGTTGACGATTACA
>NZ_BAUV01000109.1 GCF_000513135.1 Halalkalibacter akibai JCM 9157
TAAAAGCATTCCCATAAAATTAGGAATGCTTTCTTGATTTAAACTCTTTTATTGAACTGATATGACCCATGTACTCAACTAATTCTTTTCTAAACTTTGCTGTCATTGTTCCCTTTATACTTTGCACAAATAGTCCAATTCGCTCATAAGTATTTTTTTCCTTGATAGATAATTGACTATTTATTCCCTTACTAGTACCAGGATTCTCTACGTAATAATAGTTTCCACGACAATCTTGCTCTCGTGCTTTCACGTCATCTGCCAAATACAATAATAACCACTTTTTTACTCGTTTCCTTAGACGTTGATCAAGGATTGGAAACAAGATTTCAATTCGATTTTCCATATTACGAGTCATCAGATCAGCTGATGAGAAAAATGTTTTTTCTGCTCCATTATGATTGAAATAATAGATACGACTATGCTCTAGGAAACGTCCAAGTATACTAATAACTCTAATATTCTCACTTATTCCTTTCACACCAGGTTTTAAACAACAAATCCCTCTGATGATTAAATCAATTTTTACTCCTTTTATAGAAGCTTCATATAATTTTTTTATTAACGGCTTGTCAGACAACGAATTCATTTTCGCAATAATATAACCATTGCCATATTGTTCATGGAATGAAATCTCTTGATCAATTAATTTGATGAAGTCTTCTCTAATGTGATAAGGAGCTACGGATAAGTGATGATAGGTTGGCTCATTCGTATAGCCACTAATATAGTTGAAGAAATTCGAGGCATCGATTCCAAACTTCTCATTAGAAGTAATTAAGCCGACATCTGTATACAACCTCGCAGTAGCATCATTGTAATTGCCTGTCCCCAAATGAACAAAGCGTTCAATTTGATTATTTCTGCGTCTTACAACAAGGGTTATCTTACTATGAGTCTTTAATTTAGTCATTCCATAAATAACGTGGCAACCTTCTTTTTCTAACTCCTTCGCCCAACTTACATTGTTTTCCTCATCAAACCTTGCCTTAAGCTCTACTAAAACCGTCACTTGCTTTCCGTTTCCAGCAGCCCTCTTTAATGCTTTTATAATAGAAGAATCACCGCTTACTCTATATAATGTTTGTTTAATAGCTAAAACATTTGGGTCCTCTGCAGCCCTGGCAACAAATTCAACGACCGGTTCGAATGATTCATATGGATGGTGTAGGAGAATGTCTTGATTTAGAGCTTGCTCAAATAAATTAACTCCTGTCGGCAAATCTTGCGGAGCTTGCGGGATAATTGGGTCATCAATTAAGTGCTCATACCTGTGTTCCAAGTATTTATGGAACGAAAACAAAAAGGTTAAATCCAAAGGACCATTAACTAAATACGTATCATCTGATTGTATTTCCAATCTTTTTTGTAAGTATGTAACGACCATACTATCCATTTCAGTTCCAACTATCTCTAAACGAACTTCCGAACCCCATTTTCGTTTTTTGAGCTCTTGCTCTATTACACTTAATAGATCGGAAGCCCCGTCTTCGTGTATCGTTAAATCAGCGTTTCTAGTAATTCGAAATGGAGTTACGCTTTTTATGTTAAAACCCGAAAATAGCGTTTCAATATAATAGGCGATAATATCCTCTAATAACACAAATGTACTAGTTGAGTCTTCACTAGGAATCTCAATAAAGCGAGTTAGCACACTTGGAACTTGTACAATAGCTAGTTTCGCTGCTAAAGGCTGTATTTTCCCATCTTTGTTAATGGTATTATTTCCATCGAGTAAAATAGCTAAATTTAAGCTTTTATTTAAAAATTTAGGAAAAGGACGGTAGGCATCAATGGCCATCGGAGTAAGTACTGGGAAGATTTGTTCCTTAAAATAATGAAATAGATAGTCTTTTTGCTTTTCCGTAACTTTTTCAATTGATGTAATCTCTATATTCTCTACTCTCAAGAGCGGAAGAAGTGTTTCACGATAGGTTTCATATTGTAAATTGACTAACTCATGAGCCTTCTCAGAGATGAACGTTAATTGTTCATTAGGTGTTAACCCAGATTTGTTATCTGGTCTTTTAAATCCAACTTTAACTTGATCCTTTAAACCAGCTACACGAACCATAAAGAATTCGTCTAAATTAGAACTGAAAATAGCTAAAAACTTAAACCTTTCTAGTAATAAATTTCTTTCGTCTAATGCTTCTTCAAGCACTCTCTGATTAAAGGCCAGCCAACTTAATTCACGGTTATTATAGTAACAAGGATTATCTAAATATTCGTACGGTTCCATTAGCACACCCCTTATTGCACTTCTATATTTTTACAAAATTCTACATACCTAAATCATACATGAATAAAAGCTGTTTAATATGAATCTATTGTAAATTTTTTGTAAATAGTGAGTAAACAAGTGTTGTTGTTTGCATTATATCTGCTACATAGGAAAAAACCTTGATATTGTCAGGAACAATATCAAGGTTTTTCTAA
>NZ_BAUV01000108.1 GCF_000513135.1 Halalkalibacter akibai JCM 9157
TTTATTTCACTACCATGAAAATAAACTTCTCTAATTATATAAAAAAGACAATAACAAAAAGACCCTTCTAAGTCGTTTAAAAAAAGAGCCAGCATACACTGAACTATGGAATGGTTTGACTGAATTAAGAACAAGCATAGACAACTTAGTATATTTTCATTCTCTGTGGTGAAGCGCTGATTTTTGCGCTTCATGGATGGCTAACCGGTGGCTTTACCAATTAGGAGTTGCGTTGTTGCAGGTCTTTTTTTACGTCCGATAACTTGAAAATTATGTTAAGGTAACGAGCAGTTTTCTCAAAAGAAGTGTAATTAGTGATAATTGCAATAAGTGAGGAGATTCATTATGTTTTTACTGTATATGCTGTTGTCAATAGCGGGAATGGCAATGTTAATATGCATTTTGATATTTTTTGTTTACAAAATATTAAGAGGCAAAAAGAATGTTTACTCTTGGTTCTCTTTGATAATAATCGTTTTCTTTTTAGGTCTTGCCATTTGGCAAAGTTTATCTTCTTTTAAAATAAGGTTTTAATTCTTATTAAAGAATAAGAGGAGCCAGTGTTCAATAGGAGCAGTCGCTTTCTGTGCTAACGAAGTAAATACTTAACGAAGCAAATACTTGATGAATAAAAAGTGAAAAAGGTGATTAAATGATACGGACATATAGATTAGAAGATAAAGATTTCATAGTAAATTCTCACTATGATTTATACAATAAAGAATTTGGATACGATTTATCTTTTCGAGATTTTATTGAAGAAAGTGTTAGTGGGTTTATTGAGCGGGCAGACTCAAAAGAAAACATTTTCATTTTAGAGATTCGTAAAAAACAAAGTGGTTCCGTAAGTATTAAAAAAGTTAGTGACACTAGTGCACAATTGGGTTTATTTCTTGTTGAACCTAATGTTCGAGGTACTGGGTATGGACAGAAGTTAGTAGAACAAGCTATTAACTTTAGTAAAGATAATGGATTTAAGACCATTATTCTCTGGACTAATAGCGAACTGAAATCAGCAAGGCGAATCTACGAAAGAGCAGGGTTTGAATTAAAGAAAACTCAAACTCAAATACTTTCTAATAAAGAACTTATCGAAGAGAAATGGGAGCTAAAGTTAGTAGATAATCAATAAATACTATTCAAGTAACGAGACAGAATAGTTAAGCAATTTCCCCTTTAATCCCTACGTCTTTTGTTGTATAATAATACGAATATATAGATATTTATGCAGCGTGGGAGTTGACTATTAAATGAAGATGATTTGTGAGTCTGAAAAATTAGATGATTATTTAATTGAATTGGATGAAGTAAATTATTCACATCCTAAAATTAAAGCAAAAGCGGAGGAACTTTTTAACTCATCACAAACGGAAATCGAAAAAGCAAACATAGCTTTTGAATTTGTTCGTGATAAAATATCTCATTCTTGGGATATTCAAGGAAAACAAGTTACTTGGAAAGCAACAGAAGTATTACAGTATAAAGAAGGAATTTGCTATGCAAAATCTAATCTATTAGCATCACTATTGCGTTCGCAAGGAATACCAACAGGCTTCTGTTATCAACGGTTGATGTTGTTTGATACCCCAGAAAAAAGATATTGTCTTCATGCTTTAAATGCCGTTTATTTAAAATCTCTAAATAAATGGATACGATTAGATGCTCGTGGAAATAAAACTGGTGTAGATGCCCAATTTTCAATAGATGAAGAAAAATTAGCTTTTTCAGTAAATGAGAAATTTGGTGAAAAAGACTATTCTATTATTTTTGTAAAGCCCAATTTAAAAACTATAGCTGTTTTAAAAGAGAATACAGATGCAATAGAAATGTACAAACAACATTTACCTGAAAGTATATAGTTACAAAAGTGAGGAGTGGACATGTTTATAAAATCTGCAATATCTTCTGATGCACCTGTAATTCACGATTTAATGATTAAGGCATTTAACGAATATATAAATGAAACCCCACCATCGAGTGCGTTAGAAGAGACTGTTCAGTCAGTTTCAGTCGCTTTAGAAAAAGGGGAGAAAGCATTGATTGCTTTTGATGAAAATAATCCAGTTGGTATGGTGCGATATCAATTAAAAGACGAGGGTTTATATTTTTATCGTTTGTCAGTTATTCCTGAAAAACAAGGAAATGGCATTGCAAAAAAGATATTAAAATCATTAGAGGAATATGCAAATAAAGTGGGTGTAACTACAATACTATGTAAAGTTCGTATGACAGTACCTAAGAATATACAGCTTTATAGTTCCATAGGTTATGATACTTATGATGAAGAAGTTGTACATAAACCAAATGGTATAAATATTAAAGTTGTTTCAATGAAGAAAGAGCTTTAGTGCTTCAACTAACGGGTGCGTTTCTGCAATAAAGCAGGAACGCATTTTTTGAACACGGAATAGGGAATTAATGTTAAAGTTAAAGTAATTGTTATTCAAGTAAC
>NZ_BAUV01000107.1 GCF_000513135.1 Halalkalibacter akibai JCM 9157
TTGAACTAACGGGAGCATTAGTTGAATAAAATTTGCGCACTTACTGTTGAAATTTACGAGGCAATTAACTGGTTACGAATAACAAACAATCCATGGACATACCTTTTATTGAGGAGGTATGTCCATTGAAACTGTTAGTTCTTGATTTGAAATCAAAATCGTGGATTATTCTTTTTTCTTTGTTTTATATTTCTTTGGTGTTATTCGTTAGCTTTTTAGGAGTCAGTTCGTTTTATCCAGGAAGACTTGATGGGAGTTATACTGGAGTGTCACATAATTTTGTCCCTTTTGCCACCATTGGCACTTACCTATTTAATATTCATAGCTATAATTTTACTACTTGGTTTTCTAATACTTTCGGTGTAGTGTTACTTTTCATCCCAATAGGAGTTTTAATTCCACTCCTATTACCTAAATTAAAGAACACTTCGACAATAGTATTAATATTGATGTTTAGTCTTACTATTGAATTAGTGCAATATGTTACACAATTAGGTGTGTTTAATGTAGATGATATTATGTTAAATACATTAGGTGGATTTATAGGTATTTTGATTTGTAGTTATTTAAAAAGAAAGAGGTTATTGAACTAAAGGAGGCGTTTCTGCAATAATGCAGAAACGCATTTTTTTGTACTTATAAAGGAAATTAATGATGTTATGATTAATAGTAAGTAACTATGCGAATGGATTGAGTAGGAGAGGATAGTGACAAATGAAAAAAAGAGTTAATTTTATATCACAGGCTTTAGCACTGTTTTTTTTCACTTTTATGGTTGTAATAGACTTCTTCCCTGATATAGTAATAACTATGTCGACTGGGTGATAGGAGTTGTTATCTTTATTGTATTGGCTGTTATTACCCGTCAAAAAGGAGAACCAGTATTTAAGTCAAACAAACAAGAACTTATTTTCATTGTTTTTTCGGGGATATACTTCTTCTCCCTACTTATAATTTTAAGTTTACTTGGTGGTGTTTCTCAGGTTGGTATTGGATTGACTAATCCAGTCCTATGGGGGTTGTATTTGTTAGGAGTTATTGGTGCTTATAATAAATATAAGAAGGAATTAAAACAAGCAAGTAACGATGGAAGGGGAACTTTTCAGTAAATGAGTGCTTGTTGCACTAACGGATGCGATAGCTTAACAAAGGGTTGTCGAATATGTCTGCTCCTATTGCGCTAAAGGCGCAGTATAGCGGAAAGTGAATATTTGTTAATTTACAGGTTAAGGTAATACCTAAAAACAGTTAGGGTGATGTAAATTGACGAAAAATATTTTTCTTGTAATGCTTATTTTTAGTACCTTTATTTGTGGAGTAAACAGTGTAACAGCTTCTGCAAAGACAAACAGTGAGTCTCGACCTTTTGAAGAAATATATCCTCAAATTGGTTATAAAACGGTTGAGGAAGCTGTTAAAGAATTTGAAAATCATTTCAAAAAAGACTTAAAACTACCGCTGAGGCTCCCGCCTTTAAACTTTACACACCATTTTGGAAGGTTTACAGATGCAGAAGGTGACATAAACGATTCTCTTGAATTAGAGTTTATCAATGATAAGTCACCAGAAAATAATTATTTTATCTTTGTTCGACCTATTGAGCATAAAATTCCAATCAAAGATAAGCGGATTGTTAAAATATTCAAACTCAAAAACGGCAATGAAGCAAAGTTTATTAACGTTTCAGACTCTTTTGAAGCCCTCGTTTTCGAGAGAGATGATTGGCAATATATGTTTAATATTCCTAAGAAGATTTCAAAAAAGGTCACTCCTGAAAAGTTAGTTGAAATAGCCGATTCAATTGATTATCCAAGTAAAAAGAATAATCCATTAGAATAAAAGGTATTGTTTATCTATCAAACGAGTGCTGTTTTCTTATTAAAGTAACGGGTGCGTTAGTTCAATAACAAGGGAACCTACGGATAACGAGGGTTCTCTGATTTTTTGTTATAAAATCAACAATATTATTTAACATAGCTAAATAAAGAAAGAAAGTAACCAAGCTGCGAATAAAAGTAAAATAATGGAATAATAATAAAACTATGAAGGAGGAGTTCAACATGAAAAAACAACTAACTTTGTTTCTCGCGTTTTGTAGTATTCTATTGTTTTATCCACCTCAAGGTTTTGCTGCTAGTGAGTGTTCAGAGACAAACTCAATATTCAAGGTCCTAAATAGTGAAGATAGTCATTGGTTTGCGGAATTAATAAATGCGGAGCGCAATAACAAAGTGACGAAAGAAGATTTGATGGTTACTGATGGAGAAATTTCTTTATCAATTTGTGAATCTTATGTTAATGACAATAGAATTTCTTACTCTTTTAAAGTAACTTTTAATGAGGAAGTAATAAAACCGAGTTTTTTTAATCATGACATATTAAATAAGCCCTTGATTTCTGTTAATGGGGAATGGACAAATCATAGTGATGTAATTTGGACGGAGAAAGTATCTGAAAATGAATATATCGGTGTTCAAGTTATTGATGTTCACACAAAAGATATTGATAAAAATGATACATTTGAAATTATCTATCAAATGAATCTTGGTCAACAAGGTATATGGGAATTAATAATTAATGAAGAAGATAAAGCAGTAACCTATGAAGAAAAGTATGAAGTAGAAACCTACGAAGACAAAATAG
>NZ_BAUV01000106.1 GCF_000513135.1 Halalkalibacter akibai JCM 9157
CAACAGGGAGATGGAGTTCGGTGGAGGCCTTTTTTTATTCTGGCGGAGGCCAAGTTTTTCTAACTAAAACAAACTTGTGCTGTGGCCTGGGAATAGTTTGGCATTTGGGTCTATATATGCTTTTGCGTTGTTTACAGCTGTTGGTGCTTCGCCGAAGCCGGTTGCGATTAGTTTTACTTTTCCTGGGTATGTGCAAACGTCTCCTGCTGCATAGATGCCTGGTCGGTTTGTTTCCATTTTTGTGTTAACAATAATTGAGTTTCGTTCTATTTCTAGTCCCCATTCTTTAATTGGGCCTAGTGATGAGACGAAGCCGTAGTTTACGATCAGGGCATCGACGTCAATTGTTTTTTGAGTGTCGCCTTTTATTTCTTGGAGGATAACTTGCTGAACGGCATCCTCTGTGCCTTTTAGTTCTTTTACTTCAAAAGGTGTTAAAATATTTACTTTTGATTGTTTCAGCAACTCAATGCTATGTTCGTGTGCACGGAATTTATCTCGTCTGTGAACGAGGTTCACTTCTTTAGCGATTGGTTCTAACATGAGAGACCAATCCACCGCTGAATCACCACCACCACAAACGACTACTCGTTTACCTTCAAAAATACTTAAGTCGTTGATAAAATAATGAAGGTTTTTTCCTTCATATTGATCAGCTTTGTCTACTTCAAGACGTCTTGGTTGGAAAGCTCCTGCTCCAGCTGTGATAATAACAGCTTTGGAATAATGGGTTTCTTTGTCAGTCTTGATTATGTATCCTTCTCCATCTTGTTCAATTAGTTCTTGAACAGCTTGCTCTAAAACGATGGTAGGATTAAATTGCATTGCTTGTTTTTCTAAATTATCTACAAGTTCTTGTGCTTTTACTTTTGGGAAACCAGCTACATCATAAATGTATTTCTCTGGGTAAAGTGCGGACAATTGTCCACCTAGTTGAGGCATGCTTTCGATGATCTTTACTTTTGCTTGTCTCATTCCCGCATAAAAAGCAGCAAATAAGCCTGTCGGACCCCCGCCAATAATTGTAATATCGTAGTTGTCAGTTGTCATTGTGCTCCACCTCCAAAAAAAGTCAATACGTCACTTTTTATTATATGCATATTGAACTTAAAAAAGAAAGAAATAGAGCTCTTTGTGTATATTAAAAATGATTTCGTTTACATTATAAATAGGAAAACAACCGGTATAAGAAAAAAACAAAGATAAAATGAAAAAGACAGTTGAAAAGTAAGGTGAAAAGCCATATTATTAATAATGTGTAATTGTGACTGATTCACGAAATTTATTTATTGTTTTAGGTATTATTATATCTTAGTTCGTGAAAAGGATCACAATGTTTAACGGGGAGAGTTATATAAAAATAAAATTTAAAGAATATGGAAGTGATTGATTTGAAGAAGCCTAATATTGTTATTTTAGGTGCTGGTTACGCGGGGATGATTACTGCATCACGCCTTACTAAGCAACTTGGCCACAATGATGCAAATATTACATTAGTCAACAAACATGATTACCATTATCAAACAACTTGGTTACATGAGCCAGCGGCTGGAACACTTTCTCCAGAACGCACTCGTATGCCGATCAATAGTGTTCTTGATCTAAACAAAATAAAATTTGTTAAAGATAGTGTAGTTGAAATTAAGCGTGAAGAAAAGAGAGTTGTTTTAGAAAACGGCGAGCTTGAGTTTGACTACTTAGTAGTATGCTTAGGTTCTGAAGCTGAAACATTTGGTGTACCAGGAGTTCATGAGCATGCATTTAGTAAATGGACAGTAAATGGTGCACGTGAAGTGAAAGAGCATATCGAGTATATGTTTGCTAAATATAACAATACTCCTGAACCTCAGGACGAGCTTTTAACGTTCATCGTTGCAGGTGCTGGATTCACGGGTATTGAGTTTATCGGTGAGTTATCTGAGCGTTTACCTGAAATGTGCGCGCATTATGATGTACCACGTGAAAAAGTTAAAATGTATGTGATTGAAGCAGCTCCAACAGCATTACCAGGTTTTGACCCAGAATTAGTAGAGTATGCGATGAACTTGTTAGAAAGCCGTGGCGTTGAGTTTAAGATCAACTGTCCAATTAAAGAAGTTACAGAATCAGGTGTAACTCTTGCTAGTGGCGATGAGATTAAAGCTGAAACAATCGTATGGGCAACTGGTGTTAGAGGAAGTTCTATTATTGAAAAATCAGGCTTTGAAGCTATGCGTGGACGTATTAAAGTTGATCCAGATTTACGTGCTCCAGGCCATAAAGATATTTTTGTTATCGGAGACTGTGCTCTTCTTATTAATGAAGAAATTAACCGTCCATACCCACCAACAGCTCAAATTGCGATGCAAATGGCTGAGGTATGTGCTGGTAACATCAAAGCTCTTATGAGTGGCGGATCATTAAAAACATTCAAGCCAGACATCAAAGGTACGGTTGCCTCACTAGGAGGTAAAGAAGCAATTGGTGTAGTCGGAACAAGAAAATTATTTGGTTCTTCAGCTAACTTCATGAAAAAGATGATTGATAACCGTTACCTATTCTTATTAGGCGGGCCAGCTCTAGTTCTAAAAAGAGGTAAAAACCCAATGTAACAAGGCAATTGAGGAGATTTTCCTCAAGTGCAGAGCAAGCTAGAAGTGAACACTTCTCCTAGCAAAAAAATGAACCACTAAAAGCGAATGCCTTAAGCATTCGCTTTTTTCGTTATGGATAAAAAGGTGAGATAATAAACAAAATATTAAGAAAACAACCTATGTTTACGCTTACATTAAGTGGTAAGATTATTTTACGGACTTTTAATATTTTAAGAATTCTGATAA
>NZ_BAUV01000105.1 GCF_000513135.1 Halalkalibacter akibai JCM 9157
CCATTTTATGTGCCCTTACTCAGTTGTAGATTCTAAGCCTTAGTCAGAGGTTTGAATTCTTTAGGATACGACAAGTAGCTACATATTTTCATATAATAGAACACTATATATTAATATAAAAAAAGAGACCAATAAGTGGTATTATCCCCTTTAGGTAGACACGAAAAAAAGAGAGCATGTTATTATGTTCTTAATAGTCTATCTAGAGGGGCTTTTTTATGGGGAAAAACGATAAACAATTGCAAAATATATAGAGAAATCAAAATGAGAAGTAGTTCGTCTTATTATGAGAGGAGTATTTTATGATAATAGTCAGTTCTTGTTTAGCTGGGTTAAAAGTAAGATATAACGGTTCACATTGTTTAGATAAAAAAATAAGTAAGTTAATTAAAGAGAACAAAGCCGTAACAGTTTGCCCTGAACTGCTTGGTGGATTTTCAACTCCAAGAGAACCTGCTGAAATTGTAGCGGAGACGGTGATGACGTACTTGATGGAAGGGCTAAAGTAATTGATAAGTCTGGTAAAGACGTAACAAAACTCTACATAAAAGGAGCTTATACTACATTAGAAAAAGCTCGGGAAATTAATGCAACATTAATTATTCTCAAAGAGAATAGTCCATCATGCGGTAGTTCAATAATTTACAATGGCAAATTTACTGGTGAGAAAATAGATGGGAATGGAGTTACTTCTGCGTTACTTAAAAGAAATGGATTACAAGTAATATCAGAAGAACAATTTGTAGAAAATGACTCTAAATTCTTAAAATAATAATTAATTTCTGAGGAGTTTTGGCTTTTTAACATGGTGGATGAAAGCAACAAGAAAAACAGCAATAATTAAAGTGCTTTTAAAACAACCAGTATCTTAACAGTCGAACTGCTAATTAACTACATTAAGGAGTTTAATTATGAAGATAAATTATGAGAGTTTCATACCAGAAGAGGATAAATTTTTTGAGTTATATGAGACAACAGGTTGAAATGTAAACGGTACATACACGAATGAACAGCTATCTAAAGCTATTAATAATAGTTGGTTTTCTATTTCTGCTTATCATGATGGGAAGTTAGTTGGTTTTGGTAGGGTTATTTCGGATGGAGTTTATCAAACGTTCATTGCAGACATGATCGTTCATCCAGAGTATCAAAAAAAAGGTATTGGTAGCAAAATTTTAACACTGCTCACTGACAAATGTAAGGAAAGCGGGATTAAATGGGTTCAATTGTCTTGTGCGAGAGGTAAAATTGACTTTTATAAAAAGTTTGATTTTCTAGAAAGACCTATAGATGGGCCTGGTATGTATAAGTTTATCTAACCCAATTAACACAGTTGATTCAGAAGTTCTAATAACTTAAAAGTATTGCTTGTAAGTATTCGAGAGAGCTTGTTTAGGGGGATTTGATGTTAAAAAGATACAGTGATTATTTGATATTATTTATTCTATATTTGGTCTATACCATATATAAAACATCATCAATTAGTTTGACGATGCTATTTTCGGTAACTGCTTCATTTATTTTTGCTGTTTGGTTAGTTAATAATATCAAATAATTCAATCTTGGATGAGTAGGATAGTATAACAAGAGTTTTTAATTTTTAGGGGGTGCTTATGAATGAAAAGATTGTTATTTCTAATACCATTGTTAATTATAATAATATTATTTATTAGTGGAAATAGATTTTCTGCATTGAGTGCAGCTATAAGTCATGATTTCCTTCCAGCAGATGCAGATTTGCTAGAACAACATGATGTAGGTTCATTTGATATTTTCTTATTTAAGAGTGATCAAAAAGAAATGTATCATACAGTACTATCTGAAAAGAAAGGGTTTTTCTATCATAGTGGTGTATCAACCTATACTCCTTTTAGGCCTGATAAAGTTCAAACAATTGGAAGTATTAGTTATACAACAAAAGATGAAGCAGCCACTATGTTGACTATAATATCATACGATGAAGAAGTGGCATATATCGAAGCTGGTTTAGAGCCTTACACAGAGAGGAAGGAAATAAAGACAGGAGAGCCGATCACTTTCTTATTTTCATTTAGTAAACAAATTGAACAGCTTAATCCAGTTGCAATCAATAAAGAAGGTGAAGAGCTTTATTATTTTGGCTATCCTGAAAATGCAACATACATCAATCTTAATGAAGATTTAAGGTGGTATAAAATTGGTGAACAGTAATGTTTACCTTTTTCAATACCCATATTTAACCACAAACCATATGAAATAAAGGACAGGTTTGCAGGGAGGGACTATGCGAAAACTATTATTCTTTTTAACAATGTTGTTCATTCTCAGTGCTTGTAATCCTACAAATGAAGTATTACCCGAAGGAAAACCTAACGACTTTGCATTTTCACTAAAATATGGGGTGACTTCAGCAAATGAGATTAATACATATGAAAATACTTACACAAAAGATTTGGTGGTTGATGGAACGGCGACAACAGACATGATACTTTCCAATGAAGAGATGGAAGTTATCTATGAAAAATTTAGAAACGCAGATGTTTTGCGGTTACCAGCAGATGAAGGTGGTTCAACATGTATGCAGCCTTATAATAAATACGAACTTTCCATGACGATAAATGGTGAAGATCATAACTTAAAGTGGGACACATCTTGCGAGTCAAGTGCTCTAAATAAATGGGAAGAAACGATGCATTTTATAAATAAAGAAATTATATATCCAAAAGATGAGTACAAATCACTCCCTGAACCTACTGGTGGATACGATTGAGTCTATTTTTCTTGTAATTCTTTACCCAATTCAATAATACAAATTGATGTTGATATTTAACGAATTTGAAAGGGTTCGATAGTCAAAAAACAACCAACTGAAGCGTTTCTGCAATAGCAGGAACGCATT
>NZ_BAUV01000104.1 GCF_000513135.1 Halalkalibacter akibai JCM 9157
CACACAGAATACTTGATATTCAATAACTCCCAATTTTTTATTAAGTCTGTGATAAATTGTACTTAAAGGAACGGGCAGAAGAGTTGAAGAAAAACGTTGTAAAAATTTGTATTATTTGATTATCATTGAACTATCGGAGCAGAAGCTCTCAGTTAAAGGAGATTTTATGGGGAAGTATTTATTAGGAGTAAAAATTAGTTATTTTGGTTTCGGGATAACTACTGCTGGTTCCTTTGTATATCCTTTAGGGTTTATACAAGATATATTGGTTTTCTTTTTCATGTTATTGGTCGGTACTTCACTTATGGTTATAGGCAAACTCATAAGTGAAAAGGCAGAGAAAAGCAATAGTAACAATGAGAAATTCTTAAACTAAAGGAAGCTTGAGCGAAAGAGTGGGAGCTGTCGTCACGGCAGCTTCTTTGGCTTATTGCGCTAACGGGCAGGTTAATGGAACAAACCAATTGGATTTTTATGGTGAAATAAATACTTAGAGGAGGATTTTTGATGGTTGTCAGTTTAATCATATTAGGGTTTATTTTATTGATTTTAGGGGTTTTAACACCTATTGCTACGGGGACAAGTATTTTGATTTCAGTAATTTTATTTGTTATAGCAATCGTACTTTCATTTAAAAAGAGAAAGGCAATGAATACCTGAGTTTTAAGCTAACGGGGGCTTTACTTTAACAAAGATATAGCTTAAAGAGCCTAAATTATGCAAGTTTTTAAACATTACTTGTTATATAGGCTCTTTTTTTTATTTTAAAAATTTCATCATATGGAATACATTAGGTTTTAAACCTAATTTCCAATTGAATGTGTCATTTTAGTTGAGCAATAACTGTGCCATTTTACTTGACGGTCACACCTTCTAATTTACATATAAAATTAAAAGAAGGATATTTATGGATTTTATTGTCAATCTATGTAAAAATATAGTTAGCAGATATGATTCATTAGTAATTTATTATTTTAGGAGGTGGTATATATGAAGATAGGTACAATTGAAATTAGAAATTATAAGTCTGTTAAACATTTAGTTGTTAATGTAGATTCTTTAACAGCAATAGTAGGAAAGAATAATTTTGGAAAGTCAACAATATTAGATGCTTTACAATGTTTCTATGGAGATAAAACAGTAGATTTAGAGAATTTTCATATGGATACAGACGAAGATATTGAAATAGTAGTTACTTTTAAAGACATTACAGAATTAGATGTTGAAAGATATTTTGGATACAACGGTATGCAGGCAAAAGTTAATTTGAGAATAAAAGATCGTGAAGCTGACGAAAGTTATGTTATAAAGCAGTTAGAAAAGCTAAAGCAAGATAGAGAAAAAAAGTTCCAGGAAACTATTGAAAAGTACGGATTAGACTATCCAGATAAAAATGAAATAGTAGTTACTTTTAACTGCCCCAAGACTCAAAAGACATCTTATAAGATAAACAATGAAATTTCAATTTCTAAGACAGATTTATTAAAATTTCTCCCTCCAATAAAAATTGTATCCGCTATCAGAACACCTGATAAAGAAACAACGGCAGGTACAAAAACAAACCTCAAAGAGCTAATTTCTCTACTACAAAGCGAAAATAATAAAGAAGATTATATTGAACTTCCTAAAATCGATGGAAAACTGTCATATGAAGAAGTAAAGTCACTTATTTCTCAGAAGGAAGAAGAAAAATGCAATTTACTTTCTCAAAACTTAACAGATAATTTCCAGAATGCGATAAATACTGATACGTTAGCTGTAAAAGTTAAAATTGACAACTCTTTCAAGTTTGACTTTAAATATAAAACTGTTTTAGTTGACAAAGATATTCCTGGAAGAGAAGTTGATATTCTTGCTTGCGGTACAGGACTACAAAGTATGATGATTTTATCTATTTTACAAACGTATATAACCTTAAGGAAAGATGACAATTTTATTCTGTTAATAGAAGAACCAGAAGTATATTTGCATCCGTCACTTCAAAGAAAAATGATAAATACATTATTAAAACTTAGTGAAAATAACCAAATCTTACTAACCACACATTCACCAATAATAATAAGTAAGATTGATAAAGAAAATGTGCATTGTGTAAACAAAGAAAAAGGTGTTACTACATTGGTAGAAGCAACAGTCGATAATATTGTTGAAGAGTTAGGTGTTCAAATTTCTGATATTTTAAATAAACAGAATGTATTATTTGTTGAAGGGAAGGATGATACTCAATTATTTACACTATTGATAGATAAAATTGCTGTTTATAAAGGCTTGGGTTCTGGTTTCTCTGAAAAATATATTGATATTATACAAACAGACGGTTTTGATAAAATGAGTTTTTATGCTAATGCACAAATATTACATAAGGATGCTGTTAAGTCTAATTTTTGGGTAATTACTGATTCGGATGGAGAATTAGTAGAGGATAGAGTAGATTGGTTGATGAAACGGGGGGTAGAAAATGGTCTAAATATTGATAAGGAGCAATTTTTAGTTTTGTCAGAGTATGCAATTGAATCCTATTTTTTAGATCCCAAATTGCTTAGTGTTGCGTTGGAGTTAGATTATGAGGATATTTCGCATTTGTGTGATTGCTATTATAAAAACTATGAGGAAAAATTATTTGAATTAAGAGAAGGTAAAAGCAAGATGAATAAAAAAACCTTTAGGAGTGTTTTCAAACCAAAAATTTTATTCTCCGATTTAGACAAAAAAGAGAATGTTATAGAACACTTACTAAATAAAAACTACAATGCCGATGAAAAATTTAAAGATGTTAGAAAATCATTTATTGAGTTATGGAATAGCCAAGCTGATCCAATTGATAGTTTTGTAAACAGCTTTGATTATTCAGAACTTGTTGATTCTAAAATGGAAGAAATGGTAACTCGTTTGGAGGCTGTGGTGGAGGCAGTATCTAAACAGGTTGGGGCTTATTCTACCAGTAATTAATGTTTATGGCGGGGAAATATAGATAAAAATTTTATGAGAAAAAGTGGTTAATACTCTTATTAAGTTTTTTAACTGAATATGAAGAAGGTATCCTTAAACCTTAATACTAC
>NZ_BAUV01000103.1 GCF_000513135.1 Halalkalibacter akibai JCM 9157
ATAGATATAGATGAAAACGTAGGATAAAGTTGGGTAAAGCCGACATAGTTTAGTTTATCTTTAACAACAAATATAACGGACTCCTTATTTTCTATACGTTGTTTTATGTAAGTCTTAGCTCCTTCTAAATTGGATTCTTGTGATAAAACACCCGATACAAATTAAATAAATTTGACACTCCTTCTAAATCCTCAATTGTAGCTTGTAATATTTTCATAATTTTCCCCACCTTATTTTGCTCCCTTAGTTAATGGAGTCTTTCTGCTAATCATGTAGGTTTCTATAAGATAAATACAAAGTGTTCCACTTAAATTTATGGCAAATTTTGCGTGTCGTTCGCTTGGTTTGTAATACACTTTTCCCTTGCCGTGTGAGTCTCCATAAGCATTTCTTAAGGCTCCAAGTCCTGTTACAACTCCATTTATTGAACCCAGTATTTGTTTAAAAATTTCCGCTCCATGTTGGTCTGGAGACAAGTTAAGCAATTGAGCAACCTTCTTGTACAATTGACTTAAATTGTCCGTTTCTTTATATTCTTCTTCAATGTCGTCAAGTATCCATTTCAACGTACTTTCAACCATTGCTCTGGTTGCAGTGATTGCGTCTTCTGGATCGGTCTTTGCTTGACTTAACGCTCTCTTCCAATCGTTTTCAACGTGTTCGATATTATACTCCCCAGTAAAGCTTTCAAGCTCTTTTGGAATATATGTTGTGTTTTCATATTGAACCTTTCCATTTACAAAAGCATAGCCATCACGTTCCAACAATTTAAAGAATTGCTTCAGAGTAGTATCATTTTGAAAAAACTCATTTTCTTCATTTTCGAGATAAAACATTTCTATTACATTGAACAATTTTCGCAAGTCACTAGAATTTTTAAAATCAAGTGAAGAAACGTAAGCGTCAGCAAGTGAACGTCTTTGCCCACTTAAAGTGGAGACATGATTTTCAGCTTCAAAGATGTATTCACATTCAAAGAGCTTTTGAATGGTTGCAAGTGTTCCATAGTCTGTTAATAAGTCATAAAAAGTATGGATTGTTCGTTTGCTTATCAAGTATCATTACCCCAATCTTTACCATTATCTTTAATTCCAATTATTACAAAAATGAACAAATAAGGCTACTATTTATATTGAACAATTATTCGGTACAGCACTTCACAAACTTATGTATTTTTACATTAGCTATAAAATTCAACAATAAAAATCGCTACATTTATCTTAACTTGTGGCACTAGGAGAAGACTGCAAAAGCGATCTAGACAATGTTATCGAAAAAATAGAGCTATTAAGAAAAAAGCATCTTAGTTTATATGTTACTATTATAAACAAGCACAAATATAAGGGTGATTTAATGAAAATTAATCTTTCTGCAACAGGAACTTGGAAAATAAAGAACTTAGACAAAGAGTATTACGGAGATTTGTATTTAAATGAAGATAAAGGGGGCATTATTCTTTACATTCGAATACCTAACAATGGCCCAATGCTCAGTTTTTTAGAACTTCCACTTACTATATCTTTCATTAATGGCTCGACATTAAATGGGGCTAAAATAGTTCTTGTTGATTGTGTTAGAGTTGCTACTCAAAGTAGAATTGGTTCAGAAGAAGTCTTTGGATATCAAGCTAACTTCATGTTTGAGGGGATTAATTTCGAAAGCGAAGAATCCATCAAATTTTCAAAAATACAAATAGGTATACCACATATAATTAAGTGGGGTGATATCTCAAATTATAAAAGACCAGACATTGAAGATACGAAAACTGCCATTGGTTTAGACATCACAGAACCAATTGAAATTTATTCATGTGAAGACTATATTTTATCCTATTATTTAAGTTTTAACGATTCAGGTTTTGACCTTATGAGAGAAAAAATTACTCTAACACAAACGCCATTTCTTATTATAGAATCTAAGACTATACAATCGTTAGATTGGTTTATCAAAATAGCCAATCAAATGAAAAGACTTATTGAAATAGCAATGAGTGAATCTTTAAGTTTTGATAAAATAATTGCAGAGTCTCCTGAGATTTATTATGAATTTGATGATGACACAAGGCACGTAAGGCCTGTCGAGGTTAAACATGCACTTAAACAAAAAAGCAAGAATAACTTGGACGAGAATAAATTAAGGCCTGATTTTCTATTTAATTTAAATGAGCTTAGAAATGCCAGTTTTTCAAAATGGCAAGACATATCATTAATTATGGAGCCCATAATAGAACTATACATTGACAGTATATATAATCAAGGATTATCTACAAATCGCCATTTTTTAAACATGGTACAAGCTCTTGAAACATACCACGCTCGTAGAATTTGTAACTCCTTAAGTAATTTCAAGAACAGGGTTGAGGAGTTAACTATAATAGAACCAGCAATAGAAGGAAAGATAACTGTAGAAAGATATAATCAAAGCGATAAAGATTTTCTATTAGATGGAAGTTATAAATATATAACTTTAAGAAGTCGACTGGCTGACCTATTATTAGCAGATCATACTTTTATCTTTTATACTGCAGACATTGATTATTTTAACTTTCCCAAGGTTATTGCTGACACAAGAAATTATTATACACATTATGATAAAAAGCTTGAAAATAGAGCTCTTAAAGGTGAAGACTTGATTAATGGATTTCATATCCTACGTAATATCCTAGAGTTCTACTTACTTAAAGAGTTCGGTTTTGAAGAAGAGTTTATTCATGACAGAACTCGCGAAAGAATTAGGCCAATAATAACTAGTAATAGTGTTAAGGAAGCAGCTAAAAATAAGAGATATGTTTAGATATGCTTTATAAGGGCGCTCCCTTTGACGGAGCGCCCTTATTTATAAAATTTATCTAAGATAGATATACTTAGTGCTGTTGTAGACTGTGGCGGTCTGCAAGCTTGAATACATAAACTAAGAGTATTGTCTTCATCCATGTCCGTTTATCAATTTATCGAAATCAAACTTCAGCCTTTGAATCGTTAGCGTAAAATAAAACAGACATATTTTCGCTTACTTTTAATACTGCAGTTTTTTGTCTAGCCTTAATTACTTCATTCGTTCATATAAAAGGGCGGCTCTGTCCTCCATG
>NZ_BAUV01000102.1 GCF_000513135.1 Halalkalibacter akibai JCM 9157
TGGGCAGTTTAGTTTAAGAGGACAAAATTTGGGAGGAGAACTATCTTTTATGAAAAAGGGTACTATTGCTTTGTTTTTATTATTGATATTAATTGCTATTGGTTGTTCGCAAAAATACCCTTATGCAATGTCAGAGGACCGATATAATATCTTTTATATTGCACCAGAAGATAAAGATGATGAACACTTTGACTATTTTCAATGGTTTACAGACTTTCATGAAGAAAATACAGAAGTAGGTTTACTTGTGTATGATTTACATTTAACACAGGAAACATATCCCTCATTAAAAGCAAAAGAAGCACCTTACTTTTATGTATTAGACAAAAAAAGAATTCTTCTCGAAACAACTGATTTTGAAGAAATAAGAAACTTTTTGGTTGAAAATATTAAATAAGTTATTTCACTAACGGATGCGATAGCTTAATAAAGGTTTCGCCTAGCCTTGTTGAACGAGGCAGTTTAGTTGAAGAAGAAAAACGATTAATGCGTATTTGACAACTTTAGTGAACTGAATGGTCATACTAAGGTAAAAAAGGCGTGATATTTGTGAAACAAACATTATTTCTTATGACTTTAATTTCATTACCATTACTATTGGGATTAGTTAAAGAGAAACAAGATGAGTGTCTTCCTTGTAAAGATTGCTATGATATAGCTTGGGATGATGGATATGGACTTGGATTGGCAACAGGCGAAATACGTGAAAGATATAGTATCGTTCGAACCCTTATAAAAATGGGTAAAACAGACAAAGAAATTATTAATATAGCAAGAACCAGCTATGTTGAGCTAGAGGACATAAAGAATCAGCTTAAAGAATATCATGGCTTTTTTGAATTTGAAGTAACGAGGTATGAACTTATCAGGACTCTCTTGAAAGAAGGCAAAACAGATGAAGAAATTGTCCAAAAAGCACATTCAAGTTTTTATGAATTGGAGCAGGTGAAAAAACGACTTAAAAAATATAATGGAAAATTCAAATGGGAAGTGTAGTAAATAAAACACTTATTATAATCGAAAGCGACAAGTCTTGGTGAACTAATTGAACATATTGTGAAGAAGTGTACTTATGCTTACGGAAGCAGATAGTGGAACAGAGCTGTCGCTTCTTCAACTATTGGGCAGTTTAATAAAAAAGCATTTTGAGAAGTTCTCAACAACGCATTGGGGACTTTTTTTATTTTTAGAGATATAAAAACTTATTTTGCAGTAAATGATTAATTTATTTTTATAAAGCTGTAACGTTCTTCGGTATTTATAGATATACAAATGAAAGGAGGAAAGATGTGGGGCATTTAACTGATCTATATAAGGAGAATTTTGCACTTGTTTTTAAATATTTGATGACGTTGTGTAGGGATACCGATGTAGCTGAGGAATTAACACAAGAAACATTTTATAAAGCGATACATTCTATTGAACGTTTTAATGGTTCTTGTAAAATATCTGTTTGGCTATGTCAAATTGCTAAACATACATATTATCAATACGTTGATAAACAAGTGAAACAACCAGAACTTTCAGAACTACAAGTTAGTCCTTCTATTGAACAATTATTAATAGAACAGGAGGACAAAATCGAGCTATACCGTTATATTCATCAATTAAAAGAACCGTATAGAGAAATACTCCATTTGCGTCTTTTAGGTGGTCTTAGTTTTCAAGAAATAGGTGAGATTTTAGAGAAAAATGAAAACTGGGCAAGGGTAACATTTTACAGAGCTAAAGTGAAATTACAAGAGGAGGTAAAACGAAGTGAATAATTGTGAAATTGTAAAAGATTTATTACCTATGTATATAGACGGTTTGTGCAGTCCGACAAGTAACACATTGGTAGAACAGCATCTTTCTACTTGTAGACAATGCAAGCAAACTCACACTCAAATGCTTGCGGAGTTTGATCTTGAACAAGGAGAGGTATATAAAATAGCTATGCAACAAAAACAAC
The DNA here is from genome assembly GCF_000513135.1 of Halalkalibacter akibai JCM 9157. Taxonomy (GTDB): domain Bacteria; phylum Bacillota; class Bacilli; order Bacillales; family Bacillaceae_D; genus Halalkalibacter; species Halalkalibacter akibai. The sequence goes on from NZ_BAUV01000102.1 coordinate 1,952, forward strand.
CATTCGAAAAAATGAATAATATTTTTAAATCGTTCCGAACTTTTTCTAAAATATTAAAATGGATGACTGTGCTTGCTGTTTTTATTACTATCATTCTCATAGGAAAAGGCTATGTTGATACAGGAGATTTAGCAAATGACTTCAAACATCAAGAAATGATTGAACAAGAACAACAAAATATTATGAATTCTGCTTTTGAAAATGTGGTTAATACAGGAACTTCTGGACTGCAAAAAGTTTCAAATGATTATAGTAATCAGATTAAATACATTGCTGTTTTTAGTACGAAAGAAATAGAACCATTATCGGATGATTACAGCAAACCGAAAGTGATTTATCCATTACCTTATGAGAAGTCGGAAGCTATCTATGAGAATGGACAATTAATAACAGAGAAAATTACACCTACCGATTATGATATTGGCACAATGGCTATGGAGAAGGATGGTTACATTGTTCAATTCGAATACACTAAACATCATTTGAATGAAGTTGAGAGAGCTTTTCAAACAAAGCATTATAGCAGAAGTTATTTACAAATATGGATTCCTGCTCTTGTAGCTATGTTAATGACAATTTGTTTGTACTTCTTATATAGAGGAATAAAGAATAATAATAGAAAAGCACAAAAATTGATAGAATGATTCATTATGAAAATTTACACTAAAAGTTAGTGAAGAAATGCACTTCAACTAACGGATGCGATTGTTCAATAGGGACAGTCGCTTTTTTTATAACGACTACTTGAAGAGTCTATAAATTTCAACTAACAGTTGAATAATTCTAAAAATCAATTTATAAGTTATTGTTTACTCGTTATATATAATAATAGAATTGCTTATAGAGGGATGTGAGAAATAATTGAAAGATAAATTTGCAAAAAATATTAACCGTTATCGAAAAGAGAAGGGACTAACTCAAGAAGGGCTTGCACGGCAGCTAGGAGTTACTTATCAAGCAGTTTCTAAGTGGGAAAATGAACAAGCGATGCCTGATATTTCACTTTTACCAGAAATCTCTAAGATATTAGAAGTAAGCGTTGATAAGTTACTAGGATATATATCGTATGATAAACAAGTCACTATCTACGAAAAAGAATATGAGACCTCTCAATATTATTGGGGAGTAAATCCTAATCCAGACTGCTACAAGGTTCTTGAGCTTATGCCACCTACAAAGCACTTGAAATTATTAGATATTGGTTGTGGAGAAGGAAAAAATTCTGTATTTTTCGCAAGGAATGGTTATGATGTTACAGCCTTTGACATAGCCGACGCAGGTATTGAAAAAACGAAGAAACTTGCTGATATGGTTGGGGTTGATTTAAAAGTTTTTAAGGCTGATATTATGGATTTTAGGTTAAGTACACAATTTGACATACTTTTTTCAAGTGGTGTTTTACATTACGTTAAACCAGACGCCAGAAAAGAAATATTTCATAATTATAAGAGCTTTACAAACAACGATGGTATGCATTTCTTTAATGTATTTGTTCAAAAGCCCTTTATTGCTCCACCACCTGAAAAAGAACCGTATTCTTATATCTGGAAATCAGGTGAACTATTATCTCATTATCACGATTGGTTAATAGAAAGTTGCCCAGAAATAATCATTGATTGTTATTCATCAGGAATACCCCATCAACATGCAATTAATAAGATAATTTCGAAAAAAAATAAACATGAGATTTCTTCTATTAGCAATTTCAGATAAACACTGTATTAATATAAATTTAAACTTACCTAATTGGAGG
>NZ_BAUV01000101.1 GCF_000513135.1 Halalkalibacter akibai JCM 9157
AGAACCATTCTTTCAAGGTGTTTTTAATAAAATGCCATATAGTCTGGTGGCGATAGCGAAGAGGTCACACCCGTTCCCATGCCGAACACGGTCGTTAAGCTCTTTTGCGCCGATGGTAGTTGGGGGCTTCCCCCTGTGAGAGTAGGACGTTGCCAGGCAAATCAAGCACAACCCATCGGGTTGTGCTTTTTAATATGCATAAACATCAGGCTAAAGGCGATAGAGAGTTAGCTATGGTGGAAGAGCCAGCATTTTCTTCGAATCGGACGATAGTTTGCATCGTGAATAAGCATAATTAAGAAAGCTACATAGCTCCCTGAGTGACGAACGTGTTTATCTTCTTAAAACAACGTAAGTTAATTCTTACGAATCCTTCATACATCCCGCAAAGAATAATTGTTTTAACAAAATAGAAATGAAAGGCTGGAGGTGCAAAAATAAATAAAGCCAGATCATAAATTCAACAATCTGGATCATAAATTAGTTGAATTGGATCAGAAATACAGAATTATTAAAATCCACTAATGTCTTATTTTAAGTTAAATAATTTAATAATCCTATAGCCTGTTATTTTCAGAAAAAAATGATTGCATGAAATATTTTGATATGATATATTATTTCCCGTCGTCTGAAATCTATCTCATGAATTTAAGGGAGAAGGTGGGATAGAGTAAGGTGTTTTTGTTAGTATATAGGAGGAAATTATGTCATCAAGAGATTCATTTTCAAGTGTCGCGGTAGTAGGTTTTATGTTATTTGCTTTATTTTTTGGAGCTGGGAATTTAATTTTTCCGGTGATGTTAGGACAATTGTCTGGAGAGAATATGATCCTGGCAAACGCTGGTTTTATTGTAACGGGAGTTGGTTTGCCGATCCTGGGGATCTTTGCGTTAGCTTTCTCGGGAAAGAGTGATCTGCAATCATTAGCTAGTAGAGTGCATCCGTTATTTGCTCTTGTCTTTACGGTCGCTCTTTATTTATCAATTGGGCCTTTGTTTGCCATTCCTAGAACAAACACAGTTTCATTTGAAATGGGTATTAATCCATTTTTGGGAAATAATGATGCTTTCTGCCGTTATTTCTTTATACAATCGTCTTTTTTGCTCTAACTCTCTTTTTTTCTTTACAATCTAGTAGGTTGGTAGATCTTGTTGGTAAGGTCTTAACTCCATTGCTATTGGTTTTTATTGGTATTCTTATCATTATTAACTTCCTGAATCCTATTGGGCCGGTTCTTGCACCCGCTGAAGCTTACATGAGTCATAGCTTTTTTAAAGGCTTCCAAGAAGGTTACTTAACGATGGATGCCCTTGCTGCATTCGTGTTTGGCATTATTATTATCAATATTATGAGAGAAAGAGGAGCTACCACGAAAAAGGAAATTATGATTTCCTCTCTGAAAGTGGCTTTAGTTGCTGGGACGTTATTAGCAATTATCTATTCTTCACTTAGCTATATGGGGGCAACTAGTGCTAGTGAGTTAGGGCATTTAGAAAATGGAGGAGCTGTTTTAGCAGGCATCTCTTATTATTATTTCGGATCATTTGGTAAGGTAATTCTAGCCTTTATCGTGATTGCAGCTTGTTTAACAACGAGCATTGGTTTAATTACTGCTTGTGCCTCTTATTTTAATCAATTAGTGCCGAGTATTTCGTATAAAAGCTGGGCGACTATTTTTACCATTTTTAGTGCAATTATTTCAAATGTGGGATTATCAGCATTAATCGAATTTTCGGTACCGGTTTTATTGATGCTATATCCGATCTGTATTTGTTTAATGTTTTTAACTTTTATGGACCCACTATTTAAAGGCAAGAAGGAAGTTTATCAAATAAGTATTTTGTTTACATTCATCGTTAGTATTTTTGATGGTTTGAGTGCGGCGGGCATTGTCGTATCAAGTGTCGATAATTTATTTGAATCAATTCTTCCGCTTTACTCAGTAGGATTAGGTTGGCTTATCCCAGCGGTTGTAGGTGGTATAATAGGTTACCTCTTAACACTTGGGAAAAGAATTTAAAACATGAGTAAAACCTACCTTGGTGTAAGAGGTAGGTTTTTATAGTGTTAAAGAAAAATTCAGTTACAGTAACGAGTAGTATAGATTTGAAAAGTTTAATGTGAAATTTTTTGTTAGGATATAGTTTACGTATAGACAAGTAGCGTCTGGGTAAGAAAGAGTTATTCTTGCACTTTGTCAGCTAGAGTATTGTGGGTGCGTAATTAACTATTCGTGGTATCATAAATCAAATGGATTTTTAAGGTAAACGAATGTACCCTTTATGGATCAGATGATAATTCTTCGTTAATAATTAGAAGGAAAAGTAGGTGGATAAATGGATCATACAGATATTCAGCTCCTTACAACCCTACAAAGATGGTAGAAAAAGCTTTAGTGATTTATCGAAGGAGTTATCTCTTAGTCGTCCAAGTGTGACAGAACGTTATAATCGATTAGTTGAGCGTGGGGTTATTGATAAAATCAGTGCAAAGGTGAATCCTTCTGCTATTGGTCGGGATGTTATTCTGTTTATTCAAGTGAGCGAGATGAATTTATCCTTTGAAAAGTTTGAACAACTGGTCGTAGAACATCCTGATATTTTAGAGTGCCATTGTTTAACGGGCCAAGTAAATTATTTATTAAAAGCCGCTGTGTGTGATATGACTCATTTAAGCAATCTTATTGAGGAGTTTACAGGTTATGGTAGGATTAATTCTTCCATTGTTTTGAGGTCGCCTATTAAGGATAAGGTCATACAGCCAATAATAAAAAAAGGACTATCTAAAAAAGAGAAGACTAAGTGGTTGGAAAACCGCTTAGTCTTCTCTTTTTTGGGGTTTCAATATTTAAGGAAATGCCGAGATGTTTACTCATTTACATTGTGAAGGAAAATTGAGAAAACTTCATAAAAAGTGTAAAGGTAAACCGATTTATTCATTCGTTTTGTTATATAAAAGAAAGCTGGTATTTTTTACACTATTTATAAAGGAATAGGTGTGTGGAAAAGGAGGAAGCTATGAAAAATTTTATTTATTTACTATTCGGTTGCTTGTTAACGGCAATTGGCGTTACGATATTAGGGCATTCACAAATTGTTACAGGTGGAACGGCAGGATTAGCTTTAAGCTCTTCGTATATTTTCGAGTTACCCTTTTATATGGTGTTCTTTCTTATTAATATACCCTTTTATATTTTTTCTGTGTTAAGGATGGGGTGGAAGTTTACGTTTTTAACCGTTCTTTCTATATCAATGCTCTCAACCATGACATATTTTAGTTATTGGTTACCTGAGATGACATTTACACCTCTCTTGGGAGGGATAATAGGAAGTGTTTTTATTGGATTTGGATTATCGACGTTATTTCTAAATGGTTCTTCTTTAGGTGGAGCTAATATCCTTGCATTGTATTTGCAAAAGAAATTCGATTGGGATCCAGGGAAGGTAAACTTCGTATTTGACTTTATGGTTGTCTTATCGGGCTTTTATTATTTGGGGTTAGTCAACGGGATGTATTCTGTGATGACTATTGCCATTTATTCTAGCATCATTAGTTACTTCAAAAACCAAATTAAAGAAAAAACTCACAAAACGGAACAGAAGCAACTGATCTTGAAAACGAGTTAGGTGGACACTCTAATAGTCTTGTGACAATAGCAAAGAGGTCAGACGTATTCTAGTAAAACATGGTGTTATGCTCTTTTAAGTTGGCGCTTCTCTTGTGAGAGAAGGAAGCCAGTAAGTACAACTCATTGGGTTGTGCTTTTTTATATGCTTAAGAAAAATGCTGTAGATCGAAAGGTTTTGCGTGGGATTAGCTGTTAGAGAAGGACAAAATGATATGTGGTCATTTTAAACGGAAGTGTTATGCGTTGATTAGAGGGGAGATTATAGTTAGAGGATGGAAATTCTTTTTAGGTCGTTAGCTGGGGTGGAGGATCTAATCATAAGTCAGTCTAGTTGCTTCTTGGTAAAGATTATGATAAGATATTTATCTGACTTAAATAAATTAAAAATAATATTGCGCAGAATTAAAATGTGTGTTATATTATTATTTGTCGCGTTAACGACTGGTTGTTTCGTAACGATCTCAAAAATAATCTTGAAAAAGTTATTGCGTAGAATAAAATGTTATGTTATAATAATAAATGTCGCTGACGAAGTGACGCAAATAGTTC
>NZ_BAUV01000100.1 GCF_000513135.1 Halalkalibacter akibai JCM 9157
TACACTTCAACATAGCGAGAGCCGTACCAAAGTTCATTAGTAATATTGCAACAGTAGGAGAACGTATTAACTTTTAATTATATTGTTTACAAATTCTATTGACAGACAGGTTATTTTAAGAAAGAGGTAAAAACTATGATATACAAAGTTCTTTCAAGATATCATACTCGTACAAAGATTGATAAGCATCATAGGTTTAAATCTTGGGAGCATTGTTATAACTAATTTAAGAACCAATTTCATATCCATTAATGATGTTAAGAATTTTGATCACTCATGTCTTCACTTGGCCTTTTACTTGGCTAGTTGGGGAATGTTGCGTGGAGGATCATTTCTACTTCAAAAAGACTTTCGTATTCATCAATACTTTCTAAACGATGTCGTGACTAACAAACATTATCATAAATATTGTGATCCGAAATTTCAACAGAGCATGACTAAGGCAAATGTTGAAGGTATTAACGAGTTGATACAAAATACTATTAATGCATACACAAGCAATATCTTAGAGATAAATGGACAGGACAAGTTATTAAATATAACCGACACACTTTCTTCCAAAATATTACTAGGCGTATATGGAAATGTTCCGGCATATGACAGGTACTTAAAAGCAGCATTAAGTTTACATGGAATCAAGTCTCAATTTGGTGAAGATTCACTTCTAGAAATAACTGAATTTTATAATCTGAATCGAACTAAATTTGAAGAGTGCCAACGTTTATTTAGTCAAGATGGTACTCACTACACACCAATGAAGCTTGTTGACATGTATTTTTGGCAAGTAGGTTTTATAATGGATAATCCTAAAGACGCTAGTGAAGAAATACAAGCGCTAATCAAGGCAACATTTATAAAACCTCAAATGCCGGATTATATTAGAACAGAAACGCGACCAGTCGTGAATAAGGGATTAACGGAATCAATTCGAAAACATTATTGCTAAGCTTAATCAGGCAAAAGGAGAAGGACTTTCAGTAATTGAGTTACGGTCTGGGGACGTACATAAGGAGCTAAAGTTGGACAACCGAATGCCACCAGTCTGTAATGCTATGCTATCACTTGGAGTGTACAGGTGTGAAATTCTACATGATACACCGAGTGGAGCAAGTTCAACAAGGTTAGTAAGGTATTACTTGGAGTAGATATAACATTAGTGAGAAACATTGTTACTGGCTGGATGTATTACAAAACTTATACTTATTGAGACCATTAAACTAAAAGATTATAAATTATCTTAATAGGGGAATTAATTGACATGGATATAAAATTGGAAAAAGAAGATATCGAAATTTGTATTTATTTACTTGTCAATAAATACAAAGTACCTAGCAGTATTATCAAGAATATGCTGCTGGGAGATAGAGTAAGTAGTAACAGATCATCTGATATACAAGTTCTTACGAAGACCTTACTGGCAGAAAGAGGAGTCAATCTTTTTACGGGAAGTAATAAAGAGGTAAGAGAGCTAAAAAGACACTTATTAAAACAAATTCCAGAAAATGTTCTAACCCATCTCTATAATAAAAATCCTGCTAAAAACCGAGTGATTTCCTCACCATCTTATATGATCACTCCACTCGTGAAGAAGAAGTGGAGTGTAGGTGGTGCTTGGCCGCGTGATTTTGTTGAGACATTAGGGTTTCCTCACAAATTATCAGGACTAAATGGACCCCCAAAAAAGATACCAGATTCAGAATCAAGTATAAATAGTCAACCGAAAAGTCAAAAACATTACCAAAGTTGTAGTAATTGCAAAAATGCTATTATTGATATGTTTAGAGCTATTTATGGAACAGTAAAAATTGAACATAAGATGAAAATAAAGCGAGAATTGAAGACTATAAAAATGAAAATTACTACAAAGATCTTTAAATATATTTAATGCATTAAAGGTATATAGAGGAAATGAAACCTTTGTTCGAAGTAAAGTTCTACAACCATGTGATTTATATATTCCAGACCCTGGTTTTGTTGTTGAGCTAGACGAGTCACAACATTTTACTAGCTTAAGAGAACAAGCTTTAAATCGGTATCCTGAAAACCTTCAAGTCGGTTTTGATCTAAATAAATGGATTGAACTTTGTAAAAGTACCAACGCAAAAGATGGAAATCCTTATTACAGAGATGAACAAAGAGCATGGTATGATACGTTACGTGACTTTTTGCCTTATATTAAAGGTTTAAATCCTACTATTAGGATTTCTATGAGAGACTATAATTGGTGCAGTCTTGATCCTGAAAATACTGCTGATATAGAATTATTTAAATCATTAGTATTAAAAGACCAATGTGAAGATCAAGATAAATTTAAAAAGGACGATCCAATCACGATTGCTACAGTATGTTTAGAAAGTAATGGTTATTATACAAATGTTTTTAGAACTGACTTGCTGTTTCAATTAATTGAAAAGCTTGATGGCAAGACAGACCTAATTTTGTTACCAGCTGGTTTTTACCAAACCTCTGATTTACCGAACACATTATACGATAAAATTAATGATGTACTAGGAAAAAAACTAGGGGATTTAAACAGTAGCCTCAGTATTTGTTTAGGAATAGATGGTCGGGATGGTTTAGACCAAATGGCAATATTAGTTACCAAACAAGGTATAGAGAGCATTGGGCGAAAATTTTTCCCTACTAGTTATGAAGAAATTGATGGAGCTAATTCCTATCTTTCGTTAGAAGAAGGATATGAAAGAATTTTTCAAATTAAGAAAAAAAGGTTCTATATGGCTGTTTGTTATGATGGATTTGGTATTAAAAAGGAGAAATTAAAAAATCCTAATGTGGATGTAATCCTTGATTTAGTTCACCGCTTTCATCCAAAAAGTGAAGATATTTCAGGGGATGTACTTTTTGCGAAGCATGGATTCGCAGGAGCTTCAAAACATTGGGGCTGTCCGGTATTTGGGGCTGCTGTGTTTTTTAATAGAGAAGTTCCCACAAAATGGCCGACGGGTGTCATGTGGCAAACGGAAAAGGAAAGTACTAGGTATTGGAGATACACAGATAATCCTATGAAACATCTTAAGGAAATGATTTTACAAGATGAGGAGTTAGCGAAAATAAGGTTTTATACAGTCTGATAGGGAGCTTTTAAATTATTGCTCATACAAGCAAACATGACATTGTAGAACGGGTGTTCTTAATCTCGAAACAGAATGTGCAACGTTAAATATAGGATTTGTATTTTAAAAGGTAGAGTTGATTCAAAAATTTCAAAATAAGGTGAGTAGATGAAAGTTAGGAAGTCAGTACCAGTAAGTGTTTATAAAAACAATGAGCTACTTGAAGAATTCCCCTCAATTAAAGAGGCAGCTCACTTTATGAAAGTTGAGCTAGGGCGAGAGTTCATTCCTTGGTCCATTATCAATAAGGGAATTCATGAGAAAAAATCTTATACACATATAAATGGTACAATTTATCGTTTTGAACAATTGAGTGAAAAAGTAAAAAAGAAACAGCCGGTCGATATACATATTTCTAGTAAAAATAAATTATCAAGAATAGAGTTTATTGAATTTATAAGCGAACATTTAGAACAAAGCATTCATTTAAAACTTCAGATAAGTGATCAAAGATTACGTAAATATCATTTAAGTCCTAAAGGGTTGGGAGATGATTTATATTTTCTAACTGAGAGTTATCATCGGCAGAATAACTTATATCACGGTAAATACAGCATGACGGATTTTATAACTAAAAAAGCTTTATACGTACTTCAACAAAAAGAAAAGACTAAACTAATTTTTGAACACATGGTACCAAAGAATCTCTATTTAAGTAAGTTAGTGACAAAAGCACAACAAGGTGTTCTGACTCATGCTGAAATCTACAGGGTAATGATGAAATATTACTATACTTGCACTGTGACAAAGGAAGAGGATTATTTGTTACCGTCAACGAAAATGCAGGATGATTGGGATGAGCAAAACCCCTTCTATCGTTATCAGGTAGCAGGTATTGATTTTATTGAAAATCCCAAATCGTTTAAATGAGATTTCCTTTAATACTAGTACAAAGAGTTGAGAGAAAAAGTGACGACTGCTTTTAAATAAGTAGTCGTCTTTTCTTATTCGACTAAACAAAAAATTCCACTAACTTAGAGTCTCTTAAATAGAATACATTTATAATTTATCTCTCTCAACGAGCAAAGGTAATAAGGCAAGATCGGTGAATTGAATGCTCAAAGTGAAATTATGGTAATATTTATTTAGACAATTGTGTCTTCAATGGAGGCGGATAACATGGATAAGCCATTTGAGATTAGTACCATAAATGATCAAGAGATAATATCAGCCATACAAGAAAATGGTTGGTACATTGAAAAGGTAGAAAAAACGGCTGAAAGATGTCTTGAAGCTGTAAAGCAAGATGGTCGTACATTAAGATTAATCCCAAAAAGGTTACATACTTTAGCTTTGTGTCTTGAGGCCGTTAAACAAAATGCTTCAGCTATAAAATATGTGTCAAGAAAAATAATGACAGATGATATTTGTATAGAAGCTGTTAGAAAAAGGGGAACAATAATAGCCAA
>NZ_BAUV01000099.1 GCF_000513135.1 Halalkalibacter akibai JCM 9157
AAGAAGGCTTAAAGAATGAGTTGAAAAAGCAAGGGAACAAACTGAGAGATTATCAATCAGGTATCTTTTCGCTGACAATAAACGAAACAAATTATGTGATTCAAAAAGAACATACTCTTATTAAAGTTTTACAACAACGAAGTAAAATAATCCCTTTATAGGAAATGATCAGGGTTGAAACTATGGAATTCAGCTCTTTTTACGTTAATGATGTTACTTAGAAAACCTCATTAGTTGCCCTTGGGCAATATATAAAAAAACATTGACTAAAGGCGTTGACTTATAATTTATTGTCGTTTATTATATGAAATGTAGACAGCACTACAAACAACTCCAAATGAAAGGAATCACAGATGTAGGACAACCAAACTGCACCCAAATTTACTCGGAACTCTTCCCTTAGATCTTGAACGATTACTCCCGAATTACGATTCTCCTAACAAGTTTACCATTCAATATTACTCGAACGTGGTTAAGCACTTTAAGCATTTGTGAACCCCACAATACCAACTATAATAGTCTTATAGAACGATAACCAACCAACATCTTCAAACGAGAATCTCCTATTATTCTAACGCAAGCACTAATGGAAATCCCCTCAATAAAACAACTTGCTTCCTATAATTTTATTCTGCCCTTCTATCATAGAACACTCAAAAACTCCGTACATATCCCATTTTCTTTATAATAAACAGTGGGATATTAACAAAATTCAACCAAAAAGGAGCAGTTACAATGTTAAACACAGCTAAAGAATTAGTATCACAGATTCAATCATCTCAGAAGGAGATTGAGGCAATGAATGACAAAATCTTTGCGATTGAGATGGGGAGACTACATGAAATTATTGATGTAGCAAGATGCTCATTTCAATATAGTCCAATTATTGAGGTGTTAGACGAAGAAATGGAGATTTACTTTACTAATGAGGAAGGTAACTTATTAAATGGAATATTGATTTTTCATTCATGTGATTTCTTCGAAGATACAGATGATTGCAATATTGAGGCAGGAACGCAAATTTATTTGTTAGAAAATGGTGATTTAAAAGTCACTCGCTATATAGATAAAAGCTACTATTGTGATGACTGCGAAGAGGATCATAGTAATTTTCAAAGAATGGATTGCAATGGGCTATCTTTAAAGGAGTTTGACTTAGAGTTGATTGCTAAAAGAATCATAGACTTGTTATCACATCAAAACGTCTATCTTGACAAGGTTAAGCAGAAAAAACATCAAAAGCTACAAGGGATAGCTTAAAGGTAGGGGGAGGATATTTCTATGAAACGGTAGCAAAGTTGTTTGATAGAGCGATGTACGATTATGACGTTATATAGCTATTATGAATGCTGTATATGAACTTATGCAAGGAAATAAGCCAATTACACTTCACATGTAATCATCCCCGTTTAACCTCAAATTGAAACTAATTCCAAAAAAAGGGCTACTGTAATAACTGTTGAAAACCCCACTTTTATTGAATTATTAACACTCTTTATTATAAGACGGATTCAAATAGTATTGCAGTGGCTCGAAATCAAAAAATCAGTAACCCCATACTTAATAATTCACAAAAAAAGGAGAAAGAAAAATGACTACTAAAAAGCCATATGTAGGCAATGTAAGAGGGTTAAAGGTTTATCGGGATGCACTGTTATTTTGCAAAGTTATGTATGAGATTGCTAAGAAACTTCCATCACAAGAACATTTCCTTGCAGATGTGGTGAAGCGAAGCAGTTGCAGTATCGTAGCTAATTTGGCTGAGGGGAATACCAACTTCTACTATAAGAAGGAATATAATCATCTAAATATATCCCTTAGCAAACTGGCAGAGTGTCGATCTGCTTTGGATCTACTCCGAATGCAAGGCTATATTAATGATTCTGTTTATAAAAGTGCAGATATGAGAGGAGAAGAAATCTTGAAGATGGTTATAGGGATGATGCGTCGGATTGAGCGTCAAATTGATTATAATGGAGTTGGTGAAACAGAAATAGGCAATAAATCAATAATACTTCCAATTAACCTTTCAGAGCTTTTTGAAAAAGCGACCACTTTCAACAATCTTATCCTCGGAATAATTCAGCGGTATCCACCCACTGAGAAAAACGGGCAAATTGACCAAATCATGCGGGCATCACAATCCATCCTGCAAAACCTCAGAAATGCAGAGAACACTTCATATCCTCAACAGCTACTCGGTTTAAATACTTCACTTGGTAGTGCATCAGAGTGCAAAGCCTTCTTCGACATCTCCATTATGCAAAGTTTTATAACACAAGAACAATATCATGAAATAGATAATCTTGGTGGAGAGATATTAGACTCAATCATAGAACTTATGAATCAACTGGAACAGAAGTATGAAGAAGAGCATAAGGTAGTTTCCTAATGACTAAAGTTGAGAATTTCCGTAGCTTTAATCTTTATAATCGTTCCACTGATTTAACAATGACAGTTAGACAAGCAACAAATATTTACAAGGCTAATCTAACAGAACAAGAAATTAGCATTCTTAACAAGAATGCCGTAATAATTCCTAAAAAAATTGCGGCCGCAATCTCACAAGTGAATATGAAAGAGCGATTTAAGAAGTTAAATGAAGCTAAATCTACACTTATTCAATTGGAGATGATCATGTTGGAGTTGAAAAAGAGAAAGAAAATAGACGAGCAATCATGGCGGGAAGTGGATGATTATTTAATGGAAGTCATGAAGCTATTGAATGGTTACTTTAGTTGGATTAGCAGAAGGAAGCCGAAGTCAAAGTAGACCTTATTAACAAAAGCAATAATGTTAAAGTGGTTGCGTAAGTGTTATTTTAATAAATTGCAAGGTCACAAAAGCAAGTGAGAAATTTAATTAAAAGGGAAAGTAGTTCAGATGAAAATAAATGAAAAATAAGGAGGAATAATAATGGAACACAATTTGATTGAATTAACAAAAGAGGTAAAAGTAATTGAAGAACAATATAAAGCAAACTTTCTATCAAAAAAATCGGGGTTTGAGAAACTATCAAGAACTATAACTAACAAAATTTCACTTACAGATTTAACTCAGATGGATAAAAAATTATTCAAAGGAGATAAGTTAGAACAACAAAAATTTTTTTATGACGAAGAAGGAAAGGTGTTAAGGGGGATTGAGATTGCAACAACATCAGAATCCCAATATGTTTCAACTGAAGGTAGAATTGTAACACAAAAGGAACTAATTTTATTGCAAGATGGTCATTATATGGTTTTCCATCATCGTATTATATGGTTTGATCATAAAAACGTTTTACGCTCGGATCGTATAATGGATTGCACTGAGGACATTATGGCATTCAGTTTGATTGAAGCCATTCAAAGTATCCAAAGTTATTTGTCAGTCGGAATAGAAAATAAAAGATAACAAAATAGGTGAAGTGACTCCGAAGAATCAAGGTAAATATTCCCCTTGTCTCAAAAATTAATAATCTACTTGTTTATAAAAGCTAAAGCTATGCTCATTCAATAAAGATCAGGATTGAAACTTAATAAAATGAAGGAAAGGTGGCAAAGAACGATGATGGTAAGATTATATGAATGCTCAAATGACTTGTGTCAGGCGATTATAAATTGGATAGTTGGTAATCGCAAAGCACTTAGTAAAATTGAAATTGAAAACTTCTCAAGAAGACTAACGATGATTAGAAGAAAGGTTGGTCTTGCTTTAGAAAAGTCTAAGATAGATGGATGCTTCAAAGAATTGATTATCGTAAGAAAAGAGATGGAAACATTGCTTATGGAGATTAGAAGTAAGTATCAGACTATAGAGAGATTAGAAAATGACATTGAGGATTGCTTTACAAAATTCACCGAAATTCTAAATGATTATCATTGATTTTCAACTGAACGTTGCTTCGGAGTATGGTTTGATCAAAACTTATAATTTTTCACTGATTAGAAGATAAGTTGCCCCTAAAAACCTCCTCAAAAGGTTCCTACCGAATTTACTCATTATAGAAAATCCAGAATTTATTGTACTACAAAAATCTTGTTAAATTGGCTTAAAAAGTTATGTATATAGTTTTGATTGGCTTATTTATTTTTGGGAGAGAATTGAACTCGCATTCTTTCGTTTAGAGGATTTTGAAACTGGTATCATAACTGACAATTATTTAAAACATTTAAAGTGCAAACAGGCAGTGAATGCACTTTAAAGTTTTTAAAAATTACTCTACGTTTTCTTGCTTTTGAGTGCGTTTTATTTCTGTACGTGCATCCAGGAAACGTATCATCACAGCAAATATAAACATACCAGTGCTTGCAATTAATAAAGCGTCAGAATAGTTAGGGAAATCCATTTGTTTTCCAAATCCTATTATTGCCAAAAATAAAGCCAATGGAATAATTACAGTTATTATTCCTGTTACAATAAATCTTGCTTTCCTTCGCCTTTTCTTGTCTTTAAAAGTTGCTCCAATTTCCCCAACTGCTAAAGCCCATGAAGATAAAGCTAATAGTATAATTACTAAATCATGCTTGTGGCCAAAATAAATAAAAAATGGAATAAACAAAATAAGATGATACCAAAGAACAAATAAAAGAAAAGAGTGT
>NZ_BAUV01000098.1 GCF_000513135.1 Halalkalibacter akibai JCM 9157
GTACCCATGTATGATTCATTAAACCTTTGGGATAAAGGGGAGATGTTTAATTTGAGACAAACAGTTGTGTATATTCGTCAATCTCTAGATAGAAGAAAACAAAAGATTTCAGAAGTAATGCAAAAACAGGTTTGTAGGGATTTTGCGAAAAGAAATGGCTTTGTTATTCATGACTATTTCAGAGACATAAACGTATCTGGGAGAACGACTGAAATTGAGCAAAGGGCAGATCTAAAAAGGTTAATGGAAAAAGCGTCGGTTGGCGCAATTCAAAGAGTAATTGTATATAAACGCGATCGCTTATCGCGTGTTACAAGACAATACATGGAGATCATAGATCATTTTAAAAATTATGGCGTTGAATTGCTTTTTGCTGCAGACAACGAACCTCCATTCCTTGATGGTCCTATTGGAGAATTTATGGAACTAATTTTAGGGGGATTATCTCAAGCAGAAGCTGAGAACATTCAAAAAAAACTAATTGATTCTCGTAAGACAATTGTTAAGAACGATCCTTTTCGTTGGGCGGGGGGCTATCCGCCGTATGGATATAAGAGTGTTGATAAATCCTTACAAGTTAAGGAAGATAATAGGGAAGAAATAGAGACATTATTTAGCATTGTTGCAGAAAAGAAATTCAATTCAATTTTGGATTGTGTTAAAGAACTAAACAAACAGCTTAAAGATAAAAAGTATGATGCTAATAAACTTAAGGCGAGAATCAGAAACAGTGTTTATAAGGGTGTTCTGGTTCAGAGGGTTGGTGGTGAAGAATTTATAGGGGATGAAGATGATCCTAGTTTGAAAAAAATTGAGGAAAAAGAAAATGAGTTTGAATTTGCAGAAGAAATCACTAACCGACCAAAGTCCCGCCTTCCAATGAAGATTGTAGAGTCAGAACTATGGGAAAAAGCTAACGAAAATCTTAAAGAACTAATACTAAAAGAAGATGGAAAGAGTGGAAAAGCAACAGAGCCTTATTATTTATTAGGTAAAATTATGTGTAAAAAATGTAAAAACCCCCTATCTGTTTATTCCTCTAAACAAATTTATCGCTGCAAATGTAACAAAAGTCAGAAAGTAGATAAACAAGAGTTGGAGAAGGTAATTACCCAAAAGTTGGATGGGCATTGCAAAGAAATAATTGATATCCTCTATGAAGATTTAGTACAGGCTGAAAAAGTAAAGCAAGCAAAAAAGAAAACCTCAACAGCCACTGAAAAGAAAAAGATGGGCAGGAAATCGGATTATCTAACTAAGAAACTAGATGAAGAGATCAGTAAGAAAGAAAAATACATCTTGAAACAAAAAGATAAGCTGAAAAAATATGTTGACGAGTGGTTGGAGGTAAGAAATAGAGAATATCAAGAAAAAGTGTTGAAGCAGAGGTTTAAGATCAGCAAGGAAGAGGAAACTCTGGAAAAATTAAAAGTGCAAAAATATGAGAGAATTAAGCTTTTTTTAACCATTAAGGATAAAGCGAACGAAAAGTTATTTGCAATTAGAACAGAAGAATTAGTTACCTTAGCTGACCCGCTTTTCCTGGAATGGATTAATAAGATTGATTTTGATGCACTTGAAGAGAGTGTAGTTTGGTTTAAATATCCTTTTTATAATGATACAGATCACATCGGGGAGGTGAAAGTTACTTTTGCATCTAGACAGGAATGATTTAAAAGGTCGAAGAGTGGTATTCTACGGTCGGTATTCAACTGATAAGCAAGATATGGAAAAACAAAAAGAATATGTTCAGCAGTTCATGAAAGAATTTGGATGTGAAATAATAAAGAGTTACGAAGATCCTGAAACTTCAGGGAGGAAGATAAGGTATTACAAACGTAAGGGTTTAATGAGTCTTCTTAAAGATGCAGAGCAGGATAAATTTGATGATGTGGTCATAGCCAGTTATGATCGAATTTCTCGGAACCCGATAGACCATATTATATTAAGGGAAAGATTAAAGGATAAACGTGTTATCATTGCATCGACCAAAACATTCTATACTCCTACTAAGTCAGATGACTTCATCATGAATTTAGTATTAGATGGATTATCGAAATTTGAGGCTGATAATACAGCGCAGAGAACAAAAGACGTTGCTAAAGCATTAGTGAAACTAGGGAAATGGACAGGGGGGAAAACTCCGTTAGGATATTCTTATGATCCCCAAAAAAAGCAATTTAGTATAAGAAGTGATGAAGCAGAGGTAGTTCGAGATATTTTTAATAAATACAAACAAAAAAAGGGGTTTGCAGCAATTGCAAACGAATTGGAACACGAAGGAAAGTTAAAAGATGAAAAGGGAAATTCACTTAAATGGACAAAACATAGAATTAAGGATGTTATGACAAACCCCATTTACACGGGAAAATTTTCCACGCTCAGACGAAAGGAGAACTCTGGTTATTCACTTCACAGAAAGGAAGAATGGGTAGTAATTAAAGCAGATAAAAATTATAATTTACAACCAATCATTACACAAGAACTGTGGGATGAATGTTGGGATTTATATCAAGAGAAGCTTAGTAAACAAAAGGGGAAGATAAACAAGTATTACCCCGCTACTTACTATCTGAAGGGGATAATCAGTTGTGGTAACTGTGATCAAATACTTGCTAGTAAAGATTTTAGAAGTAAAAGGCGTGGGAAATTGTATGGAGCACGAATGTACCATTGTACTGTTTGCTTGAAATGCAAGAAGCAAGAATGTAGTTGTGAAAAGAAAGAAAAATGTAAGGTGAAAATTCAGTGCGATACGGTTGATAAACTCTTAAGTGAATTATGGTATGAGTTTATTACGGAAACTAATAACTTTAACGATATTGAACAAAAAATAATGGAAAATATCAAACTTGAGTTTGACCAAACTGTACAAAAATATAAAGAAAAAGAAACAATGATTGCTCACCTTAACGGAAAGATTACGAAACTAAAAGAGGAAAAGTCAAAATTAGTGCAACGGTTTGAATATCCTATTTTAAATGAAGATGATACGTCCCTTGAAGAACCATTTGAAAGTGAAGAGGTACAATTTATCCATGCTCTTGAGCTTGCCATTATCCAGTTTGAGGAAGATCTGCAAGTCCAAGAAGAAGATTTAATTAACCTAAAGTACGAGCAAAGGCATTTATATAATGTGAAAGAGGAAAAGAACTTACTTCACACCTATATTTTAAAGAAAAAGGCTTGCACATTTGAAGACTTAGACAATTATGAAAAAAGGGAATTTGCAACTAGTCTAATTCAGGGATTCGTAGTTGAGAGCAACTCGATAAAAATAAAAATGGTCGCACGGCCAGAGAAAACTCGTTACATTTTGTAAGGAGTTTTTTTAGTTACTATTTGGACAAGCTATCTGTTTTTATGACAGTAACTTTACTATATTAACTTTACTATTAATATTTAGATAATAACTTTACTAAAAATCTATTTATGGTAGTAACATTAAAAAATCACCACTCCATAAAGTTAAAATAAATTCACCTAATATGTTGATGCGAATGGCTAACAATTTTACTCTTCCTAGAATTTAAAATTTGTTTGCTTGAATTCGCATAATTTAATTTTTTTTTTATTATAATGAAAATAAAAATTTATTTTTAATTATTCATTATTTTTAGATTGAAAGGATCCCGCTGGAATAAAAAAATGTGAACTGTTCAGGTGTGTACTTAGAGTATGATAGCTCCTTGTGGAGCTACAGATTTCAGATTAATGTTTCTTAATTGCGAGTAAAAAATGAGATTTTTTTAAAATTGTTATGCTGTTGATTAATAACCAAATAACTTATTGTAAATTAATTTATAATAGCTCGTACTTAGTCCTCATTTGAGTTTGTTATCTTTCGAAACTTAAGGGTTAAATATTAGGTGAAATTAGACAATTTTTGATAACAATTGTACAACCCTAGTAAACTGGCCAAACCGTTGTTTTTTCGGTAAAAGGTTATAGGACAAGCCTAATTTACGGCGAAAGGGTAGTGGTTGGGATCCCTCCCATACCCTTTCGCCGTAACGAAATGACTGCATGTCCCAACAGGTATGGGGTTTGTCCAGTTTGTTGGTGGACAAGTTGTTTTGGTGTAACCTGGATCTCGGTACAAGGGTAATTTTATAAAAAAATTACGGTAGAAGGGTAAAGTTACATTTGTAAGTTTAATTGAGTAATGTTACAAATGTGTTATAAACTTGGGATTATAGATATAGATTGGATACTGAGGTTATTAAAGGGTTTATAATATATCGAGGATGAAGTACCTAAATTGAAAAACAACTAAAATGAGAATTTTAGTTCTTACTATCATAAAGTGCAGCGATAAAAAAAGGGGCCAAAGATGAAGTTTTTAAAAAGTGTTGAAAAAATAGTTATGATAGTTACTATTGCTGCTATTATTATTGGAACAATTGTAGGTGTTGTAACAACAGGGAAAATTAATGAGTTTATTAGAAGTATTAGTCAAATTAATTTCACAATCATTATTGGATTCGGTGCTATGGCTATAGCGTATGTTCCTTTGATATTGAGCCTGGGTCCTCGTTCTAGAGATTCATCTATGATAAAACTCTACAATTATCTAAGTTATTTACTAAGTTTTATAGCATGGAATATTGCTCTCCATTTTACATCTTTTATAAGTTTTGAAGGATGGGGGAGTGTGAAATTTGTTTTACTCACATTTACAATTGCATTCTTGATATTAACTATTTGGGCTAAATTTAAATTATTAAACACTGTATTTAAAAAGAAAACATTAAGTGAATAACTAAAAAAGCATTTATTGTTCCATTCTTAATGTAGCACATATGCCTTAATA
>NZ_BAUV01000097.1 GCF_000513135.1 Halalkalibacter akibai JCM 9157
TGTGCTCATTAATAATAATGATGCAATTTTCCATTCGAAAAATTACTTTGACGAGAAAAACATGTTTTCTCTTTTCGCTTGGCTTTTGTTCAGTTTTCAAAGAACTATTGCGTCACTTCGTTAGCGACATTTATTATTATAACATAACTATTTATTCTGCGCAATAACTTTTTTGAAGTTATTTTTGAGATCGTTACGAAACAACCAATCGTTAACGACGACAAATAATAATATACCACAATAAATAATTCTACGCAATAACTTTTTTAAAAATGTTTTGCGGTTAGATTTAATAATTTATCATAATTACTTACGGCAATCAACTTAAAATTTATAAAGAAGGACATATTACTACAAACACCCCCAACTAAACCTTTAAATAAGTAATTTCTAAAAATATACTTCAGAGCAACAAGAATTTAGATTTGTATTTAGACTACATATAAGTACGACTCCATCCTGAACTTCTAAAACAACTTTCCTGAATACAAACATCTCCCTAACACACTCTCATTACTCCCCCACCTAAACAATTAGCCGTTACTATTATTAATTTACAATTCGAAGCCATGCCACTTTTTCAAATGATGATCATATTTCATCTATTAAAAGTTCGTAATGAGTTATCACCAATAAACTCCACGTTCTCAAACCTTTGTATTCTTTGAAAAAGAATAGGACAATTTCCCCCTCTCATATACATCGAACAAGGAGCTGGTGTATATGAAGGAAGAAATCATCATGATCCCACTGAAAAATATACAACCCCTTTATGATGCTTATATTTCTAGTTCTTTTTTGACAAGGATGCAATTAACCGCCAATCAAATAGAAACATATGATTTAATCCTCCCAGTTGAAAAACATGTACGCGCTGGAAAGTACGTACTCGTGGGTGGTTATGATAAATATAGATATATGAAAGAGCAAAATTATCAAAAAGCGCCTTGCATTATCGAAAAGAAAACGTCTTCGATTAAACAAAACCTAAAAGTGATGAGGCGACTTCATAACAAAGGAGATTCCTGGAGTAGAGACAACAAACTTAAACTACTAGAAATGTTAAGACACTTATCCCCCATTTCCCTTAAAACCTTAATCACCCACACAGGTTTTAAACGAAATGAATTAGAGCGCCTGAATTATCACCCAGCAGTTCCAGAACATTATAGAAGCGAACAGGCGACAACGTCAACGTTGAACTGGATTGCTACTCATAAGGCATTTTCACCACGTATTAAAGAATTTCTATACAACAGAGCACTTCTAAAAATAAGTGACCACAAGAGACTAACACACGAAAAGATGAAGACGATTGATTTTATACTTAAAAAACTCAAGCCACATTCGTTTGAAATGCTGACGGAAGATCAGCAACGAAAAGTTCTCACTCGTTGCATGAATTTTAAAGGAGTGATGGTAATTAGTATTCAGAAGATGATTGATGATTATCTAAAAAACTAAAAAAGGAAGCCTGAGTAAAAGGCTTCCTAACAAACTTATTCCTATCATGTCTACTTCATCTATACATTGACTAAATTTAGATGAGTGGCTATGCAGGTAATATCTCCACCCTACTCACTTCTCTTTAAAAAGGCCCCCACGAAATGGCATGAGCAATTAACAAAAAGACACATCCGATCAAGAACCAAACAATCAATAATGGATAAATAAACTTTGCCCACTTCGCATAAGAAATTCCAGCTGCTGCAATAGTGGCCATAAAGTATCCTGAAGTTGGGAAAATAATATTAGATAACCCATCTCCAATTTGGAAAGCCAATATCGCTGTTTGTCTTGTTGTTCCAACGATATCTGCTAATGGGATCATAATCGGCATTGTAATTAAAGCCTGGCCACTACCGGAAGGAACAAAGAAATTAAATAAACCTTGCGTTGCCAGCATTCCTAATACGGTAATGGATGATGGCAAACTACTAACGACATGTGATAACCCATAAATAATTGTATCAATGATTTGACTTTCTTCCATAACAACCGCTACCCCGCGAGCCACACCGATAATCATCGCTCCCAGTAACACGTCACGAAACCCTTTATTAAAAGATTCACTGATTTGGTTACCTGACAGCCCTGCCACAATCCCGACAACAATGCCAACTGCTAGGAAATAACCAGCTAATGTAACGAAATCCCACTGATATGTTAAAACACCGTAAATCATTCCAAAGAACATTATGATGACGACAAGACCTGCTATCTTTTGTCTCGTAGTAATTTCATAGCTTTTCTCTTCGAAAAAATGCTTAGACGCTGTTTCTTTTAAACTCTGCTTCACTAATTGAGGGTTTTTCTCTAACTTTTTCGCGTATAGAAGCAAGAAAACAACACCTGATAGAATGATTGCCATTAATAATAAAAACCTATATCCAGCCCCCGAGTAAACGGGCAACTCAGCAATTTGATGAGAAAGACCAACCGTACCTGGATTGGTTAATGCCGATAAAAATCCTCCAGTAGTTGCAATCAAAGCTACACCAGCAGCCATCATTTTATCGTACCCGAGCTTAATCATGAGCGGTATTAAGATTGGCACATAGACTAGAGCTAATTCTGGTGTACCAATAAAAGCTGTAATTACCGAGAAAGTCACGAGTAACACAGGAATAATTAACACCTTATTCGTACTAAACCTTTTCGTTAAGCGATCTACACCAAAGTGAATAATTCCTGTATCCTTTAACACCATAAAGCTCCACCAATCATAAAAGTAAAAAACACGACAGAGCTGGCGCTAACCATCCCTTGAGGAATCGCTTTTAAGAAATCCATGAGTCCAATTGGAGTTGATTCAATAAACGTAAACACTTCGGGATTAATCATCATTCTTCCCATTGGACCTTCGACACGTTCATACTTGCCTGCCGGAATAATATACGACGCCAGGCTCATACCTGCAACAAAAATTAATAAAATAACATATATGTGAGGAAAAGCAAATTTCCTCTTAGGCTGATGTTGTTTTGATTCTGGTCGTGCAATAGGTGCTTCAGCTCTCATAGTCTCCCACTCCTCAATTAAAATACCGAATATTCAGTCTTCAAATCCTATACTAGTGTTTAATTAAACACTAGTTTTACTTGAAGCATCTTCAAAAACACATTGACCTCTTGAGAATGTGTATAGCGTTTTGCCAATAAACGTTTTCCCGACATATGGACTGATCTTATGTCTGTATTTAAGGTCTTCTGTTTTTAATACGAACTCTTCGTTAAGGTTAATCAATGTTAGGTCAGCATCCGAACCAATTCTGATTGACCCTTTATTTGGATAGAGTCCAAAACGTTTGGCAGGTTGAAAAGCGGTCACTTCTGCAATTTTTGACAATGATACATCACGCTTATGAAAACCTTCTGTTAAAAGGACATGCAATGTATTTTGACAGCCAGCAATTCCACCCCAAACGTCAAAAATGCTTTCTCCTTGTGTTTTCATTTCTGGAGGTGATGGAGAATGATCGGAACTAATGATGTCGATATCTCCGTTTCTTAATGATTGCCATAACAACTCCACTTCATCTCTTTCTCGTAAAGGTGGTGCACATTTAGCAGTAGGGCCAATTTCCTCAAAATCATCAACCGATAAACTCAAATAGTGTGGGCAAGTCTCAGCAGTGACATCAATCCCTCGTTCCTTCGCTTCCTTAATACGGTCAATTACTCGCTTACTACTTACGTGAACAATATGTAATTTACACTTCGTTAACTCTGCATAACTAAGTACTCTTTCCACTGCTTCTAGCTCAGATAAGACCGGGCGCGAGTTGCAGTAATCACGGATTGATAAACGTTGCTCCTTTTTCGTTTTGTATGTTAAATAATTGATCATTTCATTAGACTCAGCATGAAGAGCTAAAATCGAATCCAATTGTGCGATTTTTTCCATCCCTTTTAATAATGTACCGTTATCAGCATGTTGAAAATCATCCGTTCCACACTCGGACATAAATGCTTTAAAGCCAATCGCACCTTCTTGATAAAGCTCTTCGAGATTTTCAATATTATCAGGTACTAACCCGCCCCATAATCGGTAATCGACAATAGACTTTTCATCAGCTAGCTGTTTCTTCTCTAAATAGCGTTCCTTTGTCGTTGTAGGAGGATTGCTATTTAAAGGCATATCAAAAAATGTTGTCACACCACCAGCAGCTAAACTTTTGCTCCCTGTATCAAGCCCTTCCCATTGATCTCTTCCAGGTTCATTAAAATGTACATGAACATCAATCAAACCTGGGAATATATGCAAACCTTTTGCATCAATCACTGTGGCATCTCCTTTCTCAATTGTGCCTGGTTCACAAATTGCAACGACCTTGCCATTCAGCATCCCTAAATCGGCTTCAAACACATCATTTTCAGTCACAAGGGTTCCAGAAAGGATAACCGTATCAAACTTCATATCAACTGCCTCCTGTTTTCATTTAGCTTAAGCTGAGTGTAAAAGATTTTCATAGATTCATCATTAGCTACTCACACTAAAAAATCTTTATTTTTTTAGTCGACATGCACAATCCATATCCAAAAAAAAGAAAAGATCCTTCCTTCTTTCTTACATGATTCAGTTTTAACAGATCTTTCATAAACTTAGGGTGATGTTGTCAGATATTGTGACAATCTTTTACCCCATAGAACGATTTTTTATAAATCATGAAATGTATTCCTTTTTTCTTCCCTATAAATATGGAAGCTCTTAATGATTTTTTTCCATGTCCCAGCCTTAAAACAATCACACCAAAGGAAGCAAGGGAAGTTAAACTAACTTATTTTTCGAACACTTGGCTTAGACTAGCCTTCCTCATACTCCCTTTAAGTGAATCACTTTGCTTATATGATTCAACACAAGTCTCTTCGGTACCTAAAATATTTTGCATTGACCATGCAAAATAAAGCACAACCTTTTAGATTGTGCTTACTCTGGCTATTAGATGCTTTGTGTCTCTCTCAATATTTCATATACGAAAAAAGCATCCCTTATCGGGATGCTTTAAAGTGCCTGGCAACGTCCTACTCTCACAGGGGGAAGCCCCCAACTACCATTGGCGCAAAAGAGCTTAACGACCGTGTTCGGCATGGGAACGGGTGTGACCTCTTTGCTATCGCCACCAGACTATATGGCATTTTATTAAAATGCTCGAACATCGGATTCCAAACTGGTATCTTAGTTCACATTAGAGAGATTCTCTCAAAACTAGATAATGCATTATAGAAACGGTGCCATACTTTT
>NZ_BAUV01000096.1 GCF_000513135.1 Halalkalibacter akibai JCM 9157
GGGGAATCGCATATTTTAAAAAAATTTCAAAACAAAAAAAACATACGAAAACCCCCACCAGATCAACTTTCTCTGAGGGAGTCTACGTATATTTCCTCCGCTAAATTAGTGCGTCATTCTTTATTAAATTTTGTTAATGAAAAGCGAGGATGGACAAGTCGATAAAAGAGAGTTTGAGCGCGATAGTTGGATCACACTCGCTCTGGTAATATACTTCGCTATATGAATGACTCGTTCCTTGTTTAAACATTTTCGAATTGATAAGAGGCTAGACAAAGTGGTTTTGTCTAGCCTCGTTTTTGTTGTTCTTTTTTTGTTTTGTTATTGGTTCATTTCGGCGAATGCTTCGTCTACGGCTTGTAGGGTTTCTTTGATGTCTTGTTCTGTATGGGCAATTGTTAGGAACCATGCTTCGTATTTTGATGGGGCGAGATTAATGCCGCGTTTTAGTAGTTGCTTGAAGAAGATTCCGAATTGCTCGCCGTTTGTGTTTTCGGCTTGTTCGTAGTTTTTTACTTTTTCGTCTGTGAAATAAACGGTCAGGGCTCCTTTAAGACGGTTTACGGTAATCGTTTGGTTGTGTTTTTTGGCTGCTGTTAGAATGCCGTCTTCAAGTATAGCTCCGAGTTGATCTAGTTTGTCATACAGTCCTTCTTCTTTTAACACTTCTAAACAAGCGATACCAGCGCTCATCGAAGCGGGGTTTCCTGCCATTGTGCCTGCTTGGTAAGCGGGACCTAGTGGAGCTACTTTTTCCATAATGTCAACTCGGCCACCGTAAGCACCGATTGGCAAACCGCCACCGATGATTTTGCCTAAAGCAGTCATATCTGGTTCTACTCCTAGATAGTTTTGCGCGCCACCATACATAAAGCGGAAAGCTGTAATTACTTCATCGTAAATAACGAGTGCGCCTGCGTCGTGTGTTAGTTTGTTAACCGCTTCTAAAAATCCTTCAGCTGGCTCGACGATTCCAAAGTTTCCGACGATCGGCTCAACAAGAACAGCGGCGATCTCATCGCCCCATTTATCTAAAGCATCTTTGTATGCGTCAATATCATTGAAAGGAACGGTGATGACTTCTTTCGCGATGCTTTTTGTAACGCCAGCAGAGTCTGGAGTTCCTAGTGTTGATGGGCCTGAACCGGCTGCAACTAAAACGAGATCAGAATGCCCGTGATAACAACCGGCAAATTTAATGATTTTGTCGCGACCTGTGTAAGCACGAGCAACGCGAATCGTTGTCATAACTGCTTCTGTACCAGAGTTCACGAAGCGAACTTTTTCAAGAGAAGGAATGGCTTCTTGTAGCATTCTTGCAAATTTATTTTCAAGTTTAGTCGGTGTTCCGTATAAGATTCCGTTTTCAGCTGCTTCTTGAATGGCTTTTGTAATGTGTGGGTGAGCATGTCCGGTAATGATCGGCCCGTATGCGGCTAAATAATCGATGTACTTATTGCCATCTACATCCCAAAAATAAGCGCCTTTCGCTTTTTCCATAAAGACGGGACTGCCACCGCCTACTGCTTTAAAAGCTCGAGAAGGACTATTCACTCCTCCAACGATGAGTTCTTGTGCTTCTTTATATAATGCTTCTGACTTTGTCCAATTCATATAAAAATTCCTCCATTTATAGAACATGTATCTTCTTGTTATTCAACCATAGACAACGCTATAGAGCAAATAATCTAGGTTAAAAATGGCAACACGGTGAAAAGCGATTGGACGTTTACTTTCAATATTCTAGAAAATAGCATGTGGACATATGGTTAGATGAGGAGGGGCGTTGTACATGAACTGGATCTTATCGCTTATACTCATTATTGCCACGATCGGAACGATAGTTAGCATACTTATGCTGCTACGCTACCGTCCAATTAAAGGGAGACATTCTGTTTCATTAAGACATTTCACATTACTTTTTCTCGTTTATATAACCGTGATCTTGTCCTTTTCGATTTTATATTTAGGGTTTGAATTGATGGGTATTCAAGTGATTAAAGAAGGAAATGCGCATGCGGGTGGAACGGTACCGCATCTTGTAGAAGATATTATATACTTTAGTGCGATTACAATGTTGTCAGTAGGATATGGAGATATCGTACCTGTTGGTTTTGGTAGGATTGTTGCGATTGTACAGGCATTATTTGGTTATCTGCTTCCTGCGGCCTTTGTTGTGACGTCTTTTATACAAGTGACAAGCAAGCCTGAGTAGTTGTTTTTCCGTTTGAGTTCCGCTACCCTAAAGGAAAGACGATTGAAGGGATGATGATCATGGTTGAAGTAGGCAAAGAAGCACCGCAATTCTCATTACCAGCAAATAACGGACAAACAGTCTCGCTTGATTCGTACAAAGGCAAAAATGTTATTCTCTATTTTTACCCTAAAGATATGACACCTGGATGTACAACTCAGGCTTGTGATTTTCGAGATAAAACGGAAGATTTCTCAGAACTAAATACAGTGATTCTCGGAGTAAGCCCTGATCCTGTTGCGAGGCATGAGAAATTCATAGAAAAATATAACCTTCCATTTCTACTATTAGCTGATGAGGATCATCAAGTTGCTGAAGCTTATGGAGTCTGGACACTAAAGAAAAACTTTGGGAAAGAATATATGGGCATTGAACGTTCTACTTTTATTATTGATAAAGATGGAGTACTAGTGAAAGAGTGGAGAAAGGTCAAAGTAAAAGATCACGTCGAAGAAGCTCTTTCATATGTAAGAAGTGAGCTGGAATCAAACTAACGGACTCTAACAGACAGTATTTTTTGCATTTTTTTATTGGTGATGCTCTTTGGAGACAGGAACATCTATCTATGTAATCGAATACTTGTAAGTAAAGGGAATTGGATTAGGGGGTGTTACTGTGAAACTTCTAGTATGTATCATTGATAATGTGTATGCCGATGAAGTGGAAGTGCAGTTGAAGAAACAAGGTTATCGAATGACGGAGCTTGCGAGCTCTGGAGGTTTCTGGAGAAAAGGGAATACAACCTTTCTATTCGGAGTAAATGAAGAAGATATTCCGCAGCTACAAGAAGCGTTAAAGAAAGCTTGTCTAGACATTGAGCAGAGAAAGAGGAAGGTCAGTAAACAAGCCCATCGTTATACTTCTTTCTTAGTGGATGTAAAGGATGCAGCTCCTTTTTTAGGGTTAACAACATAAAGGTAGTATAATTGACATCACTGCTTTTTTCATATTATACTAATTATAAAGTAATAATGGTTTTTTCTGAAAGAGAGGTGCATGACAATGTCTGATCATCGCTTGCAAGATGCACTTGATGCTTTAAAAAGCACCCGTGTGCGTATGACTCCGCAACGTCATGCGATACTAGAATTCCTTTATGAATCAATGACCCACCCAACAGCTGACGATATTTATAAGGCGTTAGAGGGGCGTTTTCCCAATATGAGTGTCGCGACAGTTTATAATAATCTTCGCGTGTTCAAGGAAGCTGGCATCGTAAAAGAGTTAACGTATGGTGATGCGTCGAGTAGATTTGATTCGGTCACATCTGATCATTATCATGTTATTTGTGGAGATTGTGGGAAGATCGTTGATTTTCATTATCCGGGACTTGATGAAGTGGAAACTTTAGCTGCACATGTTACAGGCTTTAGAGTTCATAACCATCGGATGGAAATTTACGGGACTTGTCCAAGCTGCCAAGATAAAAATAGTACTTTAAATTAAATGATTTCTACTAAAAAGGGAAACGTGCCTACATAGGTACGTTTCCCTTTTTAGTTATTTAGTTGATTTGCGGTTATACTTCTCATCAAAGTCTTTGCCTTCAAGTGACTTATCCATCGTTAATGGTTCGCTGCAATGCATGCAAGCATCGACTCGGCCAAGCATCTTTGTCGCGCCACCACAACTTGGACAAACAACTTGTATCGTTTTAGTAGAGAGCATGCCGATCCAGAAATAAACGACAGTACTTCCGATGATAAAAAGGAAACCAATTAACATCGCAAGTGTCATGACAATATAAGACTCTCTAAAAAAGATACCGATATACATAACGAGAATTCCTACAAAGACGAGGGAAAGAGCAAACGTTCGGATTTTATTAATCTTATTTGTATATTTTAGTGCCATTAGTCTACCTCCTAAATCTAGTAGTAGTATAGCATAGCTTTCGCCAAAACACTCACGCAGGATGTTAAAAGGTTATGAAGATTTCGCGTTTCCTAGCAGGAAAAAAGAATTGAACTGTAGAATCTGTAAACTCTGAAACCTAAAAGTGGGAGCAAGATCTAAATGCTTTTAGGGGGAGAGGGGATTTTTTTATGGACACATTATTACGTCATCTTTACATAGATCAAGCGAGCGAAGAAAATACACTTGCGATTTTATTAATAGATAAGGAACAATCTCCGTTGTCGATTACAGATGGGTTCGATGTGGTGATTCTTCTTATTAACAACGTACAAGATATTACATGGGAAGTGAAACATTATAAAGTAGGGGAACGAAGAGTTTCGTTTCATTTTCTGAGCCAGGCGATGATGCACCAAACATTAATCGTTGGCAATCACAGACGCTTAGTTGATTGGTTGGTCAACGGTAAGATTGTGTTTGATCGTAACGAATATCTTAAAGGTGTGAAAGAGCGAATTGAATCTTTTCCTCCAGGAGATCGCAGCAAGAAGATGACGATTCAATTTACGAAAATGCTGAGAAGGTTTGAAGAAGGCAAAACACTTTTTGAAAATGGACATTCCTTTGATGCGTTTAGCAATATGATGCATGCTCTTCATCATTTAGCTAGATTATCGGTTATTCAACACGGCTTCTATCCAGAAGTGACCGTTTGGGAACAGGTAAAGCATATCGAACCGTCTACTTATAAACTGTATCAAGAATTATTAAAGAGTGAAGAGTCACTTGAAAAAAGAATTGAGCTGTTAATTTTGGCGACAGAGCTTGCGATTCATTCTAAAACTTTGAATGGAAGTCAGCACTTCTTGTCTTTAGTTGACTCTGAAAACCAGTATTTAATTTCTGATTTGATGAGCATACAGGAAACGGAAGATTACCGTGTTGATCTCGAATTACTTGTTCGCCACTTAGTGGAGAAAGACTTTGTGAGCTGTTTTAAAGCTCCAACAAAAGCAGAAGGGATTATGAAGACTTATTATCAGTTTCAAAAAAATTAAAAACAGTGTTGACGTGTTAATTTTTAAATGATATATTATTACTTGTCGCTGACGAGGCGACGCAAGACAAAAACATTTTCTTTGAAAAACATTTGACAGATCAGTTGTGAAATGTTAAATTAGAAAAGTCGCTGTTGAGTGACAAGTA
>NZ_BAUV01000095.1 GCF_000513135.1 Halalkalibacter akibai JCM 9157
GAGAACTGTATTCATTCGTAGTTAGGATTTTTTTGAGGATTGCGAAAAAAGTGGAGGTAAACAATGGAGAATTTCTTTCAGCTTAAAAAGCATGGAACGAATGTGAAAACGGAAGTAATGGCTGGGTTTACAACTTTCTTAACAATGGTTTATATCGTCATTGTTAACCCTGCAATTCTCTCTTCAGCTGGCGTTCCGTTTGATCAAGTATTTATGGCTACAATCATTGCAACTATTGTCGGTACTTTGTACATGGCGATATTTGCGAAATACCCAATTGCCATTGCACCTGGTATGGGAATGAACGCTTATTTTGCAAGTGTCGTTGCAACCCATGGAGTTTCTTATCAAGTTGTACTAGGTGCTGTATTCTTAGCTGGTTTACTGTTTATAATTTTAACCTTTACTCCGTTTCGTGAAATGCTTATTCGCGCAATTCCTAACTCATTAAAATTTGGAATTACATCAGGTATTGGGTTATTTATTGCTTTTATTGGGCTAAGAATGGCTGGAATTGTCGTTCCTAATCCAGAAACACTCGTTACTTTCGGGAATCTACATGATCCGATAACACTATTAACTATTTTTGGTTTATTTCTAACCCTAGTTTTAATGGCTCGAAATGTAAAAGGGGCCTTATTCTTTGGAATGGTGATTACGGCCATTGTCGGTATTTTTGTAGGACTCTTACAGTTTGATGGTGTTGTATCAACTCCTCCTACTCCAGTCTTTTTCGACATGGACATTGCGGGTGTGTTTACATTCGGGCTGTACACTGTAGTCATCTCATTTTTACTAGTTACCATTTTTGATACAACAGGAACGATGATCGGCGTAGCTGAACAGGCTGGTTTCTTAAAAGATGGAAAGTTCCCTCGCGCTAAACCAGCGCTTATGCTGATGCATTAGCTACGACTGTTGGTTCAACGTTCGGGACAAGTCCCTCAAGTGCTTACATTGAATCATCATCAGGAGTAGCAGCAGGAGGACGTACTGGGCTCACTTCCATTGTTGTAGCTGCCTTATTCCTAGTATCTATCTTTTTTTCACCATTCATTTCAGCCATTTCTTCTTTACCAGCTATTACAGCTCCTGTATTAATTATTGTCGGTTGCTTTATGATGGATGGACTAGCTCGCATTAACTGGAAACAGTTCGATGAGGCTTTCCCAGCTTTTGCTATTTTAATTACAATGCCGTTAACCTCTAGTATCGCGACAGGAATTGCAATTGGTTTTATTTCTTATCCGTTAATGAAGCTTGTTAGTGGAAAAGGAAAAACGGTACACCCTATCCTTTACTTTTTCGCGGTTATATTTATCATTCAAATGATCTTCTTTCCAGCTCATTAAAATGATGAAAAGATGCATCCTTTATCGGGTGCATCTTTTTTTGTTCAATAAAAATAGAGAAACCTTCTTATACTAATAGAAACTTGTAGAAATGGTGATGAGATGAATAATAAGATTGTTGAGCTAATGAATGAGGATTTGACGATTAAAGAGGAGCTTACTCAATTAACATTTACAAAGAATTTCCGCTCACATACAGCTGAAGAATGGTACGTATTCTTGCCAAACTTTAAAGACCCAAAAACAGGCGGAGCAGCAGGCAAGGTAATTATTCACTATGACCTTCTAGGAAATAGAGATGTTTATATAAATACAACCGTTATTTTTGATGATCCTGAACTCTATCTTGAGAAACACCATTCGCTTGTCTATGCTATTACTGATGAGTTAGTCAACAGACTTGTAGGCTACGCTGATACGCTTGTTGCCGTCCATGCTGGTGCTAATTCTTATGAAGCCGAATATATTCGGTAAGGTACTTTTATACTTGTTAATCATATTTCCCTTATCGGCTCCGTTCCATTGCGCTTCAGGCACTTGCTTTTTGCGGGAGTCAAGTGCCTTCCACTCCATCTCACTTAAAGTCTTTATTGAGTTGCAATTGCATCAATCTTTTACTCTAAAAGACGATAGTAAGATTCTGAACAAATTTAGATATTTCCCCCATAGCAAAAAACCCATCACTTTGGCAATGAACACTCTTGTCCCTTTTCAACTAATCGAATAAATACATAAATTCCCTTAGTAAGAAACCAGAAAACAGCGCATCTCAAGCCACTTGTGCTTCATGCGCTGTTTTTCGTCTTTACTGTTATAGTAAACCAAGCATTTTTAGCCCGTACTCAATTCCATCTTCATCCACATGTTTGGTAATATGTTTAGCCGCATTCTTTACTTCCTCATGCGCATTTCCCATTGCTACGCTGTTAACAACAGCCTGTAGCATTTCAATATCATTTAGTCCATCGCCAAAGGCATAAACATCTTCCGCTACAAATCCAAGTTTTGTCATGACTACCTCAACACCCTTTGCCTTTGAGCCACCTACTGGCAAAATATCGGCTGATAATGGATGCCATCTGACGAAATCAAATTTAGGAAACGCATTTATATATTCCACTTCTTCCTCTTTTGAACAGAAAAGCAAAGTTTGAATGATATCTCGATTAAGAAAATAACTCGAATCGTGCCCAGGTTGATAACACTTTAAAGTTCCCATGCTCTCTTCAATATGCGGATGAGATTCTACATTGGTTTTCATATCTTCATGATCCATAAAAACAAGTGGATGTTGCTTTTGATCGGCAAAATCAATTAATGCTTCTAGTGAGTTCCTATCTAGTGTTTTTTTTGAAACCATTTCTCCTTCAACAACCACATAAGAGCCATTAAAACAAACGTATGTATGAATACCTAATTCATCTCTTAAGTCTTCGAACAAAAATGGAGCACGCCCTGTAGCAATGGCTACATAATGACCTTGCTTTTTCAGAGCCTCAATTGCGTTTTTCGTAGACATGGGTAACTGTTTATTTTCATCGTAAAGAGTACCGTCTATATCAAAAAAGATTAATTTCTGTGACATTGTTCTCCTCCTAGTTTGGTTTCGTCCCTTTTTAACTATATCATAAATTGTGCTTTTAGTTAGCTTAGAGGGACTAGGATTGCCCTTCTACTATTTATCTAATTCTTAAGTTAAAGATCCATTCTTCGCTGAGCATAGAACAGATTTATTTTATGAAATTGCTCCTCCTGTTTTACTATCAATTCAATTAATTAACTCCTACAATTTTACTCCTTCTTTCTAATAATATCGTGTCTCTCCACACACCATTCATTTTTCCTATTCGCTCTCGCCTGCCAACTTCTCGAAAACCATTTTTATAATGTACTTTAAGACTAGCTATATTTTCAGGAAAAATACCAGATTGTAACATCCAAAACCCATTTTCTTCACTTTTTTGAATAAGAGTCTTTAAAAGTAAATTTCCTATTCCTTTTCCTGTGCTAATTTGCCTTACATATACACTTACTTCTGCTACACCTGCATAAACACACCGACTTGAGACAGGACTTAATGCAGCCCAACCTAAAACACTATCCTCTAGGCGTGCAGCTATTCGACTTTCTAAAGTATGACTGTTATTCCACTCTTCCCAAGAAGGTACTTCATTTTGAAAAGTCGCATTACCAGTAGCAATTCCTTCAAGATAGATTTCTCTTACTTGTTCCCAGTCTTCAGGGAGCAGATTATCAATATGGACTGTATCTTTCATATTATCTCCTCTCTAGTTATCATGTACTTAATTTTCCTTTAACTCTTCGATTTCAAAATACATTTTCCCATCTCTATACTTTGTATTTGGGTCATCTTTTTCACTAATGACTAATTTCCCTTTATAAATATCAGCAACTTCTCTCCATTCAAATTTCTGACCATCCTGCTCTCCCTTGAGTTTAATATGATGCCAAAATGAATGACCATCTTCATACTCTACTTCAACAATTTCGAAATCAATTAATTTATATTTTTGTTCCTTCAGAACATGTATTTTCTTTAGGTAAAATGCCTTTGCCTCTTTATTCGATAATGTAGTTCCTTCAGTAAAATGTCCAATCTCAGTCTTAGAATTATAATCATATAGCTGTAACTGCTTAAACGCCTTATCATAATTTTCGTCTATTATAGCTTGATAATATTCTTTGATAATCCGCTCAGCTTTCCATTCTTCGATGACATTACATCCTGTTATCATAAAACTGAAGAAAAAAATCATCACAATTAGGAATTGCTTCTTCATAGTCTCTACCTACTTTTTAAAGTTAAAAAAATCTTAGCCCTTTTCTATTTTTGATTAGATAATTTTCTTGCTAAAACTTCAGAGATAAATGTTGTTTCAGTAACTTCCTCCAATTTTGGTAGCGTTCGTGTTACTTTATCAATGCTCCAAAAGACACCAACAAGGAAAATTACGATGCCACTACATAAAATGACGTAAACACTCCCGATTATAACTCCTAATGCCCCTCCAATTAGCGAACCTAAAGGCATGGCAATACCACTTAAACTAAATGATGCTGAGAATACTCTACCTAGCAAATGCTTAGGTATTCCTCTTTGCATAAAAGTATTTATTAAGATGTTGGTTACCCCACCTGGAAACCAAGCAAGTGCATAAATTATAATCATCAACCATGTCCATGGACTAAAAACAGATATTGTCCACAATATACCACTAATGATAAAAGCCATGGCATATACTTTTCCTATACCATATCGTTGTAACTTTATATAAGGGGCTAATAATGCACCCATTATGCTACCCAATGCCTGTGCCATTAATAAATAGCCAAATATTTCAGCTCCCCCTTGATGTTTACTGAAATCAGGTAACACAACAAAAGTAGCTCCACCAACAAAATTGATTGCCATTATCCCTATTAATAATCTAGAAAATGTCTTATTAAGAAGAATACTAATGCCTTCCTTAAGTTCAATTTTATACTGTTTTAAATGACATAAAATAGATGATTCACTATATGTTTTTTTTACTTTTTTTGTTTGCATAGGTAATTTTATAAAAGAGAAAAGTAAGGCACCAATTAAAAACATAATTGAATCTAAAAGGTAAATAGAAATAGCACCAATTGTAACAAGTAGTACACCAGCAATCGCATTACAGGCAGTTTCAATCCCCTGATAGGCAAAAGTAAAAAGCGAATTGGCTTTCGTTAACTCTTTTTCCTCAACGATTTTAGGTAAGGTAGCCACTTGTGCTGGGTAAACTAACATATTAAAAGTTGTGATGATCGGTGATATAATTAGGATAAGTGTCACACTTAAGAAGTCAAAGAAGTAAGCTATCGGAATAATTAATAGCATAATTGATTGAATAATTTGCGTTACGATTAACAAAGGCCTTATTGAAATTCTATCAATAAGTGGTCCTGCGAAGAATTGAACAAACCTTGGGATAATGGTCAGGAAACCAGCTAAACCTGTATAAAAGGTAGATCCACCTAATTCAAAAACCAACCACATTGCTGCAACAGCATACAAAGTGTCACCGATATTTGTAACAATTCTTCCTAGAAACATAAATAAGAAATTTTTATTAGAGAAGATAAACATTTACATCAATCTCGCAACTCTTCATTTTTATGTTCAGTAGAAACAATCTTTACTCCAATACTAAATTCTTCTGTCTTACTGCTCTCACTTGTATTTGTTTTTAATACCCATTTTTCAAGAAACTCTTTAAAATCTTCTTTTATTTCTTTTTGTTGATGCGTAGTTAAATTTAGTCGGATACTTAGACCGGTTGAGTCTCTAGAAAGATAATCATCTCTTAATGCAGGATCAACTGGTGTATCGCCAATAGAGTTAAACCATTTTGATTTAGATAGATAATATTTTTCTATTACCCCTCCATACTGTCGTTCTTCTACTAATTCAATTAGGCCACCATCAAAGAGCTTTTTCATATGATAATGTACATTACCACCTGATTCTCCTAGTAGGTTTGCTACTTGTTTTGATGTTTTAGGTTGCTCCTGTAAATGACTAATAATTTTAACTCTTAATGCATTTCCAAGTAATTTCGCTTGTTCAACTGACACATTTAATGGATTATCTTTCACGGTAAAAACCTCCTATATCGACTTAATCTAATTTTATAGATCGTCGATCTATAAAATTAGATTAACACAGTGGACTTTGTTTGTATATAATTCCCATTATTTTATGTACACTATTAGTATTAATGATAAGACTTTATAAAGCGGCTTTTCACTTATCAATTTACACTATTTTCATAAAGCTCTTTAGTTGAACTAAGTAGTCTACGGTATGCCTTGCCTTTAAGTGATTATTAAAAAAAAAAAGCACAACCCATTGGGTTGTGCTTTTTCTA
>NZ_BAUV01000094.1 GCF_000513135.1 Halalkalibacter akibai JCM 9157
ATGGTAATCCTATAAGTAGGGCGGTTCAAGTGGAAGAGATTGTTCAAGAAGCTGGCGAGAAAAATGACATACTAAAAATAGAAATAAGGAGAAAAAAACAATTTTTATTAAAAGAGTTAACCCCTTTAAGAAATAAAGAGGATGGCAAATTTCAATCCGGTCTATATGTACGTGATTTCACGGCAGGTATAGGTACTTTAACATTTTTTCATCCTGATACGAATAAATACGGGGCACTTGGTCACGTTATATCAGAAGCTGAAACTAATCAGCCAACCGTTGTTTATGATGGACAAATTGTGTTGGCATCTGTTTCATCAATTGAGAAAGGGGTTAGCGGTGAACCTGGTGAAAAGATAGCCAAATTTTTACCTAATCAGGCGTTTTGGGGTTCTGTAACGATAAATAGTCCTTTTGGTCTTTTTGGAGAAGTATTCAATAAAGGTACTATTTTTGACCAACCTATTCCTGTAGCGTCTGCTGATCAAGTTAAAGAAGGTCCCGCTAAAATACTTACGGTTTTAGAGGGAGATAAAGTACAAGAATTTGATATTAAGATTCTTAAATCAAATCCAAGAAAATCTCCCACAACAAAAGGTTAATCATTAAAGTCACTGATCCTAAATTACTGAAAAAAACAGGAGGGATTGTACAAGGGATGAGCGGTAGCCCAATTATTCAAGAGGACAAGTTAATTGGAGCGGTTACGCATGTTTTCGTTAATGACCCAACATCGGGCTATGGTGGACACATTGAATGGATGTTACAAGAAGCGGAAATTAAGTAGAGCTAAGAATATACTAGTTAGGTGACTAACTAGTATATTTCTTCTATATCATCTTCATACATTCTACAAACATGCAGGGTATACTCCTACAGTAGATTGAGGAGGTGTGCGATGAAAAATAGTACTTATAGACAAATAGTTATAGGGGGATTTTCTCTTATACTAGCTTATCTATTTTTCAAAGTAGAGAACTCTGGGATCCAATGCATGCTTGGAACAGAGCATTTGCAGATGTATCATTACTATTCTTAAGTGTAATTTTGCTTCTAGGATCCCTTTCTAAAGTATTCAAAACAATTAGAAAATGGCTAGTTTGGAGAAGAGAACTTGGGATATGGACAGGCGTTACGGCAATTGTTCATGTATTGATTCTCCTTGATGGCTGGGTTCAATGGGAAGTATTCCGGTTCTTTTTCGTTTTTAGTCCATTTGCAGGGGATTGGGTGTTGCATCCTGGATTTGCTTTAGGTAATTTATTGGGGATTGTAGCGTTGGTATATGTTCTTATCTTAATGTTAACTTCAAACACGATAAGTAAAAAGATATTGGGATTAAAAGCTTGGAAACATGTTCAACAAACTGTACATGTCTTTTACCATATGGTAATTTTGCATACGGCTTATTTTATTTTTATACACAACCCAGATTCACCTAATTGGCTACAAGCACCCTTCATCATCACTATTACATTAGTCTGGCTAAGCTCTTTAATAGGATTTTGGTTTACCGTAAAAGAAACTAGAAGAAAGTAAAGGTAAATAAATAAGTGGTTCCTTACTAAGGTTAGGAGCCATTCATTTTGTTGTCATAAGAAATTAAGCAATTAGCTTTCTTAAAAAAAATTTCATGAATCCTCTTCATAGTTTCTACACAATTAAGTGCAATACTCTATAACACAAAGCTTGTAAGACTAATTTTAAATAGGATGTAGAAAGAAGGAAATTTATTGATTTACTTGAACTGGCTTATTAACTGGCTTGGGCGAAAACGTACTATTTGGTTATTGTTTATGACCAATTTGTTGGGAACGATCTACGGATATATATGGTATATGCCTCAATTAGTTGAAACGGAACTTTGGTTTTGGCCGTTTGTCCCAGATAGTCCAACTGCTAGTTTGTTTTTTACCATTACGTTGCTATCCTTTTTAGTAGGGAAAAAGTGGCCGCTAATAGAAGCGTTTGGTGCTGTGACTTTGTTTAAATATGGAATTTGGGCAGTTGTCATGATTGTGGCAACAAGTTTTACTGGAGGTACTCTTCATTGGACAAGTTATATGTTAATTGTTTCTCACATTGGAATGGCAGTTCAAGCACTCTTTTTTAGTCGATACTTCCGTTTTAAATTAAAACATTTGTTAATTGTAGCACTATGGACATTAACAAATGATATATTGGATTATTCTCTGGGGATTTTTCCTTGGTTATATTCTGGACTTCATCCCTATTTAACTTATATTTATTTCTTTACTGTAAGTCTAAGTATAACAAGTATTCTCGTTTTTTATGTGTTGGTGGCAAGGATAACTGGACAACACAAGAATGATAATTTTGTTTGAGTAAATTCGGTGTACTCCATAAAAACATGACCACAAAATTAGAGGTCGTGTTTTTATGAAGTCATGTCTTTAATCTTTAATTTCATAATAATTTTTGGGGTTCAAAATTGGTGGGTACTGTGGTGTTGAACATTAAATTAATCCCCCTTTTTTTCACATGAATTCTCCATGAAAAAAACAAACATTGAGGATAATATTATTATCTGATCTATAACAAAAAGAAGTATGAGGTGTTTTCAAAATGTGTGGTTTTGTTGGCTATGTAAATGAACAAAAAGTAATAGGAAATAAAGAAAAAAATGAAATAAATAATATGCTTAACTTGATTCATCATCGTGGACCAGATGACACAGGTTTTTTCAAGGATGATCACATCGTTTTTGGATTTAAAAGGCTAAGTATCATTGATGTGGAAAATGGCAATCAACCTATCTCCTATGAAAATGAGCGTTACTGGATGGTATTTAATGGTGAAATTTATAATTACCAGGAACTACGTAAAACCTTGGGGAATATAGGTTACACGTTTCAGACTTCATCAGATTCAGAGACAATTCTTGCTCTTTTCAGTCATAAAAAAGAAGAAGCTTTTTCTGACTTAAGAGGAATGTTTGCTATTTTGATTTGGGACAAGCAGGAGCAAACGATGTACGGGGCACGAGACCCCTTTGGTATCAAACCATTGTATTATACGAATGGTGAAAGTGAGCATGAACTATATTTCGCGTCTGAGAAAAAAAGTTTAGAAGCACTTGAAAACAATAAATCTATAAATAAGGAAGCATTACATCATTATTTAACTTTTCAATATGTGCCGGAGCCGTTAACGATGACAACTGATACGTTTAAAATAGAGCCTGGCTATTATTTCATCAAAAAGAAAGGGGAGGGGTTAATCCAAAAAAAATATTGGGAGCCAATCTTCAAACCAAGTCAAGGCAATCTTGAGACAAGTTCTAAACAGATAGCACAAACATTAGAAGAGTCTGTAAATTGTCATATGATTAGTGATGTTCCATTAGGAGCTTTCTTATCTGGTGGAATTGATTCCACTTGTATAGTAACATTAGCGAAAAAAATTAATCCTGCCATTAAGACATTTACTGTTGGATTTGAGCAAGAAGGTTATCATGAACTAAATCCTGTGAAGCAAACAGTGGAAGCTTTGGAGGTTGAAAATTCTTATTATCAAGTTTCAGTTACTGAATTTATTGAGGAACTGCCTAAAATTATTTGGCATTTAGATGATCCCGTTGCTGACCCAGCAGCTATTCCCCTTTACTTTTTAGCAAGGGAAGCTGCCAAACATGTAAAAGTTGTCTTATCTGGCGAGGGTGCAGATGAACTGTTTGGAGGCTACCGAATTTATAAGGAGCCTTTGTCACTCCGTCCTTTATCGACTCTTCCTGATAGTGGTAAAAGAATGATGAACTTTATTCTTAACAGAGTTCCACAAAAAGTAAAGGGAAGAAATTATATAGAGCGTGGGCTTACACCAATTGAAAAGCGTTACATTGGGAATGCGAAAATGTTTTCGGAAGCCGATAAATTTAAGTTACTGAGCCAGTATCAATCAGATTATAACTATGAAAAGATCACTACGCCATTTTATGAACAAATTCAACACCTTGATGATATTACGAAGATGCAATATATCGATCTTCAGACATGGTTACGAGGTGATATTCTAGTGAAGGCTGATCGAATGACAATGGCGCATTCATTAGAACTCCGTGTTCCATTTTTAGATAAAGAAGTCTTTAAAGTGGCTGCTAACCTTCATCCCACTATAAAGGTAGATAAATCACAAACGAAAATTGCTCTTAGAAGTGCTATGAAGCACATTGTACCAGAGCATATTGTCAATCGAGCTAAGCTAGGATTTCCTGTTCCAATTAGACATTGGTTACAAAATGAATTGTACGATTGGGCTAAAAATTTGATTATGGATAGTCAGACTGATTATTTATTTAAGAAAGAAGAGATTCTTCATTTGCTTGAACAACATCGTAAAATCAATTTGGCTGAGAGTTCAATATTTAAGAGCAAAGGGGATTATAGTCGTCCATTATGGACAGTACTGACTTTCATGCTTTGGCACCAAGTCTTTATTGAAAAGGTCTATGAATTTGGTACTACTATGGAGCATAGTAAATAGTTTTAAGTTTTTTCATTGAACATGTTGAATAAAGTTATTCAACATGTTCGGCTATTTTTGCTGTATGTTGAACGCTTCTAACAATGCTTGTTTCCTACTTAAGGGGGGTTACATGTTACAGTTTTAATACATATCCTTTTCTCTAATCTTTTAAATAAGCAAGAAAAAATATAGAACTGGAAAAAGGAGCGAGAAATGATGAGGAAATACCTTTTACCTTTAAGTTTTATCGTTGTAATAGTCATTTCAATTGTAATTGTTGTTAATCCATTCCAAACAGCTACCTTAGAAGAGGACCCTATAAGTCAAAAATGGGATGATATTGACCAAGAGGAAGTACTGATGGAGGTTGGTAACGAATATGTAGAAGTAGTTGATTTACGAGAAGTGGAGCTCTATAAAGAGGGGCATATATCTGGAGCCATCAATATCCCCTATGAAGAGTTTCAAGACCGCTATAATGAATTAAATCAAGAAAAACGGATTATTCTTATTTGTCATACAGGAAGAATGGGGGTTGAAAGTGCCGATTTTCTTGTTGAAAAAGGATTTGATAAAGTAGCTAACTTCGGAGGTGGCATGGCTGTATGGGATGGACCTCTTTCAACAGAATAAAGTTCATTTCCTTTTTTAAAACAATAAAGAATTGTCT
This sequence comes from Halalkalibacter akibai JCM 9157, assembly GCF_000513135.1. Classification (GTDB taxonomy): domain Bacteria; phylum Bacillota; class Bacilli; order Bacillales; family Bacillaceae_D; genus Halalkalibacter; species Halalkalibacter akibai. The sequence goes on from NZ_BAUV01000094.1 coordinate 5,156, forward strand.
AGAACTAAAATGCTTATCCCTACTAGTTTGAGTGAAAAGTAAGTAGGGAAGCTTTATCTTATAATTCCGTAACGATTATAGTAGCTGTCATTCCAGCTGCTTCATGTCCAGGTATGGTACAAACGGCTTCGTACGTACCGGATTTTAGAAAAACAACTGACATACTTTCAGAAGTACCAGGCATCGCATGAAGATGAAAATCCAACCCTTTAATCTCAAAATCATGTTGCTCTATTCCGTTATTAACTAGAGTTAGTGTTACCTCCTCACCAGGTAACACTTGAACTTGATCTGGACCAAACTGATATTCATTCGCATCCATTATTATTTCTTGATTATTTACATGATCGGCATGATGATTTGTGCTGTTATTAAATTCAAAAGTAAAGTAGTGAAAGCTGAGAATAAACAAACAAACAAGAGTAAAGTATGGAAGTGGGTGTGAAATCAATGAATTATTGTTTGATTCCTTATTAATTTCATAAACTAAAAGTAAATAAATTAGAAAGAAAATCCCAACAGTCCAAAGACTCATTATGTTTAAAAGTTGGTTATAATGTTCAGGGGAAATCATAACACCTAACATCGTTCCCATCATTCCCCCCATTACTCCAGAAATGAGTCCATCAATAATCGCGATCAAGGAGTAAGGAAATCCTGCTATTACACCAACGAACCCGCCAATTAACATGCTTAGAACAGTAATTTCAAAAAACAAGTCAGGAAATAAAACTGCAGAGAACGTACCTATACTTAATCCGGTAATCATTCCAAGAGTCATTGAAACAACCATCCCAATCATATTGCTTAGTTTTTCTTTAAATAGATAGGAAAGACTTATTAACCAAGTTAATAAAAGGATAAAAACAATACCGAGCACGACTGGTTGAAGCAATTTATTCTCTCCCTTCATGTTCATACTTTTAGTTTATTAGCTTAAAAGATTAAATATGTACAAGGGTTACTATTTCTTTAAATGTTCACACATCGGGAGAAAGTGGATATAAATAATTTACTAGGTAAGGTGAAAGTACGTGAGGTGAGACAACTGAAAAGAAACATTCCTATGGTGATTATAATAATTAGCTTTATTTTTTCTTTTT
>NZ_BAUV01000093.1 GCF_000513135.1 Halalkalibacter akibai JCM 9157
ATGCCAATGTTATCTCTAAAGCTTGGTTGGATAGTAAATAGAGAAATCCGGATAGTTAAATTAAGAAAATGGATAGTAAATAGTATGAACTGGATAGTAAATTGAGAGAAGCTGACAGTAAAGACAGAAAACTAAGAAGAAATCAATGTTCATACTTAGATACTTAGGTTAATTAAACTATTCTTAAAACCCTTTCACCTTTCTTTCTATACCGTACAGAAAGCAAACCCTAGAAGTGGTAAAAAAACGCATGATCTTCTAATAATTGGTGACTCTAACATTATAAATTAGTTAGGGGAAGGTGAAAGCTGAATGCCATCAATAATCTCCGTTAGTACATATAAACCCCCACATACAATCAATCAAGAAGCTACTACTGAATTTGCTCGTGAGTTATTCAGTGAAAATTATCAAGATATCGAACGATTATTAAAAGTTTTTGCAAATGGTCAAATTGAAGAGCGACAATTTTCAGTTCCACTTGATTGGTTCGAATCCGAGCACTCACTAGAAGTTAAAAACAATCTATATATAGAGTTAGCAACTTCTTTTTGCGTGGAAGCTATCAAAAAATGTTTAATGAATGATCAGTTTTTAAATGAGAACATAGATTATAAAGATATTGGAGCAATTGTTTTAGTTTCAAGTTCGGGTATGTCTACGCCGAGTTTAGATGCTCGTATTATGAACCAACTTCCTTTCTCTTCACATACAAAAAGAATTCCGTTATGGGGACTTGGTTGCGCTGGTGGAGCAGCTGGCATTAGTCGAGGTTATGAATATTGCAGGGCCTATCCGCAAGAAAATGTATTAGTTGTTTGTGTGGAGTTGTGTAGCTTAACTTTCCAGCGAAATGATCGTTCAAAAAGTAATCTAGTTGGTACATCGCTGTTTGCGGACGGGGTAGCTTGTGCTGTTTTAGCTGGGGATGATTCAAAACTAATCAATCAATTAGCTCGTCCGATAAGACCGACTGTTGTTGATACGGAATCAACGCTTATGCCAGATTCAGAAGATGTGATGGGGTGGGAAGTTAAGGATACAGGCTTACATGTCGTTTTTTCAAGAGATATTCCTGCGATTATTAAAGAGTGGCTTAAGCCAAATGTTACAGAGTTTTTAGAGCGTAACGAATTAAATATAGAACAGCTGTCTAGTTTTATTGCACATCCTGGGGGAAAAAAGGTTTTGGAGGCTTATGTGGAGTCTTTGAACATTGATGAACGGTTAACGGCAACCTCAAAAGAAATCCTTAAAAAACATGGGAATATGTCATCTCCTACTGTTCTGTATGTACTAGAGCAGATTATGTTACAGGAACATGAAGAAGGTGATATTGGATTAATGGCAGCATTAGGGCCAGGTTTTTGTTCAGAATTAACATTACTAGAGTGGAAGGGGCTTCATTAATGATTGCTGTTTATCTGTTTATAGCATTAGTTATCATTCAAAGGGTTATTGAAGTGGTTATCGCGAATAGAAATGCCAAGTGGATTAAAGCTCAAGGAGGATACGAAGTAGGAAAAGCTCACTATAAATACATTGTAGCTTTGCATGGTGTATTCTTTCTTTCGTTACTTGTAGAAGTCAGTCTAGTAAATAAGAGTTTTATGCTTTGGTCGATTATTCCTCTTGTTTTCTTTTTAGTTGCTCAAGTTGGAAGGGTATGGGCACTATCGTCATTAGGGCGATTTTGGAATACAAGAATTATGGTTTTGCCAGGGGCTAAAGTAGTCGCTAAAGGTCCATATCAATATCTCCGTCATCCTAATTACGCTATAGTCATAACTGAATTAGCGTGTCTTCCTCTTATTTTTCAAGCGTATTGGACGGCCATCATCTTTACTGTATTAAATGCAGTAATCCTCACTACACGAATCAAAGTCGAAGAAAGAGCCCTAGAAGAGGTCACAAATTATCAAGAAGTGTTTGATAAGCGAAATAGATTCATTCCTAAATATGAAGAATAGAAAGGGGGGTAGAACAAATCTACCCCTTTCTTTAAGCGTATAATCATGTTACGCTAACTGCAATTATAATCGAAATATGGAGAAATTTAGAATCTATTTTGGGAGGTAGGGTTTTGTCTAAGAAAAAAAAGGAACGTTTTGAAGTAAAGGAATCAGAAACAATTGAACAGTGTTTAGAAAGAATGAAATCTGAAGGATATGTACCCATTAGAAGGATTGAAAAACCTATTTTTGAGGAACGAACCGTTAATTCTAATAAAGAATATGTTCCTGTAAAACAGCAAATCATGTTTGAAGGTTTACTAGTAGAAAGCGAACAATAGAGTTAAGACATTTTAAATCGTTCGACTTTTTGTTGACAGTAATGAATGATGATTGTAAGATATAGTCATGTGATTGATCGAAAAACGAATAAGACCTCATATAATTTTGGGAATATGGTCCATAAGTTTCTACCCGATTGCCGTAAAAAAATCGGACTATGAGGGAAGTGTTACGTGGATTATTTACTTTATGATCTCTGAAAGCGTAGAAATAACTTCCTTTCTCTCAAAAAGAGTAGATAAAGAAAGTGTTTCTGCGCCTTTTTTTGTTAACTATAGCTTGCAACGATAAAGTAATGGAGGAATTCAAAATATGAATCCTGAAATTGGTGTAATAATGGGAAGTACTTCAGATTGGGAAACGATGAAAGCAGCTTGTGACGTACTTGATGAACTAGAGATTAGCTATGAGAAAAAGGTTGTTTCAGCTCATCGTACTCCTGATTTAATGTTTGACTATGCGGAACAAGCAAGATCGCGTGGCTTGAAAGTCATCATCGCTGGTGCTGGCGGAGCCGCGCATTTACCGGGGATGGTTGCGGCGAAAACCACACTACCTGTTATTGGTGTACCAGTTCAATCAAAAGCTCTACAAGGATTAGATTCACTTCTATCAATTGTTCAAATGCCTGGTGGCGTTCCAGTTGCGACGGTTGCAATTGGAAAAGCGGGTGCTACAAACGCTGGTTTGTTAGCAGCTCAGATTCTAGGAGCAACTTCTTCGGATATTGCTGAACGTTTAGAAAATAGAAGGGAAAAAACGAGACTGGCAGTCATAGAGAGCAGTGATACTCTATGACACAGATCATCAAGCCAGGTCAAACAATTGGAATTATCGGTGGAGGGCAACTCGGACGAATGATGGCTATCGCAGCTAAGCAAATGGGATATCGAATTGCGGTATTAGAGCCAACCGAAGACTCTCCTTGTGGACAAGTAGCCGATGTTGTGATTAAAGCTTCTTATAATGATTTTGAAGCAGCTAAGAAGCTTGCTGAAGTTTCCGATGTGATTACGTATGAGTTTGAAAATATTGATGATCAGACGGCTAAATGGCTAACTGAGCAAGCTGATTTTCCGCAAGGAGCCAACGTTTTGGCCATTACGCAAGATCGTTTAGCTGAGAAAGAGGCCATTCAATCTTTAGGAATAGCTCTTGCACCTTTTCATCCTGTTAGGTCTTTAGAGGATGTAGAACAAGCGGGAGAAAAGTTAGGCTTCCCAGCTGTCTTGAAAACAAGTCGTGGTGGTTATGATGGCAAAGGCCAAAGAGTAGTTCATGATTTAGAACAGCTTCAAGAAGCTGCGAAAGAGTTACTAGAAAGTGGAGATTGTGTATTAGAAGCCTGGATTCCGTTTCAATGTGAGTTGTCTGTAATCGTCACTCGTTCTAGAAACGGTGAAACAGCCGTTTTTCCAGTAGTAGAAAATGAACATAGAAACAATATCCTTTATCGTTCTCATGTTCCTGCTCGTGTTAGTGAGGAAGTGTGTGAAAATGCGAAGCAACTTGCATTAGAAATTGTTACTGGATTAGATGTAGTAGGAACACTAGCTGTTGAACTCTTTATGCTAAAGGATGGCAGATTATATGCCAATGAGGTCGCACCTCGTCCTCATAATTCAGGTCACTACACAATAGAAGGTTGTGAAACATCACAATTTGAACAACATATTAGAGCTGTTTGCGGCTTGCCACTTGGTTCAACATCGCTACGATCACCTATCGTAATGGAAAACATTTTAGGTGAGCAGTTAAATCAAGTAATAGAGAATGTTCCTAATTTATCAAAAATTAAGTTACATCTTTATGGAAAAACAGAGGCAAAAGAAAAAAGAAAGATGGGACATTTAACTGTTACGGCAAATACAGTTGAAGAGGCCTGTATGATATTAGATTCGTTTGTAAAAACAGGCGTTAATATATAAAGCTATTTAAATAGATAAGTGGAGGCTGGTCATAGATGATCGAACGTTATACACGCCCAGAAATGGGAGCTATATGGACAGAGGAAAATAAATTTCAAGCTTGGCTTGAAGTGGAAATTGTAGCTTGTGAGGCTTGGGCTGAACTTGGAGATATTCCAAAAGAAGATGTCGTCAAAATTCGTGAAAATGCGAGTTTTGATATTAACCGTATTAATGAAATTGAACTTGAAACACGTCATGATGTTGTAGCCTTTACACGTGCCGTTTCAGAGACATTAGGTGAAGAAAGAAAGTGGGTTCATTACGGCCTTACCTCAACAGATGTTGTTGATACAGCGTTGTCTTATCTATTGAAACAAGCAAACGATATTTTATTAGCAGACATCGAGCGTTTTATTGAGATTTTAAAAAATAAAGCTCAGGAGCATAAGTACACAGTTATGATGGGGCGTACTCATGGTGTACATGCTGAACCTACAACGTTCGGTTTGAAATTAGCTCTTTGGTATGAAGAAATGAAGCGTAATCTAGAGCGCTTTAAGCATGCAGCAGAAGGTGTAAGAGTTGGGAAATTATCTGGGGCTGTTGGAACTTTCGCTAATATCGACCCTTCCATTGAAGCTTTCGTTTGCGAAAAGTTAGGACTACAAGCAGCGCCAATTTCAACACAAACGTTGCAACGTGATCGCCATGCTGAGTACTTAGGAGCGATTGCATTAATTGCTACATCAATTGAGAAATTTGCTGTGGAGATTCGTGGTCTTCAAAAGAGTGAAACAAGAGAAGTGGAAGAATTTTTCGCAAAAGGTCAAAAAGGATCGTCGGCAATGCCACATAAACGTAACCCAATCGGTTCTGAAAACATGACTGGTTTAGCTCGCGTTATTCGTGGACATATGGTAACGGCTTACGAGAATGTTCCGTTATGGCATGAACGTGATATTTCGCATTCTTCAGCCGAACGTATCATTCTTCCAGATGCAACGATTGCTTTAAATTACATGCTTAACCGTTTTGGTAACATCGTGAAAAACTTAACGGTATTCCCTGAGAACATGAAGAGAAACATGACTCGTACGTATGGTTTAATTTACTCTCAGCGTGTTCTTCTATCTTTGATTGATAAGGGGATGGTTCGTGAGGAAGCTTACGATCTAGTTCAACCAAAAGCGATGGAAGCATGGGAAAAAGGCATCCAATTCCGCGAACTTGTTGAAGCAGAAGATCGAATTACAAGTGTGTTAACGGCTGATGAAATTGAAGATTGCTTTAACTATGAGCACCACTTAAAGCATGTTGATACGATTTTTACAAGAGTAGGTTTGCAAGACTAAATTGATAGAGGAGGAACATCCTCCTCTCTTTAATAGAGTTCCACATTCTGTATTTCGGAGGGGCAACGATGGAAAAAGGAATCTTGCTTTATGAAGGAAAGGCCAAACAGATTTTTGAAACCAATCAAGCGGATGAGCTTTGGATTAGTTATAAAGATGATGCAACTGCTTTTAATGGAGAAAAGAAAGAAACGCTTGCTGGCAAAGCACGTTTAAACAACGAGATTACCTCTTTAATCTTTGATTATTTAAAAGAAAATGGCGTACAGAGCCACTTCTTGAAAAAGCTTTCTGAAACAGAACAACTAGTAAAAAAAGTTGACATCATTCCATTAGAGGTTGTTGTTCGCAATGTTATAGCTGGTAGTTTGTCTAAGCGACTTGGGATGGAAGAAGGTACTGTACTTTCACAACCAATCGTTGAATTTTACTATAAGGATGATGCTCTTGGTGATCCGCTCGTCACGGAAGATCACATTGCGATTTTGCAAATTGCATCAGCTGAAGACTTAGCGATTTTGAGAGAAAAAGGGTTAGAGGTAAACAAACATTTGATTAATTTGTTTGATAACCTTAATGTTCGTTTAATTGATTTTAAGCTTGAATTTGGCCGTACAGCAGAAGGAACGATTCTATTAGCAGACGAAATCTCACCAGACACTTGCCGTCTTTGGGATAAAGAAACGAATCAACGTTTTGATAAAGATTTATTTAGAAGAAACATTGGAAGTTTACAAGAAGGATACCAAGAAATCTTATCACGCTTAGGAGGCGCATCATGTACAAAGTAAAAGTTTACGTTACGTTAAGAGAAAGTGTTCTAGATCCTCAAGGTGGAGCAGTAAAACGTGCATTACACACAATGAATTATTCAGAGGTTGAAGAAGTTCGTATTGGTAAATACATGGAGTTAACTTTACAAAATACAGATGACGTTGAAAAGCGTATCGATGAAATGTGTTCAAAATTATTAGCAAATACGGTGATTGAGGACTATCGTTATGAAATCGAGGAGGTTGTCTCATCATGAAATTCGCGGTAATTGTCTTTCCAGGTTCAAACTGTGATT
>NZ_BAUV01000092.1 GCF_000513135.1 Halalkalibacter akibai JCM 9157
GTAGAGGTAAGTTTTAGGAACATTATTGGATTTAATAACAATTACCAATATATGAAAGATTATGTGATAAAATAAAAGTATAACAGGATAGGGCGGTACATGTTTTAAGGGGAATATTGAGAAAATATTAGGTGTTTTGTTAATAATATTAGCATTTAATTTCTTCTTTGTAGTCTATATAGTGGATACGAAAATATAAACGAATGGATGAAAGCTCCAGGCAATGTATGGGGAAATTGTAAAATGGGACAAGAGAGCTTAAAAGGAGAAGGGAAGCATTGGTAAGGGATGAGGAAACAAAACTTTCTGAAATAAAGAAAAACCCTCCGGATCGTGTCCCAATTAAAGTAAGTCAACCAGAATAATATATGGGGAATTATAATACAACCTTATTTATGAATAAGTCAGGACATTATTTAGAGAGGTTTTATCTATGAAAAAAAGTTTCTATAATTGGTGTATGGAGAATAACAAGGTGAACTTGTTGAATGAATGGGATTATAAAAAAATAGCAATATTACACCCCAGGATATAAGTTACGGAAGTCAAAAAAAGGTATGGTGGGTTTGTAATAAGGGGCATAGTTATGATACAACAACAAACTATCGTAGAATCGGTACAGGCTGTCCTTATTGTAAGCATCAAAAAGTTAAAACAGGATATAACGATTTATTAACAGTGTACCCAGGTGTAGCAAGATTTTGGAACTATCAAAAAAACACTTTAACTCCTGATAAGGTTTTAGCGGGTGGACATAAAAAAGTTTGGTGGAAGTGTGAAAAAGACCATGAATGGGAATCGCAGATAATCACTAAAATTAAAGATCACCATTGCCCTTATTGTAGTGGTAGATTGGTTATAAATGGTGAAACAGATTTAGAAACTTTATTTCCTGATATAGCCCAAGAATGGAACTATCAGAGAAATAAAGGAAATTTACCATCCGATGTATCTGCTAAATCGAGTAAACAAGTTTGGTGGAAATGTACACAGTGCGGTAACGATTGGAAGGCTTTAATATCTAATAGAACCAGAGACAATGGAAATACAGGTAGTGGATGTCCTCAATGCAGTAATGAGTTAAGAATTTCTTTCCCCGAAAAAGCGATATACTTTTATTTAAAACAAAACTTTGAAAATGTATTAGAAAACATTGATATTAACTATTTTGAATGGTTAGGTAAGATGTCCATTGATGTCTTTGTACCAGAGTTGAAATTAGGAATAGAATACGATGGAGCTTGGCACAAGATAGAAACGGATCTAAAAAAGAACAAAGTTTGCAGAGAAAACGGGATAACTCTTATTAGAGTTCGAGATAAGAGACTTCCTCAACTAAATGATACGTCTATAGACTTTATTGTCGAAAACAGAAAAGAAGAGGACTTGCATTCAGCTATCATGTTAATCTTCGACTATATAAATAAAACTTATAATCATAGGTTTGAAATGAATGTAGACATTCAAAGAGATAGAATCTCCATTTATAAAGCGATGGACTTACAAATCAAAGAAAACTCCTTAATACAAGTAAATCCTCTATTGGCTATTGAGTGGAATTATGAAAAGAATGGTGGATTACAGCCGTCTGTAGTAACGTCAAATAGTCATAAAAAGGTATGGTGGGCATGTAAGGAAGGACATGAATGGAATGCTACTATAGCAAGTAGAAATAGTGGAGGGAACGGTTGTCCAAAATGTGCTAATATTAAGCCTCAAGTAAATCACAAAAGTTTAGATATTGAACATCCTCAACTCTTAGGGTATTGGCATCCAACTAAAAACTTACCACTACATCCCAAAGATTTAACTGTCGGTAGTGGAAAAAAGGTGTGGTGGCGATGTCTTATCTGTTCGCATGAATGGGAAAGAACTATATATTATCAACTTAAAAGAGAAGGGTGTCCTTCGTGTAATAAGGATAAAAAGTTAAAAGAAAAAGTATCGAATATTCTACTTGATCAAGGGAAAATAGATAAAAAGTTTGCTTTATTAGTAAAAGAATGGCATTCAATTAGAAATGGTGATGTTAAATTGGATGAACCATTTTTAAAAAGCTATGACCAAAAGTTTTGGTGGCAATGCAGTAAATGTCAGTATGAGTGGGAAACAACTCTATATAAAAGGGCGAAACGTGGTCAGGGATGTCCTGCCTGTAACAGCAAGAACACTGTAATAATAGGATATAATGATTTACAAACTACTAATCCACAACTCGCAAATGAATGGCATCCAGATAAGAATAATGATATAAAACCAACTGATGTCAAAAAAGGGTCTAACAAAAGAGTCTGGTGGCTTTGCTCAGTGTGTCGTCATGAGTGGAATGTTCCTATAAAAAACAGAAATAAGGGAAGCGGTTGCCCCCTTTGTGCAAAAAAAAGAATACAGTAATACAGTTCGTACAATAGAGATAAGTGAGGTTGAGGATGAGGATGATTTACAAATTCTTGGACAAGGAAAATTGCCATGAAATGAAGTTAAGTTATCAATAGCTGAAATAAAACAAAAATGAAACAGTAATTAGGTGGTACACACTCGTTATGGGGATATATTATCGTAGGTGCATTGCTTTTCTTTATATTTGCGTACATTAGACGCAAAGGAGCGTGATAATAGTGATTGAAGAATTACGAGATAACATAGATAAATTATCAAATAGTGAAGCAAAATCAGTATTACTTCAAATGATTTTGCGTTTACAAGTGGTGTTGGAATCAAAGGAGTCGCAGGAAGAAAAACTCAATGAAGTGGAAAATCTATATAATGAAATGGTTCATCTTAGTCAAGCTAAGGATAAATATGAAGGTATGCAAGAACACCAAACTATTCATCTTGTTTGTGGTGAATCACCTGCGGGAGCTTTAAGGTATAGTTTAGGAAGTCATCAAAATAAAATCATCGGATTTCCTGATTTCTTTGCAGAAGGCCCATTAAAAAACCTACATAACGAGGAAGGTTTTCGAAAGAGGCATCAATGGTTAATGGAGCATATCAACATGGAAATGGATTATTTAGAGGATGAATATGAAAATCGTTTTCGAAAAGCTGTTGAACAGATAAAAAACTCACCTGAAAATCTCCCCATCATCATTTGGACTTCTGAAAATGTAAATGAACAAATAGGACTACGTTATTTTCTATATTTATTACAAAATCACGATAATGAAATCTATGTTATCAATACGACTTTGGCTTACAAGGAGTTAATGGATACAGATGAAATTCAATATTTCATTTTCCATACGGGAGAAGCCCATCCAGATCAAATTAGTGCGATGAATGAACAGAAACGATCCAAGCCATTGACTATAGAAGTACGGCATATGTATCAAAATGAGTGGGTAGAATTATCAAAAACAGATGGTGTGCTTCGAATTTGGAAGGAAAATAAAGTACAAACGGTGTCAGAGGATTATTTTGATTCACAAATCATTCACACTGCTAAAAATCTACATAGTCAGCAAGAACAGGTTGGGTTCATGAAGTCGGGAAGAATTATTGGGGACTTGTTAGGTCATGTTGCAGGTCAAATTGGTGATGCCTTTTTAGAATACCGAATAAGATGTTTAGTCTATAAGGGTGTATTTGAAATAAAAGGCGTTCCAAAAGGTATGAGGTACTATAGTGTTAGATTAAAAGATAAAGAGTGAACGAAACTACCATCCACCATAATGCTTTACCATTTGATAAATAGCTATTGCTAAGCCTAACAAACTTGCTTTCATCTTGGATGGATGGTATTTTTCACTATTAAACAAGTATAAGAAAATGAAAATAAACCCTAAAGGAACCCAGAGCTGAAAATAACCATCTTGTGAACCATGAGAATAGAGAGGAGCGATATAAGTGCTGATCAAAAAGTAAAAGAAAATCCTTAAACCGCTTATGTCTGATTCTTTGCTCCATCGAAACAATAAATAAATGATAATAACGGCAATGGCGGTTATGTAAAACGGTGGTAGATGTAAATAGATTCCTTCAAATAATTCAATCTCCATTTATTTACCCTCCTCACAACTCTCGATACTTATTCCCGTCTCGCATAATAATGTTTACGTAAGAGCTTGAGCCACTACTGATATAGTTACCCTCTAAAGTAGTAATATCTATTTCTTCCTTAATAAAAATAGGTTCTCTACGTTTTCCTTCAATCGTTACTCCTAAAGGATTTTCAGCGTTCAAGAGTGACACCGACTTTATACCATCTCCAAAAGGATCGTCTTCTATAAACTCAACAGTAAAGGTGACATCGTTTCTACTGTGATTTTTAAACCGAAATTCACATTCCACATTCAATGTTTCATTCTCAATCGTATCAAACTTACAATTGCTTTCCCCTGGATTATATTCTATGGCATAAATTCCTGTAGCTACAGTTTTTTGAAAAACATTCGCTATTAACTGTGGGGAAGCTACAACAAGGGCAATCGCAAGGAGAATGAAGCGGCCATGATATTTCTTTAAGGAAGATCCAAGTAATACCAGTGAGAAGAATATAATGAAAACATAGCCCCAGACTAAATGATTAACGCCGTCTGGATATTTTACAGGGATATTCATGATGATAAGGCTTGCTCCAATCGTACGAGAATGTGGGTAAGGGATGTTTAAGAGTACGACTATCGAGAGTAGTGAAATGGCTAAGAAAAGTTGTTTTTGGCTTTTAATCATTAGTGTAACTTCCTTTCTCAAAGATAACTATTTTTATTTTTATAGTTTACCACCATTTATGGTAAAATTGTGGAAACATAAATATTTTGAAATGGAAAATAGGAGAACATATGAATAACACTTGGAATAAATTCATTTACAAAATAGGTTCGCCAATCTACGATACTTTTTTTAATAAAGGTGTTTTTTTGAAAGCAAGAAAACAAGTATTCAAAGGAATTGAATTTCAACCTGAACAGAAAATACTTTTTGTAGGAGTGGGAACAGGTGCAGATTTAGAACTAATTGATCACAGTCAGGTAGAGATAACAGCAATCGATTATTCACCAGATATGTTATACAAGGCAAAGCAAAAATTTAAAAATTCTTCTATTGAATTCGTTGAAATGGATGCCGAGAACATGACATTTCCTAATGAGAGCTTTGACATTGTAGTAGCGAGTTTAATCCTTTCTGTTGTACCAAATGTAGATAAATGTTTTCAAGAAATGGTACGTGTAGTGAAAAGAGAAGGACAGATTGTCGTTTTCGATAAGTTTGTACCAAAGGACAAAGACCTCTCGATAGTAAAAAAGTTCATTAGGCCAATTGTATCTGTATTAGGAACTGACATTGGTGTTCGATTTGAAGATATCTTTAGTAAACGAAGCAATGAAGTAATATTAGTCAAAGATAATGAAGTCATGCTCGATGGGATGTACAGAAATATTGTGATAACAAAATGTAGTTGAATGAGATTGTGAATTTTAGATGGGTGGTTATTAGTATGCAAATCATTTCAGGAAATAAAAAAGAAGACTTGTTAATAGAAAAAGACGCATTAGTAATTGGTAGTGTAGAAGGGGATATCAAGGTATTGAGTGGAGCCAAACTTCATTTAACAGCTAAGTTAATAGGAAATCTCCATCTAAGTAGACATTCAATTGTCTCCATACAAAATAATATAATTGGAAACATTTATGATAGTGGTGCAACAATCGAGATAGTAAGTGGAGAGCTACATGGTGAAATAATAAGATGACAATCAATTATTTTGTAGGGACATAGTAAAGGGATAAGGTAAAAGGAGGCTTTGTATTCAATTAATTTGCATATTATTAATGTACGATACTTGTAATGGCATCTAAAATAAGGGGGGATAGAGTAATGAAGAAGATTAAAAAACTGACTTTTAAAAATCCTAAAAAAGTAACAAAATCTAACATTGATATTAACAGTAAGTTTACTTTGAGAAACAGAAAAATAATAAAATTTTTTGAGTCATTGAAATATTAACTTGGAAATTTTATGTGCCAACAAGAAGGGTTAATGTAATAGACGTAAAATAAAATTAAACTTCTGTAAGAAGATTATTTTACGCCCTTTTTTTGTATATTCCAACAAGCTAAAAATAAAACGCTTTTACTGGGATCTAATTAAATTCAATCCTAACGAATTTATGATCTTCCTCTTCTACATACTCTTCTGGGACATCTTCAATTGGTATATGAGTTATATATATAGTTGTGTAAACTTCTAAATCTGCATATAACTGAGTTAATTCACCAAGTAATTTATCAAGAAGTCTATTTTCAGTTTCACTTAGTATTTCCCTATTGAAATTGTACACATCTGCAAATACACGTAAATTAACTTCTTTTTTATCACTGTATTCGGAAATGATCACTTCGGAAAATGGTTCAGGGAAAATATTTTTTTTTCTCTAAAAAAGGTAAATGTTGTTTAATCATGTCTGATAACATGTGAAGTGGAATATTTAGGTAATCGCTGAAGATTTGAGACCGTATCATATCATCTAAATCCTCATATTCAAGATCGATTAATTCCCCGTCCCAATTAGAAGTGGCTTCACTATGTTCTTCGTTTAAAGCATCTTGTATTTCTTCCAATAATTCTTTACTAATGTTCTCAATAAACATAAAGTTTCCTACTTTCTGCGATGTTAAATTTTATTGATAGGTCTTACAGAAGTAAGTATAAAGTAATGGGTCTTAGAGTACAATTAAAGATTCAGTATTAAACCATTTGGGCTATGGACTAATTGGTAACGGAAGTAAGCTATTATGAAAAAAACAAAATTCTTTAAAGCCTATTTAATATATAATAAATAAATAAATAAATAGACGAGTTGCTTAAAATCTCCT
>NZ_BAUV01000091.1 GCF_000513135.1 Halalkalibacter akibai JCM 9157
ATTTAACGGAGCAGTTTAGTTGGAGAATAAACGATATTTTAAAGGAGTATTAAGAGGCAAAAAAGAATAACACATAAAGTCGATAAAAATAAAATGAGGTATCTATGCAATCAGAATTTCAATTAGTTAATTGGCAAAACAAAAATGAGTTTTTTAATGAACTTCTTTACAATGAACGTTTAGAAATTAAATTTCTATCGGAAGGTCAAGAGGCTGAAATATTTGTTTTAATTATTGAAAGTGAGCATAAATGTATAATCAAAAGGTGGAGGAAAGGTTTTAGGATAAATGTAAAAAATCAGTTCGATTTTTTGGAAAAAGGTTTGTTGAATGGACTTCCAGTACCTTTTCCATATAGCTGGGGAATTGATAAAAATGATGTTCAATATCTTGTAATGAGTTATGCTGGTTCTCCTCTTAAAACACCTTCTGATAATCAAATTAAATCATTAACTTCTGTTCTTTATTCGATTCATCGAAGTGCGTTAATATTAAATGAGGAAAAAATGAATTTAAGCTCATTTGATGAACTGATTAATGATTATTTTCCAAGATTAAACACTCAATCTGATATAGCAAATCTAATTCAACAGTTAAAAAAAGAAATTCCTATTAGAAAACCAACTTTGATACACGGAGATTTCAACCTTGGTAATGTTCTTTTTAATGATAACAACATAACTGTTATTGATTGGACAAATACCAGAATAGGTGATTTTCGCTATGATTTCGCTTGGGCTTATTTCCTTTTGTGGCTATATAATGGAGAAAAACCATCTCGGTTATTTGCAGATACCTATAAATATCTTTTAAATCATACTGTTATGCCTTTTGAATTTGAGCTTTTTGAATGTATCGCAGCTTTACGTTGGGTGTTGTTAAATCGATTGTTTTCTTTACCACAAGGAATCGAAAAACAAGAGCAAGTTAAGAGATTCATAAAAGAAAGAATACCTGAAAGATTAAGGGGAGATTTTGATGTATATTAGGCTACCGAAGGAAAACAAAGACCAAATTATAAGTAAATTGCAAGATTATTTTTACAATAAACGGGCTGAAGAAATCGGTAATTTGGGTGCTGAAAACCTACTTGATTTTGTATTAAAAGAAATCGGTCCTTATTTTTATAATCAAGGTATAATGGATGCAAAAGAGGTGTTCGAACAGAAAATGCTTAGTATAGAGGAAGATATACTTTCTCTTGAAAGACCAATTTTGAACAAAAGGAACTAAACTTCCTTATTGAACGGGGTGCAATAGCTGAACAGGGAGCTATCGATTTTAAGGCAGCTCCTATCGCTTATTGAAGTAAAGGGCAGTTTAGTTCAATCTACAATTATAGGAATTGGAGTAACTAAAACTTTTTTGGAGGAGATAAGTATGAAGGTTAATTTCGGTAATGTCGCAAAAAATTACGCCAAGTTTAGAAATGATTTACCTATTGAGCTACTTGAAAGTTTAAAACATAGAGGCATTAATTTTAAAAATAAAAAAGTGACAGATTTAGGTTCTGGAACGGGTGTATTAAGTAGAGCTTTACACAAGGAGGGAGCTGTTGTTGTTGGTGTAGAACCATCCAATGAGTTAATCCAAGAAGCCAAAGAAATGGATAAAAATGAAGGTTATATGATTAATTATATTAATGCTTTTTCGGAATCTACAACCTTGTTGGAAGATACATATGATTATATTACCGTGTTAAGAGCTTGGCATTGGTTTGAGAGTGAACAAACTCTTACTGAAATTAAAAGGATTTTAAAGGACAATGGCTCGTTGATAGTTATGGATTCAGGGTTTATTTCTAAAGGTAAAGTTATAGCGGATACTCTTGATATTATTAAAAGATATATGCCAAACGGGAAGTTGAAATCTGCGGGTTCAAAGGCTAAATCGAAACAGTTGATTAACGGGTTTCCAGTTGAGTGGTATAAAGAATGGCAAGAACATCAATTTGACTTACGAGAAACGTATAAGTTTAACTACAACGTTACTTTTACTAATGAGGAATGGTGCGGAAGAGTAGGTTCACTATCGTGGCTATCTGGTTTTGATGAAAATGAGAGAAATGCCATATTGAATGAAATTTACATCCACTTAGACAAAGAGTTTAGTGGAATGAAACACAATATCCTACATGGTTGCTATATTACAGTATTAAATCGCCTATAAGCGAAAGTAGAGATACTTTTCTTCAATAGATTCTTGAACTAACGGGAGCTTCTCTTTAACAAGAAATGCTTTTTTCTATCTCAGTAAAAAGGAAATTAATGTTAAACTATAGGGCAGGTTTGTTTAAAATGGAACTTTTAAAAAGGAGTTAACCAATGGAAAAGTGGGATTTATATGATAAGCATCGTAATAAGATAGAAAAACAAATAACCCGTGGAGATGAAATGACATCAGACGAGTTTCATTTAGTAGTACACGTATGTATATTTAATTCAAAAGGAGAGATGCTCATACAACAACGTCAGCCCTTTAAGCAAGGATGGTCGAACCTTTGGGATATCACTTGTGGTGGAAGTGCGGTTGCAGGCGATACAAGTCAGCAGGCGGCTTCAAGAGAGTTATTCGAGGAGTTGGGGATTCATTATAACTTTGAAAAGATACGTCCACAACTTACTATTAACTTTGAACGTGGGTTTGATGATTACTATTTAATTAAATATGACTTTGATTTGAATGAATTGACATTGCAGACTGAAGAGGTACAGGCAGTCAAATGGGCTTCTAAAGAGGAAATTTTAAAGCTAATCGAACTTAAAAAATTTATACCCTATTATGAGAGTATCATTGCGTTTCTTTTTGAGGGTAGACATCATTATGGCTCTATTCGTCTTTAAATATAACGTGTAAGAATTAATTATATAAAGACCTTGTGAGAACCCAAACAGAGGCTGTAATTGCATTGATTACGAATTTAAGGAATTAGGTTTTAAAAAAAGTAAAAAAGATTGTGAAGTATTTTACTTAAATGTAGTGTAGTGCTTTATTAAGTGAGTAAGTCATTTTGAAGTTATTTTTAAATATTGATTGAACCCTCTACTGGAAGTAAGAACAGGCAATTTGTCACTTTACTTGGAGCCTCTGCGGGCATGATAATGAGCCATGAAGCCAGGGAAATCAATGATTCTGGCTCAGCCAAAACAGGCTATCATGCTCGCCTCTCCAAATAAAGTGCACGACTCTACAGGAACGACTTATTTAAATCTTATACATAAAAAGCTTTAATTTAGCCATTTTTTTTATAAGCACTACAGAAAGTAACGGATGCGATAGCTGAATAAGGGTTATCGCCTTTTCCTTGTTGAAGTAACGGAGCAGAAGAGTTGAATAAGGAATTAACAAGTTTAGCTTAAAATAGAACAAACGAGTGTTAAGGTTTTAATTAGTAGTATATGTGGAGGGGATGTAGTGAGTAAAAAACAGAAGCTATTATTTAGAATTTCGATTGCTGTAAACATCTTATTAGTTATTGTATTGGTGTGGGGATATATAAAGATAAACTTTGCTTCTGAACAGATATTTATTACAGAGGTACAAGGTAATTTAGTTGAATTAGAAGGTTTAATTGCACATCAAATTGAAAATGATTGGTCGGAGCCTAACTTGGTAACTGTAAAAGTTGGAGAAGTAATGACAGGTCTTTGGATAGGCATGCAAACGGGAGAAAACCTAAATTCAGTTTCCAGTAAAGATAAGCAACTCCTAAATAAATTTTACCATCAATTGAAAGCACAGTATCCCTATGATAAACAATATAGTTTTGCAGATGTTTCTGAACAAGATATTGAACATTTCATTGAGTTACGAGAGTTTCTTCGTGATGTAGGTTTAGGTATGAATATTCAAATAAGTAATGAAATAGGTTCTTTTATGGATAAAGTAAAGTCCTTAGTAGAAAAAATCGAAGTACAACAGCAAATGTAATAAGTTCTTTTCTTCTTCAATTAACGGGTGCGTTTCTGAGATTAGTGGAGACGCTTTTTCACTACGGAGCAAAAAGTAAAAAAGGTTTTGCACAAGAGAGGTGTACTTTATGAGAAAAATTTATGAATATATGTCTAATGAAGAAAAAGTTAGAGCGTTGGGATTATTAAGAGTTGATATCAAAGAGTTGGAACAGGAATTACATAACGATTATACAAGGGTAGTTAACGACGCTATAACAGAAACCTTATATAGATACCAAGCAGAGGAAGAATGGCTAAAAAATGAGGTTGAAGAAAAATTAGATTGTTGAACTAATGGAAAAAAAGGGGTGCTGATAATGAAGAAAAAGATTAACATTTGGGCATTTATCTGTTCAATAATCTGTATAGTATTGTTTTTTTTAGTTTCTCTTTCAGGTCCAATTGATTACTCTATTTTGGGTACACACCCTTTAAATCTGGTTTTATATATTACCTTGATAATTTTCTTTTTTGGAGTATTAGGTTTTTCGGGAATTGAAGGTTGGAGAGGGATGGCAAGAAGTGTGGCCACTATTATTCTTACTTTGGGATTATCAGTGTTTTTGACTTTCGTTATTTTCTTTGGGAATTTATTAAGATAACGGGAGATCAGCTTCAATAAGGAACAGTGCTTTTTCTTTTATTGTACTAACGGGCAGGATAATTCAACAAGTTATTAGCTATTTATGGTAAAATAAGGGTATAGGAGGAATTCACATTGAGACATTTTTCGATAACATATTGGTAATAGTGATACTTAGTGCTTGTACTACTACTACTACTGACTCTAACCCCTCAAGCAAAAATTCGATTGAGTTATCTGCGTTAACCGTTGAAGTTGAAGAATATGAATTGAGAGATAGTGGCAATCTTGGAAATGACTCTTCGAAGAACAATTCTAATGAAGAAGCAGAGGGATACAAGAAAGATGTAAAGGTTCTTCACTATAATTTTGAGTTGTTGAATGCTGGTGACGAAGTTATTGGTACAGTAAATGGTGACGGTTCAAATCAATTGATAGTCTATATGGAAGCCCATGATGAATTATTAGCGTTAATGGCGGAGAATTATTGGAAAATTGAAGACACTGAAGGGAAGGCTCCTAACTTACTTTCTAATATGCTAGGATTAAGCGCTAAAAAACAAACCTATTTAAAGCCCAACGAAACAGGACAATACTCCTTAAAATATGAAATCAGTGAAGGTCAAGATTTAAACGATGTATTAGAAAAGGCATACAATGCAGAAATAGTTATTAAATTGGGTGATGTGTTTGAAGAAAGTGAATTATTAAAAAGAATTAATTTGAAAAATAACTAAGGCACATTAGAGTGTTTGCGTTGCTATAGTCAATAATCATCTTAATAGAAGATATTCAGATATGAAGTGTTTTAGTTATTTACGTGAATGGAGGCAGTCAGGTGGCACTACTTTTTGGTGCGTTATCAGTTTTTATTTCCGTGTTAGTAGCTGTAATAGCAGGTCTCCCCTTAAATTTAACATTCGGATTCAAATTCCCATACGAAGGGTATTTTGTTGTTGGGTTTACCTCAACATTTTTCTACTATTTGTACATCTTCAAATACTTTAAAAGTTCTTTTAGGTATTATAAATTGCTAAATGGAATTCCTTTAGCGGCTATTAGCTTCGCTACAATAATGTTTATACAATATAATATCGCATATATAACAAGTGATGGTTTTATCCATAATTTACCCATAGGAGATACACTTAAATCTCAAGTCACCTTCTTAGATTATCTACTATCCCCCCAAGAAGGATTTTTCTTCTTTTTAGGTAGTTCTTTGCCAATGATTATTTTGATTAGTCGTCGAATCATCTGCTACCAGTGTAAAAAAAGTTTTATGGAAGAAAGGCGGCTATTTGATTCTAGTATTGATGATTACTTAAAAGATCTGCAACAAGTTCAAGTGCAGTTTTACAAGGATGAAATAAATGAATTTGCAGGATTTATTAAAGAAAAACGGATGTTGACTAATTTCAATACAAAAAAAAGAAATCTTCCAGATTATACTTTTTATCATCTCACCTGTAACCATTGTAATTCTCAATATATAACAAGCAAGCAGCATAATGACGTCGGAGAAGAACCTACGGAAAAAAAAGCTTACAAAATAGTAGCAAGGAAAGCTTAAGCGACTAAATACCTTGGTGCCTTATTATCTAAAAAAGTGTCACTTACTTTTGTTATAGTTTATAAGTATGTATGTGTAGTTGGTTATGAAATTTAAACATAGAAAATTCATTTAATTATTAACAGGGAGCGCTGCTTCAACAAGAAACAGCTAATGTACTAACGGGCAGGTTTGCATAAAAGCAGATCAATATGAGGGGAGGAATTTAAGTGTTTATTGGTTTTGGCAAGAAAAAAGGGGGATTTTTAGTGAATCAAACATATTTAGGTTTGTGGATGTGTATAGTATCACTACTTCTTTTCGGTTGCTCTGGGGAAAGTGAAACTAAAAAATTGCAAACTGAAGGAGTATATTGGGTTGGTTCCTTAGAAGTAAATGATGAGCAATCTGAGGATCACTTATATGGTATGGGGGAAGAATTAGAGATTGTACTTGAGTATATTGGGAGTAGTGAAGATATTACTAACATTAAACTCTATTTCAAGGATCGATATGATTATAATATAAGTAGAGAAATAACTGAGTTTGAGAGTAATACTATACAAATAACAGACCAAAATACCTTTTATGCAATATATACTATTAATAATAATTACCCAATACTAATTGAGTGGTTCGAAGGAACCGAAGCTAAAGAAGAGGAAATCTACTTTGAATAAATGAATTGAAAGTGAGAAGTTCATAGGATAGGTTATTTTGTCAAAATCTAAATAACCCCTGACCTTCTTCAACTAACGGGT
>NZ_BAUV01000090.1 GCF_000513135.1 Halalkalibacter akibai JCM 9157
CATAATAATTATATTTCCAACTTTATTTTGGTTGACATACCATATTTGGAAGTATTTTGATGATAAAAAGATGAAGAGTAATACGGATGACAGTTGCGATTTGTAACTTGCTTGTTCAACAAACGGAGAGCATTACTTTAACAACAGGAGCAGTCATATGTGGTTGCTTCTGTTTTCAATTTTTCTTCAACTATTGAGCCCTTAGTGGAAAATGAATATTTATTTTATAGTAGGTAAAGGTAATCCCTAAATAACAGTTTAGGGTGATGTAAATTGAAGAAAATTATTTTACTTGTAATGCTTATTTTTAGTTCGCTTTGTGGGGTGGTGAACATTGAAGCAGCTTCTGCAAATTCAATCAGTGAGGCTCGACCTTTAGAGGAAACATATCCTGAATTTGGATATGAAACTGTTGAAGAAGCTGTAAAAGAATTTGAACAACATTTTAACCAAGGTTTAAAACTACCTCTTAGGATTCCGCCTATAAATTTTACTCATCATTTTGGAAGGTTTAATGATTTAGATGGGGATATAAATGATTCTTTTGAGTTGATATTTATAAATGATAAATCGCCTGAAAATCAATATGAAATAGCTGTTAGACCTCTTAAACACAAAATTCCAATCAAGGATAAGCGAGTCGTTAAACTGTTTACTTTAAAGAACGGAAATGAAGCTAAATTTATTAACATCTCTGAGTCGTTTGAAGCTCTCGTTTTTGAGAGAGATAATTGGCAATACAGGCTTAGTATAAATAAAAAAATTTCTGATAAGGTCTCTTCTGAAATGTTAGTAGAGATAGCAAATTCAATTGATTATCCAAGTAAAAAGAAAAATCCTTTAGAAATGAACAGTATTGTTTATCAATTAACGAGTGCGATTTCAAGGGGGTAATCGTATTTCTTATTAAAATAACGGAGTGCGTTTCTGCAATAAAGCAGGAACGCATTTTTTTGAACAAAAAAAGGAAATTAATGTTAAAATTAAAAGATGGTTATTCAAGTAACGAGCAGAAGAGTTGAGGAGTAAATTGTTATTATGGTTATATAAAGTGGTGCGGAGGTGGAAGAAGTGGAAACTAAAATAGAAATGAGAAAGGCTTTTTCTATTATTAAGATTGTCATTGCTATGATTGCTATTTATTTAGTTGTTGCAGGAGTATATAACAACAGTCTAAATATCAATATTTTATTCTTATTAGCCTTCTTTACCTTTTTCCTAACTCTAATTGAAACCTATTTTTCTAAAAGAAAAGATGGAAATTTCATTGTAGATACGATGCTTGCAATTGGATTTTTATTAGCATTTTTCCTATTCTAACTTTAGAAGAAGTTCTTAGTCGGTAAAGGCTCTTATTGCTCTAACGTGGCAGTAATCTTTAATAAGACAATTGGTTTGTTATGGTAAAACGAACGAAATATTTAAAGAATTAGAGGGGATTGTATGGGGGAAAACGTACAACTTAAAGATGTTATTTTCAATAATAGTAAATACTCAAAAACTAAAAAGGTATTTGGTATAATATTTATTATTTTTGTATTCTTATTACAAGTTAGTGGAACTGATAAAATGATTGGATTTATTGTTGTATTCACAGGAACGGTTATAGGGGTAATTTACTCGGTCTGTAAGCTCCTTTTTTATAATACAAAGAGAAACAACAAAGACATTGTATTCTTAATAATATTTGTCTGCTTGTTTGGTTGGGGCATAATTACATTTTTCAATTTATAAACAAACTGTCGAATTTCTTGTTCAACAAACGGAAGCGTTAGTGGAGACTGATGTAGCCGTAGGTTAGTCTGTGGAAATAAATGTATTTATAGATAGAGATTAGCTTTTCATTTGGTAATGAGTAACTAATGCTTAGATAATAAATAGGTAATTACTATTTGATAATGTGCAGATGTTATTATAGAGAATATGTAATGTATCTGAACTATGACAAATAAAAGCAAAGTTATGAAAAAGAGAAATGTTTACGAACTAACGTTCTTGTGTTATGATACAAAAAATTCCATAAAAAAGAGGTAAAAGCCATGGGTAACAGAAGGTATAACGCCAAAACTATATATTTGAAAAAATCAGACACTTTCCATTGAGGAGAGTGTCTTTTCTTTTTTAATACAGTTATCTAAGCAACATTATTGGCTTTTATCCGAAAGGAGAATAGTAAAAATGAAAAAGAAAAAGTACCGACACAATGAGATCGTAAGAGCATGTGAATGTGGGCAAGGACAACTGAGGTATCGTCAAGAGGAAGCAACTAAATTCGAGTATGTAAAATGTGATTGGTTCTTGTGTGACTATCATTGGGATACTAAGTCACCACTTCATGTGGCACTATCTATATCGCTTGTTACTAAGTCGGAGTAGGAGGTAAAGGACATGCTAAAAATAAAGAAAGAATTTGCATGGTCATGGAGCAAGCATAAAACGTTCATTAACTGCAAACGTCAATTTTTGTTTATGTATAAAGTCGCACATGCGGGAAGACGTAAGGATGCAAATGCTTTTGAGCAAAAGGTTAATCTACTGAATCAGCTAACAAATATCGATATGGAATTTGGGATTTTGGTGCATGAGCTTATATACGAGGCGATTAAACGTCTATTTAAAATGGGCATAAAACCCAATCCAGAGCAAATATATCAAGCGTTGAAAAATGGTTTAAATAGTGTGTATTTGGAATCGCTTAGAAAGCGTGATAAGTGGAAAAATGGTGAGAGTAATGGCGGTAAGATGTTAAAAGAAATATATTATGAAAATCAAGTTCCAGGCGAACGTATAGAAGTCATAATGGAAAAGATGGATCAATGCACTAAATCATTTTGTCAAAGTGCAACTGTGGAAGAAATTACTAAAAAAGAAATAAAGTATGACCAAGCTGAACGCCATCGTTCTATGTATTTAGATGACGAAATGAAAATCAACATCATGATTGATTTGTCCTATGAAAATACATTGACGGGTAAAAAGACGATTGTAGACTGGAAAACCTCGGATTATCAGCAGATTGACGATTTCTACCAACTCTGTATTTACGCACTTTATCACAAAGAAGTGTTTAAAATTAATGTTGATAATCTCTCGATTGAAAATGAGTATCTATACGTCACAAGGCAAAATAAACACAAGAGAAGCTACCCATTATGTGAGGGTGACTTGGACAGAATTAAAGGCCTGATAAAAGCAAGCTATCAAAATATAACAGAGTTCTTGGAGGAACAGACGGAATGTGGCATTGATGAAAATAATGTAATGTTACTACCTATGGCAAGCAATGAAAAGAGTTGTAACAGATGTAACTTCCGAGAATTATGCAGAGTAGAGGGCAAGGTTTAAGGAGAGGATTGGGCTTGGGTCAAACTTGTAGCGAGTTCTGCGATTTCCTTAATTGAAGAAACCAGGTTTCAATAGAACAGCGTTTCATGTGTGCCTGAATATATGGGAGAGGATGAAGAAAATGAATGATAGAACGATTCTTGGTTATATTTTATTAGCATGCAAGAAACTAAATTACACCAAGGAAGAAGCAAGGAAACTCATCGCAGAGGTATCAATATTATTGATAACGAAAACAGATGAAGAGTTAGAAGACGGTTTTCAATGGTATAAGGAGTTAGAAGAAAAAGATATTAAAACCGAGATGAAACAGACTGAAATGGGTATCAAACCAAGAAAGCCAAAAAGGATAACGAAATTTCCCGAAGGCTATAGAAGCAAACTTTCAAAAGAGAATGAGAGAATTATTAATCTCATAAGAACTCTAAAAGACTCGTAATTGAATAAAACTGACTCCCAAAGCTCAGGATTGAAAAGTAATGCAAGAGGTGAAACATCCGTAAAATAAGCAGAGTAGAGGGTAAGTTTAAGGAGAAAGGATTGGGCTTAGATCGAATTTGTAGCGAGTTCGGATCAAGGTGGCGGGTAAAAGAATGCCGTTGTCTTGTACCCATTCCAGTGGAAAACTTTTGCGGCCGCCAGAGTTATTATAGTAAAAATCATAGATTTTATCAGCAGGAACGAAGTGAGTTTGATAGTTTGGTGAGCGGAAATTGATTACAAACCCTGTTATCACACCAGATAACTTACTATGCGTGTTGAGGGTGTCTATTTGATATTGACTGATGTTTGAAAACGGAAGGGACTTTTGCTTCGTGGTTTTGAGTTCAAAGAGAAAAATGTTTGGGTAGCTGTATGCAATAAAATCACAGCAATTCTGCACATTTTTAAACTTCATCGTATCGTCTTTTAACCGCTGAACAAAAATGTCAGAGGGAGAGCTGTTGAAGAATTCTTTCTCAAATACCTTGCCATGATTGGTCTTGCTTTTTTTCATAGATGATAGTGTTATGGTTATAAAATGTTCTCCTTTCTGTTTAGAAGTGATCTTACCTTATATGCAGAAAGTAAGAAATTATAAGAAACAGTAAGCCCTCGTGATTGATGGCTTACCCTGTTTTTAAGAGTTAGAATTTGATTGCACCTTGTTCTTCTCTTTAGACTTTAAGTTGTTGATAATTTCCATTAGCTCTTTTGCTCGGTGATCCGCAGTCTGAATCTGCTTTTGTTGAGCTTCTTGAAATGCTTTTCCTTTATCGTTCATAGTGTCCTCCGTTTTATAAATATAAATTTTAAGAGTGAAGTTCAGGTAGGTGGTTTAAATTATAGAATTCGAGTTCATACTCCCACTCTTCAAACAGGAAGAGTAGAAGGTTATCGTTTACGCCATCTTCTACTTGCTTAATAAATGCTTGTCTATCTATTTCTTTCTCCTTTTCATAGTTTTCGTTCCGATAGTAGACGGTTTTATTGATGACTGTAATAATTTCAGAACTCTCTTTTGCATTATCCATAGCAGTCATTGCTTCTTCAATGGTATTAAAATGGTGAGATTTACAATCGAAAATAGAGTTGAGAAACTGATGGGGAAGTGTTAGAGAGGGTTTAGAGGTGTAGACGTTTCCGACCGAATTGATAGCGAATTTAGGCTGAATAGAGCCATCTCTTTCGTGTTGGAGAATAGCTTCATACTTCTTCTTTAAAAGTAGCCATTTTCGATATTCGATATAAGCAATAACAAAAGATTCTCCTTGAAAATGCTCAGCTAAATGATTGAGATTTATCCTCGCTTTGTCTTCAAGAGTGTAAGGCTTGTTATGATTATATCTACTTATTAGAAATTTATTGCAGTAGTTAATGATTGATGAATCAGACATGAAGTTAGTGTTTGCCTTGACTCCCTTTGAGATCATTTCATTACGAATGAATTCTTCGGCATTTTCAATCGTAGATTTACAGTTTTTAATGCAGATATTAAGAAGGTTTGGGTTGATTTTGATAGGGGTATTGTTAAGACGTTCTAAGAGCATTTCGTAAGTCATATAGAGGTTCTCCTTTGGAAGTGTAGAGGGAATGAAACTTGTTATGTTAATCATAAGCGAATCCAGGAGGAGATAGAATAGCAAAACGGTTCTATGTTGTTTGAGATGGAAATAAAAAAGTAAATAAGGCATTACACTGTAATCCTTGTGGCTGTAAGTTCAAATGTTATTGGAAGACGGAACAATAATCTCTTATATATTAACTGATCAAAAACTCTTAGAGCTAATTTACATCTTCAAATGAGATTACTTACTATCTCTTTTTTGTATTTTTGATATTGCAATTTCCATCTGTATGTCTTATAGACATATATGCGTACTCTCCTTTGCAAACCCTATTGAATATTTCTTAATACAAGTAAAACCCCTCTTCTAATTGAACAACTTTTAGTTGTTTAAGAGCTGTCATTGGTGCATTACAATTTCCATAGAACTTAAAATGAACTGATTTGACAATTGTCAACAGTCTCTATAAACGATACATTTGACTGTTTACATTTAGCAAATTAGTTAGTTGTAGTAGTATATGGGGTTGCCATTCATTGAATGAAACATAACCGAGATAACTATATTCTTAGAAATGCTCAGCCACTTTGTATTTGGATAGATGGTACGCTGAGTAAGGTAATCTTCTTCTTGTTAAGATTGTGTAGCATGACAAGTCTTCAAATAAAGGAAGAGTTAGATAAATAGGATACGTTGCGTTCGCCTCGAATTACATTAAATATGACATATCCTTTAGAGAGCCAATCCAAATTGTAACCATGTATAACCATCGACTATTAACAGTAAGTGTTTAGCCGTAAAATTTGCTAAGACTCAGTTACCATTTTTTGTGTTAAATTATAACTATAAAAATTTAATTGAGGAGGTAGTTATGAAGATTACGTTGGAAATGAGCAAAGGTGCTTACGAGATAGCAAAGAAGGTTTACTATGAAAAACTGACGAGAAGTGAAGGTAAAGTAGAGATTAATAGAGTTACAGGAATGAGTGAGGGTTCCGCACAGGCTTTTATTACAATATTTTTAGCTATGATGAAAGGAGAAGGATATAAGCGATCATTTAATAATGAAACCAATAAATTTCTTCTTGAAAGCATTAGGAATGACTTTGGTGAGACTACATATAAAAAGGCTTTAACGGCTGTGCAGAAACACATAGATTATTACTCAACGTTAAATAAAGGGAATTTGACAGGGTTACAGGCTATTGTAAATCAAATGAAATGTAATTGATATTAGAGTTTCCACCAATGAAAAATAAGGAGTTAGCTTACAATGAAAATTAAGATGAAAAGGGTGTCTATACAAATGAATCTAAAAATAGCGTTGTTTATAACAAACACCTACCAAGGAGCGAATTTAGGCGATGCTCCTGTTGTGGTGGAGAAGGAATCCTAACTATAAGTAATGGGATTGAAGAATGTAGTGTTTGTAGTTATATGTAAATCTTGTAATCAAAGTAACAGGTGAGTTATTAAGATGGATAAATACTTTTCAACTAACGAAGCAGGTTACTGAAAGAAACAAAGGAGGAACTATGATTGTTTTTTTAAACTTATTTGGACTTTTCATTTTGTTCGTTACAGTTGTCGTATTTTGTGTTTTTTGTCTTAACTTATTTCTCTTCTTTATTAAAAAGAAACCATTTCCTAAGAAACTGTTGATTGCAACGTTGATAGGAATTGTTGTGGTTACAACACAAGTTGGATATAATAAATATTTTTTTACATTCAATAATAATGATGGTGAATTTTATAAAGGACCAGTGAATTCTCCAACAGGAATATATACTGCTAATGCCTATTATACGACATATGGTGGTGCCGCTGGTGGAGTTAATTTATGGGTAGAAATTACTTATCATGAGGATGATAATAAGATTAAGACTGTTTATTATAGTGATGCGAAAAGTAACTTTTCTATGAAATGGCAAGATGAAAATACATTATATATTTTAAATGAAGAACCAGAGTACCCAAGCTCAAATAGAAGTATTCAATTGGATATTGAAAAAGAGATTTATCACGATAGAGGTTTAGCTTGTCAAAGTTGGCTAATGAAAGATGAGTATGAAACTTGCTATCAAAACTAATAGCTCATATTAAAGTAACGGGGGCGATAGCTTAATAAAGGTTATCGCCTTTCTCTTATTGAAG
>NZ_BAUV01000089.1 GCF_000513135.1 Halalkalibacter akibai JCM 9157
CCTCAATAGTTCAAGAAAAGGTCTTCATAAGGTTGATGAAGACCGAAATGAAGCGCATTAATTCAAGAAAAGGTCTTCATGAGGTTGATGAAGACCGGAATGAAGCGCATTAGTTCAAGAAAAGGTCTTCATAAGGTTGATGAAGACCGAAATGAAGCGCATTAATTCAAGAAAAGGTCTTCATAAAAGCCATGAAGACCTTTTGGAGGTTCATAAAAACCAGAAAAGGTTTTCATTACGCCCTAAAAGTGTACAGAAATCCGAACAACCATTAACAAACTCACTAGCGCTCAATTAGTACAGCTCTCACCGGACAACCGTCAGCACCTTCTATTTTTAATGGCAATGCAATTAATTCATAGCAACCAGGTTGAACATCAGTTAAAACTAAACCTTCTAAAATAGCTATATCATTTTTATGTAATGCATGATGAGCGTCTAACGTCTTGCTGTCGAGTGGGTCTACTGATGGAACATCAACACCTACTAAACGGATGCCATTAGCTTTTAAAAACGGTGCGATTTCTGCTTCTAGAAAAGTAATACTTTCTGGGAATTTAGTCTGGTCAACCCAGGAATTTGTTTTAAATAGAATCATTTCAATTTTGTTGAATTCTATATCAGAGATCGTCTGAAGTGAAATAGATGATGTGCTTCTTACATCGACAACTAAAGCTGTTCCTATATAGGAATTTAGTGGTAATTGCGAAACACGACTACCGTCATTTGAGAAATGATATGGAGCATCAATATGAGTACCTGTGTGTGCGCTCATTGTAAACGTTCCGACGTTAACCGAACCACTTTCTTCTTTCGTCCAATTCAATTTAAAGGAAAAAGGAGTATCACCAGGCCAAACGGGAGTGTTATTGCTCAATGTCTGAGATATATCAATAATTTTCATCTTAGGCTCCTTTCAATGTCAACGAACTTGTACTAATCCCTTCACCACATAAATATGCTTTATCAAAGGGGATGGGAGGGGAAAGATGACAACAGGTTTATTACTTTTTTTTATTGCAGCAACAATCCTATTTGTTTGCTATTATGTCGTGATTGTCGGTAATCGTCAAGGAGATAAAATGAGTGTGATGATGACGGCTATGGCTGGTGGGATGATGGCAGGGTTACTCTTTGGGACAATAATGGGAATTTTACTCAGAGGTGACTTCGTTCAATCAACAATACTAGGAATGGTGATTGGGATGACAATCGGTGCTTTTCTTGGGATGCCAGCTCACTTAATTACCTTATTAGAAGGTATGCTTGCCGGATTAATGGGCGGGATGATGGGAGCAATGGTAGGAGAAATGGCGACGGTTGGACAAGAAGATTCTTTATTAAAATTTTTATTTATGATTAGTTTAATTGTGTTGTTGTTTCTTCTTAGGTTGTTTGATCTTAAAACGAACTCGAATATTATTCAATTTATAAAAAATCCGCTTTTAGCTTTATTGCTTGTGTTATTTATCTTTTTAGCACTTGAAAAGATAGGGTCATTAATTCCGGAAGAGCAAATGAATCCAAATTCTCACTTTCATTCAGTACTTGCTTACCACATACATTGACAATCATTCCTTTTTGTATGATAGTAATTGCATAGACAAAAAAATGAGAGGAGACTTGCCGATGGGTAAAGAAATTGAATTGAAAATGGCAGATCATCGAAATTCACGTGATAAAGAACAGATCGTTAATCGGTTAAAACGAATTGAAGGGCAAGTCCGCGGGATTCAAAACATGGTAGAATCAGACCGCTACTGTGTAGATATTTTAATTCAAATTTCAGCTATTAACGCAGCGATGAAAAAAGTTAGTTTACAGCTGATGGAAAATCATACAAAGCACTGTGTAGCAGGTGCGATTCAAAGAGGAAACGGAGAAGAGGCTATCGCTGAACTTATGGACGTAGTGGAGCGATTAACGAAAACATAAGATTACTTTTTTGTTCGTTGCCTACCTAGGGGAGTATGGTAAGATGGAGATGACAAATAAGAAAAGGTGATGACGACATGGAAACAACCGCTTTTGAAAAAGAAGTACTACAAGTAAAGGGAATGTCTTGTAATCATTGTGTATCAGCTGTTGAAGGAAGCGTAGGAAAACTTAACGGAGTAAAGTCTGTTGCAGTTGATCTTGCAAATGGAACAGTAGAAGTTTCTTTCGATAACAAATTAATTGCACTAGAAGCTATTAAAGAAGAAATAGAAGAGCAAGGGTATGATGTTGTTTAAAACGTGCCATTTTGGCACGTTTTCTTATCTATCATATATATTAGGGGGTAATGGTTAATTAGGGGGAGTTTCTAATGGCAAAAGAAAGAGAACTTACATTTGCGATTTCTGGTATGACTTGTGCAGCTTGTTCAACAAGAGTTGAAAAAGGAATTGCTAGGATGTCAGGTATTGAAGAGGCGAATGTGAATCTAGCAACAGAAAAAGCTACCATTCGTTTTAACCCAGAAGAAGTAACAGTAGAACAAGTAACGGAAAAAGTAGAGAAATTAGGATACCACGTTAGACAATTACACGTTGATTTTAACGTGACGGGTATGACTTGTGCAGCTTGTGCCAATCGGATTGAAAAAAAGTTAAATCGAATGCTGGGAATTCAGGAAGCGACAGTTAATTTGGCGCTTGAAACAGCTTCTGTTTATTATTTGGACGGCGCAGTAGATGTCCCAAGTATGAGAGCTGAGGTAGAGAAAATTGGATTTGGATTAAAAGAGAAAGCCGATACATTTGATCAAAAGAACGCAAAAGAACAAGAAGCAGAGAAACAATTAGGAAAGTTTCTATTTGCTTTGATTTTGACACTACCTTTGGTTTGGGCCATGGTTACACATTTTGAGTTTACGGCTTTTATTTGGATGCCTGATATGTTTATGAATCCCTGGGTTCAGTTAGCTTTAGCAACCCCTGTACAGTTTATTGTCGGAGCGCAATTTTACGTTGGAGCATATAAGGCACTTAGAAATAAAAGTGCCAATATGGATGTGCTTGTTGCTCTTGGTACAACAGCTGCGTATGTTTATAGTATTTATCTTGGTATTGAAGCGATGCAACTTGGAATTACAATGCCAGATTTGTATTTTGAAACATCTGCAGTGATTATTACTTTAATTGTATTAGGAAAGCTTTTTGAAGCTCGAGCAAAAGGAAAAACAAGTCAGGCCATTCAAAAATTACTTGATTTGCAAGTGAAAACGGCTACGGTTATTCGTAATGGGCAAATGATTTCTGTTCCTCTTGAAGAGGTTAAGGTTGACGATCATCTCTTTGTTAAACCTGGTGAAAAAATACCTGTTGATGGGATCGTCATCGAAGGACACTCTGCAGTTGATGAATCAATGATTACAGGTGAAAGTATTCCGGTTGACAAAGGAGTAGATGACGCTGTAATTGGATCAACCATCAATAAAAATGGGTCAATCACGATGGTGGCAAAAAAGGTAGGGAAAGACACGGCTTTATCACAGATCATTAAAATTGTTGAGAACGCACAAGGATCAAAGGCAAACATTCAACGGATGACAGATAAAGTATCTGGTATATTTGTTCCAATTGTTGTCGTTATCGCAGTTCTTTCTTTTATTATCTGGTATTTCTTTGTTACACCAGGAAATGTTGGAGCAGCCCTTATTCCAACGATATCAATTTTAGTAATAGCCTGCCCTTGTGCTTTAGGGTTAGCAACACCCACATCTATTATGGCAGGTTCGGGTCGTGCAGCAGAATTAGGTTTGCTTTTTAAAGGTGGAGAACATTTAGAGAATACAGGGAACATCCAAACGGTTGTTCTTGATAAAACGGGGACCATAACAAAAGGGGAACCAACGACAACTGATTTTATTTCTGAGGGTAACATCGAAAAAAACACACTGCTACAACTAGTAGCGTCAGTTGAACAAAAGTCTGAGCATCCATTAGCTCAAGCTGTAGTTACGTATGCTGAAGAGATGGAGATTTCACTGCTTACAGTCGAACAATTTGAGGCTATTCCTGGACACGGTGTTCAAGCAGTCGTTCAAGGGAAGCGTTTATTAATTGGTACAAGAAAGCTTCAAGAAGAAGCTGGAGTTTCATTTGATCATGCCCTAGAAAAAATGCGTTCACTAGAGTCAGAAGGTAAAACAGCGATGCTGATCTCTATTGATGGTAGCTATGAAGGATTAGTAGCTGTAGCAGATACGATTAAACCGACTTCAAAACAAGCGGTAGAGAGGTTACGAAAGCTCGGTCTAGAAGTGATTATGCTAACAGGTGACAACAAGCGAACCGCCGAAGAAATTGCTAAGCAAGTAGGGATTGAGAAAGTGGTCAGTGAAGTTGTTCCTGAACAAAAAAGTGACATTATTACACAACTGCAACAAGAAGGAAAGAAGGTTGCTATGGTCGGAGACGGATTAAATGATGCGCCAGCTCTTGCAGTTGCTGATATTGGTATGGCCATCGGTACAGGAACAGACGTCGCAATTGAAGCAGCCGACATTACGTTAATGCGTGGGGATTTGAACAATGTAGCGGATGCTATCATCATGAGTCGAAAAACGATGGTTAATATTAAACAAAATTTATTTTTTGCTTTCGTTTATAACTCCATCGGGATCCCGATTGCTGCAGTTGGATTACTTGCTCCGTGGGTAGCAGGCGCTGCGATGGCTTTTAGCTCCGTTTCAGTCGTGTTAAATGCTTTAAGACTTCAAAAGACGAAATTTGAAGTGAAAGGATCGGTGACGGAATCATGACAAAAACGGTAAGAAACTGGGTCGTATCAGCGTTTGTAATCTTATTCGCTGTCATCGGAGCCTATTATATTTTTCAGGGAGAAGAGGGAGCAGATCATAGCTCCCCTCATTCTGATCATTCTAGTCACGATGAACATTCTCATGATGCGAACGAAAATTCTGTTAAGCCGACAATAGACATTGAGGTAATTTACACAGACACAGCCCTGGCCATATCATTAGCAGATGAAGATGGAAACATGCCAGAATTAATGCTTACACACGAGAAATGGATGCATCTTATTGTGATAAATGAGCAATTAGATACATTCATCCATCTACATCCTGAACAATTAGATGATGGAACATTTTATGTTGAATATGCGCTTGAACCGGATCTTTATCAACTGTTTGTTGATATAAAGCCTATTAACAGTCCATATCAACCAGAGCCTATTGAATTAAATCTCAATGCGGAGGCTACGCATCAGCATGCACATCTTACTAATGAGGGAACGAACGTAAAAGAAGTGGATGGGATTATAGTTGAGTTAAACCACGATGATATCAAGGCGGGGGAAACGGTACCTCTAATATTTGATCTGACAAATGCAACGCCAGAGCCTTATTTGGGAGCCCTAGGTCATGTCGTTATTGTCGATGAACAGCTTACTAATTTTATTCATGTTCACCCTCAGACAACTGATCAAACCGTATTTCACGCCTTTTTTGAAAATGCGGGGATGTATAAAGTTTGGTCAGAATTTAAAGTTGATGGAGTTGTTCATACCTTTTCATATATAATAGAGGTAGAAGAATGAGGCTGAGACATAAAAGGTTTATTTTTAATAACTAGAAAGACGAACGTAAAGCTGGTTTCAGCGTAGCAATCGCTCCGGAAATATACTTCGCTTTCCGCGGGCGGCTGGTGAGCCTCCTCGTGCTTACGCACTACGGGGTCTCACCCTTGCCTTTTGATCCCGCAGGAGTCTACGTATATTTCTTCCGCTATGGCTCTGCATCGTTCGCATGCTCATTTAAACACTTTTGTTTTGTCACAGCCCCTTAATAAGGAGACTTAAACATGAGTAATCAAGGTTCGGTACGTTCTAATATTCAAGCAGGCATAGAAGTCGACATTGTCTTAAAACAAGATCAACGGAGTGGTAAATTAACTAGAGGAATAGTAAAAGATATTCTGACAAATTCTGCAAACCATCCACATGGAATAAAGGTGCGTTTAACAGACGGTCAAGTTGGAAGAGTAAAATCAATAATTACAAAATAAGGCTATGTAACGGTTAACTCATTATTTAGAGTTCATTATTCAGTGGCCTCATGTAGGATAGGATAGGAAGGGAGAGAACCTCACAGGCAAAGCCGAGGAGGTTCAACATTTCCCTACAGATTGCGAATGCCGAGCTCCATAAAACGAATAAGGCATTTATTCCTCTAACAAAAATATAATCATGTGAATATTCAGAAATAAATTGACAACACTCTCGCTATTCCATACTATAAGTTTAAAAGATGGAAATATAATGAAATAGGGAGAGATGTAGATGTCATCAGATCAGTTTGTAAATTTGGAAACACTGGCAATTCATGCAGGTCAGGAGCTCGATCCAACAACACTTTCGCGTGCCGTACCTCTTTATCAAACAACCTCTTATGGCTTCAAAGACACTAAGCATGCTGCTAATCTATTTTCTTTAAAAGAGTTTGGGAATATTTATACTAGACTAATGAATCCAACAACGGACGTGTTCGAGAAACGAGTGGCGGCTTTAGAAGGTGGAGCGGCTGCGTTAGCGACTGCTTCTGGACAAGCGGCCATTACTTATTCGATCTTGAATATTGCTGAGGCCGGGGACGAAATTGTCGCAGCGTCTAGTTTGTATGGAGGTACGTACAATCTTTTTTCTACTACTCTCCCAAAGCTTGGGATTAACGTTAAATTTGTAAACCCTGAAGATCCCAATAATTTCACAGAAGCAATAACTGAAAAAACAAAAGCCATCTATGCGGAAACAATCGGGAATCCGAAAGGTGATATTTTAGATATTGAAGCTGTTGCACAAGTGGCACATGATCACCAGATTCCGTTAATCGTAGATAACACATTTCCTAGTCCGTATTTATTGCAACCACTTAAACATGGAGCTGATATCGTTGTCCATTCTGCAACTAAATTTATTGGAGGCCACGGTACTTCAATAGGAGGAGTTATTGTAGACAGTGGAAAGTTTGACTGGAGTTCCACTAGCAAATATCCTGGGTTGACGACACCAGATCCAAGCTATCATGGTGTGGTTTATACGGAGCGGTTGGGCCAATTGCATATATTATTAAGGCAAGAGTCCAGTTATTACGAGATTTAGGAGCAGCTATTTCTCCTTTTAACTCCTTTTTATTATTACAAGGATTGGAAACGCTTCATTTAAGAATGGAACGTCATAGTTCGAATGCGATCAAAGTTGCTCAATATTTAGAAAGCCATGAGAGCGTAGAATGGGTAAGCTATCCAGGCTTAGAAAGTCACCCTTCTTACCATTTAGCAAAGAAATACCTACCTAATGGACAGGGAGCTATTCTAACGTTTGAGATCAAAGGTGGAATGGAAGCTGGTAAGAAGTTGATCCAGTCTGTTCAATTATTTTCGCACCTAGCGAACGTCGGTGATTCCAAGTCATTAATTATTCACCCTGCAAGTACAACTCACCAACAGTTATCAGCACAGGAACAACTAGCAGCTGGAGTAACTCCTGGTCTGATTAGGTTATCAATTGGTACAGAGAATATTGATGATATTTTGAAAGATCTAGATCAAGCTATAAAAAATGGCTAAGTGGAACAACCAAGAGTATAAATGATAGAATTTACTTAAGAGACCACTAAAAGATACTTACGTTCTTAGTCCGTTTTTCATT
>NZ_BAUV01000088.1 GCF_000513135.1 Halalkalibacter akibai JCM 9157
AAAAAAATCTTTTGACCTTCTCCCCAAAAGGTAATCAAAAAAAGCCACTATTGTTTTCCACTAACAATGCCCCCAACTTTTTTACTTATCCATATTTCTCTTATGGATAGCATCTAACACTACAATTCGTATCAAAGAGATACATCCCTTGGATAATGGTGTTTTTTTAGGATCAAGACACGCTCCCCTGAGAAAGCCACCCTGTTGAACAGTTACAATTTCATTGAAGTCACGCTCTTGCTCTGCGTCGTATCCTTCAATTAATACGTTGTAATCATCATTTTCTAAATCCTGAATTTTCTTAACTGTCACTAAATGTCGATTCACGAGTATCACCTCTTATGTAATATATTGTAATTATAATGGTCAAATATAGTCAAAGTCAAACTATTTTTATTATTAAAAAAATGGCAGTCTTTAATTAGAGAATTGTCAATTTTAGGTACAACTTATGACACAAATTGTAGGGGTTTTGAGAGTAATTGAAAAATCTGTACCAAAAAGTCTCAAAAACATATTTGGAATGTTACAGGCCCTTCTCACACTTTTTGGAATGTATTATAATGGTTGTGTACAAACATACATTCGTAAAGGGGTGGATTGTTATAAAAATTGGATATTGTAGAGTTTCTTCCCAAACCCAAAATTTGGATCGACAATTAGTTGCTTTGGAAGAACAAAAAGTTGAAAAAATTTTTGTAGAGAAGATAAGTGGTAAAGATAAGGATAGACCTCAGCTAAAAGAAATGATAAATTTTATTCGTGAAGGAGATACATTAGTGATAGAATCGATTTCAAGATTAGCACGTAACACGAAAGACTTCTTAGAAATCGTAAATGATTTAACAGAACGAAGAATTGAAGTAGTTAGTTTAAAAGAGTCTATTGATACTGCCACTGCCCAAGGAAGATTTATCTGCACAATTTTTGGTGCATTATACCAATTGGAGAGAGAAAGTATTAAGCAACGACAAATGGAAGGCATTGCCATAGCCAAGGAGAAAGGAATTCTATTTGGGCGTCCGCCTATAACAATTGATGAATCTTTTATGAAAGAATACAAGCGATGGAAAGATGGAAAACAAACTGCTGTTGAGACATATAAGAAGTTAGATATTTCTCGAACGTCATTTTATCGTAAAGTGAAGCAGATTGAAGAAAAGAATAATCATGGTAGAAAAAAAGCCACGATTTCATAGGGAAACAAACCTCAAAAAAAAACAGAGGGTGTTGCCTATATGAAACGTGGCTATTTTATTTGTTTAATAAAAGGAAGGAAAAAGTAGATGGCAAAATTTCAATATGATTGGTCAGATGCCAGATTAAGTAGATTTTTGAAAGAGGGAAGGGGAAAAGGTGAAGGTTCTATTTATAAACCTTGGCTAAACGTAAATGATATATCAGGGAAAGGTAGGGTAGCAAGGATACAGGGAAATAAGGTAGGGAGAATCCATCACTTTCTTTCGGATATGCAGAAGAAGGTGTTTTATATGTATGAATATGAAAACAATGTAATTGATATCAGAGAGCATTACCCTTTATTAGATTTGCTTGAAATAGATGGTCTTTTAGATCCGAAAATGAAAACCAGACTTATCGATAAAAAGACAAGTTTGCCTCATATTATTACTACTACATTCTTAATTGTGCTAAAGGAAGATGGGAAGGAAAGGTTCATAGCAAGAAGTGTGAAATTATCAAGAGAGCTTGAAAAAAATAGTGTAATAGAAAGCTATGAAATTCAGAGAAGATATTGGAATTATAAGGGGATTGACTACGGAATAATTACTGAAATAGAAATTCCAGAGCAATATTGTAAAAATCTTGAATGGATTCACCCCGCTTATGACTTATCAAATTATGGCTTTATGCAAGAGCAAACCTCTGCATATGGAAAACTTCTAATAGAACGGTTAAAAGATGGATCAAATAGATTACGAAATGTATTCGATCAATTTGACCAAGACTATCAGTTTGAAACGGGGACAGGATTATTGTTGTTTAAGCATCTCCTTGCTAAGAGAAGGGTAAATGTAGATTTGTATAGAGAAATTGATCTGGATTCAACAACAGATTCGCTGTTTATAGATTCTGAATAAAGATGGTGGTCGTATGTTGCTTGCTGTGAATGATGTAATCAAATATCAAGAAAATGGAAAGTGTGAAAGGATACTTTGGATCAGTCAAACTTTGGATTACTGTTATGTAGTTATTTTAGATGCTAATTCATATCCAGAAGGACGTAATTTGGAATATATAATAGAAGGAATTGAACAGAAGACGATTACTTTAGAAACTCAGATGGATGAAAATATGACCTTAGCGGTCATGTCAAAAAAAGGTCAAGAATACCAAGAGCGAGCATGGGAAGTCATTCAAATGATTGCCTTTCCGGATAATGAACCTAAAATTTTTATCGCAAAACAAAGGCGGTTATTGATAAGAGAGGCGAGTGCGAAATTTAACATAAGTGAAAGGACAGTAAGTAGATACTTAAAGCAATTTTGGAAGAACGGTAAAACGAAATCAGCTCTTTATGGAAAATTTGCTAATTGTGGTGCAAAGGGTAAAGAAAGATATTATACAACAAAGTTAGACAGCAGTGGTGAGGTTGCTATAAGAGGATTTGTTGTAACAGAAGAAACAAAGAAAATTTTCAGGTGGGCATTAAATAAGTATTACTACGTAAAGGGTAAACCTACCTTGAAATTCGCATACGAACAAATGGTTAAGGAGTATTTTTCAAAGGATATTAAAGAGAAGAATGGGGTTGTAATACCTGTTATTGATGATAGAGTTCCGACTCTTGAACAGTTTCGCTACTTTTATAAGAAAGAAAACAACATTAAGAGAGAGATCTCGAAAAGATATGGCTCTAAGAAATATGAATTAAATAATCGAGCTGTATTAGGCTCGTCAATGAGTGAAGTGATGGGGCCAGGTTCTAAGTATCAAATTGATGGAACTTCTTTTGATGTCTATTTAATCTCTGAATATGATGGCTCTATTATTGGAAGACCTTGCCTATATTATGTCCAAGATGTATTTTCCAGATTAGTTACAGGAGTTTATATTGGGTTGGAAACGTCATGGGTATCTATAATGATGGCCATTGCTAATGTAGCAGAAGATAAAGTTGATTATTGCAAGAAGTATGGTATTGAAATAACAGAAGAAGAATGGTCTGTTCATCATTTACCTGAGTGCATTTTAGGCGATCGTGGAGAATTATTTTCTAAAAAAGCAGAAGCGATGATTTCGGAGCTTGGCATTAGAGTGGAAAATACAACCAGTTATCGTGGTGATCTTAAAGGGATACTTGAACGTCATTTTAGAACAACAAATGACTATGTAAAAATGATAATTCCAGGAACAATAGATGTTGATTTTCGTTCAAGGGGAGCGAGAGATTACAGGTTAGATGCAAAGTTAAATTTAAAGCAATTTACTGCCATTATCATCAGGTGCATTTTGTATCACAATAATCAACACTACTTAAAAAATTATAATAGAGAGGTAATGATGATAGAAGATCAAGTAAACGCAATTCCTCTTGATTTATGGAATTGGGGCATAAAAAATCGTTC
Organism: Halalkalibacter akibai JCM 9157; assembly: GCF_000513135.1. GTDB lineage: Bacteria > Bacillota > Bacilli > Bacillales > Bacillaceae_D > Halalkalibacter > Halalkalibacter akibai. Next base: position 3,588 of record NZ_BAUV01000088.1, read on the forward strand.
TGGAAGATTAAAAGCTCTGGATTACGAAAAAGTGTTATTAAATATGATGCCAATAAAAGACTGTACGGTTACTTATTCTGGAATTAAGTTCATGGGGATGTATTACAGTTGCGATACGGCACATCAAGAGCATTGGTTTCAAAGAGCAAGAAATAATGGTAGCTGGAAAGTTACAGTTTCATATGATCCGAGAGATGTATCAAAAATATATATACGAGAAATCGGTGCTAAGGGATATGAACCTGCATATCTGCTAAATCATCAATCACGTTACTTAGGCAAATCTATTGAAGAAATCCGTTTTCTAAATGAATTAGAAAAACAGCTATACAAGGAACAGCAACATAGTGAGTTACAGGCGAAAGTTGAATTAAATGTTCAAATTGAAGAGATTGTAAGGGAAGCAGAAATGAACGTGAAGCCAAATGAAAATAGCAATAGAAAGCAGATTAGTAACATACGCAATAATCGATTGTTTGAGAAGGGAGAAGCACGTAATATTGAAAAGTTTGACCTAAATGAAGAATCACAAAGCTCAATGAATAAGAATCAAGTATTAGAAGCGAAAGATTCATATTTTGATGATTTTGATTTGTTGTGGAATAAGCAAAAGGAGCATCAACCAATGGAGAGTAGGAGCTATGATAGGGTTAATATTGTACAAGCAGAATATAAGGAACAAGTAATTTTTGAATACATGGGGAATCCATTAACTGAGGCATTACCAAATATTATGTCAAGAGAAGAAGTTATTTCAAGTTTATCAAATTATCCTAACTTCAATCCATGTGAAAGGGAGTTAGATAGTCACTATCGACTTCATCTGATACAGCGAATCTTTCAATATTATCAACCACTCCCAATCCATTTGGATTTGGAAAGTAGAATTTCAAGACTAATTAGACAAGGATATATTAATCGGAACCCGTTACAACGTGATTTTGTTCGTAGCTTTTTTCAAGGTCGAGAAGATATCGAGAATAATGAGATCACTTCATTCGCTACAGATAATTCATCTGGTCTTACTATCGTAGGGACAAGTGGGATGGGCAAAACAGCCACCACAACAAAGTTATTTGAATTGTTGCCACAAGTCATAATCCATTCAAATTACCGTAATCAACACTTCATACTATCGCAAATTGTATGGTTGAAATTGGAATGTCCCTATGATGGATCTATTAAAGGACTATGTTTGAATTTTCTTATGGAGGTTGATCGACTACTAAATACAAATTATTATCAGAAATTTGGTAAAAGTGGAAGGTTATCAGCTACAGCATTATTACCTGTCGTTGCACAAATTTCCAGAAATTGTTCTATTGGGTTTTTAGCGATAGACGAGATCCAACATCTAAGTTTGGCAAGGTCGGGTGGAGCTGAGAAGATGTTAAATTTCTTTGTAACACTACAAAATGCAATTGGAATACCTGTTATTCTAATAGGGACACATAAAAGTTTAGCGATTTTACAATCAGAATTTAGACAAGCAAGAAGAAGTAGTGGTACACAAGGAGAGGTTATCTGGAATCAGTTAAAAAAGGATGAACCAAGTTGGGACTTATTTTTAAAAGGCATGTGGAAATACCAATGGATTAAAAAGCCTGTTGAATTAACGGGTGAACTAAATAATGCAATGTTTGAGGTTAGCCAAGGAATTATTGATATTGCAAAAAAATTATTTGTCAGTGTTCAAGTAAGAAGTATTACTTCTGGCACAGAAACGTTTACAACAAGGACAATACATGAGGTGTTTAAAGAATATTTCAAAATAATTCAGCCAATGTTAATTGCATTGAGAACTAACAATATGAAGAAAATCGCTCAATACGGGGACATTGCACCTGTAAATATTGATCAATTTATTAGCAATGAACAATCTAAAATACAATTAGAAGAAACAGCAAAATGGATTCAATATGAAGAAGCAAGTAATAAACAAACGCTTGAAAAGTTAAAAGGTGAAGTGGTTATACGTCTATCAATTATTGGTATTGATAAGAGTGAGGCTCAAAAAGCAGTTGATAAGTGCGTTGATGAAGGGGATGTAAAAAAACAGCTTGGAGATGTGGTGAAAAAAGTTTTTGTATTTATGACAAATGGTGAAGTGAAAAGTGAAAAAGTAACCGAAGAAGAGTTTGATTTACGACTTTTAGTAAAAGAAGGAATGTCAGATGGTTTAACAGCTTATAGAGCTTTGAAAGATAAGGGCTACATTAAAGAAGATTTTTTATTGGGAGGCGACTAACATGGTGGCTTCCTTTTTTCCGACACCGTATTCAGATGAAACATTGTATAGTTTGATTGGCCGCTATCATTTGAGGAGTGGAAACATCAGCTTTGTCGCAACATTAAATGATTTATTTAATTATGAAACAGAAGTCTCAGTGGATTTACCATCAGGAATAAGTAACTTAGTAAAATCACTGCCTAAATCGTGTGCTATTACGGAAAAAGAGCTGATAAATAATCATACCCATAATTTGTTTTATATTACCTTTTTACCTAATTGTAGAAGGGATGAAATCTATCAAAGTATGATACAACCTAAAGGACAGAGAATCCATTACAAGGCAGGAATTATGGGTAGTACCATAACATTAAATCAATTTTTCAAGTATTGCCCTATGTGTAGTTTAGAGGATTTAGAAAATCATGGTGAATTGTATTGGCATCGTCTTCATCAAACCCCAGGAATTGAAATGTGTATCCGCCATAATGTTTGGTTAATGAATAGCATTGTACCTATTGATTCAAATAATAAATATGAGATTCAAATAGCAACTGAACAAAATTGTGATCTAACTAACATCAAAGAAGTAGAAGATATACACTTACTAAATCAATTTCAATCATTTGTTACAAATATAGAGAAACTCTTAAATAATAGCTATCCAGATAAGTCCTTAGGGTGGTTTCATGAAATATACAGTAGTAGGCTTATGGAAAAAGGGTTTAGAAATATTAATGGAAATATTCAGCAGTCTCACTTAAAAGAAGCATTTGTAAATTATCATGGAGAATCATTTTTACGTCATCTACAAAGTTCTGTTAATGGGGATAAAAGTTGGCTTTCCTATATTGTTAGAAAACCAAGGAAAAGTAACCACCCTATACGCCATCTACTGCTGATGGATTTTTTGGGACTAAGTTTAGAAGATGTTTTTACTCCGAACTCAATTTTTCATCCCTTTGGCAATGCACCATGGCCCTGCTTAAATCCTGCTTGCATTCATTATCTTAAAGATGTTATTCAGACGATGATCAAAGATATCTGCAAAAAAACAAGTGATCCATTAGGTTTATTTGAATGTGAGTGTGGATTTAAGTATTCAAGGCGAGGCTTTGAGAAATCCAAGGAGGATCGTTACAAAATAAGTAGAGTAAAAGAGTTTGGTCATGTGTGGAAAGCAGAGTTGAATAAGCTGATAAAGCAAAATTTGAGTATAAGAGAGATGGGAAGAAGACTGAATGCAGATGGCAAAACAATAAAAAGATACGCTGAATCTAACCTTCCTGTAACAAATAGAAAATCGATTGTTTCAGAGGAGAAGCTAATATTGTACAGAAGGAAATGGGAGGAAATACAGTTCCAGTATCCAGAAAAATCAAAAACAGAGCTTAGAAAAGTGGAACCTAAAACATATTATTGGCTCTATACAAATGATCGAGATTGGTTCAATCTTAATTCTCCCAAACCAAAACGTAATACTACATCAAGAGAACGTGTTAATTGGGGAGAAAGAGATAACGAACTGTTGGAGAAGGTAACAGTGCAAGTTCAGCAATTATTAAATAAAGAAGGGAAGCCTACAAGAGTATCAAGAAAAAGAGTTGGAACGCTTATAGGAAAAAGAGCCTTATTGGAGAAGAAGTTGGATAAGTTACCGCAAACAAAAGAATATCTTGATAGTGTTGTAGAATCTACTGAGCAATTTAGAGAAAGGAAAAAAGAATGGGCAATACAAGAGCTTGAAAGGCGTGGGGAAGAGGTAAGGGCATGGAGGGTTAAGAGGTTGGTGGGAATAAATTTGGAAAAATATGAGGATATGGTTTGAAACCGTATCCTTCTGTGACCGCTTGAAAGAGTTGACACAGTTTTTGCTTGATAAAATGAAACACTTTTTATCAGTTTATACTTCCATTTTTTATGTAAAAGTGTGTATGATGATTATAACGATATTATAACCACTGTTTGTCTTTGCATTATCGACGCTCACAAAAGTGTATATAAACTAATAATCATGCACATTAACGAAGTTGTGCTTTTTGCACTAACGGGCAGGTTAATGTAACAAGGTATTTCAACGCTTGTTATCGAACACCTGACGTAAATGTAAATTTCTGGGAGGTGTAATAAAATGGATAATAAAAGTGGAGACCCAAGGGATGATTTAAAAATCATTCTTGA
>NZ_BAUV01000087.1 GCF_000513135.1 Halalkalibacter akibai JCM 9157
GGGGGATGAAGACAGAAACAGGCTGAAATTGAAAGAAAAATAGTCCTTCATAAAAGTGATGAAGGACCGAACGAGCTTAATCATAGAGATCTAAACTACACTTAAACCACATTTTTTTGTTTTTGCTGGACCTTAGGTTTAAATAGTTTTTGGAAGGTTTCTGTTTTGGATGTTGTAAAGATGATTAATCCAACCCAAATCATTAAGAAGGCTAGAAATTGAATAACAGAAAAGGCTTCTTTAAAAAGAAAGATTCCAAGTAAAAGCATAATGGTCGGTGCAATGTATTGGAGGAAACCAATTAAAGAAAGTGAAATTCTTCTTGCACCGATGGCAAACAGCAGTAAAGGGATAGCTGTTGCTGCGCCAGCACCAATAAGTAAGAAAGTTGTTTCAAGTTGTGTTAAGCTAAATGAACTCGAGAATGCAGGTTGATGGTGGATCCAGTATAAATAGATGAAAGCAAACGGTGTTACAAGCATCGTTTCAACAGTTAACCCAACCATTGCGCCTGCATTAACTAACTTTTTGATGAGGCCATAAAGACCAAACGAGATGCCGAGCATTAAAGCGGTCCATGGAACGACGCCATAATACATGGTAATGATCGCAACCCCACAAAATGCAAGAATAAAAGAGACAACCTGCCAGCGAGATAGAGTTTCTTTTAAAAACAAAACACCTAGCAATACATTGATTAAGGGATTCATGTAATAGCCTAAACTAGCTTCAATTACGCGATCACTATTTACAGCCCAAATGAAAATAAACCAATTTATCGAAATAAAACAAGATGCTAAAATGATACCTATAGCTGAACGAAAATGACTAAAAATAAATTTGAATTCTGTCCAAGCTGGCAAAAGCTGCTTCCGTATCGCCAAAATCCCAATCATAAAAACAAGGGACCAAATGACACGATGCGCAAGTACTTCACCTGGTGAAACAGAGTCTAGGAGCTTCCAATACAAAGGAAGGACACCCCAAAGTAAATAGGCACAAGTGGCAGCAACGATTCCTACTTGATGATCTGATTGTTGCATGTTTCTCTTCCTCTCCCAGTGAGCTAGCTTTATTTTACACAAATTAACAGACGCTGCCTATCAAACTTTTCGGTTAACTAAATAAAATGAAGGAGGACAAGCATGAAACAGATGAAAGCTGTTATATTTGACATGGATGGAGTCATTTCTAATACGGTTCCCATTCAATATGAAACGAATCTTCGTTTAGCGAAAACTCTTAATATCTCATTTAGTAGAGAGTGGAATCAATCTTTGCAAGGACTGAGTCGCCGTAAAACGGTAGAGGCGATGATTGAGGCATCCTCATCTACATTTACAGAGGATGAGGTTGATGAGATTTGTAACAAAAAAAATTACCATTACCGCGAGTTGATCTCACAGTTAACACCAAGAGATGCCCAACCAGGCATTCGAGAATTTATTCAAGAACTAGCAAACCATAAAATTCCGATGGTGATTGCGTCTGCTAGTCAAAACGCAAGCTTTGTTTTATCCAAATTAGAACTGTTAAGCTTCTTTCAAGGTGTTGTGGATGTTACGACTTTAAAACGAGGAAAACCAGATCCAGAGATCTTTTTGAAGGCTGCAGATATCGTAGGTGTTGCTCCGGCTGAATGTATTGCGTTAGAAGACGGTGAAGCGGGATTAACCGCTATTCTTCAGACGGAAATGTTTTCAGTAGGAATTGGAATAGAACCTTTTATGAAAAATGCTGATTACTACGTGGAGTCAACAAGCAAACTTACTTTAGACGGGTTAGAAGCTGTCTTAAACAAGCATCAACGGACGATTAGATAACTTCTATTTGCGCTTAAAGATGTCATAAGATAAGATTTCTCTAGAGTACAATGAAAAAGGAGACGGATATGTCAGATCTTGATCAATCATTAAGAAACCGAGCATATAAAGAAGTAGAAGTACATAAAGAGGTCGTTGAATCAGACCAATACCGCTTAAATTATCATGTGATGCCTCCTGTGGGTTTGTTAAATGATCCAAATGGCTTTATACAGTTTAATGGGGTTTATCATTTGTTTTATCAATGGAATCCGTTTAAGACTGATCACGGTGCGAAGTTTTGGGGGCATTATTCATCAACCGATTTAGTGAAGTGGAAACACCATGACATTGCGCTTACACCGAGTGACTGGTTTGACAAAAATGGCTGTTATTCAGGTAGTGCGATTGAACATGATCAGAAATTGTATGTGTTTTATACGGGTAATGTAAAAGACAAACAGAACAACAGGGAAACTTATCAAGTTATGGCCGTTTCAGAAGACGGGTATACATTTGAGAAAAAGGGCGTTGTGATTGAATTACCTGAGGGATATACGGCTCATTTTCGTGATCCAAAAGTTTGGAAGCATGATGATACTTTTTATCTTATCATTGGTGCGCAAAGTAAAGATCTTACTGGAAAAGCCGTGTTGTTCCGTTCAAACAATTTAGTAGAATGGGAACATCTAGGTGCTATTGCGGGAGCTCACATGGGTCCTTTGGGAGATTTCGGATATATGTGGGAATGTCCTGATTTGTTTGAGTTAGGCGGACAGGATGTGATGATTTTTTCACCACAAGGACTTGAACCGAGTGGAATACATTATCAAAATTTATATCAAGCTGGTTATGTTCTTGGAAAGTTAGATTATAATCAAGTTCAGTTTGACCATGGCTCTTTTGTTGAGCTAGATCGAGGCTTTGAGTTTTATGCGCCTCAAACGACAATCGACGAAAATGGTCGTAGAATTTTAATTGGATGGATGGGGATGCCTGAGGAACGTGAGGATGCTCACCCAACCATTGAACATAAGTGGGTTCATGCTATGACGATTCCAAGAGAATTAAAGCTAGTTGACGGAAAGCTTTATCAACGACCGGTTGAGGAATTAAAAAGATTGAGAAACGAAGAAGTAGCTTATAGTGAAGTAGAACTTGCATCTGAGCCGAAATCTTTTGACGGAATAGACGGCACCTCGCTAGAAATTTACTTTGAACCACTGGAAGAAATGACAGAACTTGTGACCATTCGATTTCGGGAAAATGGGTCTATTTCTTATGATCCAGCAACGAAACAACTGAAGCTTGATCGGGTTAGTTTTGTAGATGGCCAAACGGTGGAAGAGCGTTTTTGTGATTTAGAACAAGTGAAGAACTTAAGGATTTTTCTGGATACATCTTCAATTGAACTCTTTGTGAACGATGGAGAAGAGGTATTCACTGCTCGGATCTATCCGGATCATGATCAACAAAACATAACTTTTGCAGCAGAGAAAAACGTGAGAGTTTTACTAAAAGCTTGGAAACTGTAAAATGGAACCTACACTTATGTGTGGGTTTTTTCGTATTTGAAACTTAAATGCGTTTTACTGCGTTTCATTTGTATAAGAGCTTGAAAGAAGGAGAGATAGTAATGAACAAAAAAAGTTTGCCTGGAATTTTAGCAATAATGATTCTGTCGTTTGGAGGATATATGGTAATGGCACAAGGGCAAGAGTTGGAGACAGTTGAAGAAGTGCAACAAGCTTCAAAATACATCCAATTTACCGGAAAAGTGGAGAAGGTAGAAACGGAAACAGTTTCTATTCGCGTAGTGAATGAAGATGGAAATGAGATGATTTTTCCGTTATCAGATGAGGTTTTGGTTATGGATTCGACTGGTAATTTTCTAATAAAAGAAGAATTTACAACTGGTATGGATGTGGATGTCTATTATGATCAAAATAAGCCGATGCCAATGATCTATCCTGCTTCGATCACACCAGATCTGATCATAGTTAAAAATAAAGAATCTCACCAAGTAAAAGTAGCAAAATTTGATTCTAATTTAATTAGTGATGATTTTAAATTAAAGCTACATATTGATGAGCAAACGATTGTTGTGAATGAAAGAGATGAAGAGATTCAAGAAGCTGATTTAATAAATAAAGAGTTAGTGGTATTTTATACGATATCAACAAGAAGCATTCCTGCTCAAACGACGCCAGTAAAAGTAGTGAAGCTGATGGATTAGAGAGAGAATCTAAGCAGCAACTAACATTTTGATCCAATTTGTGTATGTTTTTTTCTTGAGAAAAATTCAACTATGTTAATGATAGACACTTTTATTAAAATGGGGGTGCTAGTTTGGGGAAAGGAACTATTTATAAAAGTGAAGTTGCAAAGGAAATTATTACTCAACATTATGAAAACTATATAAAAACTTTTAATTTTAATGTTGAACGGAAATATGTTGATACAAGATTTGGTAAGACACATATTCTTGTAGCAGGTCCAGTAGAAGGAAAGCCTATTTTTATTTTTCAAGGCGGAAATTGTATAAACCCCATGACTTTATCTTGGTTTTCGTCATTAGTTGATCATTATAGAATTTATGCACCAGATACTATTGGTCATCCTGGGTACAGTGATGAAGCTAGAATTTCAGCAAAGGATCATAGCTTTCCTCAATGGATAGAAGAATTAATGAATCATTTTGATATTGAAAGGTGTGCATTCATTGGTCCATCCTATGGGGCTGGGATTATTCTAAGGTTAGCTACATTTATGCCAAATAAAATTGACTGCTCTATCTTAGTATCACCAGCAGGAATCCGTTTAGGCTCTAAAATGAAAATGATCAAGGACATATTACTACCTTTAATGTTGTTTCATACTACTTCATCAGATAAATATCTAAATAGGATTGCTAATATCATGTCTGATAATAGTATGAAAGATATAGACAAAACTATTATTGGTGATGTTTTTACATATACTAAACTTGAACAAGATATGCCTAAGTTAACGACGAGAAACGAATTAGAAAATTATAACGCACCTACACTAATCATTGCGGGTACGAAAGATATTTTCTTCCCAGAAAGTAAACTAAGTAAAGTAGCAAAAGGAATTATATCTAATTTAACTGAACTTAAAGCTTACGATATGGGACATTTTCCTTCAGAAGCCCACATAGTTAATATGAACAAAGAAATTATTGAGTTTCTATCAAAATATTACTAAACATGTGTATTTACTTGTGGAACTTTGGAAAGGAGGCACTTAATTGAAAGATAAGAAAAAAGATAAAGAATTATGGTTTATCGACTTATTTGGTTTTCTTATTGAGATCTTTCTTTACTTGCCGCGCTTTATCATTGGATTGGTTAGAGGATTGGTTTAGATGAAATTACCAAGTGGGAATTTTAAAAATAAGTTGACGCATGAGTGGGTAACAGGTAAACTGTAAGCGTGAACACAAATAAGTGGGATTGTTACTGATTAAGCAGGCAAGACCTAAAATGTAGCCATAGGGAGACGTCTATCTAAGACGCTCATTAGTGGTTATGTTTTAGGTCTTTTTTCTGTTGTTTAAAAGATGTTAATAAGAATCCCATAAAAAACGATAAAACACAGCTGAGAATTAGGGGGAAAGAAGATGGATACAAAGAAAGTGGCCAGTGAACTGACTAGGCTATTAGGAGGAAAAGACAATATTATTAGTGCCACACATTGTGCGACACGTTTACGTATTGTTTTACAAGATGATGATCAACCAAATAAACAAGAAATAGAAGAATTAGACGGAGTAAAAGGAGTTTTTAGTGCATCTGGTCAATTCCAAGTTATCTTTGGAACAGGTCTTGTCAATAAAGTGTATGCTGAATTTGCTGCGGAAACAGGTCTTGGAACAAAAGATACTGATGGTGGCGAAAAACAAGTAGATCATGCCGAGGCAGCGAAAAAGAAGATGAATCCTCTTGCGCGTATTGCTAGAACCTTGTCTAATATTTTTGTTCCAATCATTCCTGCGATTGTAGCAAGTGGGTTGTTAATGGGACTTCTTGGGATGATGACAGCGTTTGAATGGGTGGCATCAGATAGTCCTTGGATCTTATTTTTGGATATGTTCTCAAGTGCAGCCTTCATTATTTTGCCTATCTTAATAGGTTTTAGTGCCGCAAAGGAATTTGGAGCGAATCCTTATTTAGGAGCTGTTCTTGGTGGGATTATGACTCATCCTGTTTTGTTAAATCCTTGGACGTTAACGGATGCCGTTCCAGAGTCTGTTTCATTTCTAGGTATGAATGTTGAGCTTCTTGGTTATCAAGGAACGGTTATTCCAATCCTTTTAGTTGTCTATATTATGAGTAAAATTGAAAAAGGGCTACGAAAAATTATTCCTAACGCAATTGACCTTTTGGTTGTTCCTTTTGTAACAGTAATTTTAACAGCTTTTATTGCCATGTTATTCATTGGTCCACTTGGAACATGGGTAGGAAATGGTTTAACATGGAGCCTTGATTTTATATATAGTACTGCTGGTATATTCGCAGGTTTAATTTTTGGTGGGCTTTATTCAACGATTGTTATTACAGGTGTACATCATAGCTTCCATGCAATTGAGGCTGCTTTAATCGCCGATTTAGGTGTGAACTTCTTATTGCCAATCTGGGCAATGGCAAACGTTGCACAGGGGGGAGCAGGTCTTGCTGTTTTCTTCCTTACGAAAAATCCAAAGGTAAAAGAAATTGCCATTCCGGCTTCTTTCTCAGCTTTCTTAGGGATTACAGAACCAATTATATTCGGAGTTAACTTGCGTTTCATGAGACCATTTATCGGGGCTGCTATTGGTGGAGCTTTAGGTGGTGCTTATGTTGTGTTCACGAATGTTATTGTAAACGCCTATGGTTTAACAGGTATACCAATGATCGCGATCGCAGCACCGTTTGGAACTGCTAATATTATTAACTATCTAATTGGAATGTTAATCGCAGCAGCTGGTGCCTTTGTAGCTACATGGATTTTAGGCATAAAAGAAGATACTACAAAAAAATAAGTGAGTTTAAAAAACCTCAGTATCGCGATGGTGCGTGACTGAGGTTTTTCTATTGGTTGTTTTAGAAAGGGTATTGCTTTTAATATAAGGCTCTTATCGCGTACTTTGTTGTTTTTAGCGTTTAAGTCTTAAAATTTAGCGATTCTCCAAAACGACTCTTTTGGAACACCATTTTCACCAAACACAAATGGCCAATTTTTTCTTCCTCTAACAGGAAAATCATTTAACCACGTATACGAATCATTTGCACCCCAAAATGTAACATTAGAAATAACTTCTTTGTACTCTCTAAATACTCGGAAGAATTGGTCATATCGTTCTGCTTGTAGGTGTAGCATTTCTTCTGTAGGTTGTGTAAGGTCTGCGCGTCGGTCATCCCAGCTAAACATCGAAACATCCATCTCTGTAATTTGAAGCTGTACACCTAGTGAAGCATAGCGTTCAATTGCAGCTCGGATATCGTCTAAACTTGGATCGTGAACGTTCCAGTGGGCTTGTAACCCTACTCCGTGAATAGGTACGTCTTTATCTAGTAGAGATTTTACGAGACGATAGATTCTCTCTCGTTTATTGGGATGAGATTCGTTGTAATCGTTGTAAAATAGAGAGGCATTTGGGTCAGCCTGATGGGCAAATTCGAAAGCCTTTGCTATAAAATCCTCTCCTATAATATCTAACCATTTAGACTTACGGAGGTATTCAGAATCATCATCAGAAATGGCTTCGTTAACAACGTCCCAGCTATAGAACTGGCCTTTATAACGACCTAAAACAGTTGAAATGTGCTCTTCCATTCTTTGCAGGAGTATTTCACGGTTTACTTGTGTTCCGTCAGGATTTTGGAATAACCACTCTGTCGTTTGGTTGTGCCAAACTAGTGTATGTCCTCGTAATTTCATATTATTTTCGTTTGCAAATGCAACAAGCTTGTCGGCATTTGCAAAGTTGAAGTTACCTTGTTCTGGCTGAAGAAGTTCAAACTTCATTTCATTTTCTGCTGTTAAGCTGTTGTAGTGCTTTTTCAATAACTCTTTTTCTGATTCCAGTGTCTTGGAGTTAACTGCTGCACCTATAGTAAAAAAGTTCTTATAAACTTGATACAGATCAGGGGTGTTAAGTTGCTGATTCATGTTTTTAGCCTCCTTTTTTAAAGGCTGTTTTTCGCATACTTAGTGTTTTTATAGGTTACGTCTCGACAAATGTTCGTTCCATTGCGCTCCAGCACTCGCTTTCCGCGGGGAGGTGCCGAGCCTCCTCGGCTGTGC
>NZ_BAUV01000086.1 GCF_000513135.1 Halalkalibacter akibai JCM 9157
AGATAGGAACTTCATTAATGATAGGAAGTTTTATAATGTATGGAGGTTTTTTATTAAATAAATTTTTCGCAATAATAGTTGCTAATAAAATTGGGAAAGGCCTATGGATTGGGCTTGCTACAGTCATAACATTCTTCATCGTCTCTTTCTATATCACAAAATTCATTGGGGAACCTGAAGAGTTTGGAATAATGACTGACCTATTAATATATCAAGCAATAGTAGCCATTTTAACAACTGTCATACTTGAACAACATTTAAAGAACAAAGAAAAAGTCAAAGATATGAATTAATTTCTTATTCAAATACCTTGAGATAGCAATAAATCTCTTATTTTCTGTGGTGAAGCAGGTTAGCTTTACAACAAGGGCGTTGATTTGCTAAGTCCACGGTTTAAGTAATCTTTTATTTTTATCAAAGTACTGGAAATTCTAAGATTGAGCGTCAGGAGATGCTGTGTCCTGACGCTCCTTCTCTAATGTCATAATTTATTTAGCAAAAACATGATTTCCAATCCGAACAGTTTCGGTACGAGTAGCAATCCATTGGTTAGTAGCAATTTTTGGATTATAGAAAAAGAGTGACCCAGATCCTTGCCCTCTAAATGCTAGAGCCTCATCAACAGCTCGAATCGATTCATTATCAGCCGGACGGTTAATACGTCCATTTTGAACAGGTGTAAACGCGTAGTATCCGTTTGAAACTTCATTAATAACTCCTCGAACCGTATTCGGAAAATCCTTATGGTCAACTCGATTTAATACGACGGTTGCAACAGCGACTTTACCAGCATAAGGTTCTCCTTCTGATTCAGCCATCACTAAACGTGCCAGTAAATCCCTCTCTGAAGCAGAGATAGATTCTGGAATTGTTAACCTTTCTCCTACCATAATCATTGATGACGATTTATTATTTGCATTTTTAATAGCGGATACAGAAACTCCATATTTTTGACCAATTTTATACAAAAATTCTCCAGACGCTACGGTGTGTGTCGTTATTTGTGCGTTTGTATCATTTCCTCCAATAAAAACAAGTGATGCTGCAACGCTAATAGTGATTATTAATTTTTTCATTGTATAAACCTCCTAGAAGTAAGTGACTCTATTAAACTAACATGAAAAATTAGACTAGGAGGTGACCAAATTTACCCATTTGGAAAAATGGACTTGAGGATACCATTAACCCGAACGCTCGAAGCTGTTTTTTACATTACTGTTACGAAATATGTGGGAGTTTGTAAAAAAACATGGAAGTAAACAGATTTGTTAAAAATATTAGTAGTTGTATAGATATAGAGATCACCAACATCTAGAAAAGTTGATGGTCATGAAAGAGATGAGTAAGTTCTTTAATTCGCTAAATGAAAAAGAGTTTTTTGAAAAGTCTTCTGAACTCCCAAGGCAATGGGGCTTATTATTGAAAATAAATGGTGAGCCTGAGTGTCCAAAAAATTCTTTTGGTTATATATTTTTAAGTTTGATAGCTAGAAACAGATGAAGAGATTAATAATTAGTCTGGAGAAATTTCAGATTATAACAACTTCGTTTGATAAACTCCTTACAGCAGGCCCTAAAGAGGTTTTTTTGTTTTAAATCATCAACCTCCTAAGTAATCAAAAGTGATCATTTATTAAAATTTAAAACACATAAAAACTCCATATTTGATGGCTATGCTAAATCAGATAACAAAAATTAATAGGAAACGGAGTATGCGAATGTCAATAAAAACAAAGTTTATAAATTCAAATGCACTTAAACTACTAGCTGTTATTGCGATGGTTGTAGACCATGCATCAATATGGCTTGTGCCTGATGACACTACACTAGCAATATTTGCTCGTGGTTTTGGAAGATTGGCTGCCCCCATAATAGGTTATATGATTGCAGAAGGATACTTCTATACTTCTAATAAGCAAAAATATCTAAAACGACTTTTCATTTTTGCTTTAATTTCGCACTTCCCATTTGTGATGTACTTCGGTCTTGAATGGTGGCAGGGAACTAGTGTAATATGGGGACTGTTTATGGGGTTAGTTGCATTAGCTATTAGTCAAACTACTTACATTTCTCGATTAATAAAAGTTATGATTATTGCTTTGTGCTGTTTACTCGCTTGGACGGCTGACTGGAATTACATTCTTGTATTGTGGATTTTATTTTTTGGAATATACAAGGGACAGTTTAAGATGCAGATGATTAGCTTTGCATTTATAGGGACTGTTTTTTATATTCTTCCTGGCATAAGTTTAGGAATGGATTACGCTTTTCGCTTTGGTATCCTTTTGGCCATTCCTTTTCTTGCTTTATATAATGGAGAAAGAGGAAAAAGCTCAGCTCTTATTAAATGGGGATTTTATGTTTTTTATCCAGCTCATCTTTTAGTACTTTATATTTTGAGGTACTTCATATTTGCATAAATTAAATATTGAGGAGATATATAATCATGATTTGGCTAAAAAAATACAATGTTATATTGATAATGGCTATGCTAATAATCATAATTTTACTAACAGCTTGTATTGATAGAACAAATGTGGATAATTTTATACCAAATGAGTCCATTCCCGCTATGAATGAAGTAGAAAAATCTTCCGAAATTTCAGCCGATGAAGTAATTGAAGAGCCACAAGCAAGAATGTACGAAGGGGATTTAGAGTTACCTGTGGTTGGAGCTACAGGATTTACTTCTATCAGTTTAGATTTGAAAGAATTTCCAAAAAGTGATTCTGAAACTATTGATATATTTGAAGCAGGTACTGCTTTCGAAATTTTAAGAGAAGAGGGAGATTGGTGGTTTATTAAAAGAGGTGATTTAGCTGGTTGGTTACAACATAATTATACTTTTATTAACCTTCCCGATGTTATTCCATCTATTATCTATGATAACACTAATACCTATTCTTCTAAATTCGTTTCATCTGGTAAGGATATCCCTAATATTTCAAACCGTGCCTTATATCCGGGCAAGACATACAACGAACGGCTTGAGAGTGAAGAATATATTATGCCTGTGCTATATTCAATGTCCAAAAAAGTTCATTTAGCACAGCAGCTTGCCCTGTCAGAGGGCAACTCACTAAAAATATATGAGGGATTTAGGCCCTACTCTGTACAGAAAGCGGTTGTAGAAGGCTTGAGTAAGTTAGCCGATGATGATCCAGAAGTTATGACTGGTATTAACACACTTCCTTGGGGGATAAATTGGTTTATAACAGACGGTGTTTCTAATCATCAAATGGGTTATGGCATCGATCTCAGTTTAGTTAAAATTAAACTCTAAAAAGGAGGTTCCAATTGGTGAATACACCAGAGTCTTAATTAAAGATTATATGGAATATGCGATGCCTACACAAATACATGAATTAAGCGGAGCATCTGCTGTATTTACTACCCCAGTTTCATCACAAAATGCAATTGATTGGAAAACTGCAACTTATGCTGATTCAATGAACGAGGCTGCTATAAAGTTACAAACCTATGCTACGACGGCGGGGCTGACACCCTTAGCTTCGGAATGGTGGCATTTTAATGATTTAGATGCTAGGGATGAAACTGCACACAATAGCAGTGAAGGTGACTATTTATTAACTGAGATTTATAGTTCAAGTCCTCTAATAGGTGATAATTAGCTATAAAGCCTTAAGTGCAAACGTATTGCATAGAGATACGTTACTTATCTAATTTTCAGAAAAAAAGATCCGCTACGTGGAAATTTATAAAACTCGTAGCGGGTACTTTCTCTTTTAACACTGAAAACCCACTTATTTTTAAATGCAATGACTCGCATTTTTGATATTGTTATAAATAGACTAGGGAAACGTAGAACGGATCCCTAGAAGTAATTGTATGTTGTATTTCTCAATCGGTAAGGTTTAGTTGATCTTCAACCAAAGCTTTGATCGCCGTAAGTAAACCAGCTAAGAACAAAGAAACAGTTATTTTCCAATGTAAGTGGTAATAGGAGAATAAACTAGTTAAAAACATCCAACCGAGCCATAACCAAATTACTTTACTCATCGCAAACTCTCAAATTACCGACCACAACGGGTATATTTTTATCATAAGTCCCCATCAGTTTCCTCCTAATAATAAGTCTCATTCTCTTTATCTGTTAATCTATGTTTTCTTTCGTAATTTTAGAAGATCTTGTGAATAGAACGTACTTTTAACGAATGATCGAATTAAGATAGTACCTTTAACTATTTTGTTATGTTCTTAACCGGTTCCCAATTGCACATTGCTGCTAAAAAATATTTTTATGAAAATATTAAACTTCATACTTTGAACAAATTCATATGAAATAATCCTCTTAATAACGAAAATAAGGGGTTTTAATTATGCTAAATGAGAAAAGAGTTTTCTTGAAAAGTTTTATGCACTCCCCAAAGGCTATTGGAAGTATTATCCCTAGCTCTCCTTACCTCGTTCAAAGTATGGTGAATCAAGTAAATTTACAAAAAAATTCGAAGGTTGTTGAATTAGGAGCTGGAACAGGAGTACTTACTGAAACAATACTCAAAGAGTCAAAACTAGATCACCCATTAATAGTATTTGAAAACAATTCCTCCTTAAAACAATCGTTAAACAGATTTGCTTCTGAAATTACTATTTTTGATGATGCTTTTAACTTAAAGGGGAGCCTAAATGAACAAGAAAAATCAATTGATTATATTTTTTCTGGCCTTCCTTTACTAAATTTCAAAAAAGAAGTACTAATCAATTTACTTGATCAGATAGACTATATTCTCAAACCAGGCGGAAAATTTATTGCTTTTCAATATACACCTTTTTTGCTTCCTTATCTTAATGCGGCTTTTGATAAAACGAGTCTTAAAATAGTTCCTTTGAATATTCCTCCTGCTTTTGTCTTTGTCTGTGAGAAGAGACATTGAGATAAAATCGAAGTTCTACTTACTAGGACTTTGGATTAGAGAGCCACTTATAAACTAAAAAAATTAGAAAGGCTGGATTTATATGTATAACAAATCAAAAAAAATAAACCCAAATGCTGCCGAAGTAAATGAAATAATTTTATACGATGGGATAGAACTAACAGTAATTGCTGTGTACAACAATAGTGTGGTAGCTGAATTTATTACGTATCCTGTTTGTGGTAGGGAGGATGAATTCCCCTTTGAACGTACCTGTATCAATCATCGAAACTATCAACGTACCTTTGAAACTATTTAAATGATAAAAGAACTAACAGGAATTATATTTAATTTTCATAATTAATTCAAACTTTCCTTATATATTTATAACTATAGTTAAGATTTTATATTAACTTAGCAAGACAAGTAAACAGCTAAGAGGTGAAAGGGAAATGGAAGAAACAATTCAACCGTTAAGCAGAGTTTTTCTTGAGATCGGTCCTTTAAAAATTTATTGGTATGGGGCTCTTATTGGGATCGGTGTAGCCATTGGTTATATAATGGCTACACGAGAAACGATTAAACGAGGGCTACCGAAAGATACATTTGCGGATTTACTACTATGGGCATTACCTATCTCCATTATTTGTGCCCGCTTGTATTATGTGGCCTTCCGATTTGAACATTACGTAGACGACCCTATAAGAGTGTTGTATATATGGGAGGGTGGCTTAGCTATACATGGTGGATTAATTGGCGGTGTAGCGACAGCTATTGTTTATGCAAAAAAACAAAATATACCAATATTTAAATTGTTGGATATCGGTGCTCCTAGTATCTTACTTGCTCAGGCAATTGGTCGTTGGGGTAACTTCATGAATCAGGAAGTGTATGGTGGACCTGTAACAAGAGAGTTTCTCGAAAATCTCTTGTTACCTAATTTTATTATTAATCAAATGTACATTAATGGAACCTACTATCAACCAACGTTTCTATATGAGTCAATCTGGAATATGATTGGTGTTGTAATTTTGCTATATCTGCGTAGGTTAAACCTAAAACAAGGTGAAATTTTTTATAGCTATCTCATTTGGTATTCTATTGGTCGCTTTGTCATAGAAGGAATGAGATTAGATAATCTGATGATTGGTGATACTTTGCGAACGGCACAAGTAGCTTCTATTATATTGATTATTGGGGCGGTAATAACTTGGATTTATCGGAGAAAAGCAGGTTTAGCCAATCAAGGATATCTTGATGAGATCGTGAAGCAACAAAGAAATAATAAAGCAAAGAAGAGAAAGAAAAAATAGACATTCTAAAACAGCTGACCATTTATTAAGGGTCAGCTGTTTTTAGCTTAATTGATAAATGGTGATGTTTATCTATTGCTCTTGTCTAGTTTACAAAGGTAATTGCTTGTTTTCCCATTTGTTCCCATGCTTCTACAAAATCCCTTTGGGGGATTTTTCTATTCTTAACATTTGCCAAGGGGTCATTAAAATAAACATAATCATCATCAAATCCTGTAACTAAGACAGAATGCTCTTTATACGTTATTTTAACAGAGCCGCTTGGAGTATCCCAAGTTTCGAATAAGTTTTCAGGAAGTTTCGAAAATGTAACATTAGATATGATCCAGACTGGATTTCCATTGCTTACGTGATAGAGAATATGTTGGAAGTCAGTCCCGGTTATATCAATTACTCTATTAGGCAAGTAAAATTCTGCTAATTCTTTAATAGGACCATGGTATACACCATAACCAGGATTGTTAATGTTATACATATCACCTACAAAACCATCATAAGGGTTACCAAAAAAGACTTGATCGCCTTTTTTTTGATAGGGAGTTGAATCTTTTTTTACCTCATCTGCAAGTACCATTTTGTTTACATTTACTCCTGCATAATTTAGAAACATGGCAAGACTTGTTACTTCACATCCTCTTGGAAGCTCAGGTAACTGAGAAATTAAAGGGGCATCTAATAATATACTTAGAGGAAGTTGAAAGTCATATCTCCAAACGATGTGACTATCATTAAGAAAATAAACATTGCTTTGTATCTCTTGAGCATAAATAACAGCCTCTTTATAACTCTCAAAACCTCTTGTTATGTCATTTTCATGGACAATAAAAGGTAAATTTGAATCGTTAGATACTATTTGTGAAGGGTGTTGTGAATTACTGTATACCTCTTTAAAACTGTTTATTTTACTAGTGAAATCGAGATCTACCCATTCTTCCTGTATATTTAAATACAATAAAAAAGTAAACATGGCCAAGATTAGAAAAGAAAAAACAAATAAGCCTTGTTTTAAGATTCCTTTTTTTATTAGCCTAGATAAGGCTGTAACAGCAAGTACAAGAAACACAATATAACTCAAAATAAAAAATAGAACTTCCATTCTACGACCTCTTTCAAAAAATAAGTATTAAGTTAGTGGTTCGATAATCTAGATAAATATGTGAAACTTGTGTAATAGAATAAGCGAAAGATTTGTAAAAAATGTGAAGATAGAAAAAAAGTTATGATAAATGATAAATTAAAGCATAAAAAAATTGTAAAAATACCAGAATGATTGAAAAAGCATTCAAGCTAGGACCTATAGTTCAGCCTAGGGAGAAAGGATAGTCTATACTTTTGCTTTCTAACCGTAAAAATTAAACATTAAATTAGAGGATTAAGTAAACGCGAGTTTTATACCAAGGAGGGTGAAATTATGATTGGTGAGGGGATCAGAAAATTAATAGGTTGTATTCTCTTACTAAGCATATTTTTCGTGGGCTATTCTACGCCTGTTCAAGATGTCATAAGTATTCCAAATGAGATTACTGTATATGAAGGGCAGCAAATAAGCTGGGAAGTTTCTTCTACACGTATAGGTGACTTATCTACAAAAACTGAAAATGAAAAACTTGTTACAAACATTACTACTTCTACAAATAATAGAACAGGTACAACTTCAATCACTGCAACAAGCAAAGAAGCCAATGATACAACTTTGACAATTGAAATAGGTAATTTTCCAATTAAACAAGTTCAGGTTCGTACATTACCAGAACTGAAAATTTTGCCTGGAGGTCAATCCATTGGTGTCAAGCTAAATAAAGAAGGCATGCTTGTCGCAGGCTATCATTCTGTTAAGTCTTCAGTTGGAGAAGAATCACCTGCAATACAGGCAGGAATAGAAGTAGGCGACTTGATAACGAAAATTAATGGTAATCCTATAAGTAGGGCGGTTCAAGTGG
>NZ_BAUV01000085.1 GCF_000513135.1 Halalkalibacter akibai JCM 9157
ATTGACGAATATACACAACTGTTTGTCTCAAATTAAACATCTCCCCTTTATCCAAAGGTTTATGAACTACAATGGGTCATTAGACTCCTTTTTTACCAATTCCTTTTTAATTACTTGAGCACAAGACTCAATTAAATGTTCTAACAATTCTTCATCGTAGATTTTTTCGACTGATGAGACTTTAAATGTATTTTTGTTTACTTTTTTCACCATAACTGTTCCTCATTTCTTTGTTTATAACTTCGTTTTTAAAGGTGAATGCCATTTATAAAAATAAATGATTTGACTAAAAGATAAGACCCTATTTCTGGGTCTTGGTTTCCTCTAGGGGCAAATCATTACTTGATAAGCTAAGTTCTAAAGGGGGATGAATTTTAAGTTTATATGCATCATTAAGACCTTCTTTAATAGCTGCTTTAAACATTGATTTTACATTTTTATATTTCTTATCTCCTAATCGATCAACACTATATTTATTTTCTCCATTTTTCTCTAAACTTAAGGTATTGTCAGGTTTAATAAAGTACCTGTTAAGATTTTCCTTAACCTTCTCCTTCTCTGTTTCAGATAATTCTTTTAATAACTTCTCTCCATTTTTCTTTTCCTGCATTTCATTAATAACTTCATCAAAACTCGATTGAAACTTCTCTGATAGATCGCCCTCATTTAAATTAGTTTTTTTATTTTTAAATTCTTTTTTGCTAAAATTATTCATTAAATGCTGCATGTCTTTTTTTAGCTTTTCGTTTTCTTCCCTGAGTTCTTTAATTAATAATCCTAGATCATTTAATTTACTCTCTAATCCCTTGTCTTTATTAATATGTGAGCTACCTTCTCCGCTATTGTTACCGTTCTTCTGAAAATCTGCTTTACTAATTAAGTTATTAACTAACAAATTACAAACCGTCTTCAACTCTGATAAGCCTGGCCGCTCTTTATCAATAAAATCAAATAGATCATCATGTTCAACAATCCAGCCATCCTTTCTAAATTCAGTTCTTGTCCCTTTTATTTTCCCTTCTCTTAAATAGCGCGTCACCATTTGCTTTGAGTTTGTAATGTAGTAAGCTTGTAGAATCTCTAAAACATCTTCAACCTTATAACTACTCATAAATGTCTCCTCTTTAATTGACTTAGGAAACTTTATGAAAGTAAAGTTGAGAGTATTACAAACTGGCTCTCTTCCCTTTCGATTTTTTTATTTTTTTACAACACTTCTTCCTACTTAAAATAAAGGATTTCATACTAATTTTGTCGAAAAGGGCTTTAACTAGAATAACTGCTACAGAGGAGGCAGCCGCCTTGTTTAAACATCTAGGTGCACAAATTAGAATTAGAAGAACTCAAGAAGGAATCGGTCTGAATGCTTATGCTGAAAAGCTTGGAGTTTCTCCTGGTTATCTAAGTAACCTTGAAACTGGCAAAACCGAAACAATCACTTTGGCTCTTCTAGACAAATTACAGCAAGAGTTAGATTTAATTTCAATTGATATTTCCCCTGAAGAGGATTATGATGACTTTTCTTACCGAACAAGACTTGGCACTGAGGCACTAAAAGATTTGCAAAAAACACACCCTCAGGAAGCTGAGTTCCTGCTGTCAATCGTTGAGCAGGGAATAAAAGCATTGAAAAAGTAATTCTTAAATTTCCAACCACTCTGCCTATTCATTAAAATAAATATTATTTATATTAATGAATGATCGTGGTATGATTAAAGAGACCCTACTTCTTGGGTCTTAAAATTCCTATCTAAAGGAGGCAGAGTGCTAGTGTTTCAACGGCAACAGAACCCCGTCAATGACGAAGAAAAGGTAATCAACGATTTTACTTTTCGCGCACAACTTAGTACGGAAGCGCTGAACGATTTACGAAAGACTCACCCCCAGGAAGCTGAATTTTTATTATCAATCATTGAACAAGGAATTAAAGCTCTAAAGCAGTAATCCTACTCTCACTATAGTCATATATCCCTCTCGTTATACACTTAAATGAACAATGTTTATAAAAATGAATAATGTGACAAGATTAAAAAGACCCTTTAAGTTTGGGTCTTTTAATTTTGGACTTAAAAGGAGGAACATTAGTGAATCAATGGAGAGAAATACCAGTTAATGAAAAAGAGGAAAATTATAAGCTTATTCAAAAATTTGCACGAAAGAAGCAAATCCATCCACTAATCGCAAAAAAACTCTATCATGACGGGTTAAAAACTGAGAAGGAATTTATGGATTATTTATTACCAACCATTGATCAACTTCATGACCCATATCTACTAAACGATATGAAAAAGGCAGTTTCCCGAATAGTTGATGCAATCAAGAATAAGGAGAAAATATTACTCTATGGTAATGCGAGTGCCGACGGGATTACAGCTACAAGTATACTATATAAAACGTTAAATGAGGTTGAAGCTGATGTAATCTATAAAGTACCTAAATCCATTGGCGAACAATATATTACTAAGGTTGAAGTATCACTGATTATAGTAATCGGTAACGGCATTCACGATCAAGATGTGCGAATAGCACAGGAATTTGGTAATGATCTGATTTTTATCGATTACCATGAGGTGTCTAAATCTAACCTAACCTGCTATGCCCATATCAATCCACTTAGGAAGGACTCTGAATATCCATATAAATTTTTATCTGGAACTGGTGTTACTTTAAAACTAGCACATGCTTTATATAACGCACTTTGTCTTCCTTGGGAGGAACAAATAGTTAAACACATGCCTCTTGCAACGATCGGAACGATTGCTGCGTCAATGCCCTTAACACAAGAAAACCGCGTGATATGCTATTACGGTCTAAAAGCATTAAATAAAGAAACACCTTTAGCAATTAAATTTTTAACTGAGCGATTTAATACAGAAATTGATAGTACGGCAATCGCAAAACAAATCATTCCTAAATTGAATTCATTATGTATTGTAGGGCAGACAAATAAAGCAGTTGAAATGTTGCTAGGGTCTTTAGTTACGGATCAATTAGAAGAGGTCTTTAACAAAGCTTTCAATAAATACAAAAGCTCGTTATCTATCCAAAGTCTTCAAGCCGAGAATTTTCTAAGTGAACATGACCTAAAAAAATATCCAATTCTAGTAGCCAAAGGTCCATTTAGTGAAGACATGATCGGAGAAATATCTGCGAAACTAGCTGAAAAGTATAATAAGCCTACTGTTATCATTTCTGAAAACGGCAATGGAGCTATAAGAGCTTTCAATGCGCCATCCTTTTCTGTGTTCCAGGCACTCAAACATTGCTCAAATGACCTAAGTTACTTCAGTGGGCACCAAACTGCAGGAACATTTGCGGTTAATCCTAGCCAAGTAAAATCTTTCTTTCGTTCTTTGCAAAACTTTGCGTGGGACTCGCAGATTCCATTCGCCTGTTTTTATACTGGCAATCTGCCACTGAAAGACATTACTCATGATATTTTTCAAAATATGAGATACCTTGAACCATGTGGAATTGGAAATCCTAAGCCCGTTTTTCAGTCTTCGTTTTCCTCAGTACCACAGTTAGAATTGTTTGGAGAAGCGGATGTCCATGCAAAGATTTCTTGTTCTCGAGAGGATCAAACTCGTATTGAAGCCCATGGTTACTTTAAGGGAGAGGTCATGAGGCGCATACATAAAGCCCCTTTTGGTATTCTGTATTCTCCGCTTTGTCCAGAGAGTCAAACTGTTGTTATAGAGAGAATTAGAGAGCAGATATAATTACAGAGAGACGGTCAAACCCTTCATTAACCGTCTCTTTCAACAACTCAATGGCTTAATAATTAATTTAAGGTGAGGTGCAAAAGATGGGATATTATACAACTGCTTTTAATAAACGAAATCAAGAGGTTGCTGCTATTGGCCATTCTGTTTGGAACCCCAATATTAGATTCTTGTATAGTTCATTAAACCTTGAATACATTCAAGGTTGGAGTGGGGACGGCAAGGACGTTACATTTAGTAGTGGAGATATCGAGAAAGCCTTATTGCGTATAGAAAAAGAAAACTTCTTTTCTGAAGTAAAGTACGATGAACTTGATCCGCTGGTTCGCACTTTTACTCTATTACAACAACCCAAGCTGGAAGCTCAAGAGGAAAAGGCAAGGATTGAACGATTTCTAGTTTCTTGTTTAAAGGTTGCCAAAGAGGAAGGAAAAGTGAAAGTTAGTTTTGATTAGGCTAAAATGCGCGGTTATAATTCGAAGTACATTACAACAACCTACTTCTAGATAAAAGCATAAGCACACATCGAAAAGTGGATGTGTGCTTATATGCGCTGGTGAGATTAGTTTTTTTAAAACATTTTATTTGCATTTAATTTTGGTTATTTTATGTTTCATTGTTTCTCTCTTACATCAATTAGGTACTTTAAAGAAGCCCCTTACCTTCTCATTAATCTTAATATTTCCAGATATATTTTGTATCTTAATAACTGTCGGATAAACTTCTGAATCTGCTGCTTCAACAATCAGTCCCTCTTTTGTTATGCCTGATATCCTATAAATAACAATACGGTGATCATTTCCTTTATACGCTATATGCCTTTCATCTAGCTGATAACCTGATAGGTGCAGCTCGTACTCTTTTTCTTCCAATACCTCATCCCTGTCTCTATAAATAATATTAACCTTTTTCATTTCTTCCTCCTGTTAATTCTGCAAAATCAAAAGAAAATGTCAGAGAAACGACAAACAATATAACCATAATAATCTAACATTAAAAACTAATTTTACTTCATCGAAAATCTAAGTATTGGAATTATATCTACGTTAAATAATATTGTTGTTTTTATAACAAAAATTTAGGGAACCCTCGTTAGTCGTGGGTTCCCATGTTATTGAACTAACACTATCCGTTACTTGAATAAACGAAGCTGCTGTAACTGCTTCATTTCACCTCAAATCGTTCATCTATGGACTCTGCAATTTCAATGAAAGAATCCAAATCAATTTTGTCTGGATTTGAACCAAAATGATACCCTAATTTATTTGCTGTAAAAGTAAGAGAGTGAAAGTGCTTGTGGTGCTGTCTATAATAGGCCTTTTCTCCACTCTTCAGTGTATATGCTTTATCGCTTGCATTAATAAACGTATCTAAGTCTTTTTCGGGCATTACATAAAAAACAAAATCAAAAGTTGGAGATTTATCAATTTTTCCTGGTATCATGAAATGCAATTTCAAACGTCCTTCTTCATCAATGTTTCCGAACCGATGTGTTGGTTCAAAAGGTAACTTTCTTGGAAGATTTACTTTCGTCCCATATTTTTGTTCAAATTCTACAATTGCTTTCTCTGCGGGAATATAGTCATTCCCTTTTTTAAATTCTTCAAGTTGTTTTTCTTCATGAGATTTCCCATATGCCTCACTGGTATTAGGCACCATAGTAAAACATAAAATAAATATTATTATTAAAAAACTAAACTGGCCAGTCTTCATAAAATCCCTCCATTTTGACATTAGATTTAATATGTGCTTTTAAACCATATATATCCATAGAGAGAATGAACAATTTTGTGCTAAACTGCTCGTCTTCGTGTAACAAGAAAGGAGTTGTAACTACAACTCCTTTCTTCAATTCAAGCAACGCTCATTCCTTAGATTAGAAAAGTCGTTCATGTTTTTATTATTCAATTAAAGGTAATATCTGTGTTAAAAAATTATTTACCTTTTCTATTTCAATACCACTATAATAGTGATTCACTATTTCTTTATAATTTTTACCTTCCAGTGCCATACCGTTAGCACCGTCCTGACTCATTCCAACTCCATGCCCATAACCCTTAGTTTCAATCGTTATTTGTTCCCCTTGTTGTTCCCAATTAAAATCGGACGACTCAAGTTCTAATTTTTCTCTAATATGTCTTCCACTAAACTCTTTCCCTTCAATAACAACTTTAGCTACACGTCCACTTTCTGTTCTCTCGCTAATTTCACCGATCGAACCATCACCTGGTAAAACAATGCCTAGAGCCTTTTCAAATTCCTCTATACTTATAGTTTTACTTGATCTAAACCGAGGCGATGATTGGTCCCAAGAGCTTTCAACACTTTTCAAATAAGGAGCTTTAATTCCCCAATAATCCTCTGGATTCTCAGTATAACCATTGCTCGTTGAGAAAAAAGCAGCTTGAATGGGTTCGTTATTAAACGTCAAAATCTGTCCTTGTGTTGATAGAACTGCTTCTTCTACTTTTTTCATATACATTTCAAAATCAGTACCCCAAATTGTTTTTAGTTCTTCTTGATTTCGATAAATTTGATGAAAAATTGCATCTGTAACCATTGCATCTTCTGGTAGTGAGATAACTCCTGAATTCAAGATGTGTCTTATTATATAGGTTCTTGCTAATAAAGCTTGAGCTTTTAGAGCTTCTATTTCAAAAGTTGGATCCATTTCCGCAGCAACTACACCTATAATATATTTTTCTAATGGGACTTCTTCTACTTGCTCGGATTCTTCACGGAAAACTGAAATAATAATGTCTTCCTCCTGTAATGTTTCTTCATCTCCAACATTAACAACCTTTGAGTCATTATTTGCTCCGCTAAAGTTTTGACTATTATCATTGCTAATTACGTTTAACCCAAGAATAACAAATGTAATGAAACTGGCTATACTAACAAAATACAAAGAAAAGCCTTTAAATTTTTTCTTATAATGTAATTTACGAGCTTTTTGTAATAAATTACGTTTAGCTTCAATAACAAATTCATCTCGCGGATTTAAATCGGGTGATTTTTTTATCCTTTTAAATAAGTCATTTTCACTTTGCATTTTCAATTACCTCCTCCATATTAAACGATAGTTTAGTTTGAAGTTTCTTTAATGCACGATGGTAATTAACCTTAACTTTAGATTCAGAACAGTTTAATATTTTTGCAGTTTCTTTGATAGACATTTCATTAATACCTCTAAGGATAATAACCTCTCTATAACTAGGCTTTAGTGTTAAGATAGTTCTTTTAACAATTTCAATTTCTTCTGCGATTTCTAATGCTTGATCAGGTTTTTTCTCATTTGAAATTAGGCTATTAAAAAAGCCATCTTTAAACAAAGAATAAAACTTATTTCTTCGATAATAGTCAACAGCAACATTTCTTGAAATTGCTAATATCCATGATTTAAGGCGATCTTGATTATTAAAGCTTGACAGCGACTTTAGGACTCGAATAAAAACTTCCTGCGTTAAATCTTCCGCATCATTACGACTTCCCGTAAAACAAATTAAAAAGTGGTAAACATCTTTGTAATGTTTATCATAAATTTGTTCAATTCTTTCATTGATACTATCCGCATCTTTCAAGTAATCCCCTCCTAATCTTTTTGACTCATATAATAATCGCATAAGTTGCACAAAAAGTTACAGTAATACTAAAAAAGCAATAAAAAAGGTGGGGCTATATTATTAAGGGGTACAGTTCTAGGAGAGAAAAAGTGAATATATAGGCTAAATAACAGCCAATTCAATATCTTTTCTCAACCAGTTTAACAGTAAAATCAGCATACAAAAAAGAGCTGTTTTCAACAGCTCCATACGAATGAGACGCTTATTCTTTTTTGTTATCATGATGATGGCTGTAATTAACAACTTTAACCGACACTTCATCAAGGTTTTTTCTTTTACCTTCAATTGAACCGAAGTAGGTTTTAGGATCAATATGTAAAGTCACCGTGTCCAAACTCATGTCTTCATTCTCTGAAGCAGAACTAAGTGTACGAATCATCAAGCTTAGTTCATACCAACTTTTCGCCTCTGAACCCGTATGATCTACAATCAACTCTAATTTATTTACTCTTTCAAATGTCCAATGCACTCCTTCTCCACATTCTTCATTAACAGTTTCTGTGATATAAGGATTAATCATATCAACTAATAGCTCTTCTGGAGAAGCATAAATTTCCTTTGTTATTTTCCCATTAAGGTCAACTTCAGCTGAAACAAAAGAAATAGAAGCTAAAACAATTAGGACTAATAATAACGATGATATTATTTTTTTCATATAAACACCTCAATTTTTCTGCAAATTTTGATATGTTTAATATGCGCTAAAAAGAATTTCTTTATTAACAATCCTGCCCTCTAGTTTAACACCATCTTCCAATAAGTAGGTATAAAAAAACAAGCTACATCTCTTACAGCTCGTAATTTTACTATCGCATCCGTTAATTGAATAAGATTATTAACGTTTCATTAGCTTGATAATCATTAAATAACGCATCTGTATGTCCCGCAACTTTATCAGCCCACTCTTCGAATTTGTCGTAATTTGGCTCTCCGAATTTTTGTTCAAAATACTTGTCTCTAAATGCAGACCTTTTATGTGTTTCATGAAACCAAGTCTCAAAATACTCTTTCTCTGTTACACCTAACATTGAAGCTTGTTGTTCAACAAATTCTGTATATCCAATCGTCTCTAAGAACTCATGAGTTTCCATTAAATCATAACTTGGAAAGGCAGTACGTTTGTATTCTTCAATTTCTGCATCAGTAATTTTTATTCCTAACTTCTGTGCTTCATATATTAAAATTTCATCTTTCAAATAATTAATAATATAGTTCTCTTCTAAAGAATTTACTTTAAGGACATCTTGTGCTTTAATTTCTTCACCATTAAAAACAGCAATAGCATCCTCATTATCAAATGTCTGTGTAGAGCACCCAATAAGAACAAATAAAAATATTGATAATAGTAATAGGTTCCGCAAAACAAATAACCTCCTAAGAACAATTTAACTCATCACATTTCTTAATTTACTTATCTTTATTAAGTCAACTTCAATTTTAAGTTTATCCTTTAATTCGTTATATCTATCTAAATCTAGATTTGCTCCTACAATGCTTATACCTTTTTTATCAACAATCCAATATTTGAGCTCTTTTTGATTTGCATTTTCTCGTTCTAAAATAATATAATCTTCGTTCCAGTTTGCTCTTACAATCTTTCTTGGTACAAATTCACGATTAATTTTATACTCATCCCTATGAAAAAGTACGATATTATCTTTTGACGTATTTGCAATAAAAAAATACTCATCGATGCTTATTTTAAATTCAGTAGTACCAGGTCCGAATAAAGCGTTACTACACCCTAAAGAAAAAAAAGTAATAAGTAAACAAAAACACCCAAATAGATATTTATTCAACAAAACCAATCCTCTCACATATAACTACTTTTCTCCTCAAAAAATCCAGATATAAATTTACGGACCTATTTACGATTACTAGACAATTTTGTATCAAATAAATATAAATCTTCTTTATTGTACTAACCTGCCCG
>NZ_BAUV01000084.1 GCF_000513135.1 Halalkalibacter akibai JCM 9157
TATTTGGTGGAACTATGATATAGTTTATTTATACCCGAATTGTTAGTTATTAAAAAGGGGAGATTGGAAAAAATGACGAAACCTTTACAGATTTTTATGGAATATAAAGTTAAGGAAGATAACATTAAAGAGTATGAATTGGCCATGAAAGATGTGCTTGCTTATTTGGTTGATTATGAAGCGGAGAATATTCAGTGGTATGTTGCGGAGGATCAGCCGTTTCTTTATGTGGAGATGTATGAGGTTCCGACGACTTCGCATTACCAAATACTGAAGAAATTGCGGAGGCAGGAAGATCATTCTATCTTCGGCAAGATTGTCCCTTTTATTGAGGGCGGAGCAGAGAAGATACATTGTTGGGCCTTTCAAAGAAAGGAATAGGCAAAATGGAACAACAACACCTTAGAGATTTTAACAGTACAGGATTTCAAATTGATTTAGTTAATTGGTTTTTAGAAAACCAAAGAGATTTACCGTGGCGAGAATCAAAAGATGCTTACAGAGTTTGGGTGTCTGAAATCATGCTACAACAAACGAGAGTGGAAACCGTAATCCCTTATTACCAAGCTTTTATGCGTGAATTTCCGACTGCTGAAGCATTAGCCGAAGCGGAGGAAGACCGGATTCTTAAGGCGTGGGAAGGGTTAGGGTATTATTCGCGTGTTCGGAATTTACAAACAGCTGTTAGAGAAGTCGTTGAAAAATACAATGGAGTTGTTCCTGACACTAGAGAGGAAATCTCGACGTTAAAAGGAGTAGGTCCTTATACGGCTGGAGCCATTTTAAGTATAGCTTACGGGAAGCCAGAACCGGCTGTTGATGGAAACGTGATGCGTGTGCTCTCAAGAATTTTTATTATTGAAGAAGACATTGCTAAGCCAGCAACGAGAAAGATCTTCGAAAAGATTTTATATGAGTTGGTTTCTAAAGAAAACCCATCTGCCTTTAATCAAGGACTAATGGAGCTTGGTGCTTTAATTTGTACGCCAACTTCGCCAGGCTGTTTATTGTGTCCTGTCAGAGAACATTGCAGAGCCAATCAAAAAGGGGTACAAGCCGAGTTACCGATAAAATCGAAAAAGAAAAAACAAACGTCCAAACAAATGGCTGCAGTTGTTGTTAGAAACGAAAAGAATGAAGTTTTAATTGAGAAAAGACCTGAAACAGGCTTACTCGCACGGTTATGGCAGGTGCCAAATATTGAAACGAACATAGGCGATAACCAAGAAGAAATCTTAAGCAAGATGATGCTTGAGGATTTTGATGTTTCGATTAAGGTTGGTGGCCAGATTCAACAAGTGGAGCATGTTTTTTCACATTTAATATGGAATATCAATGTGTATGAGGCAGTTGTGACCGGTAAGGCAAGCGCAGAAACGGCTACGAGAAAGTGGGTTAAAACGAGTGAGATTGAGCAATATGCTTTCCAGTCTCACATCAGAAGATTATCCAACAGTCTGTCTTAGCCGCAATGAGGGAGGAAGTGTAATGGATTTAAATTTGAAGGATAAAGTAGTACTTGTAACGGGCGGTTCAAAAGGAATCGGTCTTGGAATTGCGGAAAGCTTTATAAAAGAGGGCGCTAAAGTAGCGATTGTAGCTAGAGGTGAAGATGCTTTAAATACGGCCAAATCTTTATTGAAAGATGTTCTCACGATTCAAGCTGATTTATATGATCAAAAAGATAGGGAAGAGGTTGTTCAAATAGTAATCTCACACTTTGGAACGATCGATATTTTAGTTAACAATGTTGGCGGAAGCAACGGCTCTACAACAGCTGAGACTGACCTTGATCTTTTTCATGAAGCTTTTGAATTGAATTATTTTTCAGCGGTTCATTTTAGTAAATTGGTGTTGCCTTACATGAAGGATAAACAAGCCGGTAGCATTATTAACATTTCTTCTGTTTTTGGCCGGGAATCCGGGGGGAAAGTTACTTATAATAGCGCGAAGGCCGCGATGATCAGTTTTACTAAATCGCTTGCGGATGAGGTTATTAAAGATGGGATTCGCGTAAATGGAGTGGCTCCTGGTTCGATTTTGCATCCTTCAGGTAATTGGCAAAGAAGGCTGGAGGAGAATCCTGAGAAAATTAACAACTTTGTAAAAGATGAAATTCCAGCAGGACGTTTTGGTACGGTGGAGGAGATCGCAAATGTTGTAGTGTTTTTAGCATCTGAGAAGGCTAGTTGGGTTGTTGGAGCTACCCTTAACGTTGATGGTGGTCAGTCGAAATCGAATTTCTAAGCATGCCTAAAAATCCTTGAGAGAAGTGTTTAGACTTTTCTCAAGGCTTTTTCGTGAGGTTTACTATAGATTTGTATCCGTTTCATCCTTATCGCTCACTGGATAAGCATCGTCGTTAATCATATGAATTTCTTTTATTCTTTCCTTTGTTATGGGTGTACCGAGCCTGTAAATTTCCTCGAAAACATCGTTTAAGCCGCGTTGATACTCGTTTCGATCGCGGTCGACTTTTTCATCATCAAAATGTCTGAAACTGAATAAGTTTCCTAGTTCAACATCATGGGATTGTACTTCATGTAATAGATCTTCAAACGCTTTTTTTTCTGCTTCCGTTGCTTCGATTTCATATTCAATTAATTGTCCATCGTTAACTGGAGTTGGGTTGATAACGTCCATGCTAATTGGGTTTAAATTAACGTAGTACAATTGTTTTTCTTCCATTGTAAAAAGCTCCTTTCAAAAATAAGGTTACTACATAGTTTTCCCGGGTTAGTTTGATCTTATTTTGAAAGTTTTAGTTAAAGCTGGGGATGCTGATAGGAAACGGGCCTCTGTAAGAGTTAAAAATTCACTTAATAGCGAAAACGCCAAAATAATAGCGAAAACGAAAATATATTAGCGATATCCGATTTTTATTAGTGAAAACGAAAATATAATAGCGAATTTCAATTTTTATTAGCGTACTCAAATTTATTCGCGAAAGCATTAAAGGTATTAGTTATTTATTTCTTGTCACAAGCACTCTTATCTCGTTATTAGCGAAAGCTCCATCTTTCTGTGTTTTCAAACAAAAAAGGACCGTCAAATTGGCATAAAATTTGACGGTCCATACTTCCGATCTAACCTTCATGAGATAAAATAATCCGCCCATTCACAGTCTTAGACTCAAGAGTTTCGTGAGCGGCAGCGGCTTCTTGATAGGAGAACACTTTCCCTACGTGACTTCGGAACAGGTTTTCTGAAAATCCTTTTGAGATTGCCTTTCCAGCTTCTTTTAGCTCAGCCGGTGGAGCAGTAAACAAAAGGACTCCAGTTAATGAGGCGTGTTTCATATTTAGTTGTCTCCATAATAGAGGAGGCATGTTGTTTACAGGTGATCCGATCGTGATGATTCGGCCTGTTAGTTGAATCATTTCAAGGTTCTTCTCCATGTTTTCACTTACAGACATGTCTAAAATTAGAGAGACGCCTTTTTGATCTGTCACTTCTAGAGCCTGTTTAACGAGGTCTTCTTCCGTGTAGTTAATAACGTGGTCAGCTCCAGCATCTTTCGCAATTTGAGCTTTTTCTTTGTTGCTTGCTGTTGCGATAACGGTAGCGCCTGCGTTTTTAGCTAGTTGCACGGCTGCGTGTCCGACAGCTCCGGCTGCTCCGTACACTAAAACCGTTTCGTCTTCCTTAAGGTTACCTCTGTTAAACAAAGAAAGATAAGCAGTCATATAAGGCATCGCGAGTGCAGCTCCGTCTTCATAGGAAAGATGAGCTGGAAGAGGGAAGACGGCTTCTGAGTTAAGAGCGACGAATTCGGCTGATGCGCCTTTCGCATTCGTTGCCCATACTCGGTCTCCGACTTGAACAGAATCCACGGCATTACCAACTTCAACTACTTCTCCTGCTAAATCAAAATGAGGAACATTCGGGAAGGCCTCAACTTGTCTGATCCCTTTTCTGAAATAGGTATCAACAGGATTGATTCCACTAGCTTTTACATTAACTAACACTTGATTTGGCTTAATCGAAGGTTTTTCAATTTCAGCAACTTTTAAGACATTTGGATCCCCATAAGCTTCATAGATAACCGCTTTCATTTATGTATCTCTCCTTTTGAAAAAAATGATTTTATCTTATCTATAATAGTAAACGACTATTCGGAAAATGAAAATAACTTTCACTTGATCAAAAGGAAGCGAGAAAAAAAGACGAGAAAATCTCTCGTCTTCAATCGTAATGAGGTTTCGTTCCTTGTGTCCAAGTCGCTTCTTGATGTAAACCGCCACGAGCTTCAATCTCACGGATGATCTCGCGGTGGATGCTCACGCCTTCTGAATTTAAATATGGTGTCATTTGTTGAAGGCCGTGGTGAAAATAAGCTAGTTCTTTATCGCTCCACTGATCAATTGACATCATCGTAAGTTCAGTCATGTCTCTACCTACATACATTCTAATTCCCCCTTGAATGGTTTTATGAGTAGTGTTCCTGTTCGATCAGCGAGCTATACGATATAATAATAACAATATGAAAAATTTGGAGGGTGTTTAGATGGAACGGAAAGTGGCACTTGTAACAGGGAGTAGTCGTGGAATTGGGAAGATGATTGCGATAAAGTTAGCTGAACGTGGGTACGATCTTGTTATTAATTATGCGAGAAGTAAACAAGCTGCACTAGATACAGCTAGTGAAATAGAGGTGCTAGGCCAAAGAGCTTTGGTTGTTAAAGCGAATGTTGGGAAGCCAGAAAAAATTAAGGAATTATTTGCAAAAATAGATGAGGAATATGGTCGTTTAGATATTTTAGTAAATAACGCGGCTTCTGGTGTGCTTCGTCCGTTAATGGAGCTTGAGGAAAGTCACTGGGATTGGACCATGGATATCAATAGTAAAGCGTTACTTTTTTGTGCGCAGGAAGCAGCGAAGCGCATGGAAAAAACGGGTGGCGGCCAAATCGTAAGCTTAAGCTCACTTGGTTCAATTCGTTATTTGAAAAATTATACGACAGTTGGAGTTTCGAAGGCAGCGGTAGAAGCGTTAACTCGTTATTTGGCAGTAGAACTAGCTGAAAAAGGCATCGTCGTGAACGCGGTATCAGGTGGAGCAGTTGATACCGATGCGTTGACTCACTTCCCTAACAGAGAAGAATTGTTGGCAGATGCTGCTGCGAGAACTCCTGCAGGTCGAATTGTTGAGGCAGAGGATTTAGCTAACACAGTTATGTTTTTATTATCTAAAGAAGCCAACATGATTCGAGGGCAGACAATCATTGTCGATGGTGGAATTTCTCTACTCGCTTAAAAAATTTAATGATTTAATTGCATAAAGTAATTCACCACAGGACATCTTAATGTCGTGGAGGTGATAAACATGGATAGACAACAACAACAAGCGTCTAAGACAAACGCTCAACAAGTTAGAAAACAAAACGCTGCTTCTGCTCAAGGCAATAGCTACGATACAGAATTTGCTAGCGAAACTGATGTACAAGAAGTACGTCAGCAAAATGCTCAATCTGAAGCTCGTAAGCAACAGAATTCTTCTTACAAGCAACAGTAATTGCATTTTCTTAAAAGCACTCTTTGGCAAAACGTCCAAAGAGTGCTTTTTTTTGCTTATATTGAATCTTTTTATCCTTGAAGTTTCAATATAAGTAAAAAAACGTTATAATAGAATAGACTGTATGTAATATAAGTGATTTAGATGTAGTAATGGAAAGTAGAGAATAGAGTAGGACAAGGTTCAAACTGCTCTACCTACTGACGTCCGACATTCTGGCAAAGAAGGGAGTAAGCTATGAATTTTCCCAAAGTAGGAAGCAATATTCAAATCCATAGTTATAAACACAATGGATTGATTCATCGCATTTGGGAAGAAACAATTGTGCTTAAAGGGACGTCAAAGGTTGTAATTGGAGGAAATGACCGGATTCTCGTCAAGGAATCGGATGGTAGAAATTGGAGAACACGTGAGCCGGCTATTTGTTATTTTGATTCCGAACAATGGTTTAATACAATCGGTATGATTCGATCAGATGGTATTTATTACTATTGCAACCTTGGTTCACCTTTTACTTGGGACAGCGAAGCCCTAAAGTATATTGATTATGATTTAGATATCAAGGTGTTTCCAGACATGACCTTTAAGCTCTTGGATGAAGATGAATATGATTTGCACAGAAAGATCATGAACTACCCACCAGCAGTAGATGATATTTTAAAAAGAAGTGTTGATGAATTGATTTCATGGATTCATCAAAGAAAAGGGCCGTTTGCGCCACAGTTTGTTGAAAATTGGTATGAACGTTTTCTTCAATATCGTTAACATAAAGGTCTGACCGTGATACGTGAACGAATTGTTCCATTCATTGTCAGGCTTTTGTCTTGAATTAAGGTACATAAAGGTTGAAGAGAGAAGAAAAATAGATAAGATGACGCAAGTTCCGATTCGTTTCTAAAAAAGAGGGGGTGGCGAACTGGACAGTATCAAGCGTTATATGGCTTTCGTAAAACCTTACTGGAAAGAAATTATTATCACCATTTTGATCGGAATACTTAAATTCGGCATACCGCTTTTACTGCCGTTAGTGATGATGTATGTGATTGACGATATTATCTTTGCGACTGCATTAGCGCAAGATGAGAAAATAGCTTTACTGTTAAAAATCATGGCGATCATGTTTGTGTTATTTGTAATAGTTAGGCCGCCAGTTGAGTACTTCCGCCAATATTATGCGCAGTGGATTGGAAGCAGGGTGCTCTACGACATTCGTGATCAGCTGTTTACACATATCCAAAAGCTAAGCTTGAAATTTTACTCTAATCGTAAAGTTGGAGAAATTATCTCAAGAGTCATTCACGATGTTGAGCAAACAAAGAATTTTGTTATTACAGGATTAATGAATATTTGGTTAGATTTAATTACGATCATTATTGCAATTATTATTATGTTAAATCTAAATGTTTGGCTGACACTTGTCGCTATTTCGATGTTTCCGTTTTACGGTTTCTCAGTGAAATACTTTTACGCAAGATTACGTCACCTTACAAGAGTTCGCTCGCAAGCATTAGCTGAAGTACAAGGACATCTTCATGAACGAGTACAAGGAATGAGTGTGATCCGAAGCTTCGCGCTTGAAGATCATGAACAAACGCAATTTGCGAAACGAAATACACACTTTCTTGATAGAGCAATTGATCACACAAAATGGAATGCTAAAACGTTCGCTGTAGTAAATACGATTACGGACGTGGCGCCATTGCTTGTTATATTCGTTGCGGGTTATTTTGTTATAACCGGTCAGCTAGAGGTCGGTGCGATGACCGCCTTTGTTCTTTATATGGAGCGACTGTACGGACCGTTAAGAAGGCTAATCAACTCATCGACAACGCTGACACAAGCAATTGCTTCGATGGATCGTGTGTTTGAGTTTATTGATGAGAAATATGATATTGAAGATGAACCGAATTCGAAACCGCTGCAAAAAGCAGAGGGAGATCTTGAATTTAGGAATGTTACGTTTCAATATAACGAAGATGAAAAGCCTGTTTTAACAAATATAACTTGACCGTTAAGCAAGGTGAGACGATCGCTTTTGTTGGAATGAGCGGTGGAGGAAAAAGTACGATTATTAGCTTGATTCCCCGCTTTTACGATGTAACTTCAGGACAGATTCTGTTAGACGGAGTAGATATTAAAAATTATAAAGTGCGTACATTGCGCGATAACATTGGTATGGTGTTGCAAGACAATATCCTCTTTAGTGATTCGGTAAAAAAGAACATATTAATGGGACGTCCGGATGCTAGTGATGAAGAGGTTTTTGCCGCAGCGAAAGCAGCAAATGCGCATGACTTCATTACTAAGCTTCTAAATGGGTATGACACAGAAGTCGGAGAAAGAGGAGTCAAGTTATCTGGAGGGCAGAAGCAACGTGTAGCGATTGCTAGGGTATTCTTGAAAAATCCACCGATTCTCATCTTTGATGAAGCGACTTCAGCTCTAGATCTTGAGAGTGAGCATTTAATTCAAGAAGCGATGGAGAAGCTTGCTAAAGACCGAACTACGTTTATCGTCGCCCACCGGCTATCAACGATTACCCACGCAGACCGAATTGTGGTAATTGAAAACGGTGAAATCGCAGAAGTAGGAAGTCATGACGAGTTAATGAGTCGAGAAGGAAGTTACAAAAAGTTATTTGAAGTTCAGCAATTGAATTAAATAAGAAAAAGGGTTATTTCAACTATGAACTTGAAATAACCCTTTTCTTATTCTTCTTCGATTGTTTTAATGTTCACTTCATTTTTATCTTGATGATAGTTGAAAAAGCTATCAACTAAATGATCTAAATGCGCTAGTTGTTCTTGGTATTCAATCATTTGCGATACAACAGGGAGAAGATGGAGCCATTGATCATAATCAATGCACGAGTGGTTTTGAAGACTGATAAAATAATTAAGTAACTCTTCTTTTCCTTTATCCATTGTCTCAATTAAGTCCTCGGAATGATTCGCATGGACTTTACCTATATACCGAAGTAAGATCCGATCATGATAGGAAGTTAAATAATCTAATTGTTTTTCAAATCTCTTGTGAGTTTCTTCTTGAATGAGAGAAATCTCATCTGAACGTCGTTCTAAGCTTTTCAAAACAAACAATGACTTTTTGGAAGTAACAAGCATTTGCCTGTACAGAACGACTTTCCGAGCCTTGCCGTATTTATTGCGCATAAAATAATTACGTTCTTCTTTATAAAGTAAAAATAAGTTCTCAAGCTTAACCATTTTTTCTTCGAGTCTTTGCAAATCTTTTTTGAGTGCGCGGTGATCTGCGGCGTTGCGAATGAACAGCATCGTCCATTGATTGATCTCCTCGGTTGATTGAACAAGCTTGTGATAAAGCTTTGTTTCGTACCTTGGTGGTATAAACACTAAATTAATAATGAAAGCCGCGACTACGCCTAAAAGAACAAGCGTAAATCGCCCGGTAGCAAATTGAATAAAATCCGTTGAGGGACTTTCCATAATAATGATGACCGTTACGATCGCTAACGGAATCGTTGTTGGTTCAAGCTTTACTTTTAAAATGATTGCGATCGCTAGAACAACGACTAATCCAACGACGAAGGGATCGTGACCAAATGTCATGACGAAAATAACAGCAAGAACGGCGCCGATGATATTGGCTTGTAGTTGCTCTAAAATCGTTTGAAACGTTCGGTATAAAGAGGGCTGTACGGCGATAGCTGCCGCAAGTGCCGCGAACATAGGTGGTTCGAGTCCTACCCACATCGCTAGATATAGGGATAGCATGACTGCCAGCCCTGTCTTGAATATTCGAGCACCAAGTTTCATAAGTGTCTTGTAACTCCTTTTAGTTTATAACCTATTTCTAGTATTGCATGGGGTGCGATTTATCAAACATAACGAATCGTAATATACAACGTTTGGCTTGTCTGAATCAAGCCTTTTTTGGTAATTAGTAGAAATTACTTATTTGAGCGGGGGGAATTACATAATAAGTGGAGGCTGAGATGCGCCGCTCCGGAAATATACTTCGCTTTCCGCGGGCGGCTGGTGAGCCTCCTCGTGCTTGCGCACTGTGGGGTCTCACCCTT
>NZ_BAUV01000083.1 GCF_000513135.1 Halalkalibacter akibai JCM 9157
ATCCTTTTACTTAAGTTAAAACAGAATGACCTTCTTTTTTGGCTTCTGTTTTATATTTGTCAAAAACATCATCTCTTACTAAGTAAGCAGCGTAATTTCGTTTTAAATAACGTTCTGCCTCTTCAAATGTATTAAAAATCTCTATTGTTTTTTGATCTTTTATTAATTTATATTTTTGTTCTCCAGAAGGGGTGATAATATAGTAATTTTCTTCACGATCTGCGTACAAGCAACCTTCTTTTCTGCCTTTTAGGTTTACTTGATTTTTAGGAGCGTCAATTTTTAAAGAATCTAAAGGGAATGTGTTTGTAATAAACAATTTATAGGCATCTTCATTAATTGAACAGCCGGCTGCCTTTGAATGACCCCCGCCACCAAATTGGTTAGCAATTTGTGAGACATCGACTTCATCATGAATTGTTCGGAACGCGATCTTTTTTCCGCCCATATTTAAAATAGCGATATAATCAAGGTGCGGGCAGTCTTTTCCTATCACATTTCCTAACTCAGAATGATAAGACTCCGCATAAACCACTCCAACGCATAAATCGTCAATGAACGTTTGGATGAGCTCTCTTCTTTTTCGATGAATATAGCGTTCAATCTTGTTGTCTTCCATATCTAAAATCTTTTCTTCAAAATCATCAAAGGTAAAAGAAGAAGCGTTTAAAAGTCGATTCAACATTCTCTCTTCAAATTCCTCGATAGAAATCATGTAGAAAAGGTCATTTAAACGTTTTGCTTCGATTGTATTGTTTTTATCCCATTCCCAAGTATCCCATTGTCTAATTAATTCTACAAAACGGTCAATGGTAGGATTGCTTTCAAGAAGTTTTTGTTCTTTGTAATAATCATATAAGAGCGATGTAGCAGATGCTAGACGTCCATCATCGTAGGTTACTTGTACTTTCGCCCATTTATATTTATTAAAGTGGAGAGCTGTTTTGTGGTGATCAAGCAATTGGACCTTGCCACCTTTTTTGAAAAAGCTTTCAAGCTTAGCTTCGTTTTCATTATGTACAGATAAGTCGGTAATGAGTAGTTCGTGCTTGTCTGCTTTCTGTTCTAAAAAACGTTCTACTTGAAAATCTAGTCCTTGTACGGAGTTATAACGGACTTCGACTTGGTCTTTAAAAGCTAATTTGGCTAAAATTCCGCAACCAACGCCATCTAAATCATTGTGAGAAAAAATGTGTAACGTCATATTTCCTCCTCCTTTCCTTCAATAGTATGCACGGTTAAGAAGGAAATACGCTTTTTCATTCGTTTCTTCTTGTTTTAATAGGGAGCCTATTTTTTACTTGGTGATCAGGAGGAGGATGCTCTTGGACGGGGAGTACGTTATGGCACAAATACCTTTCATTATTTTTCGTTTGGAGGACACATGAGCCTTTATTTAGCCGAAAATTGAGGAATTCATCTCAATATCAGGCAATAGCGAATCAACTGGCTGATTGGTTAGTAAAAAGGAAGTATTTTGTTTAAATAAAGGCTCTGGTGTCCGTGGGCCTTTACCTTCTTGCTTAAAAAGTAAGTTTTTCCGTTCCACTCCTATTTTAGGTCATACGATTATCTAATAAGAAACATTGCTTAGGAAGAAAGCCTTTTATAAAGTATTTGATTCGTTATTCCAGAGGCTACTAAGGCTGCAAATAGACCTACTAACAGCCCAGAATAACTAAATAGTACAAACCCAATAGTTAATCCGATTAATATGAATGTTAAACAAAGTCCCATTTGACCCCTCCTTAGTTTTTCAATATTCTAACACGTGTAGACTGTAAGTATATGAGCAGCGGAAGAATATATGACGAAAAACATTCAACAAGATCTGGCTCTTTAATTTCATTAAAGAATTCTCATAAAATTGGTAATGCAATTGTAACGTTTTTTCTGAATTGAAATGTTATGATGAAATTAGATGTTTTTTAGTAGAAATGGAGGCCGATATGGTGGCAGCACTTAATCAAATAGAGAAAGTAATTCAAAATATAGAACAAGTTGTTGTAGGGAAAAGAAATGAAATTGAATTGAGTCTAGTTGCTTTCTTTGCAGGTGGGCACGTTTTACTTGAGGATGTACCTGGAGTTGGGAAAACAATGATGGTTAAGGCGCTAGCTAGGTCTTTTGGAGCTGAGTTTAAACGACTTCAATTTACACCTGATTTGTTGCCTTCTGATGTAACAGGAGTTTCGATTTATAATCAAAGATCGGAACAGTTTGAGTTTCGACCGGGACCTATAATGGCTAATATTGTTTTGGCTGATGAGATCAACCGCACATCGCCGAAAACGCAGTCAGCTTTGTTAGAGGCGTTAGAAGAAG
This sequence comes from Halalkalibacter akibai JCM 9157, assembly GCF_000513135.1. Lineage (GTDB taxonomy): Bacteria > Bacillota > Bacilli > Bacillales > Bacillaceae_D > Halalkalibacter > Halalkalibacter akibai. The sequence continues at coordinate 2,326 of NZ_BAUV01000083.1, forward strand.
GCAGTGTTACGGTTGATGGAGAAACACTTTTTCTAGAAAAGCCATTTATGGTTATGGCCACGCAAAATCCAATTGAGTATGCTGGGACATTTCCGCTACCGGAAGCTCAATTAGATCGTTTTTTACTTAAATTGAATTTAGGCTATCCGACAGAAATAGAGGAGTTGGAAATTCTAAATCGACTTCAAAATCATCAACCATTAGATTCGTTAGAGGCAGTTATGTCGATTGAAGAAGTGAAAAACATCCAAGCTGAGATTATAAGTGTAGTGGTGAGTGAAGAAGTTAAGATGTATATTATTGAACTGGTTCATGAAACGAGAAAGCATCGCTCAATTGAACTTGGAGTCAGTCCGCGTGGAACGATTGCTTTAATGAAGGCAGCGCAAGTTTACGCTTTTCTTAAAGGAAGAGCTTATGTTTTACCAGACGACGTGAAGTACTTAGCGCCGTTTGTTTTATCGCACCGTATTATGCTGACGGCAGAAACAAGAATGTCAAATCGAACGAGTGAAGAGCTGATCCGTTCTATATTAGAGCACGTTAGAGTACCTGTTTCACAAAGAAGGTTGACTCGCTCGTGAGATGGAGTAAGTTACGTCCTTACTTGAAGTTTCTTTTACTAGTTGCCTTTGTTTTGATTGTTTTTTCTTATGCGATGTTCCAAGGTGGCTTTGTTAGTTGGTTCTTGTTCTACAGTGTAATTTCGGTCATTGTTTCAACAATTCTTATTGCCATATTTCCTTTTCGTGTTGTACGAGCAGAGCGTAAGGTTAATGAAGAGGTGTTACAAGCAAGCGAACAGTTATTAGTGACGGTCACGATAACAAAGAAAGCTTTGCAACCTTTCTTCTATGTCCGAGTACGAGATGTTGTTCCAGAAAATCTAGGAAACTATGATGAAACTGGCTCATTGTTCTTTTTCTCTTTTCAAAGAAAGTTAACTTTTACGTATTCGGTTTCTCAATTGAAAAGGGGAGAACATAGTTTTGACGAAATTACCCTTATTTTTGGAGATTTATTTGGTTTGTTTGAGAGAACCTCTAAAATTAAGTGCGAGACGACTGTGCTCGTTTATCCACGCTTGCAAAAATTGAATGAAATTCCTCATGTGGGTAGTCCTAAACAGTTAGAGGGATTTAAAAATAAAAGGTCGTTTGAGGAAGACCGATCGCTTGCGGGTGTTAGACAATATGTACCTGGTGATAGACTAACGATGATTGATTGGAAGCAGTCAGCTAGATCTAATCAACTAATGACTAAAGAATTTGAGTCTTATCAAGGTGAAGGAGTCATAGTTGCTCTTGATACGTTTTTCAAGGAGGGGGCAGAAAAATTTGAACACACAGTTATTTTAGCTGCTTCTTTAATGGCGAGTTTTGCAAAAAAGCAATCCTCTCCTAGTTTAGCTGTAAGAATACCTGATTGGTTAAGTTTAAACATAACGCAACGAACGGTTGGGCAAGGCTTAAGATTGCTCGCTAAAGTAACTCCAGAAACGACACCAACACCCATTATTCATAAAATTTACCGTGACTGGGAAGGTATGCATGTTTATTATGTGTGTTCCGATTTAGATCGTCATTTTATTAAAGTGGCTAAAACATTGCGTGAACAAGGTGCCAACGTTACCATTTGCATGCCTGGATTAACACAGCAGGATCGGTTAATTTCTAAGGAAATAGAAAAAATGGGAATTTCAGTTCATGAATTTAATGAGAAGTAATAGTGAGGGAGGGTAGTCATGCGTTTAGAAAAAAAACAAATAGATTCGGGGAGAGATTTTCTTCTTTATGGACTTAGCTTCCTGCTCTTACTAGAATGGCTTTTACCTCTCCCGTACGTAACGGATACCGGTTTCATCTCTGTCTTTGTTTTGATTACGGCAGTGTTTTTCTTTATTACCTATTTGCAATTATCAGTTATCATTTCTATGATTTTGAAGCTTTTAGTTATTTGTTATGGGTTATATTTGGTGTTCTTTGAAGGTCCGTTTTTCTCTACAGAATGGTTAATTGTCATTTTTTCAGAAGTCAGATTAAATGTTCAACTAATGCTTGTAGGAGCGTGGCATGAATTAACAGATCTGTTTCGTAGTTTCTTATTTTTTGTTCTTCTTTCTATTATGAGTTACCTTTTATTTTATTGGACAGTTCATGCTAGGAGAATCTTATTTTTTCTTCTATTTACGGTTGTCTACGTAACAGTCATTGACACTTTTACGATTTATGATGCTACGTTTGCCATTATCCGTACGTTTCTAATTGGGTTCTTGTTACTAGGATTAGTAACGATGTACCGAATGATCGAGCAACAACCGTTGTACTCAGCGCCAAAACTTTTACCTGTTCGTTTAGCGATGTTGCTAGTTTTAATGATTGGCACAGGAGGAGTATTAGGATTACTTTCACCGAAATTTGACCCACAGTGGGAAGATCCAGTTCCATTCGTGCGTGCCGCGGTTGGAATAGGTAATTCTGCAGATTCTACTATGCAAAGAATTGGCTATGGTGATTCTGACGAGCAGTTGGGCGGAGGGTTTCAGGATGATGATACGCCCGTTTTCTACGCAGCAGCTTCTAAGGCCCATTATTGGAGAGGAGAAACGAAAGACTTTTACACTGGTCGCGGATGGGAGAACACAACCCCTGCTGAACAAAGAAACTTTACCTATGGAGAAAACAATCAATTCGTGGAATATGAAATTCTCGAGACGGAACTAGCGTTTGCGGTTGAGTCAGGCGAAAGGTTGTTTCCTCATTTGTTTTATCCGGGTCAACTACTTTTAGATGACCACATCATGGATGTGAATTTATTTCAAGATGTTTATACGGAAAAAGCCAGTACCTATAATGAGGCGGGTCCGGTTGAATTATCTAACTATCGTTATGAATATAGATATCCAAGTTACCAGATTGAAGGGTTGCGTTCGTCAACCGAACAAGACCCAGACGTAATTAAGCAATATTATACGCAATTGCTGATAATCTACCTGAGCGTGTGAAGGAATTGGCTGTTGAACTAACAGAGGGAGCTACTAATCGTTATGACCAGGCCAAGGCGGTAGAACGTTACTTTGGACAGGGAGATTTTATTTATGAGACTCAAGATGTTCCGGTACCAGCAGAAGGGCAGGATTATGTCGATCAATTCTTATTTGAAACACAAAGAGGGTATTGTGACAATTTTTCAACCTCAATGATTGTGTTGCTCCGCACGCTAGACATCCCAGCTAGGTGGGCGAAGGGGTTTACTCAAGGAGAAATGATCGAGACCCTTGATGAAACAAGGGATATCTATGAAATCACTAATGGCAATGCCCATTCGTGGGTAGAAGTTTATTTCCCTGAAGTTGGCTGGGTCCCATTTGAGCCAACACGTGGGTTTGATGCAAATATTGATTTTATAGAGCCGGAAGTAGAAGGTGAAGAGGCGAATACTGAAGAGGATTTGGAAGAAGAGTCGTCAGAACCTGAGGTAGAGGATGTTTTTGCTGAATTACAAGGCGATGATGAGCAGCTTCATCTAGTGCCGGACAAATGAGCGAATGGAGGCTTCCTTTTGGCCCGTGGATTTTAAGTGGTTTAATCAGCTTTCTCATTCTTCTTGGTTTGCTTAAAAATAAAAAAATTGTCCAATACTATCTATTAACTAAGTTTGCACGTCGAAACGATGATCATGCTTTTATACAAGCTTATGAACGACTTCTTTGGTTGTTAGCGTATGTTGGCTGGCAAAGAAAAGACGGAGAGACGCTTAGAGAATACGCAGGTAGAATAGATAAACAATATGATTCAACTGAGATGCTTCATCTCACCACTGAGTACGAGAAAATAATGTACGGAGGACAAGTAAGTACATCTAGTTGGATTGAGCAAAAAAACCATTGGATGTCGCTCGTTCGGAAAATCGATTCTTGACCAGTTTATAGTGCACTGATAAAATGAATCAGTATTTAAGAACGATATATAAACCTTCGTATATCCTTAGGAATATGGCCTAAGAGTCTCTACCGGATTACCGTAAACAATCTGACTATGAAGGCAGAATGGGTTTGTAAACTAGAATTCTGCCTTTGTAGTGTATTTGTGCATGTCTCAATTACAAACAGGTGGATTCTAGTTTTTTTATTAGGTATTATGGATGAAAACAAATAAAGGGTGGGAAAGTATGACAGATTTGAACCAAGAGATCATTGTTGTTCTTGATTTTGGAGGACAATATAATCAGTTAATTGCAAGACGAATTAGAGATTTAGGTGTTTATAGTGAATTACATTCTAATAAAATAACAGCAGAAGAACTTAAAGCTATGAATCCTAAAGGAATTATTTTCTCTGGTGGACCAAATAGTGCTTATGTAGAAGGTGCTCCTAAATGTGATCCAGCTATTTACGACTTAGGTGTTCCGATTCTTGGAATTTGTTATGGAATGCAGTTGATGACTCAGCATTTTGGCGGGAAAGTAGATGCGGCTGATCATCGTGAATACGGAAAAGCTGTTATTAAGGTAGAAAACCAATCAAAAATTTTCCGTGGTCTTCCAATTGAGCAATCAACTTGGATGAGTCATGGTGACTTAATTACAGCTCCTCCTGAAGGATTTGTAGTGGACGCTTTTAATCCTTCTACACCTGTAGCTGCGATGAGTAATGAAGATAGAAACCTCTACGGGGTTCAGTTCCACCCAGAAGTTCGCCATTCCGAGTTTGGAAACGATATGCTTAAAAACTTTGCCTTTGAAGTGTGTGGTTGTAAAGGTGAATGGTCGATGGAAAATTTCGTTGAAGTCGAAATCGAAAAGATTCGTGAACAAGTTGGGGACAAGCAGGTTCTTTGTGCGCTTAGTGGTGGTGTAGATTCGTCAGTAGTGGCTGTGCTTATTCACAAAGCGATTGGTGATCAACTTACTTGTATGTTTATTGATCACGGCCTTCTTAGAAAAGGTGAAGCTGAAAGTGTTATGGAGACATTTAGCGAAGGCTTTAATATGAAAGTTATAAAAATTGATGCACAAGAGCGTTTCTTATCTAAGTTAAGAGGCGTTACAGATCCTGAACAAAAACGTAAGATTATTGGGAATGAATTTATCTATGTGTTTGACGAAGAAGCTGGAAAACTGAAAGATATGGATTTCCTTGCTCAAGGAACACTTTATACAGATATCGTTGAAAGTGGAACAGATACAGCTCAAACAATTAAATCACACCATAATGTAGGTGGCTTACCTGAAGATATGCGCTTTGAATTAATTGAGCCATTGAATACATTATTCAAAGATGAAGTTCGTAAGCTTGGAACGGAACTAGGTATTGCTGAGGAAATTGTATGGCGTCAACCTTTCCCAGGTCCAGGTCTTGGAATTCGTGTTCTTGGTGAAATTACAGATGAGAAGTTAGAGATTGTTCGTGAATCAGATGCAATCTTGCGTGAGGAAATTAAAAAAGCTGGACTAGACCGCGAGATTTGGCAGTACTTCACAGCTCTTCCTAACATGAGAAGTGTAGGGGTTATGGGCGATGCAAGAACGTATGATTATACAGTCGGAATTCGTGCAGTTACATCAATTGATGGGATGACGTCGGATTGGGCTCGTATTCCATGGGATGTTCTTGAGATCATCTCAACTAGAATTGTTAATGAAGTAAAACATGTTAACCGTGTTGTTTACGATGTAACTTCGAAACCACCAGCAACGATTGAATGGGAATAAAAAGGAAAAACCGAACCTTTGTAAAATAAATAGGTAATAATGTTCGGATTTATATTGACAAAGAATAGATAGGTTGATAATATTTCTTCTGTAAAGAAAAAATATTCTTTTCGTATAACTGCAGGGATATGGCCTGCGAGTCTCTACCAAGCTTCCCGTAAAGAGCTTGACTACGAAAAATCATCCTATCTCAACTTATTTTTGTTGGTATAAAAATGATTTTTGTTAGTTAAGCTTCCAAGCGAGATGCATTGGAAGCTTTTTTCTGTTTATATTACAAGTAAGACTAACATTATGGAGGAAAACAACATGGATCGTTACTTTGGTTTTAAAGAGCATGGTACAACTTACAGAAGAGAATCAATTGCAGGTTTAACGACGTTCTTATCGATGGCTTATATCTTATTTGTTAATCCGATGATTCTAGCTGATGCTGGAATGGATATCGGAGCTGTATTTACCGCAACGGCTTTAGCTGCTGCAATTGGAACGCTTATTATGGGTGTGCTTGCTAAATACCCAATTGCTCTAGCGCCTGGTATGGGTTTAAATGCATTTTTTGCTTACTCTGTTGTTCTTGGAATGGGAATTGAATGGCAAGTAGCTTTATTTGGAGTATTTATCTCGGGTATTATTTTCATTTTAATTACTGTATTTAAAATACGTGAAGTTATTATTAATGCGATTCCAGCAGAGTTAAAATATGCAGCAGCTGCTGGTATCGGTTTGTTTATTGCTTTCATAGGGTTAAAAGGGGCAGGCATTATTGTTCCTTACGAAGCTACTGCTGTTACTCTAGGAAATTTAATGAATGGTCCTACGTTGCTTGCGATCTTTGGAGTTGTCGTAACCGTTGTTTTAATGGTTCGTGGATTTAAAGGCGGTATCTTCTATGGTATGGTAGCAACTGCTCTTCTAGGTATTTTTACAGGTATTATTGATACGCCTACTCAAATAGTTGGCTCGGTTCCAAGTTTAGCTCCGACTTTCTTAGAAGCTTTTAGAATTGATTGGGCAAGCGTCTTTACTATACAGTTACTTGTTGTTATTTTAACTTTTCTTTTTGTAGATTTCTTCGATACGGCGGGAACACTCTATGCTGTTGCAAACCAAGCAGGTTTTGTAAAAGACAACAAACTTCCTCGTGCAGGAAAAGCATTATTAGCTGATTCAAGTGCTACTTCAATTGGAGCATTACTTGGAACGTCGACAACGACTGCTTATATCGAATCTGCTTCTGGTGTATCAGCGGGTGGACGTACTGGTTTTACATCAGTTGTAACAGCGTTTCTTTTCTTGATTGCTTTGTTCTTCTCGCCATTATTGGCAGTTGTAACGTCAGAAGTGACGGCGCCGGCTTTAATTATTGTTGGGATTTTAATGGCTTCTTCGTTAGGGTTAATAGACTGGAAGAAGTTTGAGATTGCAGTTCCAGCGTTTATTACAGTAGTTGCGATGCCGCTTACTTATAGTATTGCTACAGGTATTGCAATGGGCTTTATCTTCTATCCAATTACAATGCTAGCAAAAGGTAGAGGGAGAGAGATTCACCCTATCATGTATGTGTTATTCTTTGTTTTCTTAGCTTACTTTATTTTCTTGTCAGAATAATAATATTGAGGGCAGCCTTTATAAAGAGGTTGCTCTTTTTTAATTACATTGAAAGACTTTCTGTTGATGAGTTGTGTTTTTAAAATAGGTATTGACGATTAGTGTGAATGATGATAAAGTTAGTTCTGTTGTCGTAATGACTCGAAAAAATTCGACAAAAAAGTTGTTGACTTAACAAATGATGTTTGTTAAGATGTAAAAGTCGCCAATGAGCGACACCTTA
>NZ_BAUV01000082.1 GCF_000513135.1 Halalkalibacter akibai JCM 9157
AGAGGGGAAGGGTTGGGGAAAAAGATAATTGCTGAGGCAATTCAACTCTATCGTTTAAAGAATTATAAAAAAATGATTGTAGGAACGGCCAACTCTAGTATTGCTAATATTGCTTTTTATCAAAAAGCTGGGTTTAGGTTAACTGAGATAAAAAAAGGTTTTTTTGATAAGTATCCTGTAGCGATTTACGAGGATGGCATACGAGCGCAAGATATGATTATGTTTGAAAAATATTTGGATTAGGTGATATGTGTGAAAGAATTAATTGATAAAACAGATTATCCACGAAGTAGAGAAACAATAAAGCAAGATCTTGTCCAATTAGGTGTACATAGTGGTATGACTATTTTAGTTCATTCATCTTTGTCTTCAATTGGCTGGGTGAATGGAGGAGCAGTAAGTGTTGTACAAGCACTAATGGACCTTGTGACTGAAGAAGGAACGATTATTATGCCATCACAATCAACAGATTTGAGTGATCCTAGTGAATGGCAATTTCCAGCTGTTCCTAAAGAGTGGTGGAACGATATAAAAGAAACAATGCCAGCTTATGACCCTGAATATACTCCAACAACGGGGATGGGAAAGGTTGTAGAAGTTTTTCGCGCTTTTCCTGGCGTAATAAGAAGTATGCATCCAGCCTATTCTTTTGTAGCTTGGGGTAAGAATAAAGAGAAGTTATTAAACTCTCATGAGATTGACTTTGGTCTTGGTGAATTGTCTCCACTAGGTAAATTATATAAAGAAAACACGTTTGTTTTAATGATTGGTGTTGGTTACGATAGCAATACTTGTTTTCATCTTGCCGAATATCGTGACAAACATAAAACGTATATAAAAAAAGGAGCACCTGTAATAGAATACGGGCAACGAGTTTGGAAAGTATACGACGAAATTCAATTTAATGAAGAAAAGTTTGAAGAAATCGGCAAAGGTTTCGAAAAATCTTGTCACATTGAACAAGGGAAAATAGGCTCAGCTAATTCAAAACTGTTCTCGATGAGAGAGGCCGTTGATTGGGCCGAAAACTGGTTAAACAAATAATTAGAAGAAAGGTCAGGTTATTCATGAAGAATAAATCTGACCTTTCTTTTTACATTTCTCTTTTAATAATATTCATCCGTAAACCTCGTTTAGGTCTTAGAGTAATTAGTGGTTGAGGTAGAACAGCTGGATGATCATCTAAAAGAGTTAATCGAAAGCGTTGACAAATACAAGCGATAACAAGCACTGCTTCCATTACCGCAAAATGGTTTCCAATACAGACTCGCGGACCGCCACCAAAAGGGAAATAGGTATAATCAGGAATGGTTTTTAGAAAATCATTATCAAACCTTTCAGGAATAAATGATTCTGGTTTGTAAAAATACTTAGAATCACGGTGCATGACATATTGACTTATGAGAATCATATCACCTTTTTTAAAATAATAGTCGCCTATCTCAACATCATGATCTACTTTCCGACCAATCACGTAAGCAGGAGGAAATAGTCGCATGGTCTCCCAGACGACATTCTGTGTATATTTTAATTGCTTGAAATCAGCTGGTTCAATATTTCGACTGCCGACTACCTTGTTAATCTCATCGTAAAGCTTTTGCTCGATTTCTGGATGTTTTGAAAGTAAATAAAAAGCCCATGTCAATGCGTTTCCAGTAGTTTCATGCCCAGCTAAGAAAATAGTCATTAACTCATCTCGAAGCTGCTTATCAGACATTCCTACTCCGCTTTCATCATCTTTAGCTGCCATTAACATTCCTAATAAATCATTATAATTCTCCGCACCTATCTTACGAGAGTTAATGATTTTATATAGAACATCATCTAAATCACTTATCGCTCTTTTATAACGTTTATTACTTTTACTAGGTAACCAGAGTGGTAGAGGGAATAAAGTTCTCATTCTTTTTACAGCAAGTCTCATGTAAGTGTCAAGGGGATGCCCAATAATCTCATTTCCGTGATCAAATTCCATACTAAACATGGTCTTACTAATAATACCTAACGTGATATTCATCATATCCTCATTAACTTGAGTGATTTCCTTTGAGATCCATTGATCAGTATAGCTGTAAGTGGTATCAATCATATCCTGAGCGTACTTACTGATATGTGTGTGTTTAAATACAGGTTGGATAGCTCTTCGCTGCTTCAGGTGAAAGTCTTTTTCGCTCGTTAATAAGCCTTCTCCTACCAGATCCTTTAACACTTTCAGATCTTTTGATTTAATGAAATTCTTCTGTTTCGTAACAAGAATTTCCTTAATTAAAGCTGGACTGGAAACTAGAAATATATTCTGAAAAGGACCTAAACGAAATTGAGCAACATCTTCGTATTCTCTTGCAAGAGAGCTCATAAATTGTAACGGGTTCTTTTGGAAATCAGTAAGATTACCTAAAAATCTAGTTCCCTTCGGACCGTTAACTTGCTTATAGTTATTATATTCTATCAAATGAACAACCCCTTCTTATTAGTTACTTGCTTTTCAGAGTATGATCAGTTTTATCTTTAGCTTGTACAAGAGCGGAGTAATAGCAAAAAAGGCCTTTTTCCTTAAGTAGGTAAACTAACAAGCAAAACTCTTTCCAAAGAATATAAATAGAGAAACTGTTATATTGGGAGAGATGATTAATATGGGAAAGAAAAGGAAGAAGAAAGATCAACCGATATCAATTGAAATGATAAAGCAACTAGGGATTAAATCTGAAAAACATCTTAATCAATTTATTCATAAGTGGTTAGATGATCCTGAGATTGTCAAGTTAATTAATAATGGGTGTAAACAACATGTTCGTTTATTAAAATTAATTCAAGAATATGTTGATATAGTTGCTCTCCATTTAAATATTCCTACTAAAGATGATGTAGCCAATGTTGCTAAAATAGCTATACAAGTCGAAGAAAAGTTAGATTGTTTAGAGGATAAAATTCTAGCTGTTGTTGATGATAAATTGAAGCACAATAAGAAGAGGAAAAAAAGAAGAATAGGTAAGAATCATTTAAGAGAACAATTATTGCATAGCATTATATCGCATTCACCAGATGATCTGACCAAATACTTGCTTGAACAATTAAAAGAGAGGAAGAGGTAGTGGGAATGTTAAACAATCAATCACAACTAGGGGAGGGGAATTTGAGGGAAAATCTTTCCAACATAATGAATGATCCTAATTTTAGGGTAGGCCAGACAAAAAAGGAGATTGTGTGGAAGCGCAATAAGGCAACTCTATATTATTATCCATCAAAGAGCAAAAAATATAAAATACCATTATTTCTCATTTATTCTCTAATAAACGAGTCATACATTCTTGATCTTTATCCTGGTATGAGTATGATTGAAGCTTTCGGACAAGAAGGTTATGATGTTTATTTATTAGATTTTGGAAAGCCTGGTTATGAAGATCACGATCTAACGTTGGATGATTATATTATTAAGTATATTCAAACAGCTGTAAAGAAAACACTCGTTCATTCAGAAGCAACTGAATTAACCATAATTGGTTACTGCTTAGGAGGAACTCTAGCGACTATCTATACAGCGATATGCGATGAACCAGTTAAAAATTTAATTTTATTTGCTACACCAATAGACTTTGAACGTTCACCGTTTCTGCAAACATGGAGCTTTGCCGTTAAAAGAGGAGATATTGATATTGACTCAGTGATTGATGCTTATGGAGTTATTCCTGCAAAACTCGTTTATTTAGCACTTAAGATGGCAATAGCACCTATAACATTTACCTCATATATGTCTCTAATGGAAAGAGCAGACGATGAGGAGAGTGTTAGAAAATGGTTGCTCTTTAACAAATGGGTAAAAGGACACATTCCCTTCGCGGGTGCTACTTTAAAACAATTAATAAATGTATTTAAAGAAAATCAACTGATTAAAGATCAATTGATCATTAAAGGGAACAAAGTTAAATTAGCTTGTATAGAATCCAATTTATTAGTTCTTTCTACTACGGGTGACCAAATCGTTCCAGAACATTTAACAACTCCTATAGTTGAAAAAGTATCGAGCGCAGATAAGCAATTTAAAAGGCTGAAGGGAGGGCATGTAACGATCGCAATGCGAGGAGAGATTCCAATAGAAATGGTGAATTGGTTATCAGAAAGATCTGATCTCATTTAATATTAGGTTCTCAAAAAACGGATAGAATATACCTAAATCACTAATCGCGATGTCAATATATACAAGTCATATCTAGAGCGAATTGATTCATACTACAAAAGATAAGGTTACTTATCTCTAATGAAAACTTAGGGGGCTATTACATGGCGGCTAAGAAAAATGGTAAACAAGGTCAATATGATGAAATTGAATTTTCACAAGAGCTTGCAGACTCTGAAGATAAAGAAGCTATGGCTCGAATGGATGCTGCTGATCAAAGAGTGAAAAATAAACAAAAGAAGAATAAATAACGAAAAAGGACTCTCATATTGAGAGTCCTTTTGTAATCATATATGATTACTTTTGAACGTTAGCTGCTTGAGGTCCACGTGCACCTTGCTCGATTTCAAAAGTTACAGTTTGGCCTTCTTCTAATGATTTAAAGCCTTCGCCTTGAATAGCAGAGAAATGTACGAATACATCGTCGCTTCCTTCTACTTCAATGAAACCGAAACCTTTTTCTGCATTAAACCATTTTACTTTACCTTCAGTCATGATATTGCCTCCTATGTGGATAATCCACAAAATATTACTATCTCTGCCCATATATAACACATCAAGACAAAACCACTTATTAAAGAAAGTTAACTCTATCAGTTTTACCGAACAAAAATAATTAATTTTATCATAGCAGTTAGAGGGAAATTTTGCAAGTTCTTTTTATGTTGAAAGTTGATTTAAACTTAAGACTCTAACTGTTCAATTTCTTCTTCAAAGTAAAATGTTTTGGGATGTTCTACACAAGTGTAAGAATATCTTTTCATGTTAGGAACATAACTAAATTTATTAATCGTGATCGTTTCTCCTGTTGACTTTAGTCGTACCTTTTGATTAGTGATAAATTTATTTTTATTTTTCAAATTAACCCCTTCTTTCTATTTTAATATGTATATTTCATTATCTCATACTTAATAAAAATAGGTATTCTGTTTATTAAATTTCCACAAGTAAACGATCTTATCCGAATCTTACTTAAATTTTTGATTAGGAGTAGGAAGAACTATACAATTATTAATTGTAACATAAGATAAGATATTTATCTGCCTAAGTTCTTTTTACATCTATCTTTATATGTTATATGGCTATATACTAGAGTTTAATGACTGATATTAAACGAGGTTAATTCATATGAAACGTAATTTATCGAAATTTGAAGAATCGGCTCAAACTGTCCTTAATCTTATGAAAGATACAATATCGGCCAAGACTTTTTTTGTAGCAACTACTCAAGATGATCGGTTTAAAATTCTTAAGAAAATAAATGAAGATGGAGGTTGCGAAATTCCTCCTGAAGTAGACACTCCTTTAAAGGATTCCTATTGTGGTAAAGTTGTCGGCAATATGGAGCCTTTATTGATTGAAGACGCTTTAAAGTCAGAACTTGTGAAAGATATGGAAGTGACAAATTCGTTTTCGATTGGCTCTTATTTAGGTGTTCCTATAAAATTAGAGGATGGTACGGCTTTTGGCACATTATGTGCTTTAGATCCAAATCCAAACGTACTATCAGAACTGGATATTAAGAAATTAGAAGGATATGCAGAATTAATAGCTAATTCACTTGCTCTTGAGGAGTCATTTAGAAAACTAAAAGACTATGAAATACAAACGAAGCGTGAATTTCAATTAGCAAGAAATGTCCAACAGGCTCTTTTGAGTAAGCCTTACTATGACGAAAATTTAGAAATTGACTTTATATACACACCATCGTTTCATCTCTCTGGAGACATCTGTACTTGGTATGAAATTGAAGAGAATGTTTACGGTATCGCGGTATTAGACGTAATGGGACATGGAGTATCTTCTGCTCTTATCGGAATGGTTCTACGCACTTCTCTTGAAAATTTCATTAAAGATAAAGTTACTCCTTACGAGGTAATGGACCAACTAAACAAGGTATTATTTCATTTATTTGAAGAAGAAAAAGAGGTCGTTACATTCGTCACCGGAATATACTTGTTAGTCGATTTTAATAAACGGTCAATTAATTATATGAATGCTGGACATCCTCCTGGTATCGTTTTCCACACAGGTGCTTCAACATTATTAGATAAGGGCTCAATACCTCTTGGCATATATAAAGATTTAAAAAGGGAATATGGTCATTTTGAATTTGAACATATAGATGAAATTTTACTTTATACGGATGGCTTAACTGATTATTTATACGAAAATGGCAAAAAAACAACTGAAACGTTAATAAATAAGTTTCATAGCAAAGATAAAGTAGGTTTATCGACTATTGACTTTTTTAAGAAGTTGGTTCATGAGCGACCTGTTCATGACGATGATATATGTTTAGTTACGGTGAAATTCTTAAATTCAACTCTGTCACAAAAATCAGTCTTACTAAAACATCACGAATTAGAAATATATTGATAGTTGGCAGAAATAATTAGAAGCTTCTCGTAAAGTGACTACTTTACGAGAAGCTTTTTTTAATTAAATGCAAAAAAAGACGTCCTAATTTGGACGTCTTGTGCGTATTGCGGCGAGAGACTGCACTCCACATTTGTGCATTGCTCAAAAAGCATGTCAATCTCATCTTATGCAATTTAGCTCATCGCTAGGTAAGTATAACACTTTTTCTTAGGGAATGATAATTGTATTTATTTCCAAAAACCTTTATTGATTAGGCCACATTGATTGAAGTTAAAAAACGATAATAAATTGTTTAACGATTGTAAATAATACCTTTAATTAACTTATTAAGAAGGTGTAAAAATGTGGGTAATCATATTGATTTAACAGCAACAGAGATGGGGTATTTATGGTCTACATACCAAGCAGAGACTATGAATTATTGTATTTTGACGTATTTTAATCAAATTGTAGAAGATGATGATATTAAAAGGTTAAATGAATTAACGTTGGATTCTTCAAAGGAAAATATTGAACAAATGAGGTCGATTTTTAAATTAGACGATTTTCCCATTCCTATAGGATTTACAGACCTTGATGTACAGAAAGAAGCCGGTCAATTGTATACAGACCCTTTTATTCTATTTTATCAGTGGTTTGTTGGTAAGGGGAATTTAAATTACGGTTCCCTTGCAATTAATACTATTGCTAGAGAAGATGTATTTAATTTCTTTGAGCAATTTACATCGAAAGCTTTGAGTCTGTTGAATCAATCAAGGAAAATGTTGTTAACAAAAGGTTTGTGGATAAGGGCACCTTATATTCCACCCCCTAGAAAAGTTGAATTTGTAAAAAAAGAAAGTTTTCTAAATGGATGGTTTGGGGATGAACGCCCGCTAGCCGGAATAGAAATTGCTAGCATCTTTTATAACCTTATCACTAATACAATTGGTCACTCTCTAACAAAGAGCTTTTATCAGGTAACAACTAAAGGAGAAATTCAAGATTATTTTAAAAAAGGGCAAGAGATCTCAGAAAAGCATATTAACATACTAAGTAAAATGTTAAAAAAAGAAGATTTATTCGTTCCAGCAACTTGGAATGCTGGTGTAACTGATAGTACTACACCTCCTTTCTCTGAGAAGCTAATGCTTTATTTCATCTCTTTCTTAAATGCTCAAGGATTAAATAATTACGGAAATGCTATTTCAAATTCGATAAAAAGAGATGTAGGAGCAGATTTTTCGCGCTTAGCTGCGGAAGTTTCTGCTTACGGTGAAGAGGGTATAAAGTTACTAATCAAGAACGGCTGGATGGAAGCCCCACCTCAAGCCCCAAAAAATAAAAAATAAAAGGTTTTAAGAGAGGATGTCTTCTAAGGAATCAAAACGAATTCTTATTAGACATTCTCTTTTTTGCTTACAAAATAGTGAGTCGAATTGTTCACTTACGTATTAAAGACAACTAAAAGTAATTACTGTTTGTTATTTTAAAGTCAGATTGTTACCATTGTATGGAGAGATATAATCTAATTTAATTACATACAAGGAGTTGTTGTTCGTTTGATTTTAAATTTGATAACTGGAGCTTTAGTAATTGGAGTTAGCTCTGCCTATATTTTTGGTTGGTTGATTTTTGCTCATTCATTTCATGCCATTTTATTCATTCCTATTATAGCAACAGTGTTATGGATCTTAGCTTTTGTGGGGCAATCAAAGTTCCCTAAATATAGAAACCTGTTTATTGGTATCCAAATTGTTCTTGGAGTAATTGCTTTAATAGAGATTATTAGCATGTTTGGTTAATTGGAGCAGGAGAAGATAAGGGACTGTTCGAGAAAACTTATATGTACAAATTCCTGACAATGTAAAAGTAAAAGAGATTTTAAATGCTCATGTTGAATTTATTAGACGAAATAATTAATTTAAGGAAATTAAACGAAGAAGAGCCTCTTTTAATCGAGCCTCTTCTTACTTATGTTTATTTGGCATTGCGTGGAGGTTTGTTTGTTGGATTAATAGCCTTGTCAACATCTTCTGCTGCGATGACAGGATCAACCGTATTGCTAGTAGCTTTACCTTTTTGACTATAACCTTTATCACGTTTTTGACTCACCCTGAAATGACCTCCTTTTAATAAATTAATGTTGTTCTTTGTTAAGATGCTTTTGTTGAATCAAGCTTATTCATTCTTTTTCAGACAATAATGATTAAAAATTCAATTAAGGTATAAGGTTTCTTAGATTTTGTATAAAAGACAATGTAAGAATACATGATAAGAAAAGGATTAAGGAAAGGGGTCTAGTAAGGGTGTATGAAATTACAAATATGATTATAGATAATCATTTTGATATCGAGGAAGTGATCACTGTTTCAATTACTCATGATTATAAATCTTACAGTATTACTTTTAATAAATCGGATCTTGAAGTTATAAACACATGGGTTTTTGAAAAAAATACGTCTTTTCCAGCTGTTTTATCAGAATCAATTATAAATTCTATAAGAGAAGATATTAAAGTAAAATTAAATTAAAACTAATTACATTAATAGTCAATAGAAGAAGATTATTCACTTATGGTCTTCTTCTGTTGGCTATTTTTTTTAGACTTTCTACTAATTTCTGTTGATTCTATGTGTTAGCAGTTCCAGTCTCACTTATTATACATAGAGATAATACGGGAGGTGATAGAGATAATGGGGAATGAAGGGGAAATTAAACGGTTGTTGGGTGAAGACAAGCTTAAGAACATAGCTCTACAAAAAGCTATTTCAGGTAATAATGAAGCGAATACAAATGTAAAGAATATATTTATGCCGTTAGACTATACCTCATTAACAGCTTCTAACCTAGTAAGTAGTTATCTTGAGATGTTCTCTCTGCTAATTAAAAACAAAGAGTTTTTCCATGAAAACAAAGCTTATATATTAGCCAAAATAGAAACCTATGAAAGCCTAATGTTAAAAGTAGTTAAAGATGAAGAAAGGTTTAGAAATCAATTGATTGAACTGCTCGAAGATACATCTTCATAAACTAACCTGTGCCAGTTTATAGTTTTGTTAACTATTTTCATTAAAAAGATATTTACTAGTGAAAACGCCATTACGATTATCAAAATATTTAATAGAATAAAAGTGAAATCATACAAAGGAGTATTTTAGAAAGGTGAAACTACTATGAACAAATCATTAATTCTTGGATTTTTACTTCTGTTGTTACTTTTAATGATTTCTTTTACTTTGCAAGACTTTAGGGTTCTAATAAATATAGGAATTGTCTTTGGGACTTTCTCGCTCCTTATTATTGCAATAGCTTCAGGGGTCTTACAGCAAAGGAGTATTCCTATTGAGAACATACCTTATGAGGATAAAAGAATGAACATTAACAAGTTGGCCTTAAACCTAGGTTTATCGAGTTTACCTTGTTTAATTGCAGCTGTAT
>NZ_BAUV01000081.1 GCF_000513135.1 Halalkalibacter akibai JCM 9157
ATAATTATAAGCTATTAGAGGACTGCGAAGTATTTTTTGTGCCAGAAAGAGGTTATCCTGATCACTTCTATGAATATTTTAGTAATAATAACTTTACTATCTTGGTAGGAGAGAACGGTAATGGCAAAACTACACTAATGAGTTTTGTGGCAAATATCTTTCATAATCTTCAGAGGTATCATGACCGTATTAAATCAGATTTTACACTAAGATATATCATAGAACGAAATAATGAGTTGTATAAAGTCAATATTGAGAAAGAAGAAAGAAATTTATTTATTTTTGTCGAAGGCTTCTTATCTAAATCTTTAATTCTTGAATTACACCCACAAAGAGGTTATGTAGTGAAAGCCCACCAAAAGCACATTACTAATAATGTCACATACGAAGAGATTAAAAAATTCTTACCATCAAGGATAATTACATCTGTGTTTTCATTGCATGGAGAATACCCTGTAGACCGACAGCCTAATTTTATAGGAGATAGAATAGTTGATAGTTATGATATATCTAAAATATATGGCTCAAATCACTATGAATTTAAGTCACTTTCAAAAGGAATATATCGTTTTTTAGAAACATATAAAAACAATTCAGATATAGTAGATGAATTATTGAATTTCTTGAGCTTTAAATTTATAAATAAACTTTTAGTTCGTAAGCGTCTTGAAACCTATCCGCATCATGAACTTTTTTTTGCATCACAAGAGGATCAAGATGAAGATTATTTTACTGATGAAGATAAAGCAATGATTCAACAATATAAAGAGTTAGAAAATCTAATCAAAGAGTATGCTATAGATGACAATGGTTGGGTTGAAGTTAGTGAGGATAACTATGAAGATTTCTTTAAATTTGAACAAAATGAGTTAATTTATATGAATGATTTAGCTTTTGAGAAAGATGGAGAATTCATTGCATTAGAAAATATGAGTTCTGGTGAAAAGATGTTCTTTATTAGAATTCTATCCTTGCTGTCTTCAATTGAAGACAATGCATTAATCATCATTGAAGAACCTGAATTACACTTAAATCCTTCTTGGACAAAACAAATTATCACTATGCTCCAGATGCTGTTCAGTAAGTTTAAGGTGCATTTTCTCATTTCGACTCATAGTTACTCTTTTATTAATACAGTCTTCCCAGAAAATATTCTATTTGCAAACGAAAAAAAATTTATGAATCCTGATCCAACAATTAATACGTTTTTGGCTAATGAAGTTGAAATTAGTAATATGTTTTTTGCGAATTCAAAAAGGGCTAACTATGTAGAGGACATTTTGTGGAAGAAGGTTAAGAATGCAAGTGGAAAAGAGTTAGAGGAAATTATAGACTACTTAGGTGAGTCCTATACTAAGTTTAAACTCTTTAATATTCTATTAAAGAAACAAGGAAACAATACTGATGTGGAAAATTAAGAATGATATAAACGAAATGTATCTTCGGAAATTTGAGGCGGAAGTGACAATACCCGTCTTTAACATGATTCGTGATATTACTACGGAAATAAGAACTGGAAGAATCAAACTGCCCTTAAAAAGTAAAGAGATTTGGAAAAATACATCTATTTTTACGGAAGCATCTGAAAAACAAAAAAGGTTATTTACCCATATTATGCAAAGAACTATATCTGGAAGAAAATTAGAGGATATTATATATATTATAGTGACAAATTGCACGCTCGATTATGTAGAAGATATGTATCAAACATACTTAGAACAAAATGCAAAAATTAAAAATGGTAACTATGATGTAGATTATAAGATAGTAGATGAATTTTATAGACTAATCTTTATAGATTTTTATTACAGTAACTTTTTTACAGACGATATAATTTGGTCTACTATTTCAGGAGATAATTATAATAGATCATCATTTCATAGAAACTTTAGAACTGATAATAAGTTAGCTGTTTGTCCTTACTGTGATATTGATACTACAAGGTCAATATCAAATAATAATATTGAACATTTTCTTCCTAAATCAAAATATCCATTCTTAGCAATGAACCCATTAAATTTAATTTCTTCATGTATAGCATGTAACAAAGCACATGAAGGTAAGGGAGAAAAGGTATCTGATCCTCCCATTATTACGCCATACAATGAGATGATTGGAGAATTTGCAGAGTTTGACATAGACTTTGAAGCGGAACAAATCACTCTAAGGAATAAAGGAGGACAAGCACATCACAACTACTTTAACCTTTTAAAATTATACACCAGATATTCAGATTCTTTTATTTTTGAATGTGTCGATGGTGCGGCCCATAGCTTATTTGAAACATTATCAAATTACCAAGCACCTTCAAAAGAGGCAATAGAGGCATATATTAAACGTAGAGAAAAAAGAGAGGGGTTATCATTTGCTTTAAAATCGGCAATAAGCAAATATCCTCATTATCAATCTTATTAAATTGGTAACTACTTAAAATTGATAGATTTAATCCTATTTAATAATGTAAAAAAAGGAAGTGGGTGATTAAGATGCCTGAAGAGAATTTTAATAAGAAATCATTACGGAAAAACAGTAGTAACAAACCTTTACCAGGGAAAACAACTCATTGGGCGGGTGATACAAAAATGACAAAATTGAATAAAAAGGCATTAGAATACATTAGAGCATATAAAGGCATGTTTGGCTAAAGTTCTGAAAATTTCTATTAAAAAAACCACTTACTGAATTAATTAATATCATGTATTAATAGTTTAGTAGACAAAGGCATTTGTTAATGGAATAATTAATATGGGATTTGTTTACCATTTTGATAGAAGGTGGGTTAGTATAATGAATAATAGTCAGGATGGTCAAAATAGTCAACAGATTGATGAATTACTTCATTCTATTTATGAAGCATTAATGAATTCGAGAATACCCCAAAAAATAAAAGGTAAAGTGAACGAAGAAATTAATAATCTAAAATCGTTTACATTAGATGCAAGACCTGCTCGAATAGCCATTGTGGGTCGAAGGGGAGCGGGTAAATCAAGTTTGATAAATGCTATCTTTAGTGAAATGCGAGCAGAAATTGGCGATGTAAAAGCAACAACAGGTATGGGTAAATGGCATACTTATAAATCAGACTTAGGAAGCCTTGAAATACTTGATACAAGAGGGTTAGGTGAAGCCGATAAACCAGAAGAAGAAATATCACAGTCTTCTGCGTTAGAGGAAGTTAAGGCTTCAATAAAAGAAAAGTGTCCTGATGCAATTTTATTTTTGTGTAAGGCTAAAGAAGTGAGTGCAAGAATAGATGAAGATTTGGGGCAATTATTAGAACTAAAGAATCATATTGAGTCACAACATGATTATAATGTACCGATAATCGGTGCTGTGACACAAGTTGATGAATTAAGTCCCAAAAAACCTGATATTCCACCATTTGACCACCCAGTAAAACAAAAAAATATAGCTGATTCAATTGAGATTTTATCAACTAAATTACGTGACGTAGTTTCAATTCCTGTTAAGGTTATACCAATTTGTTGTTATCTTGAATTTGAGAATAATAAAATTAGTTACGATATAAGATGGAATGTGGATACTTTATTAGATTATTTAATTGAACAATTACCCAATGAAGCCCAAGTAGTAATTGCAAGGTTAGCAAAGATAAGAACGGTGCAGAAAAAGGTAGCCCGAAAAATTGGAGCGAGTGTTGCAGGAGTTACAGGGCTTATTGGTGCAAATCCTATTCCTGGTTCGGATCTTCCTGTAATTACAGGATTACAGACAGCAATGGTTACTACTATTGCTTTGATTGGTGGAAAGAAAATTGACCAAAAGGGAGTAATTGAGTTTTTTAGTGCGTTAGGAGTAAACGTAGTCGCAGGTTTGGCGTTAAGACAAGTGGCTCGTCAGTTAGTAAAGTTTATTCCAATTGCAGGAAATGTGATTTCAGGTGTTATTGCTACAGCAGGCACGTATGCCCTATGTGAAGCGGCCATAGCATATTTTATTGAAGAAAAGTCTGCTGATAGCGTAAGAGAAACGTATAAAAAGGTATTTGATAAAAAGAAAAAGGAAAATGAAAAAGAGAAATAAATAATGAATTTTACATTAACAGTAAGGAGAGTAGCGTATGATATAATATTCTACTCTCCTTTTGGGCTTCATTCAATCGATGAGTTAAATAAATTAACTGTCATATTTTGTAACAATCTGTTGGAGAATAACACAGTTAGGATCTATTATAATAAAAAGGAGATGATAAGTTTGATAATTGTTAATGAATTAAAGAAAGAACTTGAAGAAAAGTTAAATAGAGTCTTAACGGTTGAGGAAATCTATATTCTTAAATGGATATCAGAAAAATCTAAGGAATCTCAAAGTATATCAGCTTAGAGGGGTGTGGAAGATGATAAATACTATTCCTATAATATCCCATTATGAAATCCCCGAAAGGCTACTTGATGCTTATAAGTTGTTATATGACATTGAAAACTATCTTCGTGATCTGTTAATTAATAGTCAACTTAGCTATCATCTAACGTACGAAAAACTTTCATTTTTCCACGTAATAACTTTAATTGACTCCTTACCTTCGACCAAATCTAATTTCAAAAGAGATACAATAGCTAACCTATATCACACAGTAAAAATTCGTAATAAAGTTTGTCACATGCACAATATAGACAACCAAGAATATCACGTTTTATATGCCTGTTGGAAAGAGCTTTTTGAAAGCTAAACAGATATGAAACAAGCTATACTGATAAATAAAGTTTCAGTGTTTATCCCCAACTTAATTTTCTTCATTAATAGCATTTTATTAACAATGCCACATATCGTTCTATACAAGCTACTTTCCCAATATGAAACAAACAAATAGATCATGTTTTAATAATCTATAGTAACAGTACCAACCCTTAAAGCTCTTGTTGTTCTATTTTGAAATTTTGTTAATCTCTCTAAGTGTTCTGGGAACATCATCGAAGAGCATTCCCGCACACGTCATGTTTTAGCTTTTTGTTATCTGGACTTATTTGAAAATCCTCTATCGCATTTTAACCACAAAACAACTTATCTATCAAAAAAGTAAATTTAAAAGGTGAGATTCTATGAAAATATACAAAGCACAAAGTAAGTGGGTAATTGGGGTGGAAGGAGGTGTATTTGAAGAGTTTGAAAAGCAGAAAGAGGCAATTATTGTTGATACTCGACCAGTAGCGTATAAAATGTGGAGAACGCCGATGGAGGTTGTTGAGAATATATTTATAGGTCATTTATGGGAGATTGAATATCAATTCTTAGAGTACCATGTAGGCACAGAATCTATATTCGTTTTCATGATAGAACGTTCAAGAAGAAAGCCAGGTTTTATCCATTATAGAGAGGAATTCTTTGTTTCTCATAGATTCGTCATGAGCAAAGTAAATTCGTTGAGGGAAAGAGCCTGTATTGCTGAATATCATTGGAACCACATTAAAAATCAGTGGATTGAGATCGAGTGTCTATTTCAGCAAGAACATGAATGTTGAGGAGAGTTGATCCACTGGATAAAAGCTGTTTTATATTACCTATTACTTCAGATGTTATTTAACTTATGTTTCATTAAAGTTCTTTTGGGATTTTATGTTAAAATGATAACAAAGATTATTCAACTAAAGGGCAAAAAAGTTAAACAATAAACATTTTTCCATATAATCTCCCGTCTTTAATTGTATAATAATACCTATGTATAAATATTTATACGTATATATTATTATACAATAAAGGAGTTGAATATTAGATGAAGATGATTTGTGAGTCCGAAAAATTAGATGATTATTTAATTGAATTGGATGAAGTAAATTATTCACATCCTAAAATTAAAGCAAAAGCGGAGAAACTTTTTAACACATCGCAAACGGAAATTGAAAAAGCAAAAGTAGCTTTTGAATCAGGCTTCTGTTATCAACGATTGATGTTGTTTGATACCCCAGAAAAAGGATATTCACTTCATGCTTTAAATGCTGTTTATTTAAAATCTCAAAATAAATGGTTACGATTAGATGCTCGTGGAAATAAAACTGGTGTAGATGCCCAATTTTCAATAGATGAAGAAAAATTAGCTTTCTCAGTAAATGAGCAATTTGATGAAAAAGACTATTCTGTTATATTTGTAAAGCCCAATTTAAAAACTATAACTGTTTTAAAAACGCATACAGATGCATTAGAAATGTACAAACAACATTTACCTGAAAGTATATAGTTACAAAAGTGAGGAGTAGACATGGTTATAAAATCTGCAATATCTTCTGATGCACCAATAATTCATGATTTAATGATTAAGGCATTTATGGAGTATAAAAATGAAACCCCACCGTCGAGTGCGTTAAAAGAAACTGTTCAGTTAGTTTCAGTCGCTTTAGAAAAAGGGGAAAAAGCATTGATTGCTTTTGAAGAAAATAATCCAGTTGGTATGGTGCGATTTCAATTAAAAGACGAGGGTTTATATTTTTATCGTTTGTCAGTTATTCCTGAAAAGCAAGGAAAAGGCATTGCAAAAAAGATATTAAAATCTTTAGAGGAATATGCAAATAAAGCGGATGTAACTACAATATTATGTAAAGTTCGCATGACAGTACCTAAGAATATACAGCTTTATAGTTCCATAGGTTATGATATTTATGATGAAGAAGTTGTACATAAACCAAATGGTATAAATATTAAAGTTGTTTCAATGAAGAAAGAGCTTTAGTTCTTCAACTATCGGAGGCTTTAACTGAATAAACTTTCAAGTAACTATTTAATAATACAGAACTAATTTATAGATTACTGATCTTTTTTTAGTTGATGATTTATAGTTACCTTCATACTAAACCTCCAATGCTTTTTCCTTATCAGAGGGTAGACTTGCTAATAATATGTGATTTTATAAAAAGTTTGGCTTTCATAAAAGACCAATAGATGACTCTGGTAGCATAAGTTTATCAAATAGATTTTGTTAAACAATTAGATAAGATGGTCATTAAAATGCTCTTTTTATCAAGGAATGTTTGTTGAGTTCTATGAAACACAATCTCTATCGACAATTAATTTTATTAGGAGATATAAAATGTCACAATATTATTTATTCGGAACACTTTTGCTATCTTTTATACTACTAATTGGGTGTTCCTCAGAGGCTCTTCCTGTTGAATCTCAAGATCATAATGAAAAGCTAAATGAATTCTCAATAGTAAAAGATTCCTTACCAGGAAAGGAATCCATTGAAAAAGAAGCCGAGGAAGAGAAGGTTACAGGTATTAACAATGACTCACTATCAACGTCTCAGAATGATGATAGTATTCTTCTTGAAGAAATGGAACTTTTAAAGGAAAAGCTAAGAAAATATATTTTTGATGACTATATGGGTAGCTCTGACTATGTTTATGCAAAGGGAATTAACTGGTCTCTAAATTTTTACGATAATCTATCTGCTGAAGAAATATGGGATGTAATAGAGGAATATAAGGATATAAATAATGAAGAAGGAACATTATTTGAACAAGCTCAATATCTTTCAATAAATGCACCATTAAAGATAATTGGGAAGAGTTATTTTTAGAAAATTGGAATAGTAGTCCTTACGCTGATGATCATGAAATAGAAACAATGATTGATAAAGGTGATTCAGTATGGATTTTTACTGACACTTTGCCCTATACAGGTGAAGAAGATAACTACCCTTTCATTACTTTATATAAGAATACTGGTAATTGGCATGGATAGACATTCTGGTTGTCAATAGAAAATTGAAAATGAATTTATTATAATGAGCCAGTGGATACCTGTTAATTAAACAAGACATGTTGAAAGATGCATAATTGCAAAGATGAATTTTTTATATTTAAAATGTTATCAAGCAAGAGAGTGTTCTGCAACTGTGCAAGAACACTTTTTACTATATTGGGGAGGCGAAAGAAATGAGTACAGACTCAATAAAAAAGATAGAGGAAACAATGGTTAGTTATAAGAAGTTGCTTGATATTTTGGCAGATCATGAAGACAATAAGCAGGTTTGCAAATTATCAAAGAAGAAAATATCTGAATTGTATGGACTATCTTATACTGGAACATGTAATAAGCTCAAATTTCTGGTTAAATATGGCATTATAGAAGAGATTAGTAAAGGTTTTGTTAGAACTGGAAAGCAAGTATCTGAGGCTAAACCTTTTTTACTTTTACCAAGGCTTATGGTGTTAGTTTTGGAGAACCCTGACATTTATAGTAGTTATAAAGAACAGGCAGAATTGTTCAATGAATCAATCTCCGATGTTCAAACAGCATGGGGTTTTTATTCATACTATTTTGGAGCTAAATATCCTAAGACAGAAGAAGTTCAATTATTAGAACAAGAAAATAAGGCTCACAATGAAAGGGGGGGGAACAATGGATAAACAGCATTTTGACTTAATCCAATTTTTTGAAGGATATGTCCGCAACTATAGAAGATTGAATTTGACCACTCTACATAATCGTTCCATGTTCACGAAGAGAGAAATTGATTACTTTGCAAATTTGGGTGAACTGCTCGGATTTGATGCGTTTGTAGAAGATTCGAAGTTTGATAAAGTCAGAGGTAGATCAAGGCCGATGGATCTCTCTCTATGGAAATGGGATAGCAGAATTGATAAGGAAAGCTATGTGTCTCTGGCATTACACTTAGAGCGAGAAAATCAGTGGAACAAGGATGAAGATACTCTTGATAAACTTTTCTCCGAAACGGAGGAAGGGTATGTACCTCATAATGTGATTGGGATTCAAAATATTGAGTCAAACGATAGAATATCTTTTCTTAATAAGTTGGTTGTGAAGAAGAACAAGGAGCAACAATCGAATGTGCTGATGGTGTATCGTTATGTCGATCCAGAGGTTGGTATAGAAAGGGTAAGTGCTTTTCATTTTAACGGGGATGGCTTACAAGGCGAGAGACATGCAGTTTGTAAGGAGGATGATCTTGGCTATTGGCTCATGTGTTTTGAGGAAGAGTATGAGAATCTGAAAAAAGGATAAGTGAGAACTTCTAACTCTTTAATGATGAAATTAAATCAAATTATGCAATAATATGGTTATGTAAGAGTGAGGCTTGTTCAGCTAACGGGCAGGAGACTTCAATAAAAAGTATGGGTTATCATGGTGAAATGAAGGTGAGGGGAAATACATTTGAAAAATAGAAAATTAAGAAAGTCATCAATAGATAAATCAATATCTGGTGTTTGTGGAGGAATAGCTGAGTTTTTTGGTATATCTTCTTTTTTTGTAAGACTAATTTTTGTATTATTTTTACCCGTTAATTTACTTATCTATATAATTCTTGCCAATACTCTTCCCGACAGTCCTCGTTCTTTATAGTTTGTTCTTCAGCTAACGGTGAGCGTTCGCAAAAGAGCAGTTATTGTCCAAAGCAATAAGTACCATATAGGCATTGGAGGTGTTATTTATCGCAGACTATATTTTTATGACAGCACTTTATATCCTTTTAATATTTTTATTTTATAAGGACTATAAAAAACGTAACAAGGACGAAAAAAAAGAAATGTTAGCGGACATGAAGAAACCCAAAGTGCTTTTATTTGTAATTGGTTCAGCCATCGCATACGGAGGGTTAATTGTCAGTAGTTCTGTGACAACTGTTATTGGATTTATGCTCATTTTATTGAGCTTAGTAATAATGTTCTTTCATGCAGAAAATAAGAGAGAATCAGTAAAGTATTCAATTCTCTCTGTATCAGTGGTAACTTATGTATTTTTCTTTTACATTTATTGAAGTAACGGGTGGCGATTGTTCAATTAGAGCAGTCGCTTTTTTACTAACGGGGTTAGTTGAATAGTGTTGTATAATAAATGGATATCTTTAGTTTAAAAATCACATGCTGGTATAGGGGGGATTATATGTGGAGTTTTAACACTTTTAAAGACAAACGTTATTGGATTCTTTTGATTCCAACTATAATTATTTTGGTCTTGTTCGTTATTTTTGCCTCTGATTATATTTTTGAAAAACCTTACATAATGTA
>NZ_BAUV01000080.1 GCF_000513135.1 Halalkalibacter akibai JCM 9157
TTTTTTCGCTAACGTAAGCAATAGTTATGAGCTGTTTATTTTAAAGTTCCTACTGTTGTTGAAGTGACGAGCAGTTTAGTTCAATAAAGTTTTAGAAAAGGGCAACCCAAATAAAATATCAGTTTGCCCTTTTCAAAACTTATTAAATATTTTAATGGCTTATTTCAACTAAATGTTTTATAAACTTATTTGCTGCTACTGACAGAGGAATCTCTTTTCTGGTTATTAGCCCAATTTTTCTGTTTTCTATTTTTTCATTTAAACACACTTCAAATAATTCCCCTTCGGATAATTCTTTCAAAACCAATTCTTTAGTTACAAATGCAATTCCCATTCCGATTTTTGCACATTCAATTAATAATTCAACACTTCCAACTTCAATGTCGGGTTTTACATTTAACCCTTGTTTTTGAAATAGTTGATTTAGAAATCTTCTTGAACTGCTCGTTTCCGAAAAGGAGATAATGGGGTAGTTAAGCATCTCTTCAAGAGAAAGATGATTATTAGCTAAATTTTTATATTTTTCCCCTACAATAAAGGTGCTACTAATGCTTAAAAATTCGGTTAGCGTTATCTGAGAATGATCAATAGGTAAATGAATTACACCAATATCAATAAGTCCCTTTGTTAACTTATCCAAAATTTTGGGTGTAGAACCATGTTGTAGCTTAATCTGTATTTCTGGAAACATATCTTGGAATGTTTGTATATGAGGCAGTAAAAAATGTTTACATGTCGAATCACTACCTCCGATTGTAACATGACCACATTTTAAACTTTTTATCTCAGAAATCTTTCGCTCAGCGTTATCAATTAATCCAAAAGCTGGACTAATATAACCAAATAGTGTTTCGCCTTCATGTGTCATTGTAACTCCTTTTGAGGTTCGAACAAATAATTGAATCCCAAGGCTTTCTTCTAATTGTTTAATGGCATGACTAACGCTTGGTTGTGTTATATATAACTTTTTTGCTGCCTTACTGAAGTTCTT
This sequence comes from Halalkalibacter akibai JCM 9157, assembly GCF_000513135.1. GTDB lineage: Bacteria > Bacillota > Bacilli > Bacillales > Bacillaceae_D > Halalkalibacter > Halalkalibacter akibai. Next base: position 992 of record NZ_BAUV01000080.1, read on the forward strand.
TTCCATAGCCGTAACATAAAAAACACGATACAGATCTAATTGCATGATATAGATACCACCTATAACTGTTATGGATTATATTAATTTTATTTATAACTTAATCGTAATTATAATAAAGATATAGAAAATAATAAATAATTTGTTAATAAGGGGAGTTAGGAATTGGAAAAGAATATTTTTGATGAAAAAGCCCGTAGCCCATGGACACCATTAAAAGGTGTAAATGCAATAAGTGTTTCACCAAGTAAAAGAAGAATAGATGGAACAATTACTATTCCTGGGAGCAAAAGTTTCACGAATAGAGCACTAATTATAAGTGCTTTAGCGAATGGCAAGTCAAAAGTTAAAGGTATTTTAAAAAGTGATGATTCTTTTTGGTGTTTAGATTCCTTGAAAAAGTTGGGTGTAAATATAGAAATCCAAGGAGAGACAGTTTTCATTGAGGGGAATGGTGGAAATTGGAAATCGGGTAATTTGTATATTGGTGCAGCAGGAACCATTGCACGATTTTTGCCTGGAGCGTTAGCTGTTTCTGGTGAAGGGACTTGGGAAATAGTAGCCAGCGAAAGTATGAGTAAACGACCTGTTTCACCCTTAGTAGATGCTTTGAGGGAGCTTGGTGCTGAAATAACATATCTATGTAATGAAGGTTACTACCCGTTGTTAGTACAAGGAAAAGAATTAACTGGAGGCGAGGTCAGCCTTTCGGGTAATATTTCTAGTCAGTTTATAAGTGGTCTATTGATTGCTGCACCTTATTTGAAAGATACGATCACAGTCAATATTAAGGATCATATAGTTCAACATTCATATGTACTTTTAACTTTAGAATTAATGGAGAAATTTGGTGCAAAAGTTCAATATGATAACGAACTAAAGAAAATAGTAGTATATCCTTCGCGGTACACTCCGCAAGATATAAATTTAGAAGCGGATGTTTCAACTGCCTGTTACTTTCTTGCCCTTGCAGCAGTGACAAATGGTAGAATACGAATTGATAATCTAACTTTGGCAACAAAGCAACCAGATATTAAAATGGTTGATGTCCTTGAACAAATGGGATGTAAAGTAACAAAGGGTTCATCATTCATTGAATTAGAGGGGGTAACCCAATTAAAAGGTGGGTTTGAAATCTCTATGAGGGAGATGTCTGATCAGACATTAACATTGGCAGCAATTGCTCCATTCGCAGATGGACCAATAACCATTAAAGATGTTGAACATATTCGTCATCATGAATCGAATCGAATTAGTGTAATATGCGAATCACTATCTAGGTTAGGAATCAAAGTGGAGGAATTTAAAGATGGATTAAAAGTTTATCCAGGTAACCCAAAACCAACTTTACTAAATACGCATGATGATCATAGAGTGGCAATGTCATTAGCACTTATTGGTTCAAGGGTTGAAGGGATACAAATAAATGATCCAGGATGTGTTTCTAAAACTTGTCCTCAGTATTTTGCGTTGTTGGAGAGGTTAGGTCTAAACATATTTCAACATGAAATTTTCTAGTAATAAAAAAGAATGATATAAAATTAACTCAGGGCGATTCTTAAGATGACAGTCACCCTTTTAGAATTCATATAAATAATATTTTGAAATATTGCACTTAAAGCTAAAGGAGTGCGTTTCTGCAATAAAGCAGGAACGCATTTTTTTGAGCATGGAAAAGGAAATTAATGTTAAAATTAAGATAATGGTTATACAAGTAACATTCCAGAAGAGTTCAATAAGGGAATGGAACATAGTTATATTATTAAAGCGCTAGTTAGGAGTTTGACCGATGAAAATAAGCAAAAGTAATGCAGAACATTATATTTGGGGCGATAATTGCGATGGATGGTATTTAGTTAATAATAACGATCTAAGTATTATTCATGAACGTATGCCCCAAAATACATTAGAAGTGAGACACTATCATAATCACTCCCAGCAATTTTTCTTTGTCTTATCAGGAACAGCTACGCTTGAGGTTGATGGAACTATAATAGAATTAAATTCACAAGAGGGCTTCGAGGTTCCGCCACTTGTTCCACATCAAATGTTTAATAAAAGTAATCAAAACTTAGAATTTATTGTAACTTCTCAGCCAAATAGCAAGGGCGATAGAGTTTTAACATCAGAATAATCTTGTACTTGCGATTGCTCAATAAAGGGTAATCGCTCTTTCTTGTTGAAGTAAAGGTCATAAGAATTTAATAACCTATCCTAGGCAAGAGTACATGGTTTCGAATTAACGATTATTGAGAGGTAGGAATAATATGGAAATATTTATCCGAAACGCTAATAAAAGTGATTACAATTCTCTATTGCCTTTATTCAGGCAGGTTCACGAATTACACGTTTATGAAAGACCGGATTTATATAAAGAGAATTCTACTCCAGTAAGTCAGGAGTTCTTTGAAAACCAGTTAGCTGATGACAGACAGCATATTTTTGTGGCAACCAGAGGAATTGAAATAGTAGGAATTGTTGTGTTGAAGGAAGAAGAAATAGCTGAAAATTCATTTGTGAATGCGAGAAATATATTATTTATAAACAGTTTATGCGTTGCTGAAACGCAGAGAAAGAAGGGTATCGGAAAAAGACTTTTGCAATATGTTTTTGAGTTTGGGAGAAGCCTAAAAGTTGATAGTATTGAATTGGGAGTTTCAGAGAAGAATTCTTCTGCAATTGAATTTTATGAGTCAATTGGTATGGCAACAAAGAGTAGAAAGATGGAGATTCTATTGAACTAAGGAAAGCGCTGCAATGCAGCAGAAACACTACTAACGAACAGGTTTGTGCAATAGAATGTAATAAAGGAGAAGGAGAACTGTGGAACGAAAAATAGAATGTTTAGGTTGTAGCTTAGCAAATAAGAAGCTGCCAACAAATATTGTGTATGAAGATAACTATGTTGCTTGTGTTTTAGACCATGCTCCTTTTAATGAGGGACATACTTTAATTTTACCAAAACAACATTTTGTAGATGTTGATGAACTTAATAGTGAAACCGCAAATGCTATTATGAGTGCTTCTATACTACTATCAAAAGCGTTAAAGCAACTATATAAACCTGACGGGATAACGGTTACACAAAACGGTGGTATATTCAATGAGCTATCTCATTACCATATGCATGTTGTTCCAAGGTATAAAGAACAATCATTTGCAGATTTCTACAACGAGGATGTAGTAACAGTTAAAAGAACCAGTGACCTCTCCGATTCAAAAAAAATGTTAATTGAAGCGATAAACAATTTTAGATAGAAAGTTCTTTTTTTCAATCAATGAGAGCAATAGTTGAACAAACAATACTGTCTGTGTGAGTAAGTGCTATTGGGGAGTTTCCTTGAATAAAGATTATAAGATGGAGGCAATTATGGCGGATTATACTAAAGACATAAGAGAACTAATAGGCAGCAGACCTTTTATTTTAGTAGGCTCAACTATTGTAGTCATGAATGATAATAAAGAGATTTTATTTCAACACCGTTCTGATACAGAAGAATGGGGATTGCCTGGCGGAGCAATGGAAATAGGTGAGAGTCTGGAGCAAACAGCCGAGCGTGAGCTTTATGAAGAAACTGGTTTAAAGGCAAAGTCGTTAAAATTTGTAGATGTTTTATCAGGAAAAGACTATTATTTTAAATACCCTAATGGTGATGAGGTTTATAACGTTATAACCGTATATCTTGCAGAAGAAATCAGTGGAAAGTTAGCCATGAATGATGATGAAAGTTTGGAGCTAAAATACTTTTCAATAAGTAAGCTCCCTTCAAACATAGACGTAAGAGCAAAGTTAATCATTGAGAAACATTTTTTATAGTTATCTCACAGTAGGGAATCGTTAACCCAACAAGGTCAGCTGGCTTTATTGTTGGGTTAACAGAAGAAGTGGTTTAGAAAAACAGTTGCATTATAAATTCTGAGTGAATATATAAATACATAAAATCAAGGTGGTAATAAAATGGGGATGTCGGATTATTATAAAAAACTTCGAGAAAAAGTCGGAGATGAACTAATTTTTATGCCCAGTGTAGCAGGGATTGTTCGAAATGATTTGGGAGAAATTTTATTACAAAACAAAGGGAATGGCGAAAAGTGGAGCCTTCCCGCAGGTGCGATTGAACTTGGGGAAGCACCTGCCGAAGCAGTTGTTCGCGAAGTATGGGAAGAGACAGGATTATATGTTGTGCCTATAAAGTTATTGGGTGTATTTGGTGGGAAAGACTATCGCTATCAATATCCTAATGGTCATCAAGTAGAATATAACATCTTTATGTTTGAATGTGTTATTCAAAGTGAAGAATTAAGTCCGGTAGATAACGAAACGGCTGAACTTCAATATTTTAGTCCAAGTAATATGCCTGAACTTGCTTTGCCTTACCCTACAGATTTATTTTTACATAACGAAAATAACGAATTATATTTTCAGTGGAATGAACAATGGTTAAAAAATCTATCTCAAAAGTAACTATTTCTTGTTAAGCTAACTGGTAGCGTTCCTGCAATAAAGCAGGAACGCATTTTTTGAATACGGAAAAGGAAATTAATGTTAAAATAAAAGAATGGTTATCCAAGTAACATGGCAGGTTTGTAGAAAAAGGTTTTTGTTTTAACAGCAGAGGTTTTATTAGGGAGGAAAGATTACTAAATGAAAAATAAAAAGTATATAATCATTGGACTTTTAGTCAGTATATCTCTCTTCTCTTTAAAAATGTTTAATGATTATAGCTTAGATAGTATCATTAGTTACAATTCAGCAAATTTTGAATCACTGTTGGTAAATTTCGAGTTGTTTACAGATAACAAGGGACACGCAGAAGATTTATCGGAGTTTTTGAGCCAATACAGAGTAAAAAAAATAAGTAAGTTTGAATACGAAAGAGAAAGAGACTTGAAAGAAACGAAGGGTTTTCATGTTTTTGTAAACCCTCAAAAAGGAAAAACTACAATGGTTTTCATTTACGGAGACCGTTTGCATCGCTTTGATAGTAGTTATTATAAGATTTTAAATGGTCCGATTGATATGGATTGGGTCAATGATTTCATAAAGGAATTGGAACAAGAACAATAAATTATGAGTTCTAAACTAAAAAGATTATGAATCACTGTACTTAAAGTAACGTGCAATACCACAAGAAGGATTTCGCTTCTGTTGTTATTGGAGCAGTTAGCGGCACAAACTCCCTATATTATTATAAGGAGCCCATTCTTTTTAATTTTGGCTCTGTTGATACTTGTGAGAAAATAAAATGTGTGACTGTTTGTGCGTAGGGGTTTATCTCTTCAATAAACTGCTCCGCTTTTGAGAAGCTATCAAAGTGCATTTTAAGCATATAACAAGCATTACCTGCTATGCGATAACAAAACTGTACGTTTGGAAGCATTTCAATAAAATTTTTAAAAGTTTTGTAATCACCATTTTTAACGGTAGCCTCTATTATACATTGAATAGGAAGACCTAATTTGTCGTAATCAATTTCCAAAGTGTATTTCTTAATAATGCCGTATGACTCCATTTGCCTAACCCGTTCTGTTACGGAAGGAGAAGATAAATTTACCCTTCTTCCAATCTCACTCATAGATAGGCGACTATTATTATGCAGTTCATCTAAAATCATTCTATCAATATCATCAATTTTCATTTTTAAAGGCATCTCCCTTTTATTCGTTTATTATTTAAGGTTTAAGTGAATTATTTGTTATTCATTTAATGTGATTTGTGCACTTTGTTTTCTATAATTAAATATACAAAGGGGGATTTTAAATGGCAAGGATTAAGGAATCAAATTTTGGTGACACATCCTTTCAACGGCTTTTAGGACACAACTTAGAAGTGATGCAAGGATGGTGCTATTTGGGAAATGTATTAGAAAAAGAGGGTTTACTCTCTGCTAAACTGAAAGAGCAAGTTAGGAGAACATTAGCTCAAAAGAATGGTTGTGAATATTGTAAAGCCAAAGGTAAACCTGAACTTAGTAGATTTGACGAAAAAACATCTATTGCGGTTGCGTTTACTGAGGTGTTTCTAAAACAAAAAGGTGAAATATCAGATTCATCTTTTAGAATCTTGAGGGAATACATGACTGAGGGAGAAATTAGTGAACTTTGTGCATTTATTTCTTTCACTACCGCTTCACAATACTTTGGAGCTATGATGAAATTAGAACCAGTGAGGAATCAACAATAGGTCTATAAACTATTCGACTAAAGAAGAACGTGGATTTTGATTCTTCAATTTTTAAACGAGCGTTAGTATAACAGACATCCCCACTTATCGCGCTAATGAAGTAGGTTAGCACAAGAAGAAAAGAGGAGAAGTGGAGTTGTCGATGAAGTAGCCTCTATTGTGCTAAAGAAACAGTAATCCTAAGCGAGGGTTAAAATTTTTAATGTAAACTCATGAAAAGAAAAGAGGAAGGATATTGAATGTAAATAAAATAATGTTTAAATTATCGGTTTTGTTAATTTTGTTTGGTATAACGGCTTGCTCTTCAAACCCTGACTTTAAATTATACGAAGGTAAGCCACTAAATATTGCAGTTATTGGAGAGATACCAGATGTAAAAGAAATCCAAATAAGCTTTGAAACAATTGATTTTGACCATCTGCTAAAAGAGGATTTAAAAAGATATGATGCTGTGTTTATAACGAAAGAAAACTTGTCTGAGGCTTCTGAAAGTAAATATGCTGATGTATATTTGAATTCAAACTTGCCATTTATCTTTATTGAAGCTACGAAGTCTTATCGTTCTTTTATTGAAAAAGACTTAAACTATGAAGATGATTTAGATTTAAAAGAAACCAGTAAACACTATGCTATAGGCTTTCTCTCTTCTGCGGAGGAAGAAGGTAAGTATTGGTATTATGGACTATACAATGACAAGGCAAGTCCTGAAAATATTAAAGAGATGTACTCAAGAATTTTCTCGACAATAGAAAATAGTCAGTAACTTTTTTGTGCTAACGGCAAGCATTTCTGCAATAGCAGCAGTGAGGAGAGAAGTAAAATGAAGTATTCATTATATGGTACAGTCTTCCTGGTCTTATTCTTTTTAGTTTTAACTTTTTAAATTACGATGCCTTTGCTTTGGTAGTAGGCTTTATTGACTGGGCAACTCGTTATCTACTACCTTGGATAGCATTATATTGGTTTGTGCAATTTGTAAAAAGTAAAAAAGGGTAGCAAATTCACTGTTCCAGTAACTGATGCGTTTCTGCAATAAAGTAGAAACGCATTTTTCTTGAACATAAAAAAGGAAATTAATGTTAAGATGAAAACAATGGTTATTCAAGTAACGGGCAGCATTGTTAAATAAAGACATGAAAGAATTGGGCGTGGGTTGTCCAGTTTTTAATGAATAGGAACCAGTGGAATAGTACAGTTAGATATAAGGGGTTTTTATGTATTTAACTCTTCTTCTATTATCAATTGTGGGCATGGTTACATTGATATGCGTTTTGGTATTTATTATTTATAAAATATTAAGAGATAAAAAGAACGGTTACTCTTGGTTCTCTTTGATATTAATCGTTTTCTTTTTAGGTCTTGCTATTTGGCAAAGTTTAACTTTTTTAACATAAGGCTTTAATTCTTTTTAAAGTAATGGGTAGAATACTTGAACAAGCAGGATAGTTTATTTTGGAGGTTGAAATAGATGAGCCAAAAAACTAACTTAGTTTTAGATATTGCAGGCGTGATAGCAACTAACTTTTCTCCGATATTTTGGGAGTGTTTATCTTTAAGATTTGAAGTTTCATATGATGACCTTATCAAGTTTAGAAAGGAAGTCCGAGAACAATTATGGACAGGGAAAATTACAGATGAAGAATTTTGGGATAAGTTGATAGAGAGATTCCCAACCATAGATAAAGAGTATGCTGTAACTAAATTACTATCAGTAATTAAGCCTTTACCTGCTCTTGAGGAAATCCCATTATGGAGCAATTATGCTAATATTCACTTATTAAGTAATCATCGTATAGAATGGGTGGAACATATAATCAGACCAGTTGAAGTCTACATAAAAAGTATAACTATTTCTGGTGAAGTAGGGTTTTGTAAACCACAAGTTGATATATACTTAAAAGTAAATTCCTATTTAAACGGAAATGAGAATGTGTTATTCGTTGATGACCAAGAGAAAAATCTGATTGAAGCACGTAACTTAGGTTGGAATACTTTACTGGCAGACGATAAATATAAATGGATTAAAAATGTTAGCCATCAGTTATTGAGCTAACGGGTGCAATAGTTGAAGATCCAGAAAGCTGCATATGCGGCTTTTTTTATTACTTGAAAACCGAAAATATTTTTCAGTAAAAGGGATAGGCGGTTTAGTGAAACGTGATTTGTCTACATCTAAAGTTGTAGATAAATCACGCATTTTTTACGAGTTGATTTAATACAAGATTTTGTATTATCGATATTAGGTAGGAGGTGTTTATGGCGAATATGGCTGGTTTAATGATACGTACAAATAAGTTAGAAGATATAAATTACATTGTATGAGCTATTCAATAAAGGAGAGAAATTTATGAAGTTCAATGAAATTACATTATTAACGAACAAATTAGATGAATTGAGAGATTTTTATAAGAACACACTGGAGCTCCAGGTTATTAAAGAAGATTTGCATGAATTTACAGTGAAGGCAGGTTCTACTGCTGTTAATTTTCAGGAATCAGAAGGGGATACAGATCCTTTTTATCACTTCGCCATAAATATACCTCAAAATAAAATGGAAGAAGCGAAGGATTGGATTCAATCAAAAGTGTCATTAAATAAAGAGCAAGAGTCGGATGAAGTATTCTTTAAAAGCTGGAACGCCCATGCCGTATACTTCGAAGACCCTTCAGGAAATATCCTAGAATTTATTGCCCGCCACAATTTGAATAATGGAGTCGATCATAGCTTTTCATCTGATGATTTTCTTAACATTAGTGAAATAGGGATAGTCGTTGATGAAGTGATTCCCTTTGTCAGGACATTAAATCAAATGGGGATTCCTAATTGGAGGGAAGATAGTGAAGGGTTAACCCCAGTCGGCGACGAACACGGTCTTTTTATAACAGTTAAGAGAGGGCGCAGGTGGTTTTTCTCAAATAAAGATGCAAGTTTTTTCCCTTTTGAAGTGTCCATTGAGGGAATGGGGAAGATGTCGGTAAAAAAGCAGGATGGAAAAGTAGTAATTAATTAAAAAAAGACGAGTGCAAGATTGAACAAGGAACTGCCATATTGACAGCTATTATGTTGTAACATAAGAAAAGAGTTTGCAAAAAAGGG
>NZ_BAUV01000079.1 GCF_000513135.1 Halalkalibacter akibai JCM 9157
CCTGAGCCAGGATCAAACTCTCCATAAAAGTGTTTGATTTGTGCTCATAAATAATAATGATTCAATTTTCCATTCGGAAAATTACTTTGACGAGAAAAACATGTTTTCTCTTTTCGCTTGGCTTTTGTTCAGTTTTCAAAGAACTCACTCGCTACTTATTCATCAGCAGCAACACTTATTATCTTAACATAACTTTCAATTCTATGCAACAACTTCTCGAAAAAATTTTAACTAGAACTTTTTTTCGAATGAGAATATTTAATAACATGCTATAAATAACACTATAGCACAATAAGGAATTCCACGCAACAATAAAGTGAATATAATGTTTTGCGGCTAGATTTATTAATCTACCATAGTCGATAACTAATAGCAATAGCAACATCAACAAATATCCTCCTAACATCTCTCCTTCTTTACTATTATTAATTACCCTCTCTAAACACAAAAAGAAAATAGACAACAATTTATCGTCTATTTTCTTATTCTTGTAATGATCAAATCTCAATAATGATAGGAAGAATCATCGGTTTTCTTTTTGTATGAGCAAACAGATATTGTCCCACCGTTTTTCTTAAAGTCTGTTTCATCACATTCCATTGATATTTGTTTTCTTCCATTAAATCATTAACCGTTTTTTTAATTAAACGGTTCACTTCTCGTTGAAGCTCTTCCGAATCTTTAGTATAAACAAAACCACGAGAAATCACATCTGGGCCTGAAACAAGCTTCCTCTCTGATTTACTCATTGTTAAAACCATAACCAGCATCCCATCTTCTGAGAGTTGTTTGCGATCTCGCAGAATGAGATCACCTACATCACCAACACCAAGCCCATCTACATAGGTGTTACCAACTGGGATTTTACGAGTCTGATGAGCAATTCCTTTTTCAATATCAACGACATCCCCATTGTTCATAATAAAAGTGTTACCCTCTGTTACTCCAACAGATTCTGCTAATAACCGATGGTGATGAAGCATGCGAAATTCACCATGAACTGGTATTAAATATTTTGGTTTCATAAGCGTTATCATTAGTTTTAGATCTTCTTGATAACCATGGCCTGATACGTGCATGCCTGAAGAGCTTCCAGAACCATAAATGACATTTGCTCCACGAGCAAATAAATTATCAACAATACTTGTAACACTACGCTCGTTTCCTGGGATAGGCCCTGCTGCAAAAATAACCGTATCACCAGGTAATATCTCTACCCCACGAAAGTTGCCAGTTGATAAACGCGCAAGAGCTGCCATAGGCTCCCCTTGACTTCCTGTACATAAAATGGCTACTTTTTCAGGAGCCATTTCATTAATTTGATTCTGGTCTATGATCATCCCTTCAGGTACCTGTAAATACCCTCTTTGCATAGCAACCTCTACAACATTTACCATACTTCTTCCTAGCAATGCTAGTTTACGCCCTGTTTTTCTCGCTGCGTCAACCACTTGTTGAACACGACTAATATTTGAGGCAAATGTTGATAATATCACCTTACGCTCCGCCTTCATAAAAGCCTCATCCACATGTGCACCTACCATTTGTTCGGACGGGGTAGCACCTTTACGTTCTGCGTTCGTACTTTCAGATATCAAAAGCAGGATACCTTCTTTTCCAATCTCCGCCATCTTATGTATGTCTGAATGCTCATTATTTGCTGGAGTTAAATCAAATTTGAAGTCACCTGTATGAACAATCCGTCCTTCCGATGTATCAAAGACAATACCTAAGCAATCAGGAATACTGTGCGTCACCTTAAAGAAGCTCGCCTGAATGTCGTTAAAGTCTAATTTTGAATCTGAATTAATTTCAACTAACTCTATTTCATCCAATAGTTTATGCTCTTTCAATTTCAACTCAATTAGACCCAAAGTAAACCTAGTTGCATAAACCGGTACATTTAACTTTTTCAAAAAAAACGGAATGCCTCCAATATGATCTTCATGACCATGTGTCACAATTAACGCTTTAACCTTTTCTTTGTTGTCTAATAAATACGAAACATCAGGAATAATTAAATCAATTCCTAATAAGCTTTCATCTGGAAACTTGTTTCCACAGTCGATAACAATGATATCGTTGTTACATTCAATCGCGTACATGTTCTTCCCTATTTCATTCATGCCACCTAACGCGAAAATAGATAATCGATCCTGACTCATCTTCACAAACCTCCTATAGAACGGAATAATAATGATCTTAATATGCCCATTCCGTAGTCGTTTATGAGTTCTACAGAAATCTGTTTCCTTTATTCGCCAAACAAATGCACAACTCGGTCAATTCGAATTAGTTTTCTAAAAAAAAAAGAAAAAAAAGGTAAACAAAGCAATTAATATGCTTTACTTACCGTTTTCCTTAAACCCCTCTACTAAACTCCAGTAACAGTGATATTTCAAGTACTTGAATTTGTCTTAAAACTTCTGCCTCGGGTGATGACTCTAGCTCATTAGAAACAACATGTTCAACAGCATCAATAAAGCGATATGGATCCCAAGCGCCCCATGATTTCACCTCTTTTGAAAGTTCACTTGCTTTTTCGTACAGGACAGGCAAAATCGCATGATTACCAGTAGTACGGAACCAATACTTTGCATTACTGAAATCTCCTTCACGACGATGCATAATCCCGTGCCAATAGCTTCCTAAATCTTCGGACATATTCTGAGAGATCGTATGCGAAAGATCTAGCTCATCATTCCACAATAATAGACCAGATTTAACAGCATCACCAGCAAGTAGTGAAGGATTCTCTCTTTCTGTAATTTCTTGATTTGTTAATTTCATAATATCGTCAGTTATCTTTACATCCCAAGCTTTATCCGGGCAAAGAGGCGGTAAAGGTTTTCTATTGTTAAGCTGTTGAATTACCTCAGTTATAGTAGTCATCATCAAACTCTCCTTTAATATTTTATCAAAACTTATTCTTCTCCTCTTTACTTTCACTGATTAAAAGTCCATCTTTAATTCACTAATCAAATTTTGCGGTTTGTTACCAGTTAGCCCTGCAACAATATTTTCCGCTGCTAACATTTGCATCGCTAATCTTGTCTTCTTTGTAGCCGATCCAATATGCGGGAGGGTCAGCACATTTTTCATTTTTAATAATTCATTATCTTTATCAATTGGTTCTTTTTCAAAAACATCAAGACCAGCTCCTGCAATTTGTTTTTCCTTTAACGCCTTGATTAAAGCCTGCTGATCTATAACCTGTCCCCTCGCACAGTTAATAAAGATAGAATCCCGTTTCATCAAGTCAAACTCTCTCTTCCCTATTAAATGAAGGGTTTCCTTTGTCAAAGGTGTCATCAGTACTACAAAGTCAGATTGTTTTAGTAATGAATCTAACTCTTCATACCGAATACCTAAGTCTTCTTCAACCTCTTTATTTTTAGTGCGATTATGATAAATGACATTCATGCCAAATCCAAGCGTTGCTCTTCTTGCCACTTTTTGACCAATTCTCCCTAAACCAACAATACCCATTGTCGCCCCGTAAACATCTTTTCCGAACAGACTCTCTTCATCATCCTTATTCCACTCGCCTTTTTTCACGTACTCATCTAGCTCACTAATTCGACGTGCCGACGCTAAAACAATAGCAAAAACTAGATCTGCCACTGTTTCATCGAGTACTTCAGGTGTATGGGTCGCCATAATCCGATGTTTTTTTATTGCCTGAACATCATAATTGTCGTAACCTACCGCAATATTGCTGACGATTTTTAACTGATGAGCTTTCACTAAAAGCTCATCATCTACTTTTACTTTCGTCGTCAACAACCCATCATACTCTCCAATCTGTTCTATCAAATCTTCACGTGGTAATTTTTCGCTAACAGTATAATCACAAAAGGAGGATAAATAATTTAAGACTTGTTGATCCAACTGTTTCGTTATCAAGATTCTTGGTTTCATTCAACTCACCTCTAAGCTAGGTATTTAATGTCCGATTTATGTATTATTTTTCAATATATATATAAAACCTCTTAAATTTACCTTAGTTTAAAATCACTTGCGCCCCATTCCTCCTCCATTACTCACTTTTTCCACATCAAAAACAGGGTAGCAAACACTCCCGCTCTTTTTAATACTTCTACGCTCTATGCCATTTACCTTTAAATAGTTAAGCTTCAATTAGTTATATGAAAAATTAAGAAGAAAATTTTTCAGGTAATAATAACTTTTCAAAAGAATTACTAGTAGTAAAGTACACATACACAGAAAAAAACTCAGTTCACACGAACTGAGTTTCCATTTATTCATCTAGCAAAAGCATTCCCCTACAAGAACTGCATTGTTGTAATGCACGTATTGTCCCCTTCAAATGTAGATAGTTGAGACTCTACTACTTTATCTTCATGAGTAATCATTACATTATACTTTCGGTCACGTGGTAACCATAAATCAATAAAGCCGTTGGCGTGTGATGTAACCACATCATCTAGGACCACATTGCCTTCCTCGTCTTCAATATATATATAAAATTCTTCGTTAACTAACTCTCCTTGACAACCTGTCAAGTTGTGAATAGCTCAAGTATGAGTATTTTCAACATACGGCGCTATAGAAACAAAGAATTCTTCTTCAGGTAAGTCAAATGTGACCTTACTTGCTGAACTATCTGTCACAATTAATTGATGCGACGTAATAGAAGCTGATTGGCTCTGTATATTACCTAAACTAAAGTCTTGTACCAACTCTTTAATGTTTTCAACATCCATTTCTTTCGTCAGGTCACCTTCGTTATTTGTCGAAAAAACGAAAACTGCTAGGGCAACGGAAAGCAATCCAATAACTGCAAGGATCTTCATTTTCATTTGTTGTTCTCTCCCTACTATTATATTTATCTATTAATACGTACTTACAACAACAGTTTAACACGAATACATTTGTTTCTATGTGAAACTTTAGGCAATGCTATGAACATTTAACTGTTTAATATGTGACTAATCAGCGTTAGAGTTGATTTACTATCCTGTTTTCCTTATATACTACCCGATTTCCCCTTTTTCTATCGAACAACTTTTCTTACTATTCTCAATCAATTTTTACAATTGATATAGTTTTGGGAATTTGAACACAATAGATAATCGAGTAGGAGGGGTGATTAACCCCCGACCTCTCACATTACCGTACGTAAGGATCCGTCACCAGAAACACCCTTGCGTTAAGCTACTGCTCTTTCTGTCTTCACAGTTCGGTACTTTCACCCTACAGATTGCACCATGCTTAACGCACAGTAAAAAAGCATTCCTCATTAAGAACGCTCTCAAACTAACTCTAATAAAGCCCAAGCTCTTTTTTTCACTTTATTAGGTTTAGTTTGTGTTATTTACATTTCCTTTTTCTTTTTATCCAATATTTTTGGCTCAGCTGGTCGATTCTTCAAGAGAACAAGTGGCGCACGAATCATTAGATCCAACCACTCCCCAAACTTATACGGAGCAAATGGTGAAGTATAATAACTGCCAAAACTCCTTAAGCCAACAAGATGAATATTTATAAGGATATACGTAATAACAATTCCATATAAGCCGAATAAAGCTGCCGCTATCATAACTGCAAAACGCAATAACCGAAATGTAATACTCACATTATAGGCAGGAATAGCAAACGATGCGATCGCCGTAATTGCAACGACAATCACCATTACAGGACTTACAATCCCAGCACGAACAGCTGCATCTCCTATAACTAGACCTCCCACAATTCCAATGGTTTGACCGATAGGACGTGGCAAACGAATCCCTGCTTCTCTTAGTAATTCAAATGTAATTTCCATTAAGAATGCTTCAATAAAGGCAGGAAATGGAACCCCTTCACGAGTCCCTGCGATTGAAAGGGCAAAAACAGTAGGGATCATACCTTGATGATAAGACACCATTGCAATATAAAGCCCTGGCAAGAACACCGCCATAAATGCAGCTAGATAACGTAACAAACGGGTAAAGCTACTAATATGCCAACGATCATAATTATCTTCAGTCGCCTTCATTAAATCGCTAAAAGTAACTGGAGTCATTAAGATAAAAGGCGTACCATCTAATACAATAACGACTTTTCCAATCGTTAAAGCATTAATGGTTTTATCAGGTCTTTCCGTCCTCAATACTTGAGGAAAGGGTGATAGTACGTTATCTTCAATATATTGTTCAATAACACCTGTTTCCATTGTTAAATCCATATCTAGACAAGAGAGTCTATAACGCACTTCCTCAACGAGTTCTTGATTCGTAATCCCTTGATATATACGATTGCAAAATCAGTTTTTGAACGGCGTCCTAATTGACCAAATTGAACCGTTAGATTAGGATCTCTCAATCGTCGTCTAATCAACATCACGTTCGTATGGAGAACTTCATTGAAGCCATCTCTCGGACCCCGAACGATTACTTCACTTTCAGGTTCCTCAATCCCCCGTTGAGTAAATTGCCTTGTTTCAAATAAGATTAATTTATCCACACCGTCAATGACAAGAATCGTTTCACCTGATAATAAAGATAAAATCGCTTCATCGAATGTTTCCTTAACAGATATTTCAATAAATGTAACGACATCTGTAAATAAATAATCTAACAATGCACTAGTCGAGTATTCTTTATTGATTTCCGTGAAATAAATGAGAGGTTTTATGATATGTTCCTCAATAGCCGCATCAAACACTAAGCCATCCACAAAAAATAAACTTGCTTTTAATTGAGCATCTATCTTAAATTCTCTTTGAATAACGTCATCACTTTCACCCACAATATTATTAATGGATTCAATCATCGTATCAATATTTTTAGAGACTTGATAATTGTATTCGTCAGACTCCCTCTGTTTATCTTCACTTAATTTCTTTAATAGCCTTCTGTACATCCGTTACCTCCTTTCTTCCAATTCCTCGTTTGTCATATAATGACGTATTTCCACTTGTGTTTCTATGTTGATCTCGGCTTTTGAAAAAGCCCCATCTTTTCCATCCCAATTTTCTTTTACTTGCTGCCAGTGCGAAAAATCATTGATTCTCACTTCTTCGTGCAACTTAAAAATATCTGCATAAAATTCTGTCTGCATTTTTTTTATAATCTTAGTAGCTTGTCGTTCAATTTCTCTTCCGATTTCTTGCTCTAACTTCTGAAGTGTCTCCACCGAATCGAGATCGATATGATCTATCCAATTATCAACAAAGAATCCTTCCGATCGAATTTCAAGATTAAAGACATCTCTTCCTTCTATATGTGAATAATCAACATTCACTTGAGTAAAATCATTTTCGTAGACAAAAGGAATTTCATTTTCCCCATAATATGCTTCCAATGCTTCATTCTCCATTTCTCCTGTTACCCAGCCATACCCCTGAATATCGTACTCTCCAAGCAAACCTATCATTTTATTATTACTTCCCAAGAATATAGCCGCACCAGCTACCTTAAAATCATCCCCCTCTTTATCCACAATGCGTGGAACAATATAACTTTGCCCACTAAGCACATCCGTTATTAATTCTCCTATATATTTTTCCTGTGGTATACCGTGACCTCTTGGTGCATTTTCACTAATCATTTCAATAGACATAGCAGGCATCATTTCTAGTGGCAATTTTTTTTCTAAGATGTCATACCCTTGCCCTTCCGATATCAGAACAAGCATGTCCCTTCTCATTTCATGATCACGAGCAAAGAAATCTAGTAGATGATCCATAATCCCTTCTCGAGCTAATTCCTCATTAATAATAATTATTTTTAAGTGCTCGTAATTCATTGGTCGACTTCTTCTAGTTGTAAAATTACGATTTGTTTTAAAACTTGTCATTCCCATTGAGCTAATATTAAAAAAAGGTCCTTCATTACTACTCCCCCCCTCTCCCCCACTTTCAATTTCACCTGGAATGACGACTTGATTGGTCATTTTAAACATCCCTTTTGGAAGTTGCCTGCCCGTTTCTTTTCTATATTCATCTCTATCCATTTCACTAGCAGGGTCAAAAGCAGTTCCGATAACAAAACTAATCTCTTCAATTTCGTTTAAGTCCCAACACCCCCGATAAAAGAGGAATACAAAGGAGAACAAAAGCAATTTTCCTTCTCATTGCGACAACTCCCTACTTTTTGTCCTGTTCTTCTTGTTCCGCCTATACCAGATCGTTACATAACCAATTACTAAGCCGATCAAAATTAAAGAAGAACCTGTATAACTTAGCAACTCTCCTAATAGAAACACTTCATGAATTGAATTAGGAATAAATGCTATGCAATATGCAAAAAACGCTATAAAAGCAAGGATCCAAATCCCTTTTTTCTTTCGAATCAGTTCCGATTTAATAATTTGAAGCGCAAGAAGCTGAATCATTGCCATTGAAGTGAAAATAGCCATAATCCAAATTACAATCATGATTGGCTCAAACCTCTCGATCATCCCTTCAACAATCTCTACTTCTTTTGCTAATCCGAGTGCTGGGAAGACATTGTGCTTCACTCCTACAACTGACATGACGGTATACGAAAAAAACACAATCAGAAAGTACAATAGTGTCACAACAGCGATTCCTATGTTTAAAGGTCTTGCACGCAAATCATGTTTTTTCATATAGGCAAGCCAAAAAAACATTAATTCGAGACCTAGAAAAGAAGGCAAACTAGGTTTTATCCCTTCAACTACCGGCAAAATTCCCATCGACATAACCGGACGTATTTGCGAGATGTCTATATTTTCTACATTAAATAGAATTAACATTATATAGAGTCCCACAATAAAAGGGATAAACATTAAATTTAAATGGACAATCCCCTGAATACCTTTGGTTACTGCGTAAGTTGATGTTAATACAATAATCGCAAGTGTTATCTCAGGCGGGGTCCGGTCGAGTAAGTACATTCGTACTATAATGGTCAGCATGCGCGCTTCATAAGCTAAGAAAGTTACAAAATAGACAACAAATGTAAGAGCTAGTAATTTGGCAATCCATTTTCCAGCCCCCTTTTTCCCAAGAAATTGCAAAAGGGTCTGTTCCGGAAACTGCTTTTGTAAATGTACGAATATATAAACAATTCCCATGGCAATCACACCACTCAATAAAACAGAGATCCACCCATCTCCAGTTTCTATTGTTTCAGCTAATGTCCGTGGTAACGTTAAGATTCCAACAGCTAATAACATGGATATTAAAGTAATGGCCATTTCTATGGGAGAAATTTGATAATGTTCAGAGTTCATCACTTCCCACTCCTATATTAACTATGACTTTTGGTTGTTTTTTTCTTCTAACAACCGCTTTCTTTGAAGCTGGTTTTCTTGTTTCATCCAAGGTAACATTAATGTTTCCTGTAATAAACATGTTACATATTGTCCACCTAATATAACGATAACGATCCCAGCTCCATAAATAAATGCTGTTCCTGGTGGTAAAAAGCCTGTCACTCTATCTAAGAATTCTTGCATAGCATTATCACCTAAATGTATTTACTTTTTTTTAGGTTTTACAAATTATATAGGAAGTATGTTTATAATCTTGTGGCATTGCGAGCAAACATCTAGGGCTAATACTTAGTAAGAGAAAAGTAATCGAACAAAAAACAACATTTTATCTACGGCCGGAACTTACCAATAGTTATTTCAGGGATGAGGAACTAAAGTATTTTCTAGCGAGACAGGGGGCTTTTTAACATATATGCACAAATAGAATCTCTCATTTAATATGGTTTGATAGGTCACCATTAGAATACTTTGAAAAGCTCTTAGTTCAAATGTCAGCTACAGAAAATTAATATTTCATTTCCACAACCACCTGAATTTCTTAAAGAAGACACCTTTTTCGGTCCAGAATGCATTTTTAACTAATCTTCGCGCATGAGAGAGAACGATTTTTAAAATGGAACCTATAAACAAAGAGCACTCCGAACTCGGAGTGCTCTTTGAGGTATAAACTAACAAACTGCTTAGTTTCTACTACTCTTGCAATAATTCATTACTTGATTTAAAGACGGTGAATGTACGGTTTTTCTAGTTTTATAAGACAGAATCCAGATCTTTCAGTAAATTACAATCAAAGCTTTACTTTTACAACTTACGAAACACACACACTTCAGCGCACAATTATTCTGTTATGTATATTAAAAAGCCCAATCCATATGGATTGAGCTTGATCTGCCTGGCAACGTCCTACTCTCACAGGGGGAAGCCCCCAACTACCATCGGCGCAAAAGAGCTTAACGACCGTGTTCGGCATGGGAACGGGTATGACCTCTTTGCTATCGCCACCAGACTATATGGCATTTTATTAAAATGCTCGAACATCGGATTCCAAACAGGTATCTTAGTTCACATTAGAGAGATTTTCTCAAAACTAGATAATGCAAAATAGAAAC
>NZ_BAUV01000078.1 GCF_000513135.1 Halalkalibacter akibai JCM 9157
AATTGGGTTGTGCTTTTTTATAGTGTGCCAGGCAACGTCCTACTCTCACAGAGGGAAGCTTTCAACTACCATCGGTACAAAAGAGCTTAACGACCGTATTCAGCATGGGAAAGGGTGTGACCTCTTCCGGAGCGAGTGCCATGCAGCAACCAAATTGTGTTCGTCTTTTTTCTAGTACAAGCTCTTTTGTTCTACCCTCTAACTTATCTTCTATGCTTTCATTGAAGAAACCAGTTGATTTCACCCACGATCAGCAGGATAAACAATATTCATCTGCTTTCTGGCTTCCTCTACAATACGAGCTGTAATGAGTGAATTTTCATATGAATTTATCGTTGATTCGACTTTACGATTCTTAATCAGCTCGATGAATTCAAGAGCCTCATAATACATGGCTGGTTCATCTTGAGGAACACTAATATTTTCAACCGTACCATCCTTATAAATGATTTTCACTTCCTTGATCGGGTTCATATGATCAATGATGATACTGCCATTTTCACCTTGAATTTCAGAGGCAACATAGGAATTTGAAATTTTTGAATACATGATGACAGCTTCCATTTCACCATACTGTAAAAGGAGGCTTCCTTGACCATCTACACCTGTTTTAAGCTTATAACAGAGACCGGTAATAGCTTCTGGTTCCCCGAATAAGGTCACTAAAGGATAGACACAATAAACTCCTATATCCATTAAAGCACCATTTGAGAAAGTAGGATCAAACGCATTTAGAATTTCTCCTTCTTTATACCGGTCGTAACGTGAAGAGTATTGACAGTAACTTGAAAAATATCGACGTACGGTCCCTATCTTATTAAGATGTTGTTGCAGCGATTTAAAGTTTGGAAGAAAAGTTGTTTTTAACGCTTCCATTAACAAAACATTATTTTCTTTTGCACATGTGATCATTGCGTTCACTTCAGCTTCATTAGAAGCAAGCGGTTTTTCACAAAGAATGTGCTTGCCATGGCTCATAAGTAAGTTCGCTTGAGAAGCATGAAAAGAATTCGGACTAGCGATGTAAATAGCATCAATCTCATCACATTTCGCCATTTCCTCCAAATCAGTAAATACGAGAGGCACTTGATGCTCCTTGGCAAATGCTTGCCCTCGCTCTTCCGTTCTCGAATAAACAGCCATTAATTTAAAATCTTTTATTCTCTTAGCTGAATGAATAAATTCACTTGTTATCCAATTTGTTCCTATTATTCCAAACCGTATCATAAAGGCCTCCATTACTCTTTTTTATTGATGGGAAGGTTTATTATCATTGTCGTTCCAATATTCATTTTACTCTTTATAATTAATATTCCATCATGAGACTCAATAATTTTTCTACTAACCATCAGGCCTAAGCCTGTCCCCTTTTCTTTTAACGTATAGAAAGGTTCACCTAAACGCGGAATCAGGTTTTCTGGAATCCCTGTTCCTTGGTCCTCAATTGATATAGAAATGTATTCATCATTTATCCAAAGCTTGGTAGTGATCGTTCCTCCGTCAGGCATCGCTTCCATTGCATTCTTATATATATTGATAAACACTTGGCGTAACTGGTTTCGATCACAGTAAATTAGCGGGAGGGTGTCCTCAACATGTAACTCCATTTCAACCTTTTTTAATAAAGCTTGAGGTTGTAAAAATTGAATCACGTTTTCAGTAAATGAATGTAAATCCTCCATTTGATAGTTGGCAACTTGTGGCTTAGCTACGACCATGAATTCGTTTGTAATCATCTCAAGGCGATCAATTTCATTTAACATGATAGACATGTACTCATTATGTTTTGTATCAGTGTCTTTTTTTAATAACTGTAAGAACCCTTTAATGGTCGTTAACGGATTTCTGATTTCATGAGCAAACCCAGCAGCTAGTTCTCCGACAACAGAAAGCTTTTCTGATCTTCTTAATAGTTCCTCTGTCTTTATTAATGTTGTAATATCAACAATCGTTCCGAGTACTTCTTGAATTTGTCCATCTCTTATTATCGGAATTAAAGAAGCTAAGTAAATAGACTCGTCGTCCGTTTCGAATTGAAATTCGACCGCTTCTCCTTCCCATGCTCTCTGGTTATAATGATCAAATAGTTCATTATGACTTGTTGGATAAAGGCATTGAACTGATCTTCCAATTACTTCTTTTGGTAATACACCCGTTTCCCGGAGGATTTTCCCCTCCATTAAAGTATAAATAAACTCTCCATTATACTCTTTAAACTTAAAAATAATACCTTGATGCTGCGCTAACGTTTCTTGCAGTTCTAACCTTGTTTCTCGTAATTCTTCTTCAGCTTTTCTTTGTTCAGTTATATCTCTTATAATCGACGCACACAAAATTTCTCCGTCCTGTTTTTTCATTGGAGAAACCGTCATACTAACATCTATCAATTTTTGATTGGCATGTTGTCTCTGTGTTTTATAGTCGACAATTGAATACCCATTTTCTAAGCGTGAATAAAGCTGATCAAATTCAGATCTTAAATGAGTTGGAACCAAACAATCAATACTTAAGGGTTCATTTTCACCATATCCAAACATTTTTGTGAAAGCCGGATTGCGTTGGATAAGCTGTTTATTATTTAATTGATAAATAAATATTGCATCATCCGTGTTTTTAAATAGGAGCTCTAATTCATTTTCAACATCTATTAATTTTTTCTCGGTCTGTTTTTTATTCTCTAAAGGTACTTGAATGGTAGCCGAATAAAAAGCTTTCATAATAAAGAAATATCCAAAAACTTTAAAGACATGAGCAACAGTATGTATCGCATCCTGCCTACTTTCATACATAGTTACTGCAATTCCACATAGAATCAAGAAAAAACAAGCGCGAATTAAATTTAATAGATAAGGATTTTTTTCTTTCTTGTACTGTTTCCAGATGTAGAAGATAGCCAATAAATGCAACGTTGCAATAGAATATTCCATTCCTATTTTAAGTGAAGTTGTCCCGTAACTATCAATCAATAAAGGAAGATGATCACCTAGTAGACTTACAAGGTAGGAAAGTCCTAGTGGAATGAAAATAAATATGATAAGTAGAGAATATTTCTCTAAAAGGTCCGCTATGTATTGTTTTTTTCGAACTGCATATAAACCAAACATTAATACGATGGCCTCTGTCCACCTAGCAAACATCCATAGCCAAGCAGAAACTTGCAGATTGAGTTCAAAAAAAGGCATTCCCGGAAAAGTCATAACATGAAGAACATCAAAAATAGCAATCGTTAAAAAAGATAATGTGATTAGAAACAAAAGCTTAGATTGATTATAGGGATAAGTTAGCCAACCATAGATAAAGATCGACACACAAACAGCAATACTAATTAACTCTAATAAAGTATGAACAAATAAATGATGGTTTACCAAATAATTATTTAGATAATTTGCTGAAAAAAATACAGTTAACAACATCATAATCCCGACGACAGCTAAAATAATGGACCGAATTTCACTATTATCTAATTTCACCGTTTTCCCCCCAGCAAACTCCATTACCTTATTATACCATTCACTCTTCATTTATTTATTACAATTTTTCGTTCATACAATTATTGATTTAATAAACTTTTACTGTACTTCTTTAATTCTTGGATAATGACTTGTTCCATGTTTTCATCTCCTAGAAACACCCCATATAAATATCCATTTAAATAAGCTTTCCTCCAAACAATTTGCCCGTTTAATGTTAATATATCTTCCGATGAGAGTTTTACCTGACATTCTATTTCTTTTACACGATTTTGTTCCAAAAAATCAGTGCTTAGATGAATCTGCAATCCTTTTGGACTCATATTAATCACTGCACCTGTTTGAGCATTACTTTTTATTTTTCTATCTCCGTCTGTAATCTGCTCATAATAGATGTCACACTTAATGGGTTGGCCAAACTCATATCGAAAGGACTCATTGCGATTATAACGTTTCAACATGTAATACCCTACTTTCCTTCTATGTTACAGTTTGAATGTGTAAGTTATTGTGTGCCCATATTACTTTATTTTAAAATAAAAACTCAAACAAATCTCTGTATATATATCGGCTTTAATTTTAAATATATTAGAAAAAAGCTTGCTATGAAATATGATTTTCATAGCAAGCTTTTTTGGGGGATTTAACTCATTTTAAGTTAGCGCTTCTTGTTCTTCCTTTTTAAAGAAGGTTTTCATAGCATGATAAACGTCGCCTTTTTCCTTAAGGATGTGATGGCGGAACCTGATATCATCTATATTTTTATAGGCACTCATAAGAGTGGAATGGCGACTATATTGATTCACCTCACCGTAGCCGAACATACTAGAGACATCCATTAATTGTTCGACTAATTTTAGGCAACGGGCATTGTCTGATGTAAGATTGTCACCATCGGAGAAATGGAATGGATAGATGTTGTAACGTTTTGGATCGTATTTACCGTCAATTACTTCAAGTGCTTTCCGGTATGCTGAAGAGCAAATGGTTCCACCACTCTCTCCTTTTGAGAAAAAGTCTTCTTCTGAAACAACTTTTGCTTCAGTGTGATGGGCAATAAACTCAATATCTACTGTTTCATATTTAGTCCGTAAGAATCGTGTCATCCAGAAAAAGAAACTTCTAGCCATATATTTTTCCCATCTGCCCATTGAGCCACTCGTATCCATCATTGCAATAACTACTGCTTTTGACTCTGGTTTTGTGACCTCATTCCACGTCTTAAAGCGAAGATCATCATTGTAAATAGGAATTAACCCAGGTCTTCCTTCTAGCGCATTTCGTTTAATCGCAGATAAAATCGTACGGCGTTTATCAATATTACCCATTAACCCTTTTTTACGAATATCATTAAAATCAATATCCTCAATGACAATCTCGTCTTCCTCTTTCTTTTGCAAGTTAGGTAACTCTAGTTCTCTAAAGAGCATTTCTTGCAATTCCATTATGGAAACTTCCGCCTCAGAATAGTCCTCTCCGGCTTGATCACCTGCTCCTTGGCCTTTTCCTGGTCCTTGCTGCTTTTTTGCATTAGGATCCCTTGCTACAACATCGCCTACTTTACTATCTCCTTGTCCTTGACCAACATGCTTATTTTTATCATAGTTATACCGGATTTTATATTCATCTAGAGATCGAATCGGAATCCGAATCACATCTCGACCATTCGACATGACAATATTCTCTTCGCTAACAAGATCTGGCAAATTTTTCTTAATCGCTTCTTGAACTTTCTCTTGATGACGTCGCTGGTCTTGATACCCTTTTCGATGAAGAGACCAGTTTTCTTGTGACACGACAAATTGGCGTTGATTGTTGTTGTTCGTCATGTGATTCCCCTCCCTTTATCTAATCATCAGCTCATCAAATATTTACACACATTCATGTTCACATTTTTTCATTTAGATGCATATGATGGTCTCGAGTCGTGGTTAGAAAAAAGAGCCTTCAAAAAGATGGCTTACTTTATCCTATGCAGACAGGGAAGAGAGTTGCTAATAAATTCTGACAAATCTTCTATTTTCGAAATAGGACAAGCTGAAAATGGAAGAAAAGAGGATATGCAATGGCGGAATTTTTTTATTTATGTAAATTGATCTAAGATTGGTTAATTCGCATCTTTATTGTTATGGGCTTACGTGTCTTAACATGTTCGTTCCATTGCGCTGCAGTCACTCGCTTTCCGCGGGGAGGTGGCGAGCCTCCTCGGCTTTGCCTGCGGTGTCTATATCCCGCAGGAGTCGAGTGACTTCCGCTCCATTTCACTTCGAGGGTGAAATTTTTTTATAGCAACAATTTTTAAAAAAGCCAAATTTTAAAAGAGGCTAGGACAATTTAGCACCATCCTAGCCTCTTTTCAAAAGACTTTCGTGTATTTTTTATTACTTGTTCCCTAATTCAACCCATGGGCAAGTTTTACTGAAAAAACTTTCTACTTCATCAATCCTGCTTCTTTTAAGGGCCAGAACCTAAGGTCGACTTTTCCAACGATTTGGTCATTTGATATTGGACCTAGTCTTCGGCTGTCTAGACTGTTAGGGCGATTGTCTCCGAGTACATATATGTGTCCTGCTGGGATTGGTTCTGGTACAGCAAAGTCATTTGTGTATGGTCCCCATTCGTATTCTTCTACTTTAGATTGTAAAAAAGGTTCAGGTACTGGTTCATTGTTTATATAAAGTACATCATCTTGGTAGTAAATAATATCCCCAGGTAGGCCTATGACTCTTTTAATATAGTCTTCTGTTTCTGAAGCATGAAATACAATTAAATCAAACCTGTTGGGCTCGTTGAAGTCATACCCGATTTTATTGACAAGAAATCGCTCTCCATCATATACATTCGGCATCATGGATTCACCTTGTACTTCATAGCTAGTAAATAGAAACATCCGAATTAATATCGCTAGGACTAAAGCAATTACCAACGTTTTTAACCAGTCTAACCAATTCGTAGTCTTCGTTTCCACATTCATTCCTCCGTCCTTCTTTCAATGTAACACCTGTTGTTGAAGTCGACAAGAGGTTTGTTCTAGGGTTTAAATTTGATGTCAATTAAGAAAAAAAAGCAGTCCCTCTTAACGGAGACTGCTTCTTTTGAACTTACCTGTTTAACAGACTTCCTACATAACGTAGTAGTTCATTTGCAGAAGTGGAGTTATAGCCATGTTCGTCAATTAATCTAGCAATAACTTCATTTACTTTCTTTAGTTGAGATTCATCTGGTGTTTTGGTTGAAGTTGTTATTTTCACAATGTCTTTTAGATCAGCGAATAGTTTCTTTTGAATCGCTTCACGTAATCTCTCATGCGAATTATAATCAAACTTCTTCCCTTTACGCGCATAAGCAGAAATCCGGATTAAAATCTCTTCGCGGAACGCTTTCTTCGCATTTTCGGAAATGCCGATTTGTTCTTCGATCGAACGCATTAGTTTCTCATCCGGTGTCATTTCTTCACCTGTTAGTGGGTCACGTAACTTGTTCTTATTACAATACGCTTCTACATTATCAAGATAGTTATCCATTAATGTTTTAGCAGACTCATCATAGGAGTACACAAATGCCTTTTGGACTTCTTTCTTGGCAATCGCATCATACTCTTTTCTGGCAACTGAAATAAAGTCCAAATAGCGTTCACGGTCTTCTTTAGAAATAGATGCATGCTCACTTAACCCTTCTTTAATGGAACGCAAAACATCTAGTGCGTTAATGGACGTTAGTTGTTTTCTAATAATAGCTGAAGAGATTCGGTTGATTACATAGCGTGGATCAATTCCACTCATACCCTCATCAGGATCTTCCTGTTTTAATTCAACTAAATCCTGAGAGTTAAAACCTTCTACGTTTTCCCCATTATACAAACGCATTTTCTTCAGTAGATCAACGCCTTGTTTCGTAGGTTCTTTTAATCTCGTTAAAATGGTAAAGATCGCTGCAACCTTTAATGCATGTGGAGCAATATGCACATGAGAAAGATCACTATCTGCAATCATTTTTTTATAAATTCTTTCTTCTTCATCCACTTTTAAATTATAAGGTACCTTCATGACAATAATCCGTGAGTGGAGGGCTTCATTCTTTTTATTTGAAATGAACGATTTGTATTCTGACTCATTCGTATGAGCTACGATTAATTCGTCGGCACTAATCAATGCGAATCTTCCCGCTTTGAAATTCCCTTCTTGCGTTAGTGAAAGGAGATGCCATA
Source organism: Halalkalibacter akibai JCM 9157 (assembly GCF_000513135.1). Lineage (GTDB taxonomy): Bacteria > Bacillota > Bacilli > Bacillales > Bacillaceae_D > Halalkalibacter > Halalkalibacter akibai. The sequence goes on from NZ_BAUV01000078.1 coordinate 7,678, forward strand.
GAAATTTCTCATCACATTTCAGCATTTCTTGGAATTCCATCATTCCTCGGTTCGCTTTATTCAACTCCCCATCAAAACGGTAGGCACGAGGATCGGACTCTGATCCATATTCAGCAATGGTTGAGAAATCAATACTACCAGTTAAATCAGCAATATCTTGTGATTTAGGATCGGACGGACTAAATGTCCCTATCCCTGTACGCTTATCTTCTGAGAAAAAGATTCGTTCGACAATAACATCTTCAATTCTACCACCATACTCTTCGTCAACACGCATCATGTTTAAAGGCGACAGATTCCCTTCAATTTTAATCCCAAATTCATCATAGAAATCTTTTCGTAAATGATTTGGAATCAAATGAAGAGGATCCTCATGCATCGGGCATCCTTTAATGGCATACACAGCTCCATTGTCTGTTCTTGAATACTGTTCTAATCCGCGCTTGAGCATCGTTACAAGTGTAGATTTACCACCACTGACTGGTCCCATTAACAACAAGATTCTTTTTTTAACATCGAGCCTTTTCGCTGCTGAATGGAAATATTCTTCAACTAACTTTTCAAGAGATTCTTCTACCCCGTATAATTGATCTTTGAAGAAAGAATACTCCTTCTTCCCATTAACTTCCTCGACTCCGGCATCTTTAATCATATTATAAACACGGGAGTGAGCAGTTTGTGCAACCCACGGCTTCTCTTTCAGCAGTTCTAAATAGTCAGCAAATGTTCCTTCCCATTTTAAACGTTCTTCTTCTTCTCTGAAATGCTCAACTTTTTTTAATATGGTCATGTAATACCTCCATCCTCGTAATCAAGAGCGAGATTAATAAACCATATGCCGAAAAATGGTTGAACATGCATCACAATTCTTTACAATCTGTTCAAAAATTCATTCCCTACTGTTTCCAACCCCCAAAAAAGAAATTTGGTGGTACAATACTTATACTACGTGGAAAGAAGTGTGTATGATGTTGAAATCTAGTACAGGTTGGATTTTAATTGGTCTTATTTTTATTGCTTTTATGTTTTTATTAGTTGAAGTAACAGCAGAAGTAAAAGAAGTAAAAACTTTATCTGAACTTATAGAGAGTCATGTTGATTTAAAGGAAGTGACCTTGTCTTCAAACAGTGTCATTACAGATCGAAATGGCGATATTATTAGTGAGATCTATCGTGATGCTAATCGCGTTTATCTCTCGTATGATCAAATATCTCCTTTTATCATTGATGCTTTTATCGCAACGGAAGATCAACGATTCTTTGAACACAAAGGGTATGATTTCATTGCGATTACTCGCGCGATTCTTTCAAATGCCAGACAAGAAAGCATTGAAGAAGGCGGAAGTACCATGACACAACAACTTGTGCGTAACCTCTTCCTCTCTCATGAACAAACCTACAATCGGAAAATGAGTGAAATTTTATACGCACATGAACTGGAGAAGACATATTCAAAGAATGATATTATCGAGCTATATATTAATACTGTTTATTTTAACAATGGAGTTTACGGCATTGAAGCTGCTAGTAGATATTATTTTAATAAGCCAAGCGAAAGACTGACTCTTTCGGAGGTCGCATTCCTTAGTGCCGTTCCAAATAACCCTAGCCATTACGATCCTCTAACAAATAGCGATCGTACAAAGTTAAGGCAGGAATGGGTTTTAAAAAAAATGCTGGAAGCAAGATATATTTCTGAAGATGAATATCAGGACGCTCTAGTAGATCCAATTCAATTGAACGTCAGAAAAAAAATCGACACCCACCCTGATTATGTTACTTATATACATCAAGAGTTCATTGATTTAGTAGCTGAAAGTGAAGGGTATAATCTAAAAATCAAGCAAGCTCCTTCAGACGAAGCAAAACAAAAAATTGAACAAAATTTGCAAGAAAGGGTTCAGCACTTACTAGCTCAAGGGATTGAAATTGAAACATATCTTGACCCTTTCATGCAAAATCTAGCTATAAAAACAATTCATCGTCAAGTACCCGATACAGATATTCAAGCAACGGCTGTAGTGATTGATCACGTTAACAATGAGTTGATTGCCATGACCGCTGGAAAAGATTATCGAAAGTTCGACTTGCACCGAGGATATCAAGTGCATAGACAAACGGCTTCAGCTATAAAGCCATTACTTGTTTACGCTCCTTATTTCGAAGAATACAACGTACCGATTCAAAGTACGATTAACGCTGATAATATTTGTTATAAGGAAAAAGGGGAAGAGTATTGTCCTCGTAATTATGGAGGCGCACAATACGGAATGGTGTCGCTTGCGACCGCGTTAAAACACTCTTATAATACACCCGCTATTCGAATTCTTGACCGTGTAGGAGTTGAAACAGCCTTTTCCTATTTAGATGCTTTCGACTTTTCTAAAGTAGACGCCTCGGAACAGCGGTTAACATCAGCATTAGGAGGATTCACCCATGGTGTGACTCCACTAGAGTTAACAAGAGCCTACACAACCTTTGCTCGTAATGGTTCTTATCAAACTGCTTATGGCATTAAACAAGTACTAGATAAAAACGGTCAAGTTTTATTTGCTTGGGAACCGGAAGAAATGGAAGTCTGGAGTAAAGCCACAAATGACAAGATGAGAAAACTGTTATCAGAAGTTATTGAAAGCGGTACTGCTAGAAAAGCACAAATACCTGCAGATTACGCCGGTGGAAAAACTGGTACATCAAGTGATTATTTAGATCTTTGGTTTGTCGGTTTAAACGATCGCTATACAACCGGGGTCTGGGTCGGCAAAGACCAATGGTTAAGCATCGCCCACCTATCAGACCAATCCCCGCATTTGCAGATTTGGAAAGAGATTATGAAATAAGAAGACATAGAGTAATGCTAGTCCCTGCACAGCACTAAGCTCTGGAAATAAACTTTGCTTTCCGCGGGCGTCTGGTGAGCCTCCTCGTGCTTACGCACTGTGGGGTCTCACCTTTGTTTTTTAGGGGAACACTGAAAAACTCAGATGAGCAGATTCATGGAAGCCGCAACGGTTTACTCCTTGCTCCTAAACCGCACTTTTAATAGGGATAACTCCCCCTTGTTAGTGTTCTCTTTTAAATCGCCTGGCAAGAGTCACGTGGCTTCCTCTCTATTTCAATCACAAAATTAAAAAATATTCAATTTCTGTGGGGGCTTAGCTTTCTCCCCGCGGAAAGCAAGTACCTGCAGCGCAATGAAACGGATTCGTTAAGCTAACCAATATATCCTTAATGAGATAGAGGTTGCTGAAACCAAAGTGCAATGAAGCGGAAGATACTTGATTCCTGCGGGAAAAGAGGAAAGGGCAAGACACCACAGACGAAGTCGTAGGGGCTTGGCTTTCTCCCCGCGGAAAGCAAGTACCTGTAGCGCAATGAAACGGATTCGTTAAGCTAACCAACATATCCTTAATGAG
>NZ_BAUV01000077.1 GCF_000513135.1 Halalkalibacter akibai JCM 9157
ATACACATCATTAATTTTCTCATCATAGGTTGATACTTGATTTGTTGTGTTTGAATAAACTGTTGAAAAAGCCATTAAGCTTAAAATGAAAACTGCAAATAGAAAAATTTTTCCCATGGTAGTTCCTCCTTCATACTTCTTATTTATATGTATGGCTTGCCCATCATTATCATTACTCTAAAGACCAATTGTGCCGTAAAGTTTAATGTTAAAGTTAAAACGACGGTTATTCAAGTAACGGGCAGAATACTTGAACAAGCAGGATAGTTTATTTTGGAGGTTGAAATAGATGAGCCAAAAAACTGACTTAGTTTTAGATATTGCAGGAGTGATTGCTACTAATTTTTCCCCGATATTTTGGAGGATTTATCTTTAAAATTTGAAGTTTCATATGATGACCTTATCAAGTTTAGAAAGGAAGTCCGAGAACAATTATGGACAGGAAAAATGACAGATGAAGAATTTTGGGATAAGTTGATAGAGAGGTTCCCAACCATAGATAAAGAGTATGCTGGAACTAAATTACTCTCAGTGATTAAGCCTTTACCTGCTCTTGAGCAAATCCCATTATGGAGTAAGTATGCTAATATTCACTTGTTAAGTAATCATCGTATAGAATGGGTGAAACATATAATCAGACCAGTTGAAGACTACATAAAAAGTATAACTATTTCTGGTGAAGTAGGGTTTTGTAAACCACAAGTTGATATATACTTAAAAGTAAACTCCCATTTAAACGGAAATGAAAATGTGTTATTCGTCGATGACCAAGAAAAAAATCTGATTGAAGCACGGAACTTAGGTTGGAATACTTTATTGGCAGACGATAAAGGTAAATGGATTAAAAATGTTAGTCATCAGTTATTTTACTAACGGGGAGCGATTGTTGAACAACAACAATCGCCTTCTTTAACTAAAGGAGGCAATAGTTAAACAGACTGTTCCTTACGGTGCTAACGCGGCAGTAACATTTAACAGGAGATTGCTTCTGATAGGAATGTGTTATGAAAAGGGGGGAGTTTGTGAAGATAAGCATATATTTTTTTCTTTTTGCGTTTCTTTTACTAAGTGGATGTTCAAATTCAACAAATGGAACTTTCAATAAACTAGAAGAAAAAATCGAAAATGAATTGGGTGTTAAAGCTATTATTCTTGATGAACCTTTTGAAGTCTTATCAGTCGTTAAACAAAATCCGCCATTTAAAGGTGGAATGAAATCTGTCAGGATTAGTTACGGTATAAGGGATGAAGTTGAACTAAGGTTGAACTCAAAAGAAGACATTAAACGATGGGAAGCAAGTACAAATTCTGAACTATGGCATGAATTTTATAATGGTGAACTGAGAATCCAATTGGATATATTAACTACATCTTTGAGTAGCCCTAATGTAGAAAAGGTAATAAACATACAAGGGTACGATGTAGAAATAGTATCACAAGAGTTAGATTCAGGAAAAACAGCTTTGTTTGCTAACGTTAATTTAGAAGAGGGTTCATATTCATGTTTGTTTATTTTAGATAATAAGTTTAACGAGGATGAAGTGAAGCATTGGCTTTCTAAACTCCTTAATCAAGTTAAAGAAAAGCAATAGTGTGGTTATTCAATTAACGGATGCGATGCTTTAACAAGGCATCGCTTGCCTTATTGCGCTAACGGGCAGAATACTTGAAGAAGGTATTTCTGACTTCTTTATAGAATATTGTGTATTGTTAGTCGAGTTTAGCTGAGAAGAGAAAGGTGAGATGAGAGTGGGACAAATTAAAATTTACGGTGTTAAGGAAAGGTTAAATCCAATTAAGGAAACATTATCGAATGTTATTCATTCATGTATGGTGGAAGCACTTCAGTTTCCTTCGGATAAGAAATTTCATCGTTTTTTCCCTATGGACAAAGAAGATTTTCATTTTGCGAGTGGGAGAACCGAAGCATATACCGTAATTGAGGTTAGTATGTTTGAAGGTAGAACGGTAGAAGCTAAAAAACAATTACTAAAATTACTATTTGAGCGAATAAATAATGAATTAGGTATATCCCCTCAAGATGTTGAGGTTACAATTTTTGAAACACCAAAACATAACTGGGGAATAAGAGGATTACCTGGAGATGAATTAGCACTGAATTATAAAGTTAATGTATGAGTAAAAGGGCGGTCACTACTTGACCGTCTTTTTTGGCTTATTCAAGTAACGGAGGCGTTTCTGCAATAAAGCAGAGACGCATTTTTTTGTACTTATAAAAGGAAATTAGTGTTAAAATTATGAAAATCGTTATTCAAGTATCGGAGCAGGATTGTGGAACAAGAGTTATAAAAATGGGAGGTATTAGATGAAAAGACCACATCTTTTTGTACTTAGTTTGATTGTAATTTATGGCTCTATTTTGTTTGGATGTTCAAATGAAACAGAAACCAAATGGGAAGAAAGCGCTTTGTTTGAATCTGGTGGATACCAGATGATTGGAGAAAAGGGGCGAATAGGTTTTATCTATGATGATAATGAAGTAACTCGTTTTTACCCGAACAAAGAACAAAAATATATGTGGCATTTATGGGGAGACCCAAAGGAATTGAAAGGTGAGTTTAAAGTCATTGCTACCCACGAAGACAATGTAGAATCTATTACTTTACTTGATAGGCATACATTAGGAGGTTCGAATAATGGTGCGGACCAACACGCCCCTTCCGTGATGTCTCTTCCTGAAAGTGGTATGTGGAAATTAGATGCGTATGTGGATGATAGACTACACGGCTCAGTATTTGTAAAAGTTCATGAAAAGGAGTGAAGCAATTCTTTAATTCCTATTCCATTAAGGGAGCAATCCTCGAATAAGCAGCGGTGTCTTTTTCTTATTGAAGTAACGTGCAGATTAGTGAAAGAAAAATATTAAAAAGGATGATGAGTATGGATGTTTTTGGAGCTATATTAAACATTATATTTTTTTTATTGGTGATTTATTTAATATCAAGAGTCTTCCATCATTTTAATGATACGAAAAATAGGTTACACGAAATAGATAAGAAGTTAGAAGAAATAAATGAAAAAATTTCTAACAGAGATTAGCCTAATAAGTTCCTCAACTAAAAGAGTTTGCGTCCAGTTTTTTACTCATTGTAAGTTGGTTTATATTTGCAATAAGTGCATATTTACTCTACTGGACAATTGTTATACCTGTACTTGCAATAATTCCTTTTCTCCTTTCTTTAGCTATTGGTTTATTATGTTTCCACTGTTCAAATAAACTTGATGATAGAAAAAAAGACAATTAGTTCTTCAACAATCGGGGAGCATTAGTGAACGCGATATTTAAAAACAGGACTTCCCATGTTATATAAGTCCTGTTTAATACGACGTTAACCTTTAACAGAGCCTTTATCAAAGCATCTTATAATGTTGATGACCCAGTAAAGGTTATTGAAATTTTATACATTCGTTTTACTTGAAATGGTGGAAATTAATTATTGTTTATTAGATAGATACGTTTTGTCATACCACTTATCATAATCAACTAAAGAATTTGCGATTTTTATTAATTCCTTTTCCTTCTCCTCTATTGTTTGTACCTCATTATAATAAATTAGAATATAATAGATGCCCTCATTATTAAATCTTAAGTCAACATAATCATCTTCAGTATTGCTTCCATAAGAAAATTTACTAAATAAGCCACTACTTAATTGAACTTCTTTCCCCAATATTGTGTTTTCCCAAGACTCGTCTTTGTAATTAGAAGCAACTACGAGTAAGGCTTCCGGACCATCCTCAGGTAAGAACGTCTGGACTGATAGTTGAACAGATACTTCCTCTAGATTATTATTAGTAATAATGCTCGATGTTTCCCATAATTTGCTTGCTGTTGTACCTTTAAAGGGTATATAAGTTGGAAGTTGAGTTTTAAAAGGCATTTCTCCTAATATAACTTCGTATGCTGGGAAAACGTAAGAATTTTCGCCAATTGTCTTTAATAGTGATGTATCTAACTTGTTATCATTCTTCCAACATCCTGAAACACCAAGAATAACAGAAATCAACAAAACAAATAGTAATTTCTTTATCAATATTTTCCACCCCTTTGCTCGAATCAACCTTTATAAGAATGATTATGTTATCGACACGTATCTTATGAGAGCTTGTCTTTCGTAACATTAGTATTTTTACAATGGTAGTTCTTGTATGAATATGCTTCCTCAGTCAAGCTAATTATCAGAATGTATGGTAAAATTTAACTGATGCATCTAATAGGCTTAAGGAGGTTTTAATGTGGGTATTGATTTTCATAGTGAAAGAAATAGCGTTACTTACACAACTCGAAACGCTGACCAAACTTGGATTGATGCATTAACCAACTTAGTTCCCATTAATGGAATTAACAATGCTTTAGATATTGGTTGTGGTGGTGGAATTTATTCTAAGGCTCTATCTGATTTAGGTGTGGATTATGTAACAGGAGTTGATTTTTCTAAATCCATACTTGATGGTGCAAAAGAAAATTGTAAGGCATACGATAATATATCCTTTAAACATGGTAATGCTTTTGACTCAGGATTAGATAGCGGTACTTATGACTTGTTACTTGAAAGAGCTTTGATACACCATATTAATGATTTAAATCCTTGTTTTACAGAGGCATTTAGACTATTAAAAGATGGTGGCTTTTATATAGTACAAGACAGAACCCCAGAAGATTGTCTGTTAAAAGGGGACATAAGCCATGTTAGAGGATACTTCTTTGAGGTCTTTCCTAGATTAATTGAAAAAGAAACCGAACGAAGACATAATAGTCACCATGTAATTGAAATACTTAGACAGGTTGGATTTAAGAACATCGAAGAAGTTAAGTTGTGGGAAACAAGAAACGTTTATGATAATAAAGAACAGTTACTAAAAAATTTAAGTGAACGAACTGGAAGAAGTATCTTACATGAATTAGATGATGAAGAATTAAAGTTACTTCTAACTCATATTAATTATTCACTACCTGAGAAAACAACTATTGTTGAAAGAGATAGATGGACCATTTGGAAAGCTGTAAAGTAATAGCTAAGAAAATTATACGCACATGTACTAGCGCTGCTTTCAATTGGGGTAGCGTTTTTTGTAGTCTACGATAAAAGTTGGTTAGTATGACTTTATATATTTACGCTAACTAGTGCACTCGTTCAACACGGGAGTCTAATTTAATGGTCAACGAAAGCTGGGACTTTTATGTGAAGAGTAAGTTTACTTCAATAAGGATACTATCAACTGTATTTAAAGGGGGATATACATGAAGCGAACTAATGTATTATTTTTGGGTATTTGCTTTGGATTCTTGATATTATTCGCTGGTTGTATCCAACAACCCGGAATTGATATGAGCAAAACGCTAGAGGAATGGAGAGAACATTTTGAAGGTGTAGAAGCTGTTGCAGCTTCTTTTGATGGTGAGAATGATATCAAATTAAGAGTGATGGTGGAAGACCAATTAACAGAAGAAGAAGCTGTTTTATTATTTAATGAAATTTTGAAGAGTATCGTCGATTATTCTAGTCAACCAGACGTTTGGAAGTATTATAATGGCTATTTCGATATAATAAGATACGATGAGGGAGTAATATATGAAGCATCTAAGCTTATTGGTAAGGATTTAGAAGTTTTATCTAAACATAATTATTGGTAACATGCTCTAATTTAATAGAGGTTATTGCCTTTCTCTTGTTAACGGGCAGAATACCTTAATTAAATTTTTTACTATAATTCCATTTTAAAAAAAGGTAGGTGGTAGAGCGAATGGACCAGAAGAAAAGTGTAAATAAAAAATCAATAAACGCCTTAACCTTTGGAATAATATCAATACTTATCCCTTTTATTGGTATCATCTTTGGCGTTATTAGTTTGTTTTTAGCAAATAAAAGTCTGAAAGAAATAAAGACATCAAAAGAAAGTGGTTCCGAGTTAGCCGTTGGTGGTAGGGTTTGTAGTATTATAGGAATAGTGATTTCACTATTTTTGTCTACTCAAATCTATATATAATAAGTTTGTTTTCATAAGGTAAGAGGTACTTTTGATACGCCATCTAACGGGAGCGATAGCAAAACAACAGCTATCACTTATTACGCTAAACCTTGCAGGTTAACACGATAGGATAAGATAAATGTTTTTATAACTTAACTAGGTGTACTTCAGTTAGGAGGGATTAATTTGAGAAACATTTTTTATGGTTTGGTTATTTCAATAGGGATTTATATACTTATCGGATTAATAACATTTTTAATTACTCGTGAATTTCCCCTTGAAACAATAAAGATGATGGCATTTGGAGTAGCGTTAGTGTTGTTTATTTCTTCATTCCCGTTATATAAAACACTTTATCACGGTAGCAGAGTAGCCAATCCAATTTACACAGCGTACAATCCTCCAGATGAGCAGCATCAGCAGAAACTTCAGACTGACTATGAGTCTTCTCTAAAGCCCCAAAGTAGCCTTGGAGGGATATTCGTCTGGACCGCTATTTCAATTATATTTTTCACAACACTTTTAACGGTACTCTTTTAACTTTTTTCTTATTTCTTAACAGTGTTTTCTTTTTAAGTAACAGTGCTATGCTTGGCAGAAGCATAGCTTTATTTTTATACGAAACAAACCGGTGAAGCCAATGGTTTAATAACATTGCGATTATCTCTGTTTCACTAACGAGCAGGTAAACACTTAATTAATGGTTCTTCTTAGATAATTGCCTTCATAAAATAAAAAAAGTGTTGGTTGAAGGGGACGAGATATGGAGTGGTTAGGAAGTTTAATTCCAATTGTAATTCCGTTTTTAATCTTTGTTTGTCTAATTGGTTTTACAGTAGAAACAGTTAAGAAGTAAAAAAATATTCCACTAACGGAAGTGATAGTAATTTATGAGTTGCGTTGTTGCAGCTCTTTTTTCGTTCGGTTTATGGAAAAATATGTTAAACTAAAGGGGCAGATTTGTGGGAGGAGACAATAATTTGAATGTGAGGATTCCCCTTGATAAAAATAATTGATATTAGTAATAGAAAACATGCTGAAGATGTTTTAAATGTTCAAATTCCATCTAATAAGGTTGAAGCTGAAATAATTTGATTCATATGAAATACCACCATTGAAGGATACAGTTTATTCTTTACAACATTGCGAACTTTCGTTGGTTATTATGTAAATGAAGAACTATGTGGAGCAATATCAATAAAAGTAGTGGACCGTGAAGTTGATATTTATAGGTTAATCGTACATCCAAACCATTTTAGAAAAGGAATTGCACAGTTGCTTTTAAATTTCATTGAAAGAAAATTTGATGTTAAAACGATAAAAGTAGCAACAGGTTCTAAAAATGAACCAGCAGTTTCTTTTTATAAAAAGAATGGATTTCAAAATACAAAAGAAGTTATGGTGGGCGACCAATTATCCTTAACCTATTTTGAAAAGAAAATATGATTTTTTCTTGAAGTAACGGGGGCATTTCTTTAAGAAGGAGAAGTGCTCTTTGGTTAAAGATATTGAATAGTAGGTAAGTGTTATTTAATAAGGATTTATAACTAAATGGAGAGGGAAATGTTTAAATGGACTATATACAACATCTAAGGTCTACGGTAGGAAACGAGAAGGTTATTATGGTTGTTGCAGGTGCATTTGTGTTTGATAAAGAAAAACGAGTGCTATTGCAAAAACGCTCTGATAATGGTCAGTGGGGACTTCCAGGTGGATTTATGGATTTGGGTGAAACAGTTCAGGATACAGCTAAGAGAGAGGTTTATGAAGAGACAGGACTTGTTTTAGAAGAGATGGAGTTATTTGGTATTTATTCTGGACCTAAATATGACAAGACCTTTTCTAATGGAGACCAAGTTTCATTGGTTCAAACCTTATTTATTTGTAAACGATACAGCGGAGATTTAATTGAAAACAACGAAGAGTCAATTCAGAACAAGTTCTTTACACTTGAAGAACTACCAGCAAATATATTTACCGAACATAAAATGCTAGTCGATGATTTATTATCAAAGAAACAAACTCCGATTATTGGATAATACAACTATGTCTCCAAGTAAATGGATGTGAGTCTAATTAGCAGTCGCTGCGTGTGCTAACAGCAGGATAGTGAAGTAACTTAATGGTGTTTTTATTCAATTTTTATAATTACGATACGTTCTTTATGGAGGTGATTTTTTGACATTTGTGATTCCCATATGGTTGGACTCCATTCTAGGGACATTATGGATTGTTTTTTTAGTAGGACTCTATATTTATTTGGTTGCTAAAGTATTTAAACTATTTAAGATAAAGCTAAATCAGTGGTTGATAGGTGCAATAGCAATCTTAGCTTTAATTGGCACTCAATTGATTCTTGAAAATCACTATAGGATATTTTATCCTCAAGAAAATGACATTGTAATTAAAGCAAGTGGTGAAATAGTAGAAAACGCTACAAATAAAAAGTTAATTACAACTGATAAAGACTCATTAGTATATATTGGTGGTGGTATTCCATTTCAAGATACCCTGCCATATTCATTTAAGACAAATGATGGACATAGTCATGATATACAACTATTAATCTATTTTCAGGAGGCAGAAATCCAAACAATTATGAAGGCTTTTCAAGTTTACAAAGGGGTAGTAGAAACTCATGGTAATTCTCCCGTATATTACTTTTCGAGTTCCAGCTATTACAGTGAGGTGGTAGAGGAAAAGTATAGAGAGGAAGTTAGTCAACAAATCGGAAAAGTAAAAAGAGACGACCTAACAAGAGAGAGGATGGGAGAAATAATTGAAACTTCTCAATCACAAATCTTGAATGAATATGAAAAGAAACTGTATACAATAACGTTAAAATAGAGCTTATTTTAAATCTTGTTGTACTAACGGGGGCGATATTTTAAGAGGGTATCGCTTGTCTTATTGCGCTTACTGGCAGTTTAGTTAATATAGGTATTTGTATTAACGGTAGAGAATAACAGTATAAACTACTTATTTGGGGAGTTGGGAAAATGATAAAGGCGGTCTTATTTGATTTAGATGGAACTTTGTTAAATCGAGATGAGTCAGTAAGGAGATTCATAGAAAATCAATACGAGCGATTAAATAATTGGGTAGGTCATATCACAAAAGAGAAATATATTTCAAGATTTATTGAACTCGACAAGCGTGGATATGTTTGGAAAGATAAAGTATATAAACAATTAACTCAAGAATTTCATATTTCTGGCATAACTTGGGAAGGATTGCTTCAAGATTACATAAGTGAGTTTAAGTATAACTGTGTTCCTTTTGATAATCTAATTCAGATGTTGGAAGAATTAAAGAGTAGCAATTTTCTTTTAGGAATGATTACAAATGGGTATGGACAATTCCAAATGGATAATATTAAAGCTTTAGGAATTGAAGAGCATTTTGATGTGATATTGGTTTCTGAATGGGAAGGAATAAAAAAACCTGACCCAAAAATATTTAAAAGAGCCTTAGAACAACTAAATGTATCACCTAAGCAAAGTGTATTTGTAGGGGACCATCCTGAAAATGATGTGAAAGCCGCTCAAAATGTCGGAATGAGAGGAATTTGGATAAAAGACTTTCAGTGGGACAATGTTCAAGCAGATTTCACAGTTAGTGATTTAGCAGAAATACCAATAATCATAGAAAATTTAATCGAACAAAAACTTGAATCTTGTTAACCGAACGGGTGCCATACTTGAACAAAACATCATTTCCGTGTTCGACTAACGGGAAGAATAGCTTAATAAGGCAATGTTACATATTTTCCCTGTCATTAAAAAATCCTCCAGGAAAAAACTATAAAAAAATCCATTCGGAGGGCAATTATGAAGAAATCCATTTTCACTATTGTTATTACCTGCTTTGTTGTTTTTTCTTGGAACACTTTTAGTTTTGCTCACATTAACAATTCATTACCAACCGAAGATTCCAAAGAATTGATGGTTCAAGATATTTTACTGCTTATGTTATTAGATGACATAGATAAAGCAGTGAGTAATTATTACTCTGAATACTTAACCGAATCTCCATTGGTTTACCCGTATCAAATTGATATTGTGAATGTTGAAAGAGTTGGTGAATTTCGTACCTTTCACTTTGATTTTACGTTAGAAGTTACACCAGTTGTTGGACCACATGTGTCAGTCGGAAAAGATAGGATGACATTAGAAATTTCTCCTACAATACCTGGACAAGTTAAGTTAAGGAAATTTGAACATCTTGAAACTCATGAACTTCCCTCAACTTGGAAGCACAAAATTAAGCAAAAGAAAATTCAATAAATGTGTAATGATAATCAACTCACAGGAGCATTTCTGCAATAGTAGCAGGGGTGCTTTTTTCTTATTTCTGAAACAAATAAAAGGGAAAAAATGTTATATTTAATTGAGTTCAAAGTTGTTTGACTAACGGAGCAGTATTATTGAACAACTAAATACAAGGGGAGTTGAAGAAGTGAAAAGAAAATTATTAGTAGTTCTTTTATTTGCTGGTTTAGGCTCATCCATGGTAAGTAGTATGGACTCGCTTAGTTATACATTTAAATCAACTTACTATGTGGTTTCGGCTACTTTATTTTTTATTTTTGCAATCTTATCGTTTTATCTATATAAAGTAAGAACGGTTTTCTAAAGGATTTTTATGATTGTTGCACTGCCTATTGCGCTAACGGCAGAAGAGTTGAAGAAGGAATTAAGAATTTTCTAATCTAGGGGGATGGCTAAAAATGGAAATACAAATTAATTTTAGAATAGCAGCAGAACAAGATTTGGATAAAATTGTTGAAATGCTTGCTGATGATGTCTTAGGTAGTAAGAGGGAAAGATACGAGCAACCCCTTCCAGATAGTTACATAAAAGCGTTTCAAACTATTACATCCGACCCAAACAATGAACTGGTTGTAGCATACCAAGGAGATGAGATTATTGGGGTTCAACAAATTACCTTCACTCCTTATATAACACATCAGGGTGGTTGGAGAGCTACCATTGAAGGTGTAAGAACCGCATCTTCTTCTCGTAGTAAAGGCATTGGGACTGAACTCATTAAATGGGGAATTAATCGCGCAACAGAACGTGGTTGTCACATAGTACAGCTTACAACAGATAAAGAACGTCCAGATGCTTTGAGATTTTATGAGAAGTTAGGTTTTAAGGCAACACATGAAGGATTAAAACTTAAATTATAATAATTTCACTAACGAATGCGCTAAGAGGTTTTTTAACCTATTTCATTATTTATTTACTATCAATTAATACAGCGAGGCGGAG
>NZ_BAUV01000076.1 GCF_000513135.1 Halalkalibacter akibai JCM 9157
GAACTCTATTTCATCGCTCATCAGCAGCGACATTTAATATCATAACACAAACAAAAATTCTGTGCAACATCTTTTTTGAAAAAGAATTACAAATCCAAATTCACACTCTTTCAAAGACAATAATTAAGATAACACAAATTATCATTCCATGCAACTATCTTATAACTCAGCATGCTTCCGCTGAGATATATTAATTTATCATATAACAATGACAAATACAAACAAATTTCGTTTTTTTATTAAAATATCAAAACCTTCTTCCTCTAACAGCAGAAATAAAATAAAAAAGCTTCCTTACTCAACTAAATGTTATATAAAAACAAGAAAAGGCTTAATATATGAATTAGATGCAGTTAGGATTTAGGAGGGCATATAATGAAAGATCGCGTAAATAGAGTTATTTTAATCGGAACCGGAGCAGTTGGGTGCAGCTACGCCTATTCCCTTATTAATCAAGGTATTGCCGAAGAACTAGTATTAATAGATGTAAATGAGTTCCGTGCTGAGGGAGAAGTTATGGATCTAAATCACGGGCTTCCCTTCGCACCTTCAGCAATGAAGATTTGGAAAGGATCATACCAAGATTGTAAAGATGCAGATTTAATTGTTATTACAGCCGGCTTAGCGCAAAAGCCCGGTGAAACTAGATTAGACCTTATAAACAAAAACACCACAGTTTTTAAAGAAATTGTTCAGAGTGTAATGAAAAATCAATTTGATGGCATCTTTTTAGTTGCAACGAACCCCGTTGACATCATGACCTACGTTACTTGGCAAGAATCTGGCTTACCTAAAGAACGCGTAATCGGTTCAGGTACGACATTAGACACTGCACGTTTAAGATACATGCTTGGGGATTATTTTGAAATTGATCCAAGGAACATACATGCCTATATAATAGGTGAACACGGCGATACCGAACTCCCTGTATGGAGTCATACTACAATAGGAGTTGAGAAACTAGATTCCTTTTTAGAAAGAGATACTCGTTATGATAAAGCACAACTAGAGGCTATATTCGAGGATGTCAGGGATGCGGCATACGATATTATTGAAAGAAAAGGAGCTACCTTTTACGGAATTGGCATGTCTTTAGTTCGTATAACAAAGGCGATTTTTCAAAATGAGAATAGTATCCTTCCTGTGTCTGTATTTCTCGAGGGTCAGTACGGGCAAAAAGATATTTATATTGGGGTACCAGCTGTAATTAATCGCAATGGCATTAAACAAATTATAGAAATCAATTTATCAAGTGACGAAAAACAAAAATTTGACCATTCAGTTGAGGTATTACGTAGTATTATGAAACCAATATTAAAGTAAATCTAAATAAACGCTAGACGAAGCAGTAAAGGAATGAAGCAATCACTCCATTCCTTTACTAGCATTCTGTCACTTTGTTATTAGATTACCTCCCCTAATAAAGTACACACCCGATACATCATAAACACAAAAAGAACTCCCTAATTCGACAAAAACACACAGCAACCAAGTATAAACTCACGCTATATTTTTAAAGCCTTATAAAGGAAAAGTTACTCTAACTTCTGTACCGCAATCTCGTTCGCTAGTGACATCAATTTCACCTTTAAAGTGAGTGACTAGTTGATAAACCATAAACAAACCAATTCCTTGACCGGCAACTTCCTGATTTATCTTCTGATACTTTTGAAATAATTTAGCGAGATCTTCCTTGCTCATACCCACTCCATTGTCTCTAATATGTATATGTATTTTTCCTTTTTTCGTAAAACTTTTAATATAAACCATTTGACCTTCGTAACTGTACTTGATTGCGTTACTAAGTAGATTAGAGATGATAAGTTTGAACCCCATTAGATTTCCATTTATAATCACGCTACCAGGAACGGTTAAATCTGTGATAAGTTGAATATTTTGTGTTCTAGCTTTTACCGTTAACACATCAATTACTTCTTCCATCGCCGGCACCACTTTAATAAGTTTCGTTTTCCAAAACGAGTCCATTGTTAGCATCTGTTCCGTTTGAATAATATGATGAATTTCGTGGTCAATGGCAACAGAATAGTCTTCAATTAAACTTAGCTTAGCTTGGATATCTTTATCGAAGATCTCGGATTTCAATATGGTCGCAAACGATTTAATTACAGTTAGCGGATTACGAACCTCATGAGCGACAACATGAATAAAATCTAATTTTTGACGATAAAAATCCAACTCTGATTCAATGCTACGTTGAGCTGATAAGGAAGGGAAAACAGTATGGTCTTTATGGTTATAGAGAGAAGATTTCACTAAATCTCTATCTGTCATTAAATAAGGATGACTTCTCATCATTTCCGTTTGAACAGCTGCCGGAACTTCATTTCCATCATACACACATACAGTCATATAACCAATCTCACTAACGGTTAAATCACATTCATGTTCATACTTATGTAAGCCATCTTGGGAATAAGTTAAATCCCTCCAAGAAACCTTCCCCCATACACGGACAGAAAGTTCTTCATTAACAAAAGGCTGAACCGCTATTTTAAAACTTTCTAAAGCGCGTTCAAATTTAAAATCGCCATGAAGCTGGTAAAACT
This sequence comes from Halalkalibacter akibai JCM 9157, assembly GCF_000513135.1. Taxonomy (GTDB): domain Bacteria; phylum Bacillota; class Bacilli; order Bacillales; family Bacillaceae_D; genus Halalkalibacter; species Halalkalibacter akibai. The sequence continues at coordinate 2,568 of NZ_BAUV01000076.1, forward strand.
CAATATTATTTTTATAATGAAGCATTTCTTCTAGTTGTAGCCCTTGTAATTTTTCTCCTAATCTATCTAATAAGTGATTATACCGTTCATAACTTTCAATAACGATAACATGTTGATTCATTTGTTTAGCAGAGAGAATAAACGAGATTAAGTTTTCTATGTATTTCTCTTCAGATTGATAGAAGTACAGGATATGAGAACCATCATTGACTTGAATATTTTCAGTTAAAGAAATAGATTTTGTTTGCAATTCTATTATCCTCCTTCTCTATGTTTATTTTTAATTAGGAAGACTAAATATATCATATATATATAAGAAATGAAAAGTTTGAGTAGTAAACGAAAAAAGAAAAAATACAATAAAAAAAAACCATCATAAGACAGTTTTTTTATACATTAAATGAGAAATTATACTTCAACCCGATTCCTTCCATTGTTTTTTGCTCTGTACAAAGCTTCATCAGCAAATTGAAAGATTTGATTTGAGTTTAATGTTAGGCTAGACTTGGTTGAGATCCCAATCGAAACCGTTACTTGAATTCTTATACCTTCTATCTCTATAACGTAGTCCTCTACTGTTTTTCTTATCCGTTCTCCAATTTCAAGTGCTTGTTCTTGAGTACAATGTGGTAGAAGAATAGTAAATTCTTCCCCTCCATGCCTTGAGACGATGTCATGAGATCGAGAGTTCTCTATTAAAATCGTTCCTACTTTTTTAAGTACAGCATCTCCTCTTAGATGTCCATACACATCGTTCACTTCTTTAAAGTGGTCAATATCTACAACTAAAAGAGCTAAGTCTTCTTGATTGTCCATAAACTTGTCTAGTAAGTCATTAAAAGTTCTTTTGTTGTTTAAGCCCGTCAGCGGATCTTGCACCGATTCTTTTTTAAATTTTCTATACAGCCTATTTGACTCTTGCACAAAACTCAAACTAGTATAGACAACATAAGAGGCAATCAAAAATATGACGGTCATCGTGAACATAATCATAAAATCTTTAGTAAATAGATACAAGACAAAATTGCCTATCAAGAGACTATTTCCCGTCAACATACTCCACAAGTAATTTTTCGGCCAATGTCTTAACCAATGAGATAAACTAACACTTATCAAACCTATAGAAACAATACCACTCACTGCTACAACCGTAGGGTAAGTTCCACTATTTAATAAAAATAATCGCCCAAGAGCAACTATAATCGTGGCAATAAGCCCCGGAAGCACTCCCCCTAAAAAAGAGGCTACCATAATAGGAATATACCTTAAATCAATAAACGCAACCTTAACTTCAAAATGATAATTCATCAAAACCAGACCAAGAGTACCTGCAAAAATACCTACAAACACTCTAGTCATTAAAGGAGAATTAAAAGAGAGTCCTTCCTCTTTTAAAATTTGACTCCCTACAAAAATAAATGAAACTAAAATAGCTAAATTAGCGAACATATTTTGTAACACAATTGTTCCTCATTTCTACAAAGACCAAACATCACTTCTTCACTGATTAACCATTATACATGTCAAAAACACAATTTCCATTAATGTTTAAGTATTTAAGATTGTGGATGCAGGAAGATTCAACCAATAACAATTCAACCCGTCGCATTATTTCCACTATACAAAACACCCCTTCCATACTCAATAGGAAGGGACCGCTTCTTATAGAGGTAATAGAGAAATTTCTTCACGTTTGTTTAAATCGGCTATCATACTATGCCAAGCCGCCGGTTTGTTAGATAAAATCTCATAATACGTTGTAATGAACTCTTGGACAAAATCCGCCTTTAATGTATCGATAGTCTTTTTGAAAGGAAGAAAAGATAAATCTAAATCAGTCACAGCCTCCCCTTCATTTGTCCAAGCTGGATGCACGTACGGAAAATCTAAGCGCTTATATCCAAGATGCGATAAAACTTCACGTCGAACAAATGGATCCATCACTTTAATTCCACCGAATGAATGGTTTTTTACACGATAAGGGTCGTAAATTTCTGCAAACATACCAATTAAATCAATTTGATTGTCTTTGGCTAATTGTATTAAATCCTCTTGTCTTTTCTCTGCCAAAAACGGCCCGATTCCAAGTCCCTCTTTGGCAATAATAGTAAAATCCGTCATAGCAACTCGAAGCTCTTTAATATAGCGATATTCAGTTACTCCTACCACTTCACCTTCATGAACAGCTGCAAATACACGAATACTAGGATCTTGCAATGGCACTTCCCATAAATCGAACTCTAGTACCTCCTCAGGAGGAAAAACTTCTTTCATCAAATTGTGTAACTTTGTAAATAAAGGATCTTTAGTTGTTTTTATTTGTTTATATTCCATGAACTATACCTCGTTTCTATTTTTTGTTTTTAAAAGGATTTTTCCATTCCATTAATGCAGCATAGTCAAGAGATTCCTCGTCATCTAAGTAATTTGCAATTATTCCAATAGGCGTGCGACCACATCTAAGAAGAAAAGTAGTTACAGGATCTTTTAAGTCCCCTTGTAAAACAGCTTTTAAATAAGCGTCTGCCGACATCCTTTCAGCGACTTTGTGGTAACCTGGGAGTCTCCCTCCACCAAGTAGACGATCCAACTTTAACTCAACAACCACTTCATACATGGACTGCATTAACCATTTTCCTAAATCTAATTTCCGGAAGGACGGATGAACACATATATCAACAACATACAATGTATTTCCATTTGGATCATGAGTTGTAATATATCCGTCGTCCGTTATTTCTTTCCATGTATGCGAAGGTTCTGTAGGGTCAAATTGAACAAGTAAACTAGTCATCGAACCAACAACTTCTCCTTCAACTTCTACGCACAAAGCCCCCTCTGGGAACAATGTAACATGATTAAGCAGTTGTTTTTCATTCCACCAAAGTTCAGACGGGAACGGAGGAGGAAAACTAGCTTTTTGAATGGCAATTAGTTGAGTAAAATCTTCTTGATTATAATTGCGAATGATAACTTCAACATTACGTTCTTGATTGGATAAATATAACTTTTTAATGTATGTCATTATTCACCTTAATCCTTTCGTACATAGTGTTAACTTCTTTGATCTGTATTAACACTAACATCTAGATACAATTCATAGCCCCTCACCCTATGTCGTGATGTAAGGTATTCAACGCAGTCATACAAAAACGATAAAAAGTACATTTTGTATATAGTTCTTAAATAAATAAAGCGAAAGTATATACATAAAAACACACTCCTTTTTCGCAATTCTAGCTGAAAGGAGTGTGTATATTCATTTTTTACTGACTATCTGATCAACCTGTATTAACTAATCCAGCAGCAATTCCACTGATCGTTAACAATACTTCCGTCAATACTTCTTCTGATTCATCTTGAGATGATCTCATCTTTTGAATTAAATCGACTTGTAAGAAGTTAAGTGGATCCACGTAAGGATTTCTCCTGTGAATTGATTCTTTAATATTAGGTGTTTGATCAAGCAGTTGTTCGTTACCTGTTATTTGAAGCAACATATCATGAGTTCGTTTGTACTCATCTGAAATGTTAGTAAACATCCTATTTGCAATCGTTTGATCTTCAACTAAATTTAAATACTCTTTTGCAGTTGTTAAGTCTGCTTTCATTAGAGCAAGTTGGAGGTTATTTATCGTCGATTGGAAAAAAGGCCAATTTTTATACATTTCTTGCAACAATTCTAAGTTTTCTTGTCCTTTAGATGCAAACGCTTGTAACCCTGTACCAGCTGCATACCACGCTGGAATCATTTGTCTAGATTGAGTCCAAGCAAATACCCAAGGAATAGCACGCAAATCTTCAAACCGCTCACTCCCTTTACGCTTCATTGGTCTGGAGCCAATATTTAACGCTCCGAGTTCTTGAAGTGGCGTAGCTTGTTTAAAATACGTTAAGAAATCTTTATCTTCAAATACGAAGGATTGATACTTTTTCAAAGAGTGTGAAGAAATATCCTCCATAGCATCTTCCCACGCTTTTTCACGTAGTTGACCTTTTTCTAATTTTTTATTAGCGACTTTTGCAGTTGCCTCTAGTAGTGCTGATGCAGCTTGTTCCAAATTACGGTAAGCTATATCCTCTAGTAAATAACGAGAAGATAGAACCTCTCCTTGCTCGGTAATTTTCACACCGTCTCCTAATGTTTCACCAGGTTGCGACAAAATACTACGATTCAAAGGACCGCCTCCGCGACCTAATGAACCACCACGTCCATGGAAAAACTTTAAGGCAATGTCGTAATTATGTGCCATGTTATGGATTTCTTGTTGAGCTTTAAAGAGTTTCCAGTTAGCTGTTAACGTTCCACCGTCTTTACTTCCATCTGAATATCCAAGCATGATTTCTTGGCGATTACCCCTCTTCTGTATGTGATTACGATACACATCCATCTCAAAAAGGGTTTTCATAATTTCTGGACCGGCCACTAAATCACCAATCGTCTCAAGAAGTGGCGCGACATTTAATGCACTATCTAATTTACCATCTGCATGCAACCGATAGATTCCCGCCTCTTTTGCTAAGACGAGCACTTCAAGAAGATCACTTGATGATTGAGTCATACTTACTAGGTACACTTCGATTGAACGAGGTCCAAATTCAGCATGAGCTTTCTTGATCATCTTAAATACTTTTAGAACTTCTTGAGTTTCTTTTGAATAATCTTCTTCTAGCAAAAGAAGAGGTCTAGGGTCTTGAAGTACATTGTCTAGAATTTTTATTTTTTCTTCCTCTGTTAATTGGGCATAATTATCACTAATTCCAACAACTTTCAGAATTTCTGTAATGGCCGCTTCGTGCTCTCCACTATGATTCCTAATATCAAGCGTCGCTAAATGAAAACCGAATAATTGCACTTGTCTGATTACTTTGCGAATTGTTTTTAATTTATGGTGCGACGGTTGGTGTTTCTCTACGCTATTTTTAACTTGAACTAAATCTTGCTCTAACTCTTCAGCAGCAAGGTAGCCCATGTCCGATTTACCTACCTCACGAATACGCTTAAGCATTATGGCAAATTTACGACGATACACCTCGGATTTAACTGGCCATTTTTCATCTTCAGCCATATATGTTATTTCCTCTTGCTCAACTGACTTAACCAACTCTTCATCTAACGAAACTCTAGTCGTAGATTGACTAAAACGCTTCATTAAATCAACAATTGCCTCATCATATTTTTCTAAAGCAACTTTACGTTGTAACTTTAGTGTTTCCCATGTGATTTCTGGTGTAACATTTGGGTTACCATCACGGTCTCCACCAATCCAAGAACCGAAATGCAAGAAGTTAGGTACTTTCCAGTTATTCTCAGGGAAATACTCCTCTAACTGATCCTCAAGTTCTTGATGGATACTAGGTAGGGCATCAAATAACGTTTCATTAAAGTAGTAAAGACCATTTTTCACTTCATCAATAACCGTTGGTTTGCGCTGGCGTAATTCATCTGTTTGCCATAAAGCCGTTACATCATTAAACAGACTTTCATCTAAATCTTTTCTTTCCTTCTTCGTTAACATTGGATTATCCAAAGCTTGAAGAATAGCAGAAATTCTCTTTTGAATCTCAAGAACGGTACGCTTTGTTGCTTCTGTTGGATGTGCTGTAATGATTAATTCAATTGAAAGATCATTCAGTACTTGTTGAATCACATCATCAGAGTATTGACCTTCTTTAATCGAAAGTACAGCACTTTCGATTGACACTGGCTGCACCACACCATCTTCTTGCAGTTGATACTCCCGTCTACGGCGAATACGATGGTTTTGCTCTGCCATATTAACTAAATGAAAGTAAATAGAAAATGCCCGAATCACTTGTGAACGCGTTGGCGGTTCAAGAGATGCGATCTCTTCTTTTAACTTTTTATAAGAATCCTCGCTAAAATCTTTTCTTAAATCTTTTGTTAATTCTCTAATCGTCTCTACTTTATGTAATAAAGAGATCCCACCATGATGAACAAGGATTTCACCTAAAATGTTCCCCAGTTTTTTTACATCGTTTCGTAGAAGTTGATTCTTATCTGCTACATCGATCATCTAAACTAGCCTCCTAATCCAATTTCTCTCTCTATTCCCTTACAGAACAAAATTAAACGTAAAAATAGACAGGGTCTTTTTTTGGCCCACTCGGACAAAAACCGTCCCTATCCAGTAGATTTATGTTCCGCTGGTAACTACATATTATATTACCATAAGGTAGTAAAGACTTCAAATATTTTCAGACTATTTAGTAACTTGAATTAAATAAATCAAGACTTACAAGCACTCTTCTTATCAATTTTTCGCTATTTTTTGACAGACTTAACGAATTAAGAATCCAAGACTACCTCAAGCACATATACATAGATCATGGCACCTAAGGAGGTACGACTATGATCCAACAAGATAAACGAAAACTACCCTTGTTTCTTGCTCATTGCTGTTTACAAACCTACAAACAATTTGAAAACGATGGTCCTTTTACTGTACCAAAAGGATATAAAATCATATCTACTTTTAAAGCGATTGCATTAGATGAAGAGGAATGGTTCGGTTTTATACTTGAATCCAAACGTAACATAATAATTGCATTTCGTGGTACAGAATCAGATCCAGATTGGATTGTCGATGCGGAAGTGTCTCAAGTACCATTCCCTTACTCACCTTCTGGTTTTGTTCACGAAGGCTTTTTAACTATCTATGAATCTTGTCGAGAAGCTATTTATAATAGTATGAAACAGAAAGTTAGTCATAAACCAATTATTGTTACAGGACACAGTTTAGGTGGTGCTCTCGCAACATTATGTGCTCTTGATTTGTCTACTGTTTACACTGATGTAACCTGCTACACCTTCGCAAGTCCACGTGTTGGCGATCCACTTTTTGCTGATTCTTATAATGTGAACTTAAAAGAAAGTAATCGTTACGTAAATGTATTTGATATTGTTCCATTGCTTCCACCCGAAACGATTTATTGCCCTTATACAGATCGTACGTGGCAATACAAACATGTGTTAAAGGATCATTCTTTTGGTCTTCAAACTGAAACACTTTCAGGAAATCATAGTATTTATACGTATATCAAAGGAATTTACAGTCTTTGCAAATAAAACTGAAGGGTTATTCTAAAAGGTCAAATAAAGACCCTTTAGGATAACCCTTTTAACTAGCCTGCTTGAGACCAGTTAACCTTTTTTTATAAACCACTTTTGAAATAGAAACGCTTACTTCATATAGTAATATTAATGGGGCCATAACAATAATTGCTGATATAAAGTCTGGAGGTGTAACAAGTGTCGAGATCACCGTTAAGACAACATAAGCCACTTTCCGAGAATTCGTTAACATGAAAGGATTTAATATTCCGAGTCTAGTTAAAAGCATAATGATAATAGGCATTTCGAATAAAAGTCCAATTGGTAATGTTAAATGCAACAAAAATTTAAAGTACTTCTCAGCCGTATACATCGTATTTAATTGATCCGTTGCAAGTGAATTCAAAAAAGAAAAAACACTAGGGAATAAGAGAAAGTAACCGAATGCAATGCCCGCTAAAAAACATAAGAGAACGGCGGGGAAAAAGAGCATAACCGCTTTTCTTTCATCGTTTGAGATAGCTGGCTTAATAAATTTCCAAACCTGGAATAAGGCAATCGGAGTTGTTGCAACAATAGCAAAAGAGCCAGCTAAAACAAAATAAATCCATAGAATATCACTAGGACCTAGAATGGTTAATTCTTGATTTGCCGTTTGAATTATCCAATTATAAATATTCTCTACAAAAATAAAACCGATACACATACATATAATAAAAGTGACAAGAGTCCATATAAGCCGTTTTCTAAGTTCTTCAAGATGACCTTCTAACTGCATTCCATTTTCCACTACAATCACACCTTCCTATTAAAGATAAGAAGCTCTTTTGTTTCGTAATTCAAGTTATAATCTTTTTTATAAGACTACTAAGAAGAAGATGTAAACAGAGGTTTACATCTTCTCTATTAATGGCTTAATTTCTTACATCTTTTGATTTAGTGTCCTCCTCTGTTTCTCCTGATACTAAATCCTTTGTTGCACTTTTAAATTCCGTTAATGTTCTACCAAAAGCTCGTCCTATTTCAGGTAATTTGGATGGTCCGAAAATGACTAGCGCTATAATAAGAATTAAAATTAACCCTGGTACCCCAATATTATGAAACATTGTGATCTCTCCTCTCTTTTCTAGTTATTTTATTTTCCACCTTTATACGCCACTTCGGCTTCAATCTCAATTAACCAATCAGAATGAACTAAGCCTTCCACCCCAACTGTTGAACGTGCCGTTTTAACAGGGTTTTCTTTTGTGTTAAAATATTTTGCGTAAGCTCTAAACCAACCATCATAATCAATTTTTCCGTCTAGCGCAGGATCAGGAACTACATAAACACGAAGATATGTAATATCAGACATCGAGAGCCCCTTTGACTCTAAATCTACTTTGAATTTCTCTAAGATAGAGATAGCTTGTGTTTCCGTATCACCATAACGCTCATAAAGAGTAGCTCCATTGCGATTTATTACACTCGGAACTGTACCACTAAAATACAATGTATTATAATTATGCGGAATGGCGACTGAACTTGAAATAGTGGAAGTGGGGCTCCCAAAAAATTTAACTACGTTTGCTTTCATTAACTCAGCTTTTTCACTACTCGCACCAACCGTTGCCCCGACCATCAAACTTGAAACTACTAACCCAGATACGATAATTTTTTTAGCTGTTTTTTTCATACTAACCAACTCCTCTTTCTTATTATTTTGAATTATCCGACTTTAGTTTGTGACTTTTTCACTTTCCTTTAC
>NZ_BAUV01000075.1 GCF_000513135.1 Halalkalibacter akibai JCM 9157
CATCTACAAATTTAGCTGAATTACAGCAGTCAAGTGTTTTAGTATTTGGAGACTTTGCTAATGCGGAAGAAGCTGTCATTAGAATGCACTCTATTTGTCATACTGGTGACATTTTTGGTAGTAGACGGTGCGATTGTGGATTTCAATTAGAACAATCGATGAAGAATATTGTTGAACATGGGACAGGTGCTTTGTTTTACTTAGCAAATCATGAAGGAAGAGGGATTGGTCTATTTAGTAAAGCGATGGCCTATATTTTACAAGAGAACGGTCACGATACCGTAGAAGCTAATGAAGCTCTGGGCTTTGTCGACGATTCTAGAAACTATTCAGATGCCATACAGGTTCTAAAGACACTTCGACCAAAACCTGTTACATTAATGACGAATAACCCTAAAAAGATGGAAGCTTTAAAAAATGCTGGGCTTACAGTGTCAGAAAGAAAACCATTGTGGGGCGATGTTTCCGAACATAATGAAAAATATTTACAAACTAAAATAAGCAAATCTGGACATATTGAGGCTGAAGGAACTTGTTGTAATGATTAGCTTGAATTTACTTAGTCTTACATAATGAAAAAGAGCTGAACTTTGTTTCAGCTCTTTTTAAATGAGTTAAATTGGATCACAAGAAAGGTCCTGTTTCTTCAGCTTGTTACTAAAGATTGTTGAATTCAGTCTTTTGGCGTTAATCGCAATTATATGTTTAGTGAATTAAAAAGTCTGAGATTAGTTCTTCTTTCTATCTCTTATCTTGTAGAAGGTATTTCTGGAAATTATATTGAATAATATATTTATGAATCTAACATAGGTCAAATCATTGTATAGAAATATAATATAAGAAAGTTCCTGATGTTAGATAAGATGAAAATATGTATTTGAAATATACTATATAATAGGTGGAATAGTATGAAACAACTTTATATAAAGCAAAAGGTATTCAGCCTTAGTGAGAAATTCACGGTAAAAGATCAGCAGGAAAGGAATGTTTATTACGTCGAAGGAAGCTTTATGAAAGTTCCAAAGACCTTCTCCATTATGAATACAAATAGAGAGGAAGTTGCTCTCATTACGAAAAAGATGTTCAGCTTTTTGCCTAAGTTTTCGGTTGAGGTCAATGGGCAAGAGGTACTGACGATTAAGAAGGAATTTTCTTTCTTTAAAGCACGCTATACGATTGATGCGGCAGGCATTGAAGTACATGGAAATTGGTGGGACATGGATTTTCAGTTTTTGCAACATGGTGAAATCGTTGGTAAAGTCAGCAAGGAATGGTTCACATGGGGCGATAGTTACAAGGTTCAAATATTGAATGAAGAAATGGAACCCATCATTATTGCACTTGTTGTTGCCATTGATTGTGTGAAGGCTGATGAAGCAGCTACTTCTTCGGCAACATAAAGTAAAAATCACTTTAACAACTGGTGCGTGAATCTCATAACGCATCTTTTTTTTATGACAAATTGTTAAATAGCAAGACGATCAACATGATGTCTATACCATTATTTAATTGAGAATAGATAAGGGGAATTTAGGCGCTTTCTTTAGTAAGAAGTGTCTTTTTGATATGCACCTAAACATTCAGAAAATGGTTTTTCTAACATTTCTCACTAGTTTCCAAGGTTTGGGCAGATAGGCAAGCTACCAAATCGGACCTTAGGCAATACATTACTTGTATAGGCCGAAAGGGGTGAGAAAATGGGTAGGCGAATCCAACATAATGAACGTGACGTGGAGTCGTTAGCGAGGCTCATGCTAGCGGAGGCGATTGGGGAAGGACCAGAGGGAATGGAATTAGTAGGAACGGTAGTAGCTAACCGGGTCGAGGCAGACTGTGAGCCAGACTTCAGAAATTTGCGCACGATCAACCACGCTATCTATCAAACAATACCAGGAACAGGAATTCCTCACTTTGAACCTGTTTTGAATGGCGCATTATATACACAGCGTCCTTCAGAAGAAGACCTCGAGAGGGCCAGGAATTTATTACACGGTCATAGAAATCCTCGAGCTAGGATGAATTTATGGTTTTTTAATCCGAGTCCAGGGCAAGCATACCGAGATCCTTGTACTCCCACGATGCCAAGATCCCCTATGACCCAGTTCGATTTTGCACACAAAAATCATTGCTTCTATGTCGCTGTACCGGGCTACTGTCCCGAATTTTATAGATGATGAAAAAATAAGGAGATGACCTTCTCATGAATTATGGAAATTCAAGTTATTATCCAATGAACAATCAAACTGGTTTTAATCAAGCTACGATGATGACGGGTGCCCCTCAACCTCAAACAGGTTTTCCAACCACTATGCCTTCAGGACCGGCGTATTCTACGCCAGTTGTTCCGATGGGAACGGGGCAGCAACTATTGACAGGTGTGGTGGAAGAATCATTCATTGAAAACATTCTACGCTTTAATAAAGGCAAGGTTGGTACGTTCTACTTTACTTACCGAGGCAACACAAGTTGGAATGCGATGGTTTATCAAGGGCGTGTTGAAACGGCTGGCCGAGACCATATAATTATTAGCGATCCGGCGAGCGGTAAACGCTACCTACTGTTGATGGCAAATCTTGATTGGGTAGAATTTGATGATCAAATTAATTATCCTCATACAGAAATTACTCCAGCTATGCAAGCGGCCTTGGATACAACTGATTGAGGATAACGCTAAAAACCCACTACATTTGATGAGTGGGTTTTTATCTCCTAAAACTAGATTATATCGACTAATAGGTGCGTTTTATCTGATGAATTTGGGTTATTTCTACTATTATAAGAACATTATCTACTATATTACGAATATATCTACTAATCTAAAATTCCCTACGAATTCCGAAGGTTAATTTGATTTCATTTTTAATGAGATCGTTTTACTTAGTTAACTGATGAAGCAATTTTCTTTATTTTCTCGATGATTGCTGGTTTGCTTCCGCCACAGTAGAAGTCTGTAACTAATTCATAGCAAGTAGCCATATTAACTAAATAACAGCTGTGAGTACCCATGTCATAAACAAAGTGATGTAGTTCTTCTCCTTTTGAGCCGTCAATCACTTTATAATGTTCAATGTCAAACAATTCACGAATCCCGCTTTGAGCTAAGTCAACAAACTCTTCTCTTGATACTTCTCTTATTGCTACAAATTTTGCTTCTGTGTTCATGTTTAAACCTCCAAAAGTTTATATTCGGTAAATTATACTTACATTCTTGAATTATAGTCTTGTGAAATGATTTTTTTATAATATAAGCAGTGGTTACAGAACATTAAAGTTATGATATTCATATTTATAGAAAAAGCACATTCATGTGAATGAAAAACCGCCGTCACCATATGACGGCGGTTCTTTTAAAAAATTAGTTACCAGCTAATTGAGCTTTTTTAAGGTCATTTCTCTTAAGATCGAAGCGATCAGCATTCATAACTTTAACCCACGCAGCGATAAAGTCACTTACGAATTTACCTTTGTTATCGTCTTGAGCATAAACTTCTGCAATAGCACGTAGAACTGAGTTTGAACCGAATACTAGGTCAACTCTAGTAGCTGTACGCACAACTTCACCTGTTGCACGATCGCGTCCTTCAAACACCATTCCATCTACAGATTTCCACTCTACTCCCATGTCAAGTAGGTTAACGAAGAAGTCGTTAGAAAGTGTTCCAACACGTTCAGTGAATACGCCGTGATCAGTTCCAGCATAGTTTGTACCTAGAACACGCATACCACCAATAAGTGCAGTCATTTCTGGTGCAGTTAGGTTAAGTAGTTGTGCTTTGTCTACTAAAAGCTCTTCTGAACTCACGCTATATTCTTTCTTTTGATAGTTACGGAAACCGTCAGCAACTGGCTCTAACACTTCAAAGCCTTCTACATCTGTTTGCTCTTGAGTTGCGTCTCCGCGTCCAGCAGCAAATGGAACTGTAACATCAAAACCAGCATCTTGAGCTGCTCTTTCTACTGCAGCTGTACCACCAAGTACGATTAAATCAGCAAGGCTGACATTCTTGTCTAGTTGACTTTGGATTCCTTCTAATACAGAAAGAACTTTTGAAAGTTGTTCAGGTTGGTTAACTTCCCAATCCTTTTGCGGTGCAAGGCGGATACGAGCACCGTTTGCGCCACCACGCATATCAGAACCACGGAATGTACTAGCTGAAGCCCAAGCAGTTGTTACTAATTCACTAATCGTTAGACCTGAATCTAGAATTTTAGCTTTAAGTTCTGTAACTTCTGCATCTGTTAATTCATAATCAACAGCTGGTACTGGATCTTGCCAGATTAGTTCTTCTTGAGGAACTTCTGGACCTAAATATCTATCACGAGGACCCATATCACGGTGAAGTAACTTAAACCATGCACGAGCAAATGCATCTGCAAACTCTTCTGGATTCTCATGGTAACGACGAGAGATCTTTTCGTAAGCTGGATCCATACGTAAAGCCATATCAGCAGTGGTCATGATCGTTGGAACACGAACTTCAGCATCTTCAGCGTCTGGAGCAAGATCTTTTTGGTCAGGATTTATAGCAACCCATTGATGTGCTCCGGCAGGGCTCTTTGTAAGCTCCCACTCATAACCAAATAATAAATCAAAGAAACCATTATCCCATTGTGTAGGGTTTGCAGTCCAAGCTCCTTCAATACCACTTGTAATCGTGTCACTGCCTTTTCCTGAACCGTGCGTGCTTAACCAACCTAAGCCTTGCGCTTCAAGAGCAGCAGCTTCTGGTTCTGGTCCTACATGAGCAGCATCTCCTGCACCGTGTGCCTTACCAAATGTGTGACCACCAGCTACTAAAGCAACGGTTTCTTCATCGTTCATACCCATACGACCGAACGTTTCACGAATGTCGCGAGCACTTGCTAATGGATCTGGGTTACCATTTGGACCTTCTGGATTCACGTAGATAAGACCCATTTGAACAGCGGCAAGTGGATTCTCAAGCTCACGATCACCAGTATAACGATTATCGCCTAACATATCTTTTTCAGAACCCCAATAAATATCTTCTTCAGGATGCCAAACGTCAGCACGTCCGCCTGCAAAACCAAATGTTTTACCACCCATTGATTCAATTGCAACGTTTCCTGTAAGAAGCATTAAATCTGCCCAAGAAATTTTGTTTCCGTATTTTTGCTTAATAGGCCATAGTAAACGACGTGCCTTATCAAGGTTACCGTTATCAGCCCAGCTGTTAAGTGGAGCAAAACGCTGTGTACCTGTTCCACCGCCTCCACGGCCGTCACCAGTACGGTATGTACCAGCAGAGTGCCAAGCCATACGAATGAAGAATGGACCATAATGTCCGTAGTCAGCCGGCCACCAGTCTTGGCTGTCTGTCATTAGAGCATGAAGATCTTTTTTAAGAGCATCGTAATCTAGCTTTTGGAATTCTTCAGCATAATCGAATTCTTCGCCCATAGGGTTCGTCTTTTTATCATGCTGATGTAAAATATTTAAGTTAAGCTGGTTTGGCCACCAGTCACTATTAGTAGTTCCTACAGATTTGTTAAGTGTCATACTGCCATGCATAACCGGGCATTTGCCACCAGTAGTATTGTTAAAACCTTGCATATTTATATCCCCTTCCAATATTAAATGGATTTTGAATAATTACGTCTAAAGTTCTTTAAATTAGATCACTTCTATGACAATAATTATTCTTATGTAATCATTATAATAAACTATTAACGAAAATGGAAGAATAATAACTCAAGATAATCACAAATATTCATTTTTAAAAGATTTATGCTAAATATTTATTATAAAGTTGCTACTTATTTTTAAAAGAAATATAGAAAATGATGGGGGAGGAACCGTGTAGTTACGGGGTCTTTTGAGTTTTTACTTCTTGTAAACTTTACAAATATAGCGCACTAGATTTTTATTTTTAAGAAAAGGTAAGTCGAAATGTTGTAACATTCTGACTTATTTTTAATTTATAAATGTAAGATTCCCATTCTCAACTAATCGCTAGAACTTAATAATTGAACTTCTCAACTAATTATGTGTGTGTTGAATCTCTTATAATAAATTCTGAGCTTTCGTAATAATGTTTGTAACGGAATAAGAGATTTCATTCTAACTAGAAAAGTTAAGTAATGTTCAGAAAAATTATTTTGCTGATTTTAGAGGGATTTAATATTATTTTATGTAATTTTATAATGAACATTTTCATTTTTAAGTATTAGAAAATAGTTAGATATTCATAAAATGGGATATTACTGAACATTTATGATAACGCTTTCATTAAGATGGCTCTCGGCATGAATATTGTTTTTATCTATGCAGCTATGAAATGAAATCTAAGTATAAAGTTTCCATAGAAAGGAGGTGAATCCGAAAAGCCTACCGACTGACTCGAATACTAAAGAACTATTAACAAGGAGGATTCAGATGTCAAAGAAAGCAATTAGTCTGTTTTTAGTATTTGTATTAATGTTGGCACACTTTAGCTTCTTGGCAAGTGCTAATGACAATGACCTTGTATCAGATTCTCTCGAAGATTGGGAGCTTGTTTGGGAAGATAACTTTGAAGGTAATGAACTAGATTTGAATAAGTGGAGTTATGATACTGGGAACGGATTTTATGATAGTAACGGTACGTATGTTTCTGGGTGGGGAAATGAAGAGTTACAATTCTACCAAGAGGATAATGTCCGTGTGGAAGATGGACAATTAGTTATAGAGGGGCGTGAGCAGAGAGTTTCAGATAACCGTGGAACTTATAACTATACGTCTGGGAAGATTCATACACAAGGAAAGTTTAGTCAAAAATATGGTCGATTTGAAGCGAAAATGTCACTACCGAAAGGACAAGGATATTGGCCTGCTTTTTGGATGATGCCAGAAGAGGATGTCTATGGCGGTTGGGCAGCATCAGGAGAAATAGACATAATGGAAAATGCCGGGAGAACACCAAATAAAATAGGCGGAGCCATTCACTACGGTGGACAATGGCCGAACAATACGTATACAGCAAAAGATTATTACTTCCCTGAAGGACGAGATATTACGGATTCTAATGTCTATGCGGTCGAGTGGGAGCCGGGAGAAATTCGTTGGTATGTAAATGGTGAGCTTTATCAAACGCTAAACAATTGGAGCTCAACAGGCGCAGGTAATCCAGCTCCGTTTGCTTATCCAGCTCCATTTGATCAAGAGTTCTATCTTATTCTAAACCTTGCTATTGGAGGCTGGTATGGAGGAAATCCCAACAATACAACGGAATTTCCAGGTGAAATGAAGGTCGATTATGTACGTGTTTACGAGTTAACAGGAAGAGACTACCGAGAACCGGTTGAACCAGCCTTTGAAGTTGAAGAGCTTCCTAGTGATGCAAAAACAGCTATTAACGGAAATTATGTGTATGATACTTCTTTTGAAGAAGGATTTACAACTATTGCTAGTGGGAGTGATCTAGATCAAAAATGGGATCCGAATTATTGGAATTTGGTTTTCATGCCTGACTTTAACGGGCGCGCAACTGCTACCGTAGATACGCTTGGAAATGATCAGTTCGCAAAAGTAGATATTGCTCAAGGGGGCAATCAGCCTTATTCTGTTCAATTGATTCAGAATGTCACTTTGGGTAAAGGTCGTTGGTATAAGCTTAGTTTTGATGCTAAGTCCACGACAGACCGTAATCTTAATATTAAGCTAGGGGGCGGTCCAGAACGGGGCTATACAGCTTACTCACCAAATCGTGACTTTGCTCTTACAAGTCAGGTGTCTTCATATGAATTAGCTTTCCAAATGCAACACGATACAGATGTTGCCTCTCGCTTAGAGTTTAATATGGGACTTAACACAAACCCAGTTTGGATCGGCAATGTAAAGGTAGAAGAAATTGATCCAGTCGATCCATTTAATGCAGATGCTCCTAAGAAGCCTTTGAAAAATGGAAATCATGTGTATAACGGTACGTTTGATCTAGGAAGCATCGATCGAATGACTTATTGGAATTTTAGTGTTGGTGAAGCAGAAGCACAAGCAACAGTAGATCCAGACAGAAGAGAACTAGAGGTAGCGATTACGAATGGTGGGGCACAATCAGAAGTTATTAAGTTGGTTCAAAAGGGGATGAACCTCTTAGAAAATGATGAATACAAAGTAACGTTCGATGCTAAGTCCGTAGAGGACAGAACAATCCAACTGGCTCTGTTAAGTAAAGATGGAAACCTTTCTTATTCGGGAGAAAAGACTATTCAACTAACAACTAAAATGGAAGAAAAAGAGTTAACGTTCACGATGCCTAATATCACAGATATCGAAGGGCAACTTGTCTTCTACTTTGGTGGAAATAACAGTGATGTCATATTGGATAATGTGAAGCTGGTTCGATTAACAAACCATAATGAAGCATTAAATTTAGACGAGGTTTTTCCTCTTAAAAATGGCGACTTTTCAAATGGGTTTACCAATTGGGATAAACATATCCAAGGTGACCATGAGGATGGCACTTCTAAAGCAGCAATTGATCTTGTTGCGGGAGAAGTAAAGGCAAGTATTGAAAATGAAGGATGGGAGCCGTGGCATGTCATCCTTATGCAAAACAATATGAAGCTACTTGCGAATCAAACGTATGTTTTACAATTTGACGCTCGCTCAACAGCTGATCGTAAATTAGAAGTCGTTGTAGAAAATGCGGCGTACAACCGTTCATTTTCAGAGATAGTGGATGTAACAAACTCTATGAAAACATACCAGTTTGAGTTTGAAATGAGTGCAGATGATACCGTCGATTTAAAGTATTTGCTGGGGAGAGTAGCCAACTCAGCTGCAATTGGTCAACATGAAGTATTTATTGACAATGTGAGGTTAGAAATAAAAGGAGAAAGGGAAAAACTATTCCCATTGAAAAATGGTGATTTCTCTTCTGGATTCGATAGTTGGTATCAGCACGTGCAAGGAAATTATGATGGCCCGTCAAAAGCTAATTTTACAGTAGAACAGGACGCTGCCAAAATTAATGTCCTACATGAAGGCAATAACCCTTGGGATATTTCTCTGTCACAAGAAGAGTTAACATTGCATGCAGCTCAAACATATGTGTTAACATTCGATGCAAAAGCTTCGTTAAATAGAAAGTTGGAGATGGTGATTGATAACGGAGCACCTAGTTATCATCGTTATTTCGAGAATATTATTGAAGTAACAGATGAGATGAAGACATTTAGCTATGAATTTGAAATGCCAGAAACGGACTCGATTGGGTTGAAATTCTTAGTCGGGAAAGTAAGTGGCATTCCTATTGAAACAGCACACAATATTTTTATTGATAACGTTACACTAGAAGTAAAAGGTGCTAGAGAAGCACTAACTGGAAAAAAAGGAGACGATGGAGTAGATCCGGATCCAGTTGACCCTTCTGAACCAGAGGAACCTATTAAGAAAGAGTGGAAAGAAATGGGAGAAAACCTTTTAATTGATGGTTCATTTAAAACGACCACGGAATTCGGTACTCCTGATAAACTTCGTGAAGGTTGGAATGTGCATAACCAAGGCAATTACGAAACGTGGGCAGGGTTAGCAACATTCTCTGTTGAGGAAGAAATGGCAAATGTAACGATTGAACAAGTTGGCTGGGAATGGTGGCACATTCAATTATTCCAAGATGGAATAGAAGTACCAAGCGGAACATATAAGATTGAATTTGAGATGAGCTCTGAGCGAGACAGGTCCGTGAACGTAGAATTAGCAGGTTCAGACGTTCCTATTCAGACGTTCAATGTTGGAACAGAAATGCAAACGTATCAAGCGATTGTAGAAGTATCAGAAACAGGAAGTTATAAGTTTTTGTTTGGATTTGGGAGAAACCAAACGGATCCTCAGTTGGAAGTACCTTACAAACTTCTAATAGATAATGTGAAGCTCATCGCAGTCGAGGAAGTGATAGGCGGAGAAGAGCCCGAGGAACCAGGTACTGAAGACCCTGTGACTAAGCCAGGAAAGAAAGATAAAGACAAGGATAAAGATAAAGATAAAGATAAAGATAAAGAAAAGGGAAAAAGTAACTAGATTCTGTGTAATAACTTAATGAAAGAGATGTCCTTTTGATCTAAAGGATGTCTCTTTTTATTGGTATAGATAAAAAACTATGAGATGGTTGGTTAAAGGTTTAACTTACTATAAATACTATAGCTTCTATTACTTTTGTAATTATATCAAGTTAATTTCAGTTATTGTATTAAAAATTAGCAAGTCATATACTTTTAAAGAGAGGTCATTAAAGATAACCAGAGTCAGCCGTTTTTCGATTAATTACTAGGACCGATGGGCAACCTGTTTGAAGGTAGGTCTTCTGTAGTAGGAACGGTAAAAAGTTGAGGTAACAATACATATTAGGGGGAAGACAAATGAGAACGATGAAACTAGGAACAAGTACATTAGAAGTACCAGTTGTCTCGGTAGGATGTATGCGCATTAATTCGCTAGAAAAAACAGAAGCAGAGCGCTTTGTTCAAACCGCTTTAGATTTAGGAGCGAACTTCTTTGATCATGCGGATATTTATGGTGGAGGAAGTTGTGAGGAAATCTTTGCAGAAGCTATTCATATGAATGATGACATTCGTGAAAAAATCATTTTACAGTCAAAGTGTGGAATTCGAAAAAGGATGTTTGACTTTTCAAAGGAACATATTTTAGAATCAGTTGATGGAAGTTTAAAGCGTCTTCATACAGATTATTTAGATGTTTTGCTTTTGCACCGTCCAGACGCATTAGTAGAGCCTGAAGAGGTAGCTGAGGCTTTTGACATTCTTGAAAGATCAGGAAAAGTACGTCATTTTGGTGTCTCTAATCAAAACCCAATGCAAATTGAGTTGTTAAAAAAGTCAGTGAAGCAACCACTTGTTGCTAATCAGCTACAGTTAAGTATTACGAACGCAAACATGATTTCAAACGGTTTTAATGTCAATATGGAAAACGAGGCAGCTGTAAATCGAGATGGCAGTATCCTAGACTATTGCAGACTGAATGATATCACGATTCAACCTTGGTCTCCTTTCCAATATGGCTTTTTTGAAGGGGTATTCTTAGGAAATGAAAAATTCCCTGAATTGAATCAAAAGATAGATGAGATTGCTGAGAAATATCAGGTAAATAATACGACGATTGCCATTGCGTGGTTGTTACGTCATCCCGCGCATATGCAACCAGTTATTGGAACGATGAATGTAGGCAGGTTAAAAGATTGTTGTAAAGCAAGTGATATTTCTCTTACTCGTGAAGAGTGGTATGAAATTTTCCGTGCGGCAGGGAATGTATTGCCATAATAGAAGTTGTGAGAAAGAGGATGTCCTGAGACATCCTCTTTGTTTACATGCTTAATTCAGAGGCTTGTGTTGCTGGCTTCATATATTTGGTTTAACGCAAAAAAGAGGATGTAACAAAAGGTTTTTTGTACCTTTTGAACATCCTCAAACTAATAATTTGTTTATTACTGCTGTTAATTGTTTCTTAACTCTTAGTGCAATGAAGCGGAAGTCACTCGACTCCTGCAGGAAATAGAGGTAAGGCCGAGACCCCACAGGCGAACAG
>NZ_BAUV01000074.1 GCF_000513135.1 Halalkalibacter akibai JCM 9157
TAAGATTAAAGGGTCAAAATAAGAAATTGCGGTTGAATAATAGCTAATGTCACTAAAAAATGGAAGTAAGATAAATGGCAGAAGGGAAGTAAAAGCCATTGGAATAGGTTCAGTAATCCACCAAATTACTACAAGAGTTGTAATTGCCAAAACAGATCTAGCATCATTGGGTAATTGTGTAATTCCGGGGATTAAGTAAAGTAAACTAGCCACAAATGGACCCAAATACAGACCTAACCATTGACTATGTGAATAAGTCATAATAAAAATCACTCGCAATCAAAAACAGATTTAGACAAGCATATCTAAATATACGTTGCTGAATAAAAGTTCATGATAAATCGAGAAATTTTTTTCGTCTCAAAATATAAAGTATACTAGGTTTATGATACGTATTTTCTTTATTATATGTTGGTTCCTATAATATATGTTATGTAAACTAATAAAAAATCGCTATATCAAAGTTTCGATCATAAACATATAATAAGATACTTCCCTCCATTCGTCCCTGATAATATGTTGGACTCAAAAAAAGCTAAGCATGAAATATTTTTTTGAATATCTCATACTTAGCTTTTATAGATGCTCTATTTAAGAGGTAACGTAATAACAAACGTGGTACCTTCTTCATTAGAAGAAGCTAATTTTATATGGCCTCCATGATTATCAATAATCCGTTGGACGATCGTCAAACCTAATCCAGTCCCTGTTTCTTTTGACGTTAAAAACGGGTCAAAGACTGACGATTGAATAAACTTCGGTATACCTTTCCCACTATCCTCAACATAAATCTCATAATGATTGCCTGTGCATCGAGAGTATATGGAAATACGACTTTCTTCCTCCATAGATTCGATGCTGTTTCTAATTAAATTATGAAACACTTGTTTCATTTGCTTCTCATCAACTCTCATTGAAACTCTCTCTAAATCTATTAAGAATTCCACATTTTTATATTCAACCGAATGTCGAATTAAAGGAAGTATATCGTTAATGATGTCTTCTAAGTAAAGTTCTTTAAAATGAGGTGCGCTTGGTTTAGTTAGAAGTAGCATTTCTTCTATAATTGCATTAATTCGTTCAAGTTCTTTTAAAATTAACGGTAAATGAAATTTTTCTTTTTCAATTCCAGTAAAAGAACTATTCATTAGATTCAAAAAGCCATCTATTACCGTTAATGGATTGCGTATTTCGTGAGCTGCTCCAGCTGCTAGTTCCCCAACAAGAGCTAACTTTTCAGAATGATGCATTCTTTTCTCTAAGTTTTCCGTCTCCGTAATATCAATAAAGTAAAAAATTCTACCGATCGTATCTTTATTTTGATCAAGAAGCTCAGATTGCGAAACCAACAATGAACGTTCGTCAATTGAAGTATAGTAAGGAATCTTAACATTACTAATGATCTCTTTTGAAGACAAAGCGTCCCAAAACATTTTGTTTTCTTTAGATCTATTTAATGGAACCGAAATAACCGATTCCTCGCTTCCTAGTAGCTGCTTTGCAGTCTGATTCAATGAAACATTAGATAACCTTTTATCAAAGGTTATAATTCCAACTGGAAGTGAATTTAATATTTGTTCTCGGTAGATTTTATCTTTAAGAATGGTTTCAAATGATTCTTTTAAGCTTAGAGACATCTTATTTATAGAAGTTGTCAGATGTCTAAACTCTACCTGTGCCGTTTCTTCAACCTTCATTCCATAATGACCATTGGCAATTTGATCGACTTTTTGCACAAGCCTCTCAATCGGCTGAGTCAAATTTGAGCTGATTCGATAAGCTGAGAAAACGGCCGCAATAACAGCAGCAATTGTTAACGTTAACAATAACCATAATGATTCATTAATTATTCTTGAAAAGTGATTCGTGTGATTATTTAAAGACGAAATAACGTTGTCTTTTTTTATATTTAGTTGATTATTAATAGTATCTAATTGGACTAGATACTCGTTCAGCAAATAGGACTCTAAAATTTCTTGATCACTAAATAAGATAAGTCCTTGAACTTTATTCATAATCGCAAAGTCTAATAAATCTATCTCTGTTTTCAAAGGCACTAACGATTTAGGGGGATCACCGTTAGATAATTTAACCTCATCATCTGACGTAGAAATGAAAGATTGATAGGATTCTACAATATAACAGCAATGATTATTTTCAATATATCCTTCAATTAGCATTTTTCTCGTAAGGAGTTCTTGTTGCCAATGCGTAAGCCATACTAATTCAGGAATCGTATTCTGATTAATTTCCTGACTTACGGTATTAACTTGATCAATTGAATGGAGTAAAATGAAAGAAAAACTACTAAGAATCATAGTAGTTAAAAGGAGAACAATTAAAATTTTATTTCGAAAAGACATTTTCTTCATAATATTCCTCATAATTCTCCCCACTTCACACGACACGGCTATTCGTAAATGAATCGTAAATCTTCTTCTGTAAACATCGGTCCAAAAGGAGCAAGTTGATAGACTCCATCTTCTTCGGTTAACAATTTAACACCTGGTAAAATACCTTCTTCACTGAAATAATCTTTCATTATTGCTACATACATTTGAGAAACATCATTCATCACACTCGTCAACATCCATTCACTGGCCATATAGGATTGATCTTCTAAATATCCTATCATGTAAATTTGATGCTTCCTTCCATATTCAATGACAGCTCTATTAAAACCATTCCCTCTTGAATAAACAACATCTACACCCTCATTTACGAGCTCCTCCATATACTCAACGGCTTTAGAATTGTCATCCCAACTATTGACGACCTTATAAAACAATGAAATATCTGGATTAACCTGATAAAGAGCTTCTTCAAACTGAGGCTGTTCTTCACGTGCATCAACTGCATCAATCAAACCTATTTTACTTGTTTCTGATATTAAGGCTGCTGCTATACCAGCCTTTCTTTCAATTTCGCCTTGATTAAACGAGTATACAGATTGGTTTTCATGTACCGCATCTCCATGAATTGTGACAAAATGCACATTGGAGTAAAGAGGAGCATATCTTGTGAAAATTTCTGAAAACTCTCTACCATGGCCAATAACTACTTCTACACCAGTTTCTAACACTTTTTCAAGTGTTTCTTCTTGTAATGGTTCCGTATTAATTTCACTATATAATGTAACCTCAACAGGAAATTGTTCTTCTATTTTAAGTTGTCCAACATACGCTAAACTTCCCCAACTTTGATCTATAATTTCGTCTGTAGTGAGAATTGTTACACGGGTTTTATCTTCTAGTTTAGGAGTAAACGATGATTCGCTTAGAACATTACTTACTTTAATAATCATTAAAATAATAAATCCACTAGCAACAACCACGGTTAAAAGAAGGATCCATCTAGGGTGAATTGATTGTTGCATCAATTATTCTCTCCTTTTTTGTTTCTTTGTCTATTCTACTTAAAAATAAGAAAATGGTCTAGTATTCTTTTTATGCGTATTATATTAACTAGACATATATAGTAAGGATAAGATCCTGTAACCCCATGCCTTAACTAGTAATTATAGCAAGAACCATATAAATAGACAATATCCTACATAGGATATGTAACAAATCTTCTATACTCGAAAGCTAAGTCTTTATCCCCACAGGTTCTTGAAATAAGAAAATTATTAGGAACCTCGTTCTTCAGTTCCTAATAATTTCTAAATGAGTCAATGCCCATTTATATAAATCTTACTTTTTATCTTTGAAGTCCTTGTTGAACAGCATTCCAAAAGCTTTCGTCTTCTTGCCCCATTCTCCAAGTCGATACTCCACCTAATTGATATTTGTGAACTAATTCTGTCTTTAACGTAATACTACTCTCATTTTCAAACCAAACAGTATGGCGTTCTCCGTTTCCATCAGTATATTGGAAGAATGGTGATTGTGCAGCATTATCCCACTTAACTGAGGCACCAGTTGTATTTAAAAGGGTTTTCACTTGTTTCCATGTAATAGCTCGGTTTCTAGAAGGTTGGTCTAGATTCCAATCATATGCATAGGCTGGCAACCCGATGAGAATTTTATCAGCAGGAATTTCATTTGTTGCATATCTTAGCACGTTCTCTACCCAATTTAGACCTGCTACTGGACCCGGCTCACCCCAAGAACCATGTTGATCATATGTCATAATTTGAACGTAATCTGCTAATTCTCCAATAGTACGATATTCAAACGTCCCACTCCAAGCCCACGTAGGAAAATCAGCCGTTTTAGCGGGTACCGACACAATAACTGGATAATCATGTGCATGGAACACTTCTACTAATTCTTTTACAAACTGATTAAAGTTTGCTCTGTCTGAAGCATACATATTTTCAAAGTTTAAGTTAATGCCTTCGTATCCTTTTACTCGAACGAGTTCTAACATATTTTGAATAGTTGTTGCTCTAAGTGAAGGATTGGAAAGAATGATATTTGTCATTGCAGGATCAAATTTATTTTGAATCGTTACATATGGCGTAACACTATTGGCTTTTGAAAAGTCTACTGCTTCAGGAGCATCAAACCCTTCAATCGTTCCTTTTGCTGTTACGTCGTAAGCCGTTACAGCAATACTATTGAGGTATGAATGGTAACTGGTTAAGTTATTGTAAGAGTTCATATCAGTATGCCAATATTTTGTATAGTAGGCTAAATTCATTAACTCTCTCTTTACCTCTTGTATAGGTTCTACCACAATCGGTTCCTGTTCTTCTTTTGGTTGGGGTTCAGACGGTGGTAAAGCTGGAACAACTAATACTTGTCCTACAAATAACACATCAGAAGTTAGGTTATTTAACTGTTTAATGTTTTCTACCGTTGTTTGGTATTGAAGAGATAGTCTCCAAAGTGTATCTCCAGACTGAACAACATGAGTAGTAGTGTTTATTTCCTCAGTTGGTTGTATAGATTCGTTCGCTTCTTTTTGTTCTTCAGGAACTTCTGATTCTGCTACTGGTTGCTGTACAACCTCTGTAGTAGTCTCTTTATTTTTTCCGGGTGCGTTCCCTGAGTTCCCTCTCCCGCTATTTGCTTCGGCAATGAAGCTAATAGAATTAAAGGCTAGTAAAATGATGACTAAGACTGAGATGATTTTTCTTTTCATTACGTTTGTTCTCCCCTTCTATAACTTTAGTAAAATACAAAGATGCTATTCTACATTTATATCGGTATTCTCATCAGTAAATTGAGGAAGACTTACTAGTAATATTTCCTAGTATAGTAGTTACAGCTGGTTTTTAAATAAAAAGAAAAAAACACAGAGAATTCCAGTCTCTGTGTAGTCTAGTTTATTTACTTTTTAATAGATTTCTTTTTGATATCTTTGTAGAATTTTGTAGAATTTTCTCTGTTTTAATAGTAAGATTAACAATAATAGTATATTATTAATGGGTATTTTAGACTAGTTATTATATGGAAGGACAAAAACCATGAATACGATAAAAAAAACTAAGAGCTTACCCCTTTTGCTTATCATAATCTATTTAGTTACATATACAGCCTTTCTTTTAATGTATCAATCCAATGAAATTATTTTCTCAATTGGTGCGAATCTTTTCGCCACTTTAACACCCGCAATTTCCACGATATGGTTATATAAAGGTTTTAAACACGCTAATCAAAAAGATAAAATGTTCTGGTTTTACCTTTTATTATCCATGTTCAGTTATTTAGTTGCGATGCTTTGGTGGAATTATTATGAAGTAATTGTTGGGATTGAAGCTCCCTTTCCGTCAGTTGCTGATTTTTTCTGGGTAGTGATGATCTTATTTCTTCTCCTTTCTTTCTTAAGTATTTTATATAAAAACAGAAAAAATGTGAGTTTTGTCCAAGTTACATATGATGCGTTAATTATCTTAATTGTCGTGACAGCTATAAGTTGGGAATTTATTTTACAACCTATTATTGAATACTCTCTTTCTTACAACATATTATTTCTAATAGTGGGAATTAGTTATCCTATTGGTGATTTAGTACTATTCTTCTTGCTTTTATGTGTGTTTAATACAATTAACTTTAAAATGTCTTCTAATGTGATGAGGTTACTCTTAATTGGGGTCTTTGCTTTTTTGGCAGCAGATACTCTTTATTTATACCTTCAAAGTAGAGAAATATATTATACAGGACATTTAATTGACATCTTATGGGCTTTAGGTCTTTTACTTATTGGATTCACGTCTTTCTACTCACAAGATTTAGTTATAGTAGCAAATAGTGGTGATCATTCGACACATACAAGATCTTTTTTATCTTTTCGCTTATGGCTACCGAATTTAGGTGTCATTCTATTATTTGCTTTTATTATTAAGAGCGGGAACAGTTTTAATACAATTACTGTTGGGTGTATGATTTCTACGTTATTAATCATAATTCGTCAAGTACACACTCTTATGCAAAACCATACCCTCATGACTGAATTAGAGAATAAAGTATATCAGAGAACAAAGCAATTAAATGAAAAGAATCAAAAACTAGAGGAATCACTTGAGCAGATTGAATATTTAGCTAACCACGATCACCTTACTGGACTACCTAATCGTCGATTTTTTGAAGAACAGTTAAGCAAAGCGATTGAAGAAGAAAATAAAAATCAGAAGTTAGCTTTATTATTCTTAGACTTAGATCGTTTTAAATCTGTTAATGATACGTTAGGTCATAAGATTGGAGATATGTTACTCGTTCAAGCAACAAAGCGCATAAAATTATGTGTAGGCGATGAGGGCTTGATATGTAGACAAGGTGGAGATGAATTTCTAATATTTCTTAAGAATACTAGCTCACAAGAAATAGCCGCTTTATCTGAAAGGTTATTAATATCCCTTCGATCGGTCTTTCAGATCGAAAATCATGAGTTGTTTATTTCAACGAGTGTTGGTGCAAGTCTTTTTCCAGACCACGGCAAACAGCTGGAAGTCTTAACGAGTAAAGCTGATGTTGCGATGTATGCCGCCAAAAAAAATTCAGGTGATCACTTTATGATGTATCAACCTAATATGGATAAGGAAGCTTATTCAAATCTTCAGTTAGAAAATGATCTACGTTATGCTGTTGAAAGAAAAGAGTTTTCGATGGTCTATCAACCACTGATAGATATATCGGACGGAAAAATGGTGGGCGTTGAAGCTCTAATCAGATGGAATCATCCAATAAGAGGACCAGTGTCTCCACAAGAGTTTATTCAATTAAGTGAAGAAAATGGATTAATTATTCCATTAGGTCAGTGGATATTAGAAACAGCTTGCTTACAGTGGAAACAGTGGGTAGAAAACGGCTACTCCCCTTTTACGTTAGCGATAAATATTTCTATTATTCAATTCACACACCCGAATTTTCTAAGGGATTTAAAAGAAATTATAAGGAAAACGGGTATGGAACCAAGGTATTTAGAATTAGAAATCACAGAGAATATACCATTTGCAAATAACTTTGCGTCAATAATCTTAAATGATCTTAAGCACTTAGGAGTTAAAATTAGCTTAGATGATTTTGGAACTGGGTATAGTTCTCTCCAATATTTAAATACTTTGTCTATAGATACATTGAAAATAGACCGTTCATTTATTAAAGACTTACCTTTCAATCGTAATAATATCGCTATCGTGCAGACAATCATGTCAATGGCTCAATTTTTGGACCTTAAAGTTGTTGCAGAGGGTGTTGAAACAAAAGAGCAGTTGTTATTCCTCGAGAAAAACGGTTGTCAAATAGCACAAGGATATTATTTTAGTAGACCTCTTCCTAAAGAAGAATTTGAACGAACTTTTCTTATGGATAGTAAATGGACTGGTACTTATTATATAAATGACTAAAATAACGAAAAAAGCACCTTCTATGTAGTAAGGTGCTTTTTCCTATTTGGATTTTGAACTCACATGCAAACAATTATCTTATAACACTTCTATAAATATGCTACTGTATAGCATGCTATCAACATAAACATCTAATTTCCACACACCAGATGTCGGGAAAGACATGGTAGTTGGAATAGTCGCATCTGAACCGTTCATACCTGTACCAAAAGTTAAGGTTCTTTCTTCGATAACATGAGATTGATGATTTTTGTTTATATTTGTTCCAATTACCTCGAAGGAAGCATTAGCGAGATTTTCTCCCCAGACATACCACATATATTTATTCGGTTCATTGGCTCTAATTTGATCTATTGTAACCGATTCATCTTCTAGTCCAGAAGCAATTTGAAAAGCTACTTTTTCTTTTTCACCAATTAAGAAATAACGACCCATTCCTCCATCGTTGAACTCCACTGGAATGGTAAATATGTCTGTTAAAAGTGATTCATCAGTGTTTGTGAATTTCTTTAGAACGTTTTTCGGTGTGGCATTAGATTCATTGTAGCTATTAATTTTTTCTATATCAAATAGGAAAGAGTGATTTTCGCCTATCTCTTTAAATTCGATTCCTACAGAGATGCTATCCTGGAAATCGTTAGTGCCTTCTACACTTAAAATTCCTTCCAACACCTTTCCGTCCTCTTGCAAATTATAAGGTCCTATCGTTGGCAAAAACCACTTTTGGCCATCAATGAACATTCTAAATGGACTTTTGTTCAAAATTAAACTTTCTAAATCTTGATTTTCTTTTCCGAAGGCTTCAATTCTGTAACTAATGGCCAATTGTGTATGGTTATAATAAGCTTCACTTATAGTTGTCTTGTATCGTTCATCTTCGAATGTAAGGTCTACCTCTCTTACATTTCCGTCTTCTACGTATTGTTTAAAGCTGTCATTTCCTAACTCTTGAAAAATACTTCCACTACGTTCCTGTTGGAATGATCCTGATAGCAAATTAGAAAAAAGGATAGTTAGTATACCAAATAGAATGATTGTTGATACACTCACTAATGATTTAGGATGAAAACTTCTAATACTCTTATCTTTAAAATAAGGTTCGTGTAATTGATTTTTAATTAGTCTTTCTACTCTTTGCTTACGTCTTGGATCCCATTCCATATTTTCGTCCATTCTGGCTAGTGACCTATCTAAGTTTGAATGTTTCTTCATTGGAAATCACTCCTTTTTAGTCGGTTTTCAAGTTCAGAGAGTGCCCTATGCAAGGTAATTTTCACTTTACTTTCAGACCATTGAAGAATCTTACAAGTCTCCTCAATACTGAAACCTTTAATTTTCCTTAATACAATCACCTCTTTATAGTTCGTTTTCATTTTGGACAAGGCTAAGTACAATTCTTTTGAGTCTTCCTTCATTAATACAAACTCTTCTGGAGAAGGTGTTTCATCTTTTTTTATCATAAACATCTCCTTTAAGAGTTGGATCGGTTTTTTCTTTCTCATGTAATCAAAGGTGATATTACGAGCTATTGTAAACAACCATGTTTTTTCATTAGATTGATAGTTGAATGATTCAAAAAAGCGGTATGCTTTTACAAAGGTTTCTTGGGTTAAATCTTCTGCCAATTGATAATCCCTCACCATAATAAGAATAAAACTTAACACTGCGTCCCCGTGTAATTGATACCAGTCGCTAATTTCTGTGTCTCTCTGTTTTTCCACTTAAACACCCCCATTGCCATAAATATACCACTTAGACGCAATTCTTTATAAAAGGTTACACTCTTTTTAGAAGTTCTACTGAAAAAGGGGCAATAGAAAGAGACACATTGGATATACTGACCAATGTGTCTCTTTCCGAATAATCTTTTATACGTCTATCCTTAATTACCCATCTCTTGAGTAAATATAGTAAGGTTATCAGCTGCAGCAGCTACTTCTTCAAAAGCTTTACCTAATTCATTTACGACATTAACAAAGGAAACAAGTTCAATTTCCATTTGTTTATTTTGTTCACTTGATTCGCCCATTGTTGTTACAATCATTTCAAAATGTTTCTCTGTTTCTTGTGTGTTATCATTGCCATCTTTAACTTCAAATCGAATTTTTTCAAGGGACTTTGTTAATTTGCCAACTTGAGTATTTGTGTTTTCGATTAACCCTGCAACATCAGTTACAGAATTTTTAGTTTGTTCAGCTAATTTACGTACTTCACCTGCTACTACAGAAAATCCACGACCGAATTCTCCGGCTCTAGCAGCCTCGATTGCGGCATTGAGAGAAAGTAAATTTGTTTGGTCCGCAATTCCGGTAACAATATCAACAATCCCTTGCATCTGGTGAGTTATTTCTAACAAAATATTTACATCAGTCGAGATATCGTCAACGGAGTTATAGATATTAGCCATATTGGCTGTTTGTTTTGAAATTTGAGTTTTTCCGTCTTCAGCTCTGACTTGAGTAGTTTTTGAATGTTCAGTTCCTGCTTTTGCAAGAGAAACCATTTCAGCGGATTGAGAAATAAGCTGTTGAAATGATGCATTGGTTTGTTCGGTAACTGCAGCCAAATTTTGAGACGTACTCATGACGTTAGAGCGTATTGAATTTTGTTGTTCCTCAACGAGCATTCTTAAGTGATTCGTTTCGTTATCATAAGCTTCTAAAACTAATTGTTGTTCTAAATTTAAGATTTTAGAAACGGCTCTTAAAGTAAGAAAACATTCTTTTCTATTTGGTATGTTTGTTTCAATGATATCCATTAATGATAATAAAAGATCTTGGAAAGCGCACATATACCATTTCGTCTGCAAACCGATTCTTACATGGATTTGAGCTATTTTAATTCTTTTCGCAAAGAAAGCCTCGTCAACAACGCCATCAAACATTTCAATAATATGTTGTCTTAATGTTTTCTTTAAACGATCTATTGAACTGTTATCATTGATGATACGTAGCAAAGAAGGTTCATTCTCTAAAGTTTTATAAAAACCATCTACAATATCTTCAATTTGATCAATTACAAAAGGCTGTATAGCATGAATAACTTGTAAATCAGAGTGAGAAAGCCCAATCATCGAAATTTGTTTTTCAACTTCACTTCCGTTTTTTATATGTAATGAGCCTTTGTTGTGATCAATATTAAGTACTGATGGATCTTCCTTTTTTCTGAAAAGCATTCATAACTCCCCCTATTAACACCTTAGAAATGATTTTAACTTATTATAAAAGAATTAGTTCTAAGGTTATATAGGAAGAGTTTCCTTAACTACCTAATGTAGGGATAAGTTCCTATTTTATATGTGGGAGTAGTAATAAATGCTCCCCCTAAGAGTTTTTTTACAGTAATTCTTTATAGTAAAGAATGGTTGCATCCAATCGTCCTTGTGAGGATTTCGCAAAGTTAGGAATGCGTCCTGCTTGAATATAACCTAAGGTTCTATATAAATTATTGGAGGGATCACCTTCCCTAGTATCTAGCACTAATAAGGACCTTCCCTTCTGTTTGGCTAACTTTTCAGCCTCAATCATCAAGGCCTGACCAATTCCTTTTCGTCTGTGTTTAGGATGAGTCATTAGCTTAGCAATTTCAGCGCGATGAGTTCCATTTTGTTTTGTTACTAATTGCAATTGAATTGTTCCAACAACTTGGTTGTTAACTATTGCAACAAGCAAGGCTACCTCTGGAGCAAGAACAGTTTTCCAGTATTCTGTTGCATCTGTAACACTAAGTGGTGGTAAAAAGCCAATTGACGCGTTGGAATCAACGACCTGAATTATGAGTTGGGAAAGCTGTTCTAAATAGGCATCTATTGAATGTAATTGAGTTATATGAACTGGTTTCACAAAAAGACTTCTCCTTCTTTATTTTTTATTAAATGATAAACGCATATGATGTTTATTCATTATACGTCGATAAAAATCCTCTTT
>NZ_BAUV01000073.1 GCF_000513135.1 Halalkalibacter akibai JCM 9157
TTATGATGATAGTTGATTTGATAATCGGCTATAACGATTACTTGCAACATCCCGAATGGTCAGCCCCTTTTTCAGTGTTCTTAATAAGTACTATTGTTACCTATGGCATACCAATTCTTTTAGGCTTAATACTATCAATAATATTTAAAATTAAGGCCAATAAATTAAGAGAAGCAATTAATTAGTAGAGGAGCGCTATTCATGATAACACCTACTAAACTCCAGGCAGGGGATGAAATACGAGTGATTGCTCCAAGTAGAAGCGCTAGTATTTTATCTGAGGCAGGAATTCAACAAGCCCAAAAAAGATTAGAAGAATTAGGTTTTACCGTGACGTTTGGCAGACACATATTTCATACTGATTTACATAATTCCTCTTCTATTACACAACGACTTGAAGACTTACATGAAGCATTTCAAGATAGCCAGGTAAAAGGGATTTTAACGGTTATAGGTGGTTTTAATAGTAACGAATTACTACCGTATATAGACTACGAATGTATTAAACAAAATCCTAAAGTATTTTGTGGTTATAGTGATATTACGGCTATTGCAACGGCCATTACAACTAAAACCGGGTTGGTTACTTATTCTGGTCCACACTTTTCTAGTTTTCAAATGGAAAAAGCACAAGACTATCAGACAGAGTATTTTAAGAAATGTTTAATGCAAAGTGAGAGCTTTATCATTCCCCCTTCTACACAGTGGAGTGATGATGCCTGGTTTTTGGATCAGGAGAATAGAAAGTTT
The DNA here is from genome assembly GCF_000513135.1 of Halalkalibacter akibai JCM 9157. Lineage (GTDB taxonomy): Bacteria > Bacillota > Bacilli > Bacillales > Bacillaceae_D > Halalkalibacter > Halalkalibacter akibai. The sequence continues at coordinate 751 of NZ_BAUV01000073.1, forward strand.
GAAATGACCAGTTGGAAAGCTTATAACATTGGAGAAGCGCGAGGACAATTATACGGTGGGAATTTGTGTACACTAAATCTACTACAAGGAACAGAATATATGCCTAACCTTCAAGGCAAGGTATTATTCATTGAAGATGATGAAATGACGATTCCAGAAACATTTGCTCGTGACATCACCTCGTTATTACAAGTAGCAGGTGAAATAAAAGGTCTTGTAATTGGGCGCTTTCAACGTGCATCTAAAATGACAGAGGAACATCTTATATATATTCTCGATAAACACCCTATATTGAAGTTCATTCCCGTTCTGTACGATGTTGACTTTGGACATACACAGCCAATGATTACCTTCCCAATTGGAGGGTTTGTAGAAGTCAATAGTACCGGGAAACAGATCTTATTCACCGAATTTTAATTGGGAAAAGACAACGGAATCTGAAGGAGAATTTAAGTGTATGTAATAGATATAAATAGTATCGGAATCATTATTATTGTTTTGTATTTTATTATTGACCTATTAATATATCGTAAGAAACAGTTGTTACGAAGATTAATCTTTCTCAGTTTTCTAATTTACACGGTAAACGTATTGCAACAAATAACTGGTGGAATTCATATCCCTCCTTTTCAAAGTAATCACTGGAGTTGGGAATGGAATATTCAGCTAGTACCATTTTACTTTTTAGGTGATTTAATTAGTCATTATAATCATTCAGGTTTTAGTTGGTTTTTTTGGAATGCAGTAAAATTATCTTTTTATAATATACTGCTGTTACTACCATTAGGAGTGTATCTGTCGATTTATAAGATTAAAAATGTCAAAAGAGCTGCTACTATTATTTTCGCTGTTAGTTTTGGAATAGAGACCTTACAAATTGTATTAACTTATTATGGGATCACATACTCACGCAGTTTTAATGTGGATGACTTAATCTTGAATACTTTAGGTGGTGTTTTAGGTTACTTTGCTTTTGAGAAGCTAAAAAATTTATATAGTATTATTTATCAAAAGAAACAAAGAGTAAATGTCTAATATTCGCTTAAACGATATGATTGTATTTTAAAAGTTTCGTAAATTAAAAATATGAGATGACTTATTTTTGTGCTAGTAGATGTAATTTTCTGGAATATTTAATTTAGTTGGACATACCCAATAGGTAAAGGGGGTGTTCATTTGAAGAAGCGAATGTTAAGTATGACTGTTGTAGCAGCTATTATTATATTAGGTATTGTAGGCACAACGATGGTTATGGGCAAGTCAAAGGATCAAGTATCTGAAGTTACGGTTGAAAATGTGGATATGGCAGGGGTTAATCAAGAAATGTTCACATTAACATCTACTATTATAGAAGGACTGAATGATTTTGATGGCATTGGCGATATACAGATTGATTTCCATGAAAAAATAACAGTCCAAACTTCGCTTGAGAGTTCGGACGCGAGTTCAATTGATCAAGCAATAGAGATTCAAAAGACTGTTGAGAATATTCTTAAGTCTAAGGAGCTGGAATCTATATCAAACATTGATTCCTATCAAATTTACTTATTAGATGAGGCTGGAGATGTAATAGAATAAACTTGATATAATTAGTAAAATGATTATTAAAGAAACAGGAGCGATTGTTCAAAAGAACAGTCGCTTTTTTTCGAATGTTATAAGTGGGGAGTCGAGTATGAGTATATGAAATGTTTTTGTGAGCAAGAAGACACACTAGATTTAAAAATCGAAGGTGATGTTGGAGCGGAGCCAATATGGTGTAGTAAGTGTGGATGTAACTTTGATTTAGAAGACATTTCGTTTTCCAATGAGTTAAAAGATGAGTTGGGAAGCTGGGCGAATGAGTATGGGAACTGGATTGATTGGGATAAAGATAAAATAGTTCCCGCTGGTATTGAAATGGAAGAAGAGCACAATAAAAAAGGGATAATACTGACAGACAAAGTAAAGAAGGAACTTGGAGGGAAATATAGAATTACATTTTCCTCTTCAACTATGGCAAGAGCTATGCAAGTAAAAAATCAAAATCTATAGCTTATCCTGATGTGAAATTGGACTGAACCTTTACGGTGAATTTTTTTTGGATGCCAATAAAGCCCGTAATATGGGGCTTTATAATGAAAGTTTAATTCTTGACAAGTTACGCTACTCTGCGTTACTATATACCTGTAGTTAGTAATACAGATTAGTTGTAAGACCATATACAGGTGCTACCGAGTACTGAACAAAAACGGTTAAAAAGGGGTGATAATTTGGAAAATATAACTGAAATGTTGAAAGGTGTGCTTGAGGGGTGTGTGCTTGAAATCATCAGTCGTGGCGAAACTTACGGCTATGAAATTACACAACAGCTTAGAGCACTTGGCTTCACAGACGTAGTTGAAGGTACAGTTTATACGATTACGATGCGACTTGAGAAAAACAATCTGGTGAACATTGAGAAGAAACCATCTAATATGGGACCTCCGAGAAAGTTTTACACACTTAATTCAGCAGGGCAAGAACAACTTAGAGTCTTTTGGATGAAGTGGGAATTCGTATCAAGTAAGATTAACGAACTTAAAATAAAAGGATAATCAAAGGAGAGAATAAGATGAATCTGATTGAAAAAATGATTGGAAATCTGAATGACAAGCGTGAATGGAAGGCGATGGAAGCGCGTGCGAAGGCACTTCCAAGTGAGTACCACAACGCATACAAAGCAATCCAAAAATATATGTGGACAACTGGTGCTCCATCAGACTGGAAGGATGTTAGCAGGATCTTTGGAGGCCTTCTTGAACTTTTTGAAGCAGGTGCTGCAGAAGGCAAGAAAGTCACTGATCTCACGGGAGAAAACGTAGCTGGTTTCTGTGATGAACTATTGAAAGACGAGAAAACTTGGTTTGATAAGTACCGTACGAAGTTGAACGATACAATTGGCCGAGGGTGAGATCCTTTTGATACAAAATGAAGAGGAAAATATAGCTAGTTACTAAGGGAAAAGGCCATCTTTACCATTTATTTTTTTAAGTTGGTACTAAGTTATACAGGATAGTGGTGATACTGAGTAGATGAATAGGAAAGCCGCAAGCATAGATCAATTTTTGAAATGTTGACATGAAACCAAAAGGTGTTATATTATAAATGAAACCAAATGGTTCTATATGATAAAGGAGAATGAAGCATGGAAACATTACAAGATATAAAGCAAACGATCATTTTTGAAGCACCTATACAAAAAGTCTGGAATACAGTATCAACCTCTGAAGGGATTGCCTCGTGGTTTATGCCGAATGATTTTGAACCTAGAGTAGGACATGAGTTTCACATACAATCACCATTTGGGCCATCACCATGCAAAGTATTAGAAGTCGATGAACCTTATAAAGTTTCGTTTTCATGGGATACAGAAGGTTGGGTAGTTTCGTTTCTACTAAAAGAGATGGGAGACAAAACGGAATTTACTCTTATTCATGGTGGTTGGAAATCTCCGGATACGATTCTTCCAAAAGCCAATGAAAAAAGTGCTGTTATTCGCGAAAGAATGGATTTTGGTTGGGGTGGCATTGTTCAGGAACTTCAAAAGGTTGTGGAAAAATAAGTGGCAGCAGAGAAGTATGATGTTTTTCAAGCGATTGCTGATCCTACGAGAAGAGAGGTTCTTCGTCTGCTTGCCAATCAAGAACTGGCTATCTCAGAAATAACAGCTCATTTTTCAATAAGCCGAACAGCCGTAGCCAAACATCTAAAAGTTCTTTCAGAAGCGAGTTTGGTCAGCGGAAAAAAAGTCGGCAGAGAAAAAATATATCAGTTGCATCCAGAACCGTTAACAGAGGTAAAACAATGGCTTGCTTATTACGAACAATTCTGGAATAACAAGTTATCGATTCTTAAACATGTGGTTGAAAATGATGAGGAAAATAGATTTAAAGGGATCGAGACAGAACGGGAATAAATGAAGTGCTTATATTAGGTGCAACCTCTTAATAAAGAAGAGGGTTGCACTTTTTTTATGTGTAATAAGGAAAAAATGTTAAAATTAAGAAACTAAACACAAGTATAGTAGGGGTTCATCTATAACTTTATAAATAGGTGCTGAAAGAGAGTTTCTTAGAAACCTTGTTAAATTCATTTATGTTGCCATGACTGGAGTGATCGTTTTGTTTGTTGGTCGTACTTTGTATATATTAGGAATGCTTTTCGTTTTCTTTAGTACTATTGTGTTAGTAATGATGTTTTTTACTAGTGGTGGGAACATACTGATTCCTGTTTTTGCGATACTTAATGGCTTTATGGCGATGGGAATTGGTGAAATTGTTATTGATTTAAACTATAAGAAAAGTTTAGAGAATAACAAGAGAGAAGAATTAAATAAACTTTAGGAGTTAGATATGAGGAGTACCGGGAAGCGAATTTTGCCTAGACTGGCTATTTACTTTTATCTTAACGCAAGGTTAACGATGACATTTGCAACAATTAACGGTATTGTTGCGAGTTATATGGTCCTTACAAGCTTTTATAAGTACAAGATTAGTGAGGTAATACTATGAAAAGTAGAAAATGGATTTATGCAATATGTATTATAGCTATAATTTCTATTGCATCTTTTGGGGCATATAAATGGTTTAATGAAGGTGAATTAAGACTTGATACGTTCATTTTCCTTGCAGTTATTACTGCGTATTTGCTTAATTACATGGCTAATGGCAGAACGGAATTAGAGGATCAAAATGAAAGAGAAGTTTTTCTGTCTAAAAAGGCTTTAGGATTGAGTTACTTGATTTTAGTCATTTGCTTGGGAGTCACTTTAATTATAAGTGAAGGAACTGAGGTGCTTTCAGAATTCAAAAATATACCTCTGGTAATCTGCTTTTCTTTAAGTATAGTTATTTACCCGCTGGTTCGAGCAATTGTATTTTTAAATCAACGATAAGTGGTTTAATTTCTACGATGGATTACCTAAATCTGCTTGAAAGATCAAACTCTAACTAAGCAATATAAATAACTCTATTAAACTTTTAAACAAGAACCCCCTTATGAATAGTGGATGGCTATCCATAAGGGGGTCTTTAGATTGATGTTACTTCCTATCAGTCATAATTGCTTGAGCTTTATTCGTTGTTTCTTCAATTAGTTTAGCAACAAGCTCATTATCAACAGCAAGGTTTTCAATCGTTGCCGTCATTTCTTCTAAGCTTGCTGAAGATTGCTGGATGATTGCAGCTAAATCGCTTGTTGATGCCTCAACATTAGATGATTGCTGCTTGACATTTTCGGACAAGGCCGTCATAAACTGGACTTTGTCGTCGAGTGAGTCGAGCATTTCTTTCACTGACATGAAGGAAGATGTGACATCTTCTGTTGAAGCAATACCTTTTGAGATAAATGTGCTACTTGTCTCCATTTTTTCAAGAGCCTCGGAGTTCTTAGCATTCAGTTGCGAAAGGTTAACATTAATCTTGTCGGTAGTGCTTTTACTTACTTCGGCTAGTTTGCGAATTTCTTCAGCAACAACCGAGAATCCCTTACCAGCTTCGCCTGCGCGCGCTGCTTCAATTGAAGCGTTCAGGGCAAGTAAGTTTGTTTGTCCTGAGATTTGCTCGATCGTTCCAGTAAACGTATTCGTTTCCTCGATTGTCTTCGTCAATTCGGCAAACGTTTCGTTTAATGCATGGATGATATTTTCAAGCTGTTTCATATCAGTCTTTAATTCCGTCGCTTTCGTTAAGCCATCATTAGCAACGTGTAGTGATTGATCCGATTGTTCTTCGAGCTCTGCTGTAGTCCCATGTAACTGACTCATATTGTCTTTTGTATCTAAAGCAATAGAGGAGATTTCACCAATTTGTTCTGATTGAGTCATACTTCCTGAAGCCATTTCGTTAATGGCTAAACGGATTTCTTCTTGTGCCTTTAAATTACCTTGAATTTTTACATTGGCATTTTCTACGTCCTCAATAATACCCGAAACGTTTGTTTCTAAATGACGTTTTTGTTCTTCTTTTTTCGTAGCCTCTAATTCGGCGTCTGTAATAAATTGCTGAAGTTGTTGGAATTGTTTCTTATTTAGATAAATCAGGACACCGAAAACAATCCCTGAAAGGAAGTAAACAATAATAGCTGTCGAAAACATGCTAGCAAATTGTTCTGTTTGGTTAGTCTCTAAAGAGTTAACGAGTAGGACCCCAATTAATCCAAGGACAAATCCACCTATAAAAATTTTCTCGTTAAAATGGATGGCAGAAATTAATAATAAGAATAATAAAATGAAAATCAGTGTTCCGCTAGCACCAAAAATAAAAATGGACCCAATAGAGAACACATAAATATAGCCAACACTGATGTATGGAAAAAGCTTAGGTTTATTCAGTAAAAACTGCAATGAGAAATATAAAATCGCAAAGCCAAGTAATTCTGCTCCATAGTAGCTCGTTGTACTTAAATCACCATCGAGTAACGTCTTCACTGTCGCAGCTAAAAGAGACAAAGAAAACGTTACAAACATAAGTGTGTTTTTCTTCTTAATGTCACTTATTAACATTTTTTGTAGGGTTGTCAAAGTAAGTCCTCCGTTATTAGTAGTATAGTAAATTATAAAATAGTAGGTATATACTAGTATGGCATAGGGACTATGGACTGCCTACAGGTTATATTTAACAATACAAAGGGGAAGGCACTAGTAAACTTGAGGTATGATTTGAACAATGTTCCTCTTGGAAAGATTTTGAGATAACGGGGAATGTAGCCTCGTTTTGTTAATAGCTAATGTAACGTTTAATCCAAAAAACCAACATTTTGATCGATAGTATCAAAGTGTTGGTTTTAAAAAACAATTTTTAGCGTTGGAAGGGGTTATTAATTAAACAGTATTCTGGAGAGAAAAACCTTCAAATTCTCTTTTTAAAAAAGAACCCCACCATATAAAGCGCTACCCCTAACACGATTAGCCAATAAAGGGGAAACGTAATCGCTGGACCGAAATCAGGCATAGTAGCAATGAGAAGAAAGAAACAGCCAAACGGCAGGACTCCGAAAAGCAGGCCACCTAACCAAAACTCTTTTAATTTGCTAACCTGTTTAAAACACGTCCAGCGCATATACTGCATAAATACATACAACACTGTGAAAGCGATAGCTAATGAGAGGACCGTGAGAACCGTTACGGAACCTAGATAAAAGGTTTTCACAGGTTCAAATAAACCAAAAGCATAGTGGAGAACCGTGTGAACAAGTCCATTAATAAACGCAGCGACAGCTAGAAAATTGAAAATTCCCATCAAGACGTAAAGGACTCTTTTTTTCGTAATCATCGCTGGCAATTCGCCGATAATTTCGTTGGCATACGCTCTAGGGTTGTCGCCGAACAGGTCTTTTGCTGTACGATTCTCGTTTTGTGCTTCAACTAGATGGTCCAATAACTCCATTAAAATCTCTTCTGTTTCTAGGTCAGATTTATCAAAAGATAAACGAATATAAAGAAGCATGTCTTCATAAAATTCTTTGTTTTCTTTGTTAAGCTGTTTCCGTTTTTCGTTGTTTTCCTTGATTAATAATTGAGCGTTCACGATCTTTCCTCCTCTGTTTGTAATAGTTTGTCTACGGGAGTTTTTAAGCCATCCCAGTTTACCTTGAATTCTTGTAATGCTTCTGTTCCTTCAGAAGTGAGGGTGTAGTATTTTCGATTAGGTCCACTTGATGAAGTTCTCATTTCGCCTTTGATGAGTTTTTCTTTTTGAAGCCGTAGTAAGATTGGATAAATAGATCCTTCGCTGACATCGATTCCTTGCGATTGTAGTTTCATGGCTAGTTCATAACCGTATACAGTCTCACGTGAAATGATGGCGAGGATGCAGCCCTCAAGAATTCCTTTTAATAATTGGCTTCGTATAGACATTTTGCTCACCTACTTTTATGAAAATGTAGTAAATTGGTTAGTGTGCAGGAAGTATCATGTATAACAAGATAGTGAGTCGCTACAAAGGTATCTTGTAATGCAAGATACCTTTGATCAGTGTATATGACAATGGAAAAAATCTCAAGTGTTTTTAAAAGGGGCCTGTTCTTCTTTCATAGAAAATCAAATGTCATATGTTTCGTATTGCGAAATATAGATAGTTAGATATACTTAAGGGTGAGGACTGTAAAAAGGATTAATGGAAGACTATAAAATGGGAGTTTTTTAGATGGAAGATAAAGAGAATTATAGCAAAGTATTAATTGCAGGATTGTTGCTGATTGGGACTTTTATAGCGGTGTTGAATCAGACGCTGATGATAACTGCCATTCCTCCGCTGATGATCGAAATGAACATCACGGCAAGTACAGGGCAATGGCTAACGACTGTGTTTATGCTGGTGATGGGGATTATGGTGCCTATTTCAGCTTTTTTAATTGAAAAATTTACGACGAGACAGCTTTTCTTATCAGCGATGGGGATTTTCACGGTCGGAACGCTGCTCGCAGCAGTGGCGCCAAATTTTCCAGTCTTACTAGCATCAAGGATTATTCAATCTATTGGGGCTGGGGTCATGATTCCGCTTATGCAGACCGTGTTTTTGCTCATTTTTCCCGTGGAGCGACGGGGAGCTGCTATGGGGTACATTGGCTTGTGATCTCGTTTGCACCAGCAATCGGGCCAACATTGTCAGGCTGGGTGACAACGAACTATGAGTGGCGGTACATGTTTTATGGCATTCTGCCTTTGGCACTGCTCATGTTGATTTTGGCGTCTTTTAAGATGAGGAATGTGACCGAACTTAAAAACCCGAAAGTCGATCCGGTTTCAATTATGTTATCGACATTTGGTTTCGGTGGTCTTCTGTATGGGTTCACCAGTGCTGGGAATAATGGTTGGGGCAGTCTACAAACCATCACGTTCCTCGTGCTTGGAGTGGTACTCATTTTCTTATTTATTAAACGACAGCTTGGATTAAGTCACCCGATGCTTGAGTTTCGGGTTTTTAAGGCACCGATGTTTACTCTTGCTACGATCATTTGCAGCATTGGTTTTTTGGGTCTGATCGGTCTTGAGACACTTATTCCATTATATATGCACAACATGCGCGGGTTTACGGCAGTGGAGGCAGGAATTGTTTTGCTTCCTGGGGCATTGATAACAGGAATAATGGCTCCCATCACGGGCCGAATATTTGATCGCTACGGGGCAAGAGTATTGGCTATACCGGGCTTGATCATTATGACGTTCTCAACGTTTGCCTTTCTTTTTATTGATACAACAACGTCGATTATGTATCTTACGGTAATGTATGCGATTCGGATGTTTGGCTTCTCAATGGTGATGATGCCAGTCAATACCGCAGGATTGAATCAATTGCCGAGAAAGTTACTTCCTCACGGGTCAGCAGTTACGAATACGATTCGTCAGATGTCAGCTTCGATTGGAACGGGATTGCTTGTCACAACAATGACAACGGCAGAAAGGGTCGGAACGAATCTTCCCCACGTGATCAATCCCGATATATTCGGAGCAATCATCGCATTTGGAATGGTTGGCGTGTTAACGTTCGTATCGTTGATTTTAGCTTTAAAGTTCAGAAAACCTACCCGCCAACAGACGAAGAATGGGAAACTGGAGGCAAGGCACCTGTTGTAAAGGGAGAAGGGATTAATGCTTAATGAGAAGGCACGATCATTTGTTAAGAAATAAATGATCGTGCAATTTCTACTGTTTTATGATCTAATCTGTCTAATGTAAAAAGGGTTTGAAAATAAATGCTTAGAAATCTGTATGAAGAGGATTTTTTATCTTAATTTGGATACTTTATAAAAAAGATTGATTATTCAAATCGAGGTGAAGGGCCTTATGGCATCAAGACGACGGCACGTAGTATTTAATCTCATTCTTATTTTAATTCCTTGGGTATCAGTATTGTTTTTAGGAAAGAAGAGTTTCAAAAGATATCTTCCAGCGAGTTTTATCATAGGTATTTTTGAAATTTTAAATCATGTATATGGACACAAACGAAACTTTTGGGAGTTTTATGATAAACCTAAGTCATTTATAAGGGATGAACTTCCTTTTGATATAGGTCCTTATATACCACTCTCTATGTGGATCCTCAAATATTCATATGGGAATTTTAAAAAGTTTGTAGTCATAAATGCTGTTGCTAATGGATTCTTTGCGTTTTTGTTTATGCCTTTTCTTAAAAAAATTAAAATTATTCGTTTACGTCGGTTAAACTATTTTCAATTCTTTTTCTACATACACTATAAAGCATATCTTTTGTATGGAATGCAATATTTATTAGAGAGAAAGAATTTGAGATATATTTAGGGACTTGTTAACGAAAATAAATAAGTAGTGATGCTTGAATAAAAAGGCATCACTTTTTTTTGTGGAGTCAGTGCAGGGGAATATTTAAATTAGTGAAAAAAATGGAAACATTTGGTTGGTAATGGTGTTACACTAATAATAACTAGATTTTAGGGGGAGTTTGATGAGCGAGAAAAAACCAAGGTTATCTTTGACTGGAGCAATAATTATTTTAAGTATTTGCATAGTATTTTCAGCTTTCAATATTTCGAGTGCAATAAGAGATGCGTCCAGGAACATTCCTAACAATGGAGTAAATGAATATGAGTTAAGCAGATTTAATGATAATTTTGAAGAACTTATAAACATACTTCAGGAAGAAAATGGAATGGGTCAATAGTGTTGTTGAAGATTTTGACAGTTATAGCTAAGAATAATATTGAATAAACAACAGTAAGTGATCCCTAGCAGAAGGATTGCTTATTTTTTTACATTATAGAAGAGTTATATAAAGATAGGCGATGAAGTCCGAAACCAAGCTGAGCGAGCCCGAAAAAGGTCATCATAAAGCCGATGAAGCCCAAAACCAAGCTGAGCTAGCGCGAAAAAGGTCATCATAAAGCTGATGAAGCCCGAAACCAAGCTGAGCTAGCAGAAAAAAGGTCATCATAAAGCTGATGAAGCCCAAAACCAAGCCGAGAGAGCAGAAAAAAGGTCTTCATAAAGGCGATGAAGACGCAAACCAAGCTGAGGGAGG
>NZ_BAUV01000072.1 GCF_000513135.1 Halalkalibacter akibai JCM 9157
AGCACGAGGAGGCTCACCAGCTTCCCGCGGAAAGCGGAGTGTATTTCAGGAGCGATTGCTGTGCAAGCAACTATTGTTTTTCAAATTTTAGTTAAATCCTCTTATCTACTGTCAACATAAGTTTATTTTAAGAAACCTTGTTGCTTTAGAAATTGTTCTACCTCGGGTCGTTTTGGTGTGGATAGGAAGCTGGCCATTTGCTTTGTCCATAAATCAGCACGCTTTCCGTTTGTACGTTCCAAATAATATTGTTTCATAATTTGGTCATAACGATCTAATGCATCCTTCATATTCGTCTGATCGTATTTATCATAATGGACGACTGCTTCTTGCGGCAATCGAGGTTTTTGATCTGGATTTTGCGCTGGATAACCAATACATAAGCCCATTACTGGAAACGTATACTCAGGAAGTTCCAATAACTCAGCAACAGCTTTCAGATCATTTCTTATGCCCCCAATCATGACACCACCAAGGTCTAATGAGCGCGCTGCAAGAAGCATATTTTGCGCGACTAAAGCAGCATCAACTGCTCCTACAATAATCTGTTCTTGTTCTTTTATTTCAATTGATTCATTATGCAAATCACTTGCTTGTTTTAAACGATAGTAATCAGCTACAATTACAAAAAATACCGGGCAACTTTCCACATAGCTTTGATTTCCTGCCAGTTCCGCTAATTGCTCTTTTTTCTCTTTATCTTTTACGACGATAATGCTATATGCTTGAACGTGATGTGAAGTCGGCGCCCATCTCCCTGCTTCAACAATCAAATTTATTTGTTCAGCAGTTACACTTTCATTTGTAAACGCTCGAATAGAGCGATGGCTATTTATTAAGTCGATCACAGAGTTTGTCTTCATTTATTCTCTCTCCTCTTAGCTTTTCTTTTAAGTTTACAGTAACTTTTTTGATAACTCAAAAAAAATAGACTATACAACTGTGATACAATTGGTTATATCTTACAATTATTTAGAAGGAGACATGCTGATGAATAAATCTGGGCCCTTAAATGAAACAGATCGAATTCTTTCACTAGATATAATGAGAGGTCTAGCTCTACTTGGGATCTTACTTGCAAATAGTTTACATTTTCAATATGGACTTTTTTTAGTACCTGATATTCACAATTACTACCCGCTAGGAACGATAGATCAAATAGCGGAAGGCTTTATCCGTCTCTTTGCGTCAGCTAGTTTTTATACCCTATTTTCATTTTTATTTGGCTATGGTATGGCTTTCTTGAAGGAACGATTAGAGGCTGCCAACCAACCTTTACGACCTTTATATTGGCGAAGAACGGTGATCTTACTCATAGTAGGATTTTTACATGGGACTTTTATTTGGGATGGAGATATATTGTTTGTCTATGCATTAGCCGCCTTCATTCTTTATTTTTTTCTTAAACTAAAAGAAAGAGGTTTGCTTATTTCGTCTTTTCTCTTGCTTTTTATCATGTCTCTTTCGATTGCTACACCCGAAGACGATTCAATGACTTTAATGGATGAGCAATTACTTTCATATTCTATTGAAGAAAAACAGGTTCTCTCAACCGGAACCTATTTTGATATAGTGAGCTTTCGCTTGTTCAATGATCCACTTGGACTGGGTTGGGTTGGTGAATTGATCATTCATTTTTCTTCAATGCTTAGTGTTCTAGGAATGTTTCTACTAGGAGCTTACGTAGCACGAAAAAAATGGCTCATTGACGTTTCTTACCATCGTCCTTTTCTAATCCGACTTTGGTGGATAACTCTAATTGTTGGTTTTCCTAGTAAGATCATGTATGTTTTAAATGACCGTTATGCATTTGAGATGCTCCATGCAACGGTTGGTGGTCCACTTGTTGCGATGTTTTATGCCTTAAGCATTGTTTTACTATCTTCGTCTACAAAAGGAAGGCAAATCCTCTACCCACTTTCTTATGTAGGTCGTTTATCTCTAACAAACTATTTATTACAATCAATCGTCTTTACAACGTTATTCTATAGTTATGGTTTTAATCTCTTTAATCGCATTGGGATATTTTTCGGTGTTGTCATTGCGTTTGCTTTCTTTTTCCTGCAGGTGCTATTAAGTAAGTGGTGGTTACAACGGTTTTATATCGGACCATTTGAATGGGTTTGGCGAGCTGGGACTTACTTGAAGATTCCGAAGTTACGTAGACGATAATCCGCCTTAGGAAAAACAAAGGGTTCTCCCTTAAGATCAGTATGGTGATCTTTAGGAAGAACCCTTTGTTGTTTTATTTTATTGCAGAGTCTATTTCTGCAATCATACCTTCAGTTGCTGTAATCCCGCCACCAGTAATATACCAGTATACAGGGTTTAAATAAACAATGTTTCCATTTTCAAATGCTTGTGTTCTTTTCACTACTTCATTTTCAATTGTTTGTTGAGCGGAAGATTCTCCTCCAACAATGGCTCCTCTATCTACAACGAATAAGTAAGCAGGATCTTTTTCAGCAATATATTCAAACGAGATATTTTGTCCATGACTAGAAACTTCGATGTTTTCATCTACAGCCGTAACACCAAACTCATTATGAAGAATTCCAAATCTAGAACCTGGCCCATAAGCACTAATAGATCCATCATTAGCTAATACAATTAAACCTTCTACTTCACTTACAGCGGCTTTCTCTTGCAAAGCAGTTAATGAAGAATTGATTTTCTCAAGTTCTGCAGCAGCAGCTTCTTCCTTGCCGAAAATTTCAGCTAGTAAGTTAATATTATTCGTGAATGATTCCATGTAGTTAGCTGTGTCAACTGCAAGGAATAGGGTTGGTGCAATTTCACTAAGTTCTTCATAGGCTTCTTGAGCTCTTCCTGAGATGATAATTAAATCTGGTTGAAGGTCATAAATCTTTTCAAAATCTGGTTCAAAAAGTGTGCCAGCTGTCTCATAATCTGCACCCTTGTATTTCTCTAAGTATTCAGGAACGTTATCTGTTGGTACCGCTGTGATTGCCTCAACACCTAATCTATCTAAAGCATCTAGTGCACCTAAATCAAATACAACAACACTAGCAGGATTTTTAGGAACAATCGTTTCGCCTAATTGGTGAGTCACAGTAATTTCTGTTTCTTCAACTACTTCTTCTTCAACAGGCTCTTCCTCAACTGCTTCTGTTTCCTCTGTTTCTTCAACTGGTTCAGACGTACCTTCTGTTTCTGTACTTGAACCGCAAGCTGCTGCAAAAATAGTTAACAATAAAACCATCATAATGAACATGAATGACTTTTTCATTTCTCTACACTCCTATTTGTCTTTTCAAATTTGTGCAACTAGCTTTCTTCTTCAGCGTTGAAAATGATAAGCATTCTCATGCCTACTTAAAAAAAATATTGTGAATGAGCTGATTGCGAAAGTTTAAGATCTAAACTCTTATAACATTTATAATTAATGAAATTGAAAGTTACACAAGAGCGCAATTGCTATACCTTGGCCGAGGATCTCTAGCGTAACCTTCAACTCGTTAACTAACTAAGAAAGGGCCTTACGTAAAATACACACAAATCTTTTTATCGCCAACACAGTTAATTGGGATATCCATATCATAGATTTCTTTCAATACTGAGTGGGTAATGATTTCTTGAGCTGGACCTTCTTTGACGATCTTTCCGTCTTTTAAGGCAACAATAAAATCTGAATAACAGGAAGCAAAATTAATATCATGTAAAACAATAACAATCGTCTTCCCTAATTCATCAACCATTTTTCTTAACACTTTCATAATTTGAACTGAGTGCTTCATATCAAGGTTGTTAAGAGGTTCATCAAGTAAGATATATTCAGTGTCTTGAGCAATGACCATCGCAATATGAGCACGTTGTCTCTGCCCTCCACTAAGTTGATCAAGAAATTTATCTTGAATATCTTCTAACTCCATATAGCTAATTGCTTCTTCTATATGTCTTAGATCTTCTTTTGATAAGTTGCCTTGTGAGTAGGGAAAGCGTCCAAACGAAACTAAATCTTTCACTGTTAAACGAATAGATAAATGGTTTGATTGCTTTAGTATCGATATTTTTTTCGCAAGTTCATTGCTTTTTGTTTTACTAATATCAATATTATCAATCTTTACCTCTCCTTCGTCCTTTGTGATTAGACGACTTACAATTGAAAGCAAAGTACTTTTCCCTGCTCCATTCGGCCCTATAAATGATGTGATTTTTCCTTTTCTAATGTTAACTGAAACATTTTCAACGACACTTTTGGAAGCGTATTGTTTTGAAACATTAATCACTTCTACCATTTTTTTGTCTCCTTTAATAATAGATATAGGAAGTAGACACCACCAATAAAATTGATTATGACACTAAGCGGTGTTGAAAAAGTAAAGATCCGCTCAACAAGTAACTGACCTCCGACTAAAGCTACAATACTGATTAATACGGCCCCGCTAATAAGATATTTATGTTTATACGTTCTCATAAACTCATGAGCGACGTTAGCAACTAGCAATCCTAAAAACGTAATCGGCCCGACTAATGCTGTTGCGATAGAGACTAGAATGGCAACTACAATCAAAAGACGCTTGATCACTTGATCATAATTAACCCCTAAATTAACCGCATGTTCTTTTCCTAATGATAAAACATCAAGAAATTTAATATATTTATAGGAATAAAGGAAGATTACTATAATTAGAATGAACGACACACCTAAAATATCTGTGTTCACATTATTAAAACTTGCAAACATTCGGTTCTGAACGGTCAGAAATTCATTTGGATCAATAAGAACTTGCATAAAAGTCGTTAAACTTCCAAACAGCGTTCCAAAGATTAATCCAATTAATAAGAGGAAATAAATGTTGTTTCCTTCTCTTTTAAATAAAAGCTTATAAAAGATCCCAGCAAACACAATCATGAATCCTACTGATACAGCGAAATTTAAATGTTTATTAACCATAACAATACTTAACGAACCAAACGAGAAAATAATAAAGGTTTGAATCAGCATATAAAGCGAATCTAACCCGATTATACTCGGTGTCAAAATTCGGTTATTTGTAATTGTCTGAAACACCATCGTTGAAAATGCGATTGCAGTACCTGTTAAAATAATAGCAGCAATTTTATAGCCTCTTCTCGGTAACACATATTCCCAGTTACCATTAGCACCTATTGTTAAATAGAAGATCACGAGAGCTATAGCAATTACAGATAAAGTTATTAATTTCCCCTTATATCCCATAATGCTTTCTCCTTAACAATAAATACAGAAAAATTCCGCTACCAATTACTCCAACCGTGAGACCAATCGCAATCTCGTATGGATAAATAATTAAGCGACCTAAAATGTCACAGAAAAGCACAAATATAGCTCCAAGTAAAGCAGTATAAGGAAGGTTCTCTCTTAAATTATCACCTTTATAAATGGTTACGATATTTGGAATAATTAAACCTAAGAAAGGAATCATTCCAACGGTAAGAACAACAACAGAAGTGATTAGAGCAACAATGATTAGCCCGATATTCACAACCTGTTTATAATTCAAACCTAAATTAACTGAGAACTCTTCTCCCATGCCGGCTACTGTAAACCGGTTAGCAAAGAGGTAAGCAATAATTAAAACAGGAATGCTTATGTATAATAACTCATAGCTTCCTCTGACAATTGCCGCGAAATTTCCTTGAAGCCAGGCAGACATGTTTTGAATTAAATCGTACCTGTACGCAAAAAATGTTGTAATCGAACTTACGATATTACCAAACATCAAGCCAACTAGAGGAATGAAAATGGTATCTTTAAATTTAATTTTTTCTAATATCTTCATAAAGATAAAGGTTCCAGCTAAAGCAAAGGCAAACGCAACCATCATTTTTTGAAGTGGACTTGCTGAAGTAAACAAAATTAATGAAACCAAAATTCCGAGCCGAGCCGAATCCAATGTTCCAGCAGTCGTCGGTGAAACAAAACGATTTCTCGTTAATTGCTGCATAATTAAACCACAAACACTCATTCCTACTCCGGCAATTATAATGCTTATTAACCTCGGGAATCTCACTATGAGTAGCGTTTGAATTTGATCTTCGGTTAACCGAAAAATATCCAATGGTGAGATATCTCTTACACCAATAAATAGAGAAGTAATAGATAACACAAGTAAAATAAGAACTAAATAGCTTTACGCATAACAGGCCTTCACTTTCTAGTACTAACGTTTAAAATGATAGTCTATTTACTGTCTTAAAAACGCCTACCCTCCGTTTATAGATAATCAGTTTGTGATTCATTGATAATGATAATGATTATCGGTCTAAAGCCATTTTAATGGTAAACGATAATGATTGTCAATACCATTTAAATAAATAATTGTTTAAACAACTATTTATTTTTTAGAAATACAATCTCAGTTGGTTCTCTAGTTGACGTAATTAAGCTTTCACTTTTCTTCTTAAGTGTCTAAACAACTAAATTTATGAGGATTAGTGGAGAATAATGATTCAAAAGGCTTTTATGGTAAGGTTGAGGAGTAACGATGGTCGTTTTACACCACTTCACTTAGTCAATCAATTTTTAATCCTACTAACTATCATTTCTCATTAAAAAAAGCATTCATTCTCAAATGAGAATGAATGCTTCTAATCTTTTAAATTTTCATCAATCTGTTCTAATACTTTCAAAAAGATTTCTAATTCCTTAGGGTCAATTCCTTCTGAAATTTGTTCTACTGTATTTTGAGCTTGTTCAATCATGGCTTCTTGCATTTTTTTCCCGTTAGCTGTTAAGAAAATTAAATTAGTCCTTTTATCAACAGGGTGTGGGATCCGCGTAACGAGATCATTTTTTATCAAGTTATTTACTAATCGTGAGATACTAGGAGAATCTTTATTCGTCATCGTCGCTAATTTATTCTGGGTTAACCCATCTTCTTCCCAAAGTCTAATCATAATAGCCCATTGCTCATGAGTCACTGGTAAGTTATTTTGTTTAAAATTTTTATTTAATCGGTTCATTACTAACCTGGCAGAGTTTGTAATTTTATAACCGATCGACTCAGCTAAACGATAATGTGTTGATTTCATTTAAATCCCCTTATCTTGTCATCATATAGAAATCGTACATGAAGGAGGATGTTTAATCAAGCATTAAAGTAAGCGCTTCCCCAATTGCGAACGGTTATCATTCTTAACTTAATACTTCATAAATCTTGGTGACCGCCCAATCTAGATCTTTCTTTTCAATGATTAATGGCGGTGCAAAGCGGATCACATTCTCATGAGTTTCCTTGCATAATAATCCTTTCTCTTTCAACTGTTCACAATAAGGTCTAGCTGGCTTTTTCATTTCTACTCCAATAAATAAGCCTCTTCCCCTTATTTCCTTAATGAAAGGATTATTTATTTGTTTTAGTTTTTCTAAGAAATATTGACCTAATTCAAAAGAACGATCAACCAAGCTTTCCTCCTCTATTACACTTAACGCCGCTAGGGAAACGGTACAAGCAAGCGGATTTCCTCCAAATGTAGATCCATGTGAACCAGGCTCAAAAACTCCCAATATTTTTTTGCTGGCAGCCACAACGGATATTGGGAATACACCACCTCCGAGAGCCTTCCCTAAAATGAGCATATCAGGTTCTACACTCTCCCAGTCACAGGCAAACATTTTCCCGCTTCTTCCTAAACCAGCTTGTATCTCATCCGCAATAAATAGAACATTTTTCTGTTTGCAAAGATCATGCGCTTTCTTTAAATAACCGTCAGGAGGAATGATGATCCCCGCTTCACCTTGAATCGGCTCGATTAAAAACGCTGCTGTTTGATCAGTAATAGCGTTTTCTAGCGCTTCAATGTCCCCAAACGGAATCACCTTGATACCTGGAAGTAATGGCCCAAATCCTTCTTTATACTCCTGATTGGAAGACAAAGAAACAGCTGTTATCGTTCTTCCATGAAAGTTATTTTCGCAAACGATGATTTCAGCCTGATTGTTCGGCACCCCTTTCACTTGATAGGCCCAACGTCTAGCAGCTTTTATCGCTGTCTCAACCGCTTCCGCTCCAGTATTCATTGGCAGAATCATTTCTTTCTTAGTAATAGCCGCCACCTTTTCATAAAAAGGGGCTAGTTGATCATTATGAAAAGCTCTTGAGGTTAGCGTAATTTTGTCTGCCTGTTTTTTTAACGCCGCTATTATTTTAGGGTGACAGTGTCCCTGGTTAACTGCTGAATAAGCACTTAACATGTCTAAGTAACTGTTTCCCTCAGGATCTTTTACCCATGCTCCTTTTCCCTCTGTGATCACAATTGGCAGGGGATTATAATTATGAGCTCCATATTGTTCAGTTTTCTCTATAATAGTTGTTGTGTTTTTCACTGTTACACACCTCCTAATTCATTAATATTCCTGATAGATTAATAGGTTGCTTTTAGATTAACTTCTTACCAAGAAGCGAAGTCACTAATTCAACGGCTATATTTGCTGTTTGGTTTTTATGGTCAATAATTGGATTTACCTCAACAAATTCAGCCGATGTAATCATCTCCGCTTCCGCTAACATCTCCATAGCTAAGTGACTTTCCCGATAGGTTATACCTCCAAGAACCGGAGTACCAACACCTGGTGCATCTATAGGGTCAATTGCGTCTAAATCTAAACTTAAATGAACCCCATCTGTTCTATCTTTAAAGTAGGCAATGGTTTCTTCCATGATTGTTGTCATTCCTCTTCGATCAATCTCATGCATCGTATACACTTTTATGCCTTTTTCTCTAATCAGTTGTTTTTCGCCTTCGTCAATTGACCTCGCCCCAATAATAACGATATGTTCAGGTTTTATTTTCGGCTGATAACCACCAATTTTTGTGAGTATGGGGTGCCCTAACCCTAAATTAGTAGCTAGCGACATTCCGTGAATATTTCCTGAAGGAGAAGTTTCCGCTGTATTCAAATCTGCATGCGCATCATACCAAATAACGCCCAAATCACGGTAATGTTTTTTGATTCCAGCGATTGAACCAATGCTTATACTGTGATCTCCTCCTAATACGAGAGGAAACCCTCCTTTCGTTAAAATTTCATCTAATTCTCTACACAACTCTTCACTTGTCTTAATAATTTCTTTTAAGTTTCTTAACTTCTGTTCTTGATTAGATCCTGTAGTCGAGCGGTGAATCGTAATATCGCCATAATCACTCACTTCAAAACCAAGATCCTGTATTTCTTCTATTAAGCCGGCATATCGCATCGCACTCGGTCCCATATCAACGCCACGCCTAATTTGGCCTAAATCCATCGGAACACCTACTATAGATACTTTTTTGTCTCGACTCACCCAAATGTAACCCCTTTCATTTTTAGGTAGTATAACGTTGGTCAGAGTTACTTCTTGGAAAACAACCCTCTTAAAGCAAAAGAAACATTTTGTGGCCTTTCTGCTAACCGCCTCATAAAGTACCCATACCAATCCTTCCCAAATGGTACATACACACGCATCGTATAACCTTGAGAAACAATCTCCTCTTGCACATCGGCTCTAAATCCGTACAGCATTTGAAACTCGAATTGTGTTTTCGGGATGTTATTTTCTTTACAAAACTGTTTTACTTTCTCAATGATTACATGATCATGAGAAGCAATCGCTGTATAACTTCCTGTTAACAAATGCTGTTTAATAATAGTTAGATAGTTTTCATCAATTTCCTCTTTATTCTGATATGCAACTTCTCCTGATTCTTTATAAGCTCCTTTCACTAATCTAAGTGGCACTCCTTTTAAATTCTTCAGATCATCTTGGGCTCGGTAAAAATAAGCTTGAATCACCGTTCCTACATTTGGGTAACTCTGACGAAGTTCTGCTAAAATCTCTAATGTTTGCTCGTAATGAGAGTAATCTTCCATATCTATTCGTACAAAATTATTTGTTTTTTTTGCAACTTCTAAAATTTTCAGCATGTTATTGACACAAAGACTGCGGTCAATATCAAGGCCAAGTTGGGTTAGCTTAACAGATAAGTTACAGTTCACCCCACTTACAGCTATGGCTTCAAGTGTCTGCACACAAATGTCGGTTGCTTCTGTTGCTTCTGCTGGATTCATCACAAACTCACCTAAGTGGTCGACTGTGCACACTAAACCTTTTTGATTTAATCCTTTCACCACTTTAATCACTTGATGAATGGTTGTTCCTGCCACTACTTGGGAGGCTCCTAATTTGAGCCCCCATTTTTTAGCCCCTTTATTCAACACTTTATTTTTTGATAAATAGAGAAAGAAATTTTTGGATATCTTTTCAACCATGTTCATTCCCTCCCTCAAGCATTAAAGCTGCTCTGATAGCAATTTTGCTTGTGTAAATAATAGAAGATAATCTGGTCCTCCAGCTTTTGAATCCGTTCCGGACATGTTAAATCCTCCAAATGGATGATAACCCACTATCGCGCCTGTACACCCTCTATTAAAATATAAATTACCTACATGGAATTCCTCTTTTGACTTTTCAATATGCTCACGGTTATTAGAAATAACAGCTCCTGTTAACCCGTAGTCGGTGTTATTAGCTATTTTTAGAGCATGATCAAAATCTTTCGCTTTACAAAAAGCTACTACAGGACCGAAAATCTCTTCTTTCATGATTCTAGCTGTCTCTTCAACCCCTGCAAAAATAGTTGGTTCAATAAAGTAGCCAGTCGTGTCATCTCCTTTACCACCTGTAACAAGTTCCCCTTCTTTTTTCCCAATCTCTATATAACTCATAACTTTGTCGAAAGCTGATTGATCATTTACCGGCCCCATAAAAGAGCGTTTGGCTGGATCTCCAACTGTTAATTCCTTTGTTAAACGTACGGCTTTTTCTAGTACTTCATCGTAAACGTCTTCATGAATGACTGCCCGTGAACAAGCTGAACACTTTTGACCTGAAAATCCAAATGCTGATTTAACAATAGATTCAGCCGCTAGATCAAGATCCGCTTGATTATCAACAATAATCGTATCCTTGCCTCCCATTTCCGCGACTACTCGTTTCAACCAAATCTGACCTTCATGTACTTTCGCAGCTCTTTCATAAATACGAACACCAACATCTCGTGAACCTGTGAAGCTGATGAAACGTGTTCTTGGATGATCAACCAAATAATCTCCTACTTCACTACCACTACCTGGGATAAAGTTTACAACACCTGCTGGTAGACCAGCTTCCTCTAGCACTTCTATAAATTTAGCCGCGACTACTGGTGTTGTGCTTGCTGGTTTTAATAATACGGTGTTACCAGTAACTAAAGCTGCGGAAGTCATTCCTGCCATAATCGCAAACGCAAAATTCCAAGGAGAGATCACCACACCGACACCTAACGGAATATATGCTAGTCTATTTTTTTCAATTACTCGACTTTCAATCGGATATCCTTTTTTCAACTCAATCATTTGTCTAGCATAATACTCCATGAAATCAATTGCTTCTGCAGTGTCAGCATCAGCCTCATTCCATGGCTTACCAGCTTCATAAACTAAATAAGCTGAGAATTCGTGTTTGCGTCTGCGAACAATAGCTGCAGCTTTAAATAAAATATCGGCTCTTACTTCAGCGTCCCACTTTTTCCAACTATTAAAAGTTTGATCTGCTACTTGCATTGCTTTTTCTGCTAGTGCTTGATTAGCCTTTGAGACGAGTCCTACTATTTCTGATGTGTTAGAAGGATTGACAGATGTGATTTTGTCTTTAGTTGAGATTCTTTCGCCTCCTATTACCAAATCATATTCTTTTCCTAGTTCGTTTTTTACTTGTTGTAATGCTTGTTGGAATTGTTGAACATTTTCTTCTAGTTGGAAATCAGTGAATGGTTCATGCTTGTATGGTACAGTCATTTTAATCGACTCCTTTTTAGTTAGCTTCATTAAAATACTAAGCAAAAATTGTGCCAATATTTCTTAGATTATGATTTTAAAGATTTTGGTTTTTCCTAACGAATCCGTTCCATTACGCTACAGGCACTTGCTTTCCGCGGGGAGTAT
>NZ_BAUV01000071.1 GCF_000513135.1 Halalkalibacter akibai JCM 9157
TGTGGAGCTGACAGATACTAATCGGTCGAGGACTTATCCAATAACATTCTTGAAGTCATACTTGTCAAAGTATGACACCGTTTCTATTATGCATTATCTAGTTTTGAGAGAATCTCTCTAATGTGAACTAAGATACCAGTTTGGAATCCGATGTTCGAGGCATTTTTAATAAAATGCCATATAGTCTGGTGGCGATAGCAAAGAGGTCACACCCGTTCCCATGCCGAACACGGTCGTTAAGCTCTTTTGCGCCGATGGTAGTTGGGGGCTTCCCCCTGTGAGAGTAGGACGTTGCCAGGCCGAAAAACCACAACCTAATCGATGAACTGCACCCCAATTGTTAGACACAATCTAACATATTGGAGGTGCAGTTTTTTTTTATGGCCAAATTTAGTGCAGAGGAAAAATTACAAGCAGTTAATCGGTATTTATATGGCACTGAGAGTTATCGAACAATCGGAAAATCTATTGGTGTAAATCACAAAGCAATCCAAAAATGGGTAAAACAGTTTGAATATAACGATGTAAATGCATTTATTAAACAATGTACAAGTTATACACAACAGTTTAAACTAGATGTACTTAATTACATGACTGAATTCGGTACATCAGCCATTGAAACGGCAGCTATTTTTAATATACCTGCCCCTTCAACGATTGTGGTTTGGAAAAAGCAACTCGAAACTTACGGCGTCGATGCCCTTCAGTCAAAGAAAAAGGGGCGTCCATCCATGAAAAAAGAGTCGAACAAACAATCAAAACAAGTGCTAGTTGAAGGTTCTACAGAAGCGCTACAAGCTGAAATTCAACGTTTACGTATGGAAAATGAATACTTAAAAAAGTTGAATGCCTTAGTTCAAGCCAAGGAAAAATCACCAAGGAAGACAAAGTAAAAATCATTCATGAATTAAGGCATAAATATTCGGTGAAAGCACTTGTAACATTCGCTCAAATTCCACGTAGCTCATATTACGATTTACTAAAAAAGATGAGTCGTCCAGACCCAGATATAAATTTAAAAGTAGAAATAAAAGCGGTTTATGATGAACACGAGGGTCGTTATGGCTACCGCCGCATTCGTGATGAGTTAGCGAATTGTGGGCAAAAAGTCAATCACAAGAAAGTTCAACGCATTATGAAAGAGTTAGGTTTAAAGTGCGTAGTTCGAATGAAAAAATATAAATCATATAAAGGCTCAGTTGGCAAAATTGCGCCAAACATTTTAGACCGTAACTTTATAGCGGAGGCACCCAATAAGAAGTGGGTAACCGATATTACAGAATTTAAATTATTCGGTGAAAAGCTTTATTTATCGCCTGTTTTAGATTTATTTAACGGTGAAATCATTACATATACGATTGGCTCTAGACCAACGTATTCACTTGTTTCAGAGATGTTAGAGAACGCACTAGAACTCCTCCCAGAAGAACACCAGCTACTCATGCACTCTGATCAGGGCTGGCATTATCAAATGGAAAAGTATCGTAAAAGGCTTCAATTAAGAGGAATTGTGCAGAGTATGTCACGTAAGGGCAACTGTTATGACAACTCTGTGATGGAAAATTTCTTTGGCATTATGAAGTCAGAATTCCTCTATTTAAACCAATTTGAATGTGTAGAGCATTTTAAAAAGGAACTAGAAAAATATATTATCTATTACAACACGAAAAGGATGAAGCTAAATTAAAAATGAGTCCGGTACAATACCGAACTCATTTTACCCAAGCCGCCTAATGAAATATCCGTGTCTAACTTTAGGGGTAACTTCACGGTTGTGGTTTTTTGACTTTTTATGAAGTCGATTCAAAGATTAAATTAACGATATTTTAAAAAGGGAATTAAAAGCCTGCTAGTTACAAAATTCTTTCTCGTTAAGAGTATTGCTAATTAAAGTGAATTTATTATTTTTACTGGCACAACAACAGGAGGAATTCTTGATTAGAGAAAGGAATGAAATTGATGGCGGCTATTTTTTCAATTATTGGTGATATATTTAGCGTTACCGCAACTGCGCTAATGAGCAAAAAGGACCAGAATATTGATTGATAAAAACTAAAAGTGAACACTGTTCATGCGGAGACCATGTAAACTAATTAACGAATGGTTTTTTTGGGGAATTCATTATAAATTTTTTTTAAAAGCTTTCCTAAAAGGAGTGCTTTTTAGCTGGTGGCTAGTTAAGGGGGAGGTTTGGATAGTAAATCACCCATTTTGGATAGTAAACAAAAGTTGGATCGCATACAGGTAAACTCGGATTGTAAAGCATTTTAAATTGAGAATTATCCAACTACTGCTCTCCGAAAGGTTTTTTAACATTTAAATATATATAAACTAATCTGGATTTGCAATAGCAAACGAAAAATGTTACGATTAAGTGAAGTTAATAATTGGAAACATGTCCTAATGTTTGCAAGGGTGTTTGCAGGTATTAGAACGTGAATGGTTTGCTAGCTTACATAAACTGGAGGTTTTTTGATGCAAAAAACGGCGAGAGAATGGACAGTAAGAGAAGATGCAATCCTTTTATGTCATTTAAGAATGTATAACAAGTATGTGAAAAGCTTGCAACGAGGTGAATTAGGAGAAAAGAAACTTCACTTTGCTAAGACATTACAGGACAGATACAGCGATAAGTTAAAAGACCGGGAGCCTGAAACAATTTATCCGCACCTTGATTATTTACTTAAATTAGTAAAAGGTGAGTTTACAGAAAGTAAATTAGATAAATTAAAGAAATCTGATGTAGAAAATTATCATGGGCTTTGGAGTAGAGCGGCAGTATAGTCTTAAATGATAACTAAATGATTGCAGGAAGCACTTCTTATTGAGGTGTTTCTTTTTTATGAGCATTCTATTATAAATAAAAAAACAAGAGATGGAAGGAGATTAACTATATTGTCTACTAAACGAGTTGTTGTTTATTGCTAGTAATAATTGATCATTAGAAAACGTTTTTCAACTCGCTATCATCGTTTGCAATTGGGCAAATTGTCTTTAAACTCCTGAAGGAAAACTGAGAGCTCGTTCAAGCTAGTGAGATAAACGATATGAATCAAACACTAGATTTATCGGACATTTTGAGAAGTTTTTTTTAAAATTTGATGGTCATCAAGCGGTTGTTACCACTGCTTGTGATCCTAATTATGAAGAGTTAGCTGTCTCAGTTAATTCAAGGGTAATCGAGGGTGGAAGAGTTATGATGCGCTTTCCGTACAATCGAATAGTTGAGATGATACGATAGATTTAAATTGGAATCATGAACATCGTCACAAGGCAATTTTTCAGTTGAAATCAGAGGGTGGAGCGTTGCTTGTGAGAAAACTTGATCAAGATATTTATCATGTGGGATGGTAAGGGAATTCAGGTGCTTTATCTCATACGGGAACACATGAGTTTACTCTTTTTCCTGAAGGGTCAGGTGAGCTGAAAGTTACCGTTTCTTTTACTGAACAAACACCGCGAACGACTTCTTTTGAAGAAGTGGAAAAGCTGGTAAAAAACATTGGCAAACATTTGGTCAAAAGGTGCGATGGTAGATTTTTTAGGAATACAGATCCGCGTGCACATGAGTTAGAGCGTAGAGTGTTCTTATCTCAATATTTACTAGCAATTTATAGTGCTGGTTCGACACCTGATGATGGAAAATGGATAGTGAAATAGGAGGGACTAAAGCCACTGCTTTAGCCTGCAGTGTGTTAGACACCTAGTTGATAGCTGGGTGTCTTTTACGTTGCGTTACTAATGTAAGCGATGAATGAATAAGTTAAAATTAGGCAACGTATTGAAATTCTAGTAAAATAAACGAAGGTCTGTTAATTGGTAAGAAAGGAGACCTGAGTATTGAGAGCTTTTATAGATAAAGTATTTGTTCATTCACTGATTTTGTTTATTCTCGCTTATTTTATTTCAACGATATGGACAGAGGTCATTTTTCTTCATGCAATGTCTGCAGCTGGGTTCATCATGCTCATCTCGATCTTGATTGTTATGCCAAAACGAGTTCTTGTTCTTCCGATTCTATTAATCTCCTTGTCTATAGCGATTGTCTGGCTGACTTCATCACCTCTTGGAATCCTGTGGTCGGGATTACGTGAGATGAGTTCAATTATTCCTTTAGTTATTTTAATAACTCTTATCAGTTGGATCATTAGTCACCGACCTTATGTGAAAGCGCTATTGTCAAGAGGTCAGAATCGGATTCATACCCCCATCCGATTCTATACATTCACAGCGGCAATCTCTCATTTTATATCTTCTTTTATGACAGTAGGTGGCATTGTATTTACCTTTCAAATGTTTCAAAATCTAAAAAGGACAGAAACCTCTAATCAAGCTTGGGATTTTACTTTAAGTACTGCAATTATGAGGGGTTTTACTTTAACGGTCTTATGGACAGCTGTTCATCCAGCATTTGCCTATGTGATCGCAGGAACGAATGCTCCTCTTATTCCTACAGTTCTTAAAGGGCTAGGCTTGGCTTTGATAGGACTTGTACTTGCGATATTCATTTTTAAGTTCCAAATGAATCAGAGAAAAATTAACGTAGATGTGGTTCCTGATTTTAAAAATGATATGAATGAGCGTTTAGATGGACTTGTATGGAAATTTCTTATTTGGGTTGCATTGCTCATGGGTGGGATATACACTTTCAATCAGGGGTTAGACGTCAATATCTTACTAGCTGTTCCAGTTGTGATCATGGTTGTTACCACACTATATTTCGTGTGTAACCGTGCGCTAGCTGAATACAAACAACGATGGAGGCGTTTGATGACTGTAGACTTAGGCAATAAAAAGAAAGAAATGATATTAATTTTGTCTGCTGGCCTGTTAGTTGGAGCGCTGAAGGAAACGGGCTACGGGGAAGTCCTATTTGGTTATTTTCTAACTGGTATCGATTGGTTGAACCTGAATGTTTTAATTGGTTTAACGTTTGTTGTCATTTTACTCGGGTTTTGTGGATTCCCACCAATCCCCGCGATGGTGTTGCTGTCAGGAATTTTAATGGGGATTCCAGGTGGCTACTCAACTGATTTAGTGGCACTTTCCTTGTTGCTAGGTGTTGCGGTAACATTAGTGATTGCGCCAGTGACCGTACCTCTTTTATTAATAAGTAGCCAAAATAAAAGGAGTTTAGCCGAAAATGGCTTTCGTTGGAACATAGTTTTCGGTGTGTCTTTATTAATAGTAGGTATAGTCTATATTCAGGTTTTGACATTGTTTTAATAGTTCGTTTTCACAGAACTATCCAAAGAAAATATTGGATGATAATAAAATAAATAATAAACTCTGTTTCTATTGCGCGGAATTTATATTCGTGGTACAATGAATTTGTCGCAGTGACAGACATATCCTTAATGGTTATCCATGTAGGGAGCATATTAATAATACATACCGTGCTAGATGGGGAGTTGGCGGTGCCCTGTAACCCGCAATCCGCCTTAGCGGGGTTGAATTCCTAGCTGCGGTACGTATCATGTAAGGTTTGCCTTATGCAAGCGGTGTTGACCATTTGGGTCTACGCAACAGAAACCTATGAATCTGGTCAGATCCGGAAGGAAGCAGCCATAAGTAGATCATTCTGTGTGCCGTAGGTTGCCCTAATTGAGCTGGCTACTTAAGTAACACTTATGTGAGCGTATCAATGTTAGGTGCACGGTTATTTTCTATTTATGTGGTTTCGCTTACTGTTCAAATAGGGGTTTCCATGTAATTCTTTTAACTACATTAATTATATAATTTTTTAAATAAAAGCGTTTCCTATAGGGAGCGCTTTTTTATTATGCTCGGCGACTTTATAAATTTCTACTGTAATTAGAAAGTGTTCGAGTTTTGGTTTGTAGTGCATAATCTTTCGTGTTTTAAAGGAAATTTACTTCTTTACAACGAACTATGTTAAAAAAAGTGAAAGCGTTTTTAAAAAAGTACACTCCCTTGTTTATTCTACTATTAAAATAAGGAGTGTTACAGTTGAATTTGTTTTATGGACAGAAATATTTCTGGTAAGTTATTAATATTTTAGACGCAAAGGATGAAGTTTATGAAAAACTTAAAAGTGATCCAAGTAGGAGCGGGCGGATTTGGTCAATCTTGGCTAAATGTCGTGATGGACTATTCACAAGCAGAACTAGTAGGGATTGTTGATGTCATGCAAGAAAATCTACTAGAGGCACAACGCATCACTGGGTTAACATCAGATCAATGCTATCAAGATCTAAATTTAGCCTTTAGTGAAATTGAAGCTGATTTAGTTTTAATTGTTACTCCACCTAAGACTCATAAAGACATTGCTATGAAGGCGTTAAAAGCTGGATTCCATGTTTTATTAGAAAAACCGATTACCCACACGTTGGAAGAGGCTGAAGAGTTAATTGAATTTAGTAGAACGATAGATAGAAAAATATCTGTTAGTCAGAACTATCGCTGGAGAGCTCCCATCCAAACGGCTAAAAAACTAATTGATAAGCATACCATTGGTCAAGTTGGTTATTTGGAATATGAATTTAGAAAAGCGATGAAATTTGGTGGCTGGCGTGATCACTATTCAGAAATCTTATTAGAAGACATGAGTATTCATCATTTTGATCTTATGAGATATTTACTAAAATTAGAGCCGACAGCAGTCTACGCGAAAAGTTTTAAACCTGGTTGGAGTTGGTTTAGTGGGAATCCAGCTGCAACAGTAGCAATTGATTTTGAAGATGATGTTCACGTAAGTTATTTTGGAAGTTGGGTATCTAGAGGGAAAGAAACAACTTGGAATGGGGATATTCGTCTTGTTGGAGAAAAAGGAGCAATTGAAATCATTGATGACAAGGTAACTTTATTTTTAGTCAACGAACAAGATGAAATTAAGAAAGAAGCAATTACATTAATTGAAATGCCATTTGATGATCGAACTTACTCTTTTGACAATATGGTTCAATCCATTATTCATAATAGAATCCCTGAAACTGCGATTGAAGATAATGTAAAAAGTTTTAAATTGACTTGTGCTACTATTAAATCAGCACAAGTAGGAGAAAAAGTGAAATTCAGTAACCTATAGTGAATATTTTTGCTGAAAAAGATTAGGTCATAAATCTCAAAAACAAGAGATTTTTAACCTTTTCTTTTTAATTGAGGATATTTTAAATTTGAACAGAAGAGTATAGTACTAGTTATCCCTTCAATGGGAAGGGCTTTATGAGTCGATGTCGAATAGTTATTAATGACTTATATAGTGCGTTGAAAATTGGAACTAGTAATATGAAGCCAAAGGAGAGGTCCAAAATGAAGTTCGATTTACATACTCATAATGAAATGTGTGGTCATGCTCTGGGTACAATTGAAGATTACATAAAAGCAGGGATAGCCAATGACTTACAGGTGATCGGTATTTCAGATCATACACCTTATTTTCACAGTGAGGAAGATCACCCATACCCAGGTATTACAATGCCTAGAAAAGATTTTGCTTTCTATGTAGAAGAGGTTTTACGACTTAAAAAGAAATACGAAGATCAAATTAAAGTGCTACTCGGAATTGAAAGTGATTTTTTTCCAACGCATAGTGGAGTTTATCAAGAAAATTTACTGAAACATCCGTTTGATTACGTGATTGGGTCTGTTCACTTTGTTGATGATGTCAGTATTTTTAAAAAAAGTCGTTGGGATGGATTGACTCAAACAGAGAAAGTTAAAACGAAGGAAACGTACTTTAACCTAATTGAGCAATCTGCTAAAAGTGGCATGTTTCAAATTCTAGGTCATATTGACGCGATGAAGGGTTTTTATCCTGAATTTTCAGCAATTGAAATAGATACACTTGATCAAACGTTACAAGTTATTGGTGAGAGTAATGTTGCAATCGAAATTAATACATCGGGAAAAACAAAGGATTGTGGTGGTTGGTATCCCTCTGATGAGATATTAGAACGTGCGCTTTTTCATAAAGTAGCCGTCACATTTGGATCGGATGCTCATAAGCCAGAGCGGGTTGGTGATGAGTTTGAAGAAGTGAGACTAAAGTTGAAAGAAATAGGTTTCAAAGAGTGGTGTTATTATTCTGGTAAACAAAGACAAATAGTTCAGATTTAAAATGATGACAGTGAGCTTGTTAAGAGGAGGAGCCCTTAATAGGCTTTTCTTTTAAAAGGGAACCTATAGATTGGGGGAAGGACGAACATGCCAAAAGTCGTTGTAGTCGGAAGTTATATTGTCGATTTAATGTGTCGAACTCCTCATATACCTAAACCAGGAGAAACGGTTTTAGGTGGATCTTTTCAAATGGGACCAGGGGGGAAAGGTGGAAATCAAGCTGTTGCAGCTGCTCGTCTTGGTAGTGATGTAACAATGGTTACAAAAGTAGGTAAAGATGTGTTTGGAGAAGAAGCCATTCGAAATTTTCAAAAAGAAGGAATTGATATATCACGTGTTAATTGTGACGAAAAAGAAGCAACCGGTACAGCTTTAATTGCAGTAGATCAACACGGTGAAAACATGATTGTTGTTGCACTTGGAGCTTGTGGGTCTTTAACTGAAGAAGATGTAGAACAAGCTAGAGGTGAGTTTGCTGATGCAGACATCATTTTAGTGCAATTAGAAACATCTATTGAGGCTGTCAAGAAAACGATTGAACTAGCTAATGAGTTCGTGAAACCAGTTATTTTAAACCCAGCTCCTTATCAAGAAATAGGAGAAGACCTGTTAAAAGGTGTAACGTACATTACCCCGAATGAAACAGAGGTATTTGCTTTAACAGGAATTGAAGTAACAAATTTTTCACAAGCCCAAAAAGCAGCTATTAAGCTTACTAATAAAGGTGTCTCAACTGTTATTATTACACTCGGAAGGAAAGGCTGTTTTGTGTATGATGGGACTGACGCTGGCAGAATGATAGCTGGTTATGAGGTGAAAGCAGTTGATACGACCGGAGCAGGCGATGCCTTCAATGGAGCATTTGCTACTTTTATTTCACAAGGGTTCAATCTAGATGAAGCAGCAAGATTATCTAATTCAGTTGCTGCATTATCAGTTACAAAAATAGGTACTTCTGTTTCAATGCCTTATAAGGAAGAACTAGATTTTTTAAAAGATAATTGACGAGAGTGTCTAGTTTGCTGCCTGTAAGTTTAGAAAACTAACTCAAAAAGAGGTTGATTGCATTGTTTATTGCAACAACCAAACGCTATTTAAACATAAAATCGTTTTTTTTTTGAATAAGTCAAAACACTCCTTCAAACATGGAAGGGGTGTTTTAACTTATTTAAAGACATTCTTTCTGTTTAAACCTACCTATCTGCCCAAGAGAAAAGCGCATTTAATGAATACAATATCTTAACTAAACATAATTAATGGATCCTCAACATTAGCCTGTGTTTTTGATTATGGTTTACGAAGGTTGGTGAGTAGAATGGTAACAAATAGTAAGAATGGCTTGAGAGTAGGAGATTGGATTAAAGGTAAAACAAGAAATGGTGAATTAATACACGGCTATGTAGAGTTAATTGAACCATTTAATTCACTAGTACAAGTAAAAATTATTATTAGTGATAATAAAAAATTAATAGGTCGAATTATTAAATTAGATGACAATGATTTAGAAATTGAACCTATGACAACAGATTTATGTGAAGGGGAAATTCTAAATCTGATTGACCTTTCTCTTTCAACAAAGGACAAACAATGGTTTCTAGAATTGATCTGGAAATTGAAAAGAAGACAAAGTACAATTTCGTTTGTGAAAAAGAAAAAATAATGAATAAAGGAGTGGGGGAGTGTAGGATACCCACTCCTTTATTCATTATTTATCATAGGTTGGATAACTTTTTGGGAAAACAGTAGCAAAATTCAACGTCTCGAATAAGATAAAAATTGTTAAGATAAAATTTTCTTGAAAAGTATTGAACTAGATCTGGCATTATGATAAATTATTAACTCTTGGTACTAATATTGTTTTCAGATTTAGAAAAAAAACAATAAAAATGTTGCGTAGAATTAAAAAGTGTGTTATAGTTATTCTTGTGATCAGGTAATTGCATTATTCAAGTTGATTAGGGGCCTTAGCTCAGCTGGGAGAGCGCCTGCCTTGCACGCAGGAGGTCAGCGGTTCGATCCCGCTAGGCTCCACCATTTGGACCTTTAGCTCAGTTGGTCAGAGCGGTCGGCTCATAACCGATTGGTCGTAGGTTCGAGTCCTACAGGGTCCACCACTAAAGAGTATCATTTTTATGCGGAGGAATACCCAAGTCCGGCTGAAGGGATCGGTCTTGAAAACCGACAGGCGGGTTAAACCGCGCGGGGGTTCGAATCCCTCTTCCTCCGCCATCTTATTACTTTTTTAATTTAAAACAATGTGTATGCTAGAAAAAGACTTGGATATTTCTTTTCTTTGTATGCTATTCAACGACGCGGGGTGGAGCAGTCTGGTAGCTCGTCGGGCTCATAACCCGAAGGTCGGTGGTTCAAATCCGCCCCCCGCAACCAAATAAATGGTCCGGTAGTTCAGTTGGTTAGAATGCCTGCCTGTCACGCAGGAGGTCGCGGGTTCGAGTCCCGTCCGGACCGCCATTTTCAAAAAAAAAATCATGTGGAGGGGTAGCGAAGTGGCTAAACGCGGCGGACTGTAAATCCGCTCCCTCCGGGTTCGGCGGTTCGAATCCGTCCCCCTCCACCATTTATATAGGGGCATAGTTTAAAGGTAGAACAGAGGTCTCCAAAACCTCCGGTGTGGGTTCAATTCCTACTGCCCCTGCCAATTAATTTTATATGTGGCGGTTGTGGCGAAGTGGTTAACGCACCGGATTGTGATTCCGGCATTCGTGGGTTCAATTCCCATCAGCCGCCCCATAAATAAAATATTGGCTATCGCCAAGCGGTAAGGCAACGGATTTTGATTCCGTCATGCGTTGGTTCGAATCCAGCTAGCCCAGCCAAACGCGGAAGTAGTTCAGTGGTAGAACACCACCTTGCCAAGGTGGGGGTCGCGAGTTCGAATCTCGTCTTCCGCTCCAATATTAGATGTCTGGCGGTATAGCCAAGTGGTAAGGCGCGGGTCTGCAAAACCTTCATCCCCGGTTCAAATCCGGGTACCGCCTCCATATTTTTCCTACCTTGCCGGGGTGGTGGAATTGGCAGACACACAGGACTTAAAATCCTGCGGTAGGTGACTACCGTGCCGGTTCAAGTCCGGCCCTCGGCACCATAATAAGCGCCCTTAGCTCAGCTGGATAGAGTGTTTGACTACGAATCAAAAGGTCGGGAGTTCGAATCTCTCAGGGCGCGCCATTATTGGACAAGCTTTTAAAGAAAACGGGAAGTGGCTCAGCTTGGTAGAGCACCTGGTTTGGGACCAGGGGGTCGCAGGTTCAAATCCTGTCTTCCCGACCATATATATGCGGGTGTAGTTTAATGGTAAAACCTCAGCCACGAGCGATACTTCGTCGAATAAGCTACGAGTTGTCTTGACGCATTAGCTTCATTGAATAAGCTAGAAGAGGAAAAGACATGTTGTAGCGAGAGTGGAATTTAGCAACGTCCAACCTAATATGCGGGTGTAGTTTAATGGTAAAACCTCAGCCTTCCAAGCTGATGTTGTGAGTTCGATTCTCATCACCCGCTCCAAAAAAATTTGGGCCTATAGCTCAGCTGGTTAGAGCGCACGCCTGATAAGCGTGAGGTCGGTGGTTCGAGTCCACTTAGGCCCACCATAGTATCTTTTATATAAGGCATTTATGAGTCGAGGAGAAGTACCCAAGTGGCTGAAGGGGCGCCCCTGCTAAGGGTGTAGGTCGTTTACGCGGCGCGAGGGTTCAAATCCCTCCTTCTCCGCCATTTTATTACAGTGGCCCGTTGGTCAAGCGGTTAAGACACCGCCCTTTCACGGCGGTAACACGGGTTCGAATCCCGTACGGGTCACCAATTTTATTTACGGAGGATTAGCTCAGCTGGGAGAGCACCTGCCTTACAAGCAGGGGGTCGGCGGTTCGATCCCGTCATCCTCCACCACATGCCGGCCTAGCTCAATTGGTAGAGCAACTGACTTGTAATCAGTAGGTTGGGGGTTCAAGTCCTCTGGCCGGCACCAGTAAGAGCCATTAGCTCAGTTGGTAGAGCATCTGACTTTTAATCAGAGGGTCGAAGGTTCGAGTCCTTCATGGCTCACCATTTATGTATGAAACATACGATTGATATGCGGGTGTGGCGGAACTGGCAGACGCGCTAGACTTAGGATCTAGTGTCTTATGACGTGGGGGTTCGACTCCCTTCACCCGCATTAATAGAAAAATAGAAGTTTTATATAGCCTGGTGATGATAGCAAAGAGGTCACACCCGTTCCCATGCCGAACACGGTCGTTAAGCTCTTTTGCGCCGATGGTAGTTGGGGGCTTCCCCCTGTGAGAGTAGGACGTTGCCGGACAAAAAAAGCATTCCATTTT
>NZ_BAUV01000070.1 GCF_000513135.1 Halalkalibacter akibai JCM 9157
TTGAACTAACGGGGGCAATTGTTCAAGAAGAGCCATGATTAACTGAGGTTCTACAATCGTGCCATTTTATTGAATAAATGTGTTAAATCAATCTATTGCAACCAATAGTTGCTGTGTGGTTGGTGGTGTGCAACCTGTAAAACCAATACGATTACAGTAATCATATTGAAAAAGGAGCGTTGCATTATGTCGTTAGGTTCTAATATTAGCAATAAAAGAAAATCTCTAAAGTTATCGCAAGAATATGTAGCTGAACAGCTTGGAGTGAGTCGGCAGGCGGTATCAAAATGGGAAACAAATCAATCAGAACCGTCAACAGATAATCTAATAAAACTAACTGAGTTATTTGAGATTGATATTAAAGAATTAGTTTCTCCTGAGCAATATGTAGAGGAACAAAAAGACGTAGAAACTCGGATTGAAGAAAGTCAAAAAGATATAAAAATGCAAATGGCAGCCGTCTTTGGTCGAATTCTTATGCTGGTCAGTTTTTTAGGTTACGTGGGTGGCCTTTCTGATCCCGCTTCATATCAAGTTCCTAATTGGTATTTACACATGTGGTGGGGTGTACTATTTTTAATCGGAGCAGTCTTAACGTTCGTAGGATCAAGGGATTATTTTAGTAGAAAATCTGGGTCGAAAAAAATCATATGGCTTGATATGTTATTTGTTTTCTCTTACTTTTTATATGGTATGTTGCCTTTTGAAAGAAGTATAAATACACTCGTTACATCACTTTTTGGTACTGTCATTTTAATTATCAAAAACATTAAATTTTTCATACCGATATGGAGGAAGCCAAGGTCATCTGACAAATAAAATTTTGAATTAACCCTCTTAGGTATATATCGCAATCAAGGTGCAATTGTGGAACAAAATGTGAAATGATGAACTTAAATTAACGGAGTGCGTTAGTTCAATATCACATATCAATACAAAGAAGCATCAGTAGCAACTACTGATGCTTTCTTCGTGTTTTTTCAACTTTAATCTACTTCTTCAAAGTCACTACATTGCTCTTGCTGTTCAAAATGCTGTAATGACATTTCATACAGCTCTTTATCTGGTAGATCAAATAGGGAAGAGTCTTTCAATGAGTATATCTCTTCTTCAGGAGTCTCCTCCAAGTTCTTCACTAAACCCTTGTCAAACGCTTCATAAGGAAAGTCCCTAAGAGCTTCTTCTGCTAACTCTTCAAGTTTATTTGGTTGCATTTTCATAATGGACACTTCACGTACATTTATGATGGACTTAGCTTTCTTCTCTCCCAGCACAATTTTTAAATTCTTACTCGTTATTTGCTTTGCTGTTGTAATTTTATTTTTTCTAAGGCGTTTAGCCATTTTTTCAGCTTTTTTAAGAAGGTTTTCATCATAGAGTGGGATTGTCATGAAGGTAATTAAATGAAAATGGTTTTTGTTTCCTTGGATGGATTGGGCAATTTGAAGAAGTTCTTCTTTATCGGTGAGGATTTCAGCAGGCATTTTATGAAGCAGTCCTAAGACGGCGAAGAGGTTAATAGCGGCCGCTACAGTGGAGGGGTGTCTTTCAGTTCCTAATCTTTCATTAACGAGCTTTGTAAGGTGACGAATCGAGATAAAGAAAACAGCTTCATTCTTTATAGCGTGTCGTCTTTCCATAATGTTTTGAGAAACGAATTGATGGAGTTCATCTAAGATATAAAGCTGACTTTTAGTGAGCGAGTGAAGGTTTGGGTAGAGGGATTTCCATTCGAGCGATTCATCTATCAGAGATTGATTACATCGATATTTTTCCTTTTGATATTTAACGTAGTCCAAATCTCTGTAGCTGACGTTGAGGATTGTAGCAATTTTTTTCCGAACAGTTGGGTAATCCATAGGAGTTTTAACGTCACCATCTGAACATGTTATTTGAATTAAATCGAGCAAAGAGAATCCAATGGTCACACCTGTTTTTACCTTCTTCGAGAAGTAACGATAGTAGCCATTATTGTCTTTTGAAATCCATCCTACGTTATCTTTTGTAAAGATACAGTGTTCCCATTTACCTTTATCAAAACGCTTAAACGAATGAAATACAGTGGAGAATAGATTTTGTTTGGTGATGTGGTTGGTAAATTGAAGGTCGGTTTTAATTGATTTTGGAAGTTGATAGTGGATATCAGCAGAAGTTTGGAAAAGGGGAGTAAGGTTGTGTTCAAGGATATGAGTTTGAAAGACTTTCTTGTTACTTGCTGTGAGTTTTAAATACTTTCGAATGATACCATTTGCGATTTCTCTCTCTAATAATTGTTTCGCTTCAAAAACTTTATTCTTATATTCTACTCCTTTACAGCCCTGCTCTTTTAATTCCCTTCGTACTTTATCCAACATTCTGCTCATATAAGCATTCTTTCCTAATTTGGATAACTTGGGTGTAAATAGTTCTTGTAATGTCATTTTCTTACTCTCCTTTGGTATTAGATTTAAGGGCAAAGTTCCCTTTATTGATATTTTCGTGTAAATGCAAGTTTTCTTCTATATGAAAACGGTTCTACCAGGTTCGAAGTCGATAGAAGATGTAAGGTTTTTAGGTAAAATTTTTGTTAATGAGGCTAATGCTGTTGCAAAGGTAACTGAATAGAAATTGAATTGTATTCAAATGTTGTCAAGGTAACAGTATAAAAGAAAAATGTTGATATAGTTGCAAAGATAACTGTATTGATATATGAACATTTGCATTTGATGTTGTAGCATTTCATGTTTCCAAAAACCTAAACAGTTACTTAGAAAACGTAGATATAGAATCAACAATTTGAAAGTAAGAATGAATGCGTTTTAGTAGGGGTATCGGTTATTAAATGTTGCAAACTGCTTATGATATAAGAGTTTCACAGTAATACAAAACAGGGTTTCGCATTGCGAAAAAATAGGAGAGTGAAGGAAATGAAAGAGGAACGTGCTGTTAATGACAATTTTGGTAGCATGATTAAGTATTTAAGAAAGAAGAGAGACCTTAGTCTACGAGCAATGAAGGAAATGACAGGAATTAGCGAGAGTTATATCAATAGACTGGAAAATGGCGGTCGTCTATGCCCGTCTTACCCAATTATTGAGAAAATCGCATCTGCACTTGGAGTTCATCCGAAGGAATTATTGGAAGTTGGTTCTAATGAGGAAAGGTCTAAGTTGGTTCCGTTAGATTATCTTTTATTGTCTAATGATTTCACAGTTGATGGAACGGAGATGTTTAATCCTAAACTAAAGGAATCACTATTGAACCTAATAGATATTCTTTGTGAAATCAAGTGGGAGAAGGAAACAATAGTTGATGATATTTATGAAATTACACAAGCAGTTGATGAATTTAAAAAGGCAGAACTAATTGGGTAAGCAGGGAGGAACCGTTTGTGTTCCTCCTATATTTTTGAAGGAGTGATTTTTGTGAGTTTAAAAGGTGATAGAGAAAATATATTAAACTTATTCATAACCCTAAAAGGAAGGGTGAACTTGAGAAGGTCATTTCTGAAAAAGTGATTGATTTAAAATGGGAAAATTATTACAAATCGAAAATGGTGGATGTTTTTGGTGTCTCAGAGTCAGGAAGACACATTTTGATTGAAAACCAAGTATCTCCTGGCGACAAAAAGCATTTAAAAACAATAGAACAATTGATTAACAAAGTCCAAGATAACAGTATTATCATTTGGGGAGCCTTAAATTTTCCGCATTCACTTATGGATCGAGTAGCGGAGATGGTTTCAAATGTAAGAGATAGAGAAATCACATTCTTTGCAGTGGAGATAAACAAAAATATCTTGCCAATTCTTGACGAAATCAATAAACTGCATGTTCTACAAGTCATGGATCATTTGCATTTATTAGATGAAGAAGATATTTATGATGATATCTTAAATAAGTTTCTTAGCTGTAAAGAGGATAACGAAAGTGTACTTGTTCTTTATAAAAACGAAAAACTAAATGATCGGGAGCGAAGAAACATTTATATTGTACGAGAGTTGAGAGATAGGATTAAATATCCAAATGTTTATAGGGAAAAGCAAACGTATGATATCAATAAAATCAGGTATGGAGGTGGGCGTACAGGGATAGATTTCCAATTATATTTCCATCATTCAAAGCTGAATCATGCGGTAGTTAGTTGTCAGTTTACGAGGGAATCCTATAATGTATTTAAAGCACTTGAAGAAAAGACAGGAAAATTGGCATTAAGGATTGAAAAAGAGGTAGTATTTGATCCTATTGAGATGAAGGTTTATTCAATAGTTCAGGAGTATAAACATATGTTTGATAAGATTGATAAATTGGCTGAGTTAATGGAGCTGTATATTTTCTATTTATCCAATTACACTTTTTATTATGGTAGAGATAATCAAGAGGAGATGTGGACTCAACATCCAGAAGGATTATTAGA
The DNA here is from genome assembly GCF_000513135.1 of Halalkalibacter akibai JCM 9157. Classification (GTDB taxonomy): domain Bacteria; phylum Bacillota; class Bacilli; order Bacillales; family Bacillaceae_D; genus Halalkalibacter; species Halalkalibacter akibai. The sequence continues at coordinate 4,396 of NZ_BAUV01000070.1, forward strand.
ATAAGGGATTTAGTGAAGGAGAGTGGATAAATATATTCTACTCTTCTTTTCGTTGCTTATATTTGGAAAATCATTTTGTTATATAGAATTTATTGATAAAATGTATGTATTAACGAGTTAGTGATAAGGAGCAAACAACAAATGATAAATTTTCAAGAAAAAGTAAACTTTATATGGTCAATCGCTGAGATATTGCGTGGCCCTTACAAGCCAGACGACTATGGGAAAGTGGTATTGCCGATGGCGGTATTGCGTAGATTTGACTGTGTACTGGATGATACAAAAGAAGCTGTATTGCAAAAGCATGAGCAGTTTAAAAACCTTCCAGAAGAATCAAGGGATGAAATTTTAAATCGTGAAGCAAAACAGAAGTTCAGTAATATTAGTAAATATGACTTTTCGAAATTATTGAGTGATTCGGATAATATTGCAGATAATTTACGTGATTACATAAACGGATTCTCACGAACAGCAAGGGATATCATTGAGTATTTTGATTTTGATAAGCAAATTGAAAAGATGGATCGCAACGACTTACTTTACCTTGTAGTAAAGCGTTTTAGTGAAATTGACTTACATCCAGAAATTGTTTCAAATGTCGAAATGGGATATATCTTCGAAGAATTAATTCGTAGGTTTAGTGAGCATGCCGAGGCCGGCGATCATTACACTCCAAGAGAAGTTGTAAGGCTTATGGTTAATCTATTGTTCCTTGAAGATGAAGACATCTTGACTAAGCCAGGTATTACTCAGACATTATATGATTCATGTGCAGGAACAGGTGGAATGGGTTCTGTGGCACAGGAATACTTAAAGGAAATGAACCCTACAGCAGAACTTGAATTCTTTGCACAGGAAATTAATGAGGAATCGTATGCCATTTGTAAAGCCGATACGTTGATTAAAGGTGAAGAAGCTAAAAATATTCGTTTTGGTAATACATTATCAAATGATGCGTTTTCTAATATGAAATTTGATTATTTGATTACCAATCCTCCTACGGAGTTGAGTGGAAACCAAGTGAAAAAGTAGTTAAAGCAGAACATGAAAACATGGGATTCAATGGCCGCTTCGGAGCAGGACTACCGAGAATTTCAGATGGACAACTTCTCTTCCTTCAACATCTTGTATCAAAGATGAAGCCTGTGTCAGCAGATAATCCTAAAGGCTCACGTCTTGCCATCATTATGAATGGATCACCATTATTTACGGGAGATGCAGGTTCGGGTGAAAGTGAAATTCGCCGTTACATGATAGAGAATGATTTGGTAGAAGGGATCGTAGCGATGCCAAATGACCTGTTTACAATACGGGGATAGCAACGTATGTATGGATATTGACCAATGCGAAAAATCCTCTGCGTAAAGGGAAGATTCAGCTTGTAAATGGTGTACATTTCTATCAAAAAATGAAAAAAAGCATGGGTAGTAAGCGAAATGAGCTGTCAGAGGAACATATTAACGAGATTGTTCGCTTGTACGGGGATTTAAAAGAAAACGACCATGTTAAACTCTTTGACAATGAGGACTTTGGCTACAACAAGATTACAGTTGAGAGACCATTACGATTAAATTTTAAAATTGATGAAGAGAGAGTAAAAACGCTCGTCAATCAAACAGCCTTTACAAACTTATCCAAATCGAAGAAAAAAGGAGAGGCAGGACTAAAAGAGATTGAAGCAGGAAAGCAACAGCAACAAGCAATTGTAGATGCCCTTTTGTCCATTCAATCAGATACAGTATACAAGAACCGAGAAGAATTAACGAAAATGTTGAAGAAATTGTTTAAAGACAAAGGATTAACGATAGGATCACCTTTGTTAAAGGCGATCTTAAATGCCCTGTCTGAGAAAGACGAAACAGCTGACATTTGTGTAGACGGTAAAGGCAATCCAGAGCCAGATACAGACCTACGTGATACGGAGAGTGTACCGCTAAAAGAAGATATTTATGAATATTTTGAGCGTGAAATCAAGCCTCATGTACCAGATGCGTGGATTGACGAGAGTAAAACAAAAGTAGGGTATGAAATTCCATTTACACGTCATTTCTATCAATACACAGCACTAAGAAGCTCAGAAATCATCAAAGAAGAGATTAAGGCGTTGGAAGAGAGCATCTTGGAGAAGTTGAAGAAGGTGATGGGTTGATGGTAGACACTAAGCTCCAATTCGATTGGATAGGAGAAACCCCAACTAAATGGGGAAAAATGAAAATAAAGTATGTAGTAGAATTGCGAAATCAAAAGGTTACAGAAGAACAAGAGATTTTAACATATATTGGGTTGGAAAATATAGAATCGAAAACAGGAAAATATCTTAAAAATTCAACAGTAGAAGAGCAGATAATTGAAGGAACGTCAATTAAATTTTATCAAGGTGATATTTTGTTTGGCAAACTTCGCCCTTACTTAGCAAAATGTATCGTTGCTAATTTTGATGGTAAGGGTACAACTGAACTTTTAGTGTTAAAGGCAAGACAAGAGAAGTTGGTCAACCAATATCTCAAATATATAATGCTTTCTAATGAATTTATAGACTTAGTCAATTCGTCAACGTATGGAGCAAAGATGCCAAGAGCAAATTGGGAGTTTATAGGGAATCAAATTATTCCAATTCCTAACTTGGAAACTCAACGGAAGATTGTAAATTTTCTTGAAAATAAAACAACTGAAATTGACACTCTCATTGATGACAAAGAAAAGTTGATTAAATTGCTCGAAGAAAAACGTCAAGCGATTATAACCGAAGCAGTGACAAAAGGATTAAATTCTGATGTAAAGTTCAAGGATTCGGGTGTGGAGTGGATTGGAAAAATTCCTGAGCATTGGGAAACTATAAAGGCAAAACACATTTTCGAAGAAAGGTCAATAAAAGGTTTTCCTAACGAAACCCTTTTATCAGTAGTTAAAGGTAAAGGTGTGTTACCAAGAAATAAATTAGATTTTAGGGTTGTAATGGCTTTCAAGGACTTACAAAATTTCAAGTTGGTTAGAAAAAACGAGTTTGTTATCCATTTACGTAGTTTTCAGAGTGGATTTGAATTATCGAAACTTAATGGAATAGTTAGCCCTGCTTATACTACTTTCAAGGCAAAGGGTGAGGATGCAATTCCTGGATACTACAAGTATGTTTTTTATACACCATATTTTATACAGTATATAGGTTCAACAACACAAAGTTTAAGAGATGGAAAACCTATTTCTTATGAAAACTTTTCTTCGATGTTAATAATGTTTCCACCAATTGAGGAGCAAAAAACAATAGCAAAGTATTTAGATGTAAAACTCTTGCAAATAGATGAATTAAAAGTAGAACTTATAACACAAATCAACAAACTCAAAGAATACCGCCAATCTCTCATATATGAAGCAGTCACAGGGAAAATTGATGTGCGGGAATATAAAAAAGTGTTGTCGTAATAGGGGGGGAAGAAATGACGATTGATTATAGTGAGAAAGGGTTTGAAGAGAATATAGAAAGTTGCTTGATAAACTCTGGTTATGTAGAGCGGAAGATTTCAGGGCAAAACTTAGAGGTGTTTCGAAAGCATGCCATTGATATAGAAGTATTCTTTCAGTTTTTAGAAGCTACACAGCCTAAGTCTCTGGAACGTCTACAAAAGGCTTACAAAGAGCAGTACAAGGCAAAAATCGTAGACCGTCTTCATCGTGAATTGGACAAACGTGGGATGATTGATTGTTTACGTCATGGAATTAAAGATTACGGTGTCACGTTAAAATTGGCATACAATAAGCCAGTCAGCTCCATGAATCAAATGCTCCAAGACTTGTATGAGAAGAACATATTTACGGTAAGTAGACAGGTCTATTACAGTAAGAATAACCAAAATAGCTTGGATATGATGCTTTCTTTGAATGGCTTACCTATTGTGATTATGGAGTTGAAAAATCAACTCACAGGTCAAAATGTTGAGCATTCTATGAAACAGTTTGAAGATGACCGAGATCCGAATGAAATTCTTTTTCAATTTAAGAAACGAGCAATTGTTTACTTTGCGGTTGATACCGATGATGTTTTCATGACAACACGATTGAATAAAGACAAGACATACTTTCTCCCGTTTAATAGAGGGAATAACGGTGGGAAAGGAAACCCTATTGTCTATGGTAACTACCGAACTTGCTACCTATGGGAAGATATACTGCAAAAGGACAGTATCTTGGACATTTTATTCCGTTTTGTCTTCGTAAAACAGGAAGATATTTTGGATAGTACAGGAGAAATAATTGATAAGAAGGAAACCGTCATTTTTCCTCGCTATCATCAATTAGATGTTGTTCGTAAGGTTGAAGTAGATGTAAAGGATAAAGGTGTTGGGATTAACTATTTGATTCAACATTCAGCAGGTAGTGGGAAAACCAATAGTATTTCTTGGCTATCCCATCGACTTGCCAAACTGCATAATGAAAATGATGAAGCAATATTTAATAGCGTTATTGTTATTACGGATAGAAGGGTATTAGACCAACAGCTCCAAGAAGCAGTCTATCAATTGGAGCATAAAGCAGGAATGGTTGAAAAGATTGATAAGGATTCAAACCAACTTGCCAATGCTCTCACAAGTGGAACAAGAATCGTAATTACAACATTACAAAAGTTCCCTTTTATTGTAGAAAAAGTAGGCGAGTTTTCAAGAGGTAAGTATGCCATTATCATTGATGAAGCTCATTCGAGTCAAGGTGGTAAAGCATCTACAGCTATGACAAGTCTTCTATCAGATAAGACATTAGAAGAAGCTCTTGAAGCGGATCGCATTGCAGAAGAGAACATGGAGGATATCGAAGAAAAGATTGCTGAAACGATTGTGAAAAGTGGGAAGCAAGACAACATATCGTTTTTCGCCTTTACTGCAACGCCAAAGGCTAAAACGATTGAGAAGTTCGGTACATTAGATGGGGATGGAAAACCTCATGCTTTTCATGTATATTCTATGCGTCAAGCGATTGAAGAGGGCTTTATCTTAGACGTACTGAAATACTACACAACGTACAAGACGTACTACAAGGTTGCTAAGAACATTGAAGATGATCCTGAGCTACCAAGTGGTAAAGCTACAAAGCAGATTGCGAAGTATGTATCGTTGCACCCACACAATATTGCTCAGAAAACCGAGATTATTATAGAACATTATCGCCAAGTAGCAAGACATAAGATTGGCGGCCGAGCAAAAGCGATGGTGGTTACTGGTAGTAGGCTTCATGCTGTACGGTACAAACAAGCCTTTGACAAATATATCGAAGCTAAAGGGTATGAAGATTTAAAATGTATCGTAGCATTCTCTGGAACGGTTGAAGACAAAGGGGTTTCTTTTACAGAACCAGAAATGAATCAGTTTGGAGAAAAAGAGTTGCCTGATAAATTTGCCTCAGATGAATACCAGGTGTTACTTGTCGCAGAAAAATATCAAACGGGATTCGATCAGCCTTTACTTCACACCATGTATGTTGATAAGCCCCTATCTGGTATTAAAGCTGTACAAACTCTGTCACGCCTGAATCGAACGTGCAAGGGGAAGAACGATACGTTTGTCCTTGATTTTGTGAATGATGCTGAGGATATTCAAAAGTCGTTTCAACCTTATTATGAAGTAACAGGCTTGGAATCAACGACTGATCCGAACTTGCTTTACGACTTACAACAAGAGTTGGATGCTTGCCAGGTATATACTGAGGAAGAAATAGAGGAAGTATGTAAGTTAGAATTCAGTGATAAGAAGAAAACGGTTAAGACTCAGGAGAAATTGAATGCTGTTATTGATAAAGCAGTGGAGAGATTTAAGAGGGACTTAACGAAAGAACAAAAAGATGATTTCAAAGGAGCTTCTTCAAAATTTATTCGAACGTATTCGTTTATCCTACAAATCAGTCCGTTTGCTGATGTTGACCTTCACAAACTCTTTGTTTACTTGAATTACTTAATGAAGAAGCTACCAAGGGGTGGTGGAGATTCAGTTTACATTGCGGATGATGTAGCATTACAATTTTATCGAAATGAAAAAGTTTTTGAAGGAAGTATCTCTTTAAGTCAAGATGGTGAAGTGGAATTAAAGCCACCTTCACATGGAAAGGGAAGGACTATAGAGGAAGAGAAGGAACGCCTTTCTTCTATCATTGATCGGCTAAATGACAAATTTGGAACAGAGTTTACAGAAACGGATAAGCTCAGTCGTGATCAAATTAAAGAAGACATTGTGAGAAATGAAGACTTAGCTCAAAAAGCTCGTAATAATTCAAAAGAAAACTTTAAGTTCTCATATGAAAAAGCATTTATGGATTTTGTTATTTCAAGAATGTCGCAGAATGAACAGTTCTTCATGAAGATGCTTGAAAACAGTGATTTCCGTAGCTTTATTATGGAGGATATGTTTGAGGAAGTGTACTCGGAGTTAAATGCACATTGATATGTAAGGGAGCCATTTGGCTCTCTTTTTTCTAAAATAAATTATTAAGTAGGTCAAGGTCTTCATTTGTTAGCTTGTCCTTTTTCGGAGGTTCTTGTTGCTGAGGAGAAGAAAGTGGCGTTGCTTGATTGGTTTTTAGCAATGCTTCGTAAATCATCTTCTCAATTTCATACTGCGAAACGGTTGTTCCTGTTTGCTCTTTGTTCATATCTGCTTGTACTAATTTACAGATATAGTCGCTAACGTTCTCATTGTTTTCTTTCAGATGGTTTAGATAAGCGTAAACATCGTGGTATTTTCGTTTGAAAGAGATGGAGATTTTATGCTTTGCCATTCATCTTCGCCTGCAAGACATTAAAGAAGGACTGCACATTAGCAAATTCAGGTTCAGACGTGAATTGAACGAAAGGGTATGTGGAGAGATAATGTTTGAGAACATTACTGCCACCGCCTACAAGAACAACGGTTGTGTTTGAGAAAGAGATCTTCCTACTTTTTGCGTAATTAAAGATCATTTGTACGTGGTTTTCAATGATCTTTTCGACTATCTCCTTACTTTCAGCCTGTTTTAACCCATCAAGTATCAAGTATTTATCTTTGAAAATTTGTTCGACTACTTCATCATGGATGGTCGTACCATAATGACTGCTTAATGCTTCAGCAATTTTCCCTCTAAGAATATGAATTCCAAGTGTACTTACTGCCATCTTATCAAACATAGGGGTTAATTGATTGAATTGGAGGTAACTTACATTTAAACTTCCAATATCAATTGTTAGTAGGTTCTTTTCTCTATATTCATCCATTTGATGGTAGATACTTCCGAGACCTTCGGGAAGTAAGACCACGTCTTTAATTCTAAACGTAAATGGTTTTTCATTTACAGTAAGTGCAATCAATTCACCATTGTTTTTGAGGTACTTTTCAAACTCTTCCTTCTTTTTCTGGCTCTTATAAATAGTCAAAGGCATATTGATGCCAAGGTTGATCTGTGCAAATGCAATCGGTTCTTTTGCTTTTTCTGCTACTTCAAGTAACCTGGTTATTCCCAAGTAGATTGACAGCCGATGGTTGTAGTTTTGCTTTGATAACTCATAGTTTATTTGATCATCACTCACTGCATCTCCAACCAGGAATGATTGGTTTTCGTAGGCTACCTTGTAGCTATTTCCTGCTAATTCAACACCGAAATCCTGTACGACTAATACCTTATTTTTAAACTTTCCTTTCTGGATAGAGTTGTCAAACTCTCCTAAGAACTTGCATTCTGATTTACCACAATCAATGGCGAAATTAAATATTTTGTTCATTGTTAAAGCCTCCTTTAGTTGTTTTTTTATATTATAGATTTAAAGGGAGACTTTATAACATTTATTCCTACCTTTTTTGTCGTAGATAGTTGTAGAAAGTGCGAAAACATCCTATATATGGGAACTCTATTGAAGGGCTGTTTTATGGATAGACGATTATAATTAAAAATGTGCAGGTTTACTTTTATAAAAAAATGATCTGTATGAAGTGGCTACACCACATGGGGTGTAAGGTTCAGTACACTTTTTGATTACGGGACAAGGACTCACTACTAATCTTTATGTTCAAGAAATTTCAATAGAGTGTTTGCTGTTAAGAATTTAGCATAACGACATTGAATTCGTATCCATTCGCATAATCCAATTTTGGAAGTCTACGAGACTTCTGTAATGTGAATTCAACTTGAGTATTCAACAGAATAATTGTATATCTACTTTCACTTATAATGAAAAAGATATTTAAGAAGCACCCAATTGATATATTCGATGCAATAAGTGAATGGAATCTCTACTGATCACAGTAATACCATAAACATAGCTTTTGATTATATGTATCTTTACTCCCTGTATATTGAAGTCATCCCAAGGTTATTGAAGTTGCAGTAATTCATATTGTCGTCTTGAAGACGACTCGCAAACTTCCTGTTGTAACTTCTATAGAATCCTGCGTAAAATGAATTGGTTTGACAATTGTCAACAGTCTGATCGAATTTGATGTATATCCAAAAATTAAATCTTTGATTAGATGTGGTTTTAAATGGCCTTGCGATTAACTGATAGGATTTACAATGACTGAATGATTAGAACAGAATTCTAATTAAATCACAATGAACGGAGCAATGTGACCGCATAGTTATGCAGATGAAAATACCTATGGAATCCGCAATAAATCAAGGATTCTCAAACACCTGATTTTTTTGTTGCGTAATATAGGTTTATGTTTTGACCAAGTTGATTGTTTTGTCCAGTAAGTTTGTTAAAATAAGTAAAAGTACATCTTTTTTAGGGGGAAATCATAAATGAGCAATACATTTGGAGAGTTGGTTAAACGAGAGCGTAAGCAAAAAGAAATTTCGTTAGCAAAGTTATCACAGCTTATGAATGATGAAATTAACCCTTCTTATATCAATCGCTTAGAAAAAGGGGAAAAAGAAAACCCTGGATTTCGAATTGTGTTAGGTCTGTGTAAAGCTCTGAACTTAAATATGAAAGAAGTTTATCGATCATTTGGGTTTGAATCTCTCGCCAGTGATGAATCTGAGCAAAATAATGAGTTTTCTATTGAGGATCTATTTCGATTACATAATATTGTGGCTCCTACTGCTAATGTTCATGAAGATTTGGGCCATGGACAATTAAATTACATAGATCATTCTGAAAAAGAAACGTTGATAAGCGTCATAAGTACCATAATTAACTATGCCTCCGAAGAAGAAGTGAATGTTGATACGTTAGCCTTAATCTTAAAGCAAGTGGAAAAAGTAAGGGGAGTTTATCAAGAAGTGGCTTCTAAGAGTGAGGTAATTACAGTAGAAGTAGAAGATATAAACTATACACTCGAACTTCATCATCTTTTAAG
>NZ_BAUV01000069.1 GCF_000513135.1 Halalkalibacter akibai JCM 9157
TTAACTGAAAGATAGGTATTTTCTATAGTCTGGTGGCGATAGCGAAGAGGTCACACCCGTTTCCATGCCGAACACGGTCGTTAAGCTCTTTTGCGCCGATGGTAGTTGGGGGCTTCCCCCTGTGAGAGTAGGACGTTGCCAGGCGCCTAAAGCATTCCAATAAGGAATGCTTTTTTTCGTATATCTTAAAATACTAATTCTAAATGTCTTTGATTTTTGATAAGATAAAAAGAAACTCCTTATTTTACGAGTTCCCTCATTTTTAAGTTAAGAAATTATCATACTCGAAATTAAAATGTCCTAATTTTATTTTCTATATGTTAAATTTTATAAACAAATATATTGGTTAAGATGGTTCTGTTCAAAATGATCAAGAACGCCTATTAGTAATACTAATAGGGTTTTTTAGTGGTAAGGAAAAGATGGGAGAAGATACTCAAATGATAAGGTTATCTCTATTTTTCTTTTTATTGTTTGCCACTTTTTCAGCGATGGGGGCTCTTATGCCTTTGTATTTAAAGGATCTTGGCCTAACTACTGAAGAAATTGGCTTTTTATTAGCAATGGGAGCTGTAATTGCAATTATTGGTCAGCCTTTTTTTGGGTATGTTAGTGATCGGATTCAATCAACTAAGAAAGTACTTATCAGTGTAATGGTATGTTCATTGTTTGTAAGTTTTTTTTATTTTTCGGTTCAGTCTTTTATTATGCTTCTTATTTTATTTATTGTGCTAAATTTCTTTCAGAGTTCATCAGGACCACTAATTGAAAATATTACAATAACCTATTCGAAGAAACACAACAAAAATTATGGCCTCATTCGGTTGTGGGGTGATGTTGGGGTAGGGGCTGCGGCTGTAATCTTAGGTGCCTTGATTTCGATAGTTGGAATTCAATATTTAGGGGTAATGTACGCTATTATCCTCCTTATGGCAATAGCAGTAGGGCTTTTCTTACATGATGGAAGAAAAAAATCTACTGTTCCTATTTCATTAAGATCAGTTGGTAGGTTATTAAAAAACAGAGAATATGTTTGGTTTCTATTGATAAGTTTATTTATCTTTACGACTCATCGGCTGAATGATAGCTTATTCACTATTTATTTATCAGATATTGGAGCTACGGAAACACAAGTAGGTTTTGCTTGGATGCTAGCGACATTCGCTTCAGCTCCACTGTTTGTTATCATGAGCAGACTGCTAAGAAAGTATAAGGAAATGACTTTAATTGTAATAGCTTCGTTTTTGTATGTAGTTCGCTGGTTATTATATGGATTTTCCGGTGATCCAACTGTTTTGATAACATTACAACTATTGAATGGGATTACATTTCCTTTATTTATTGTATCGGCTCTTTTTTTTGTTACCAAGATTATTCCAGACGAAATGGCCGCAACAGGTCAAACTATTTTTATAGCTGTAATTGTAGGGCTTGGTGGATTAATTGGAAGTGGTGGCGGAGGTTGGTATATGGCTAGATATGGAGCTGAATCAACGTATTTCTTTGGTGCTTTTATCACAGCTGTTGGTACATTACTTTGTATACTTACTATCTATAATCAAGGGAGAAAGCCGTTACCAACAATGAGCTTAGACGGCTGATTCGAACCTTTTAACCGTTGTTAATATTATAAAAACTACTCAGCATTATCGAGTAGTTTTTTTATATAGTTATTTTAGGATATATACGTAGTCTGATAATTCCAAGAAATTTTAAATACCTCACTTTAGATTTCTATAGTAAAATAAAAAAGAAGAATATTGTCAATTGTCAGACTAGGAATACTTATTGAAGATATAAACTTTTCTATTTGAAATGTATTCATATAGCCTATTTTAATATTTAAGTTTGTTATCTAATATATCTAGTAGAAATTATACATGAGACTGAATATACTAATTAAAATCAAGTTTTATAGAGAGAATAAGGAGTGAGAACAATTAGACATATATTTGAGTGGATTGATCAGTATCAAGATCAACTAGAAGAAACATATCAGCATCTTCACTCGATAGCAGAGGTTAGCTGGGAAGAAAAGAATACAACAAAATATTTAGCAGCTGAACTTGAGAAGTTAAACATTCCTTATGAAACTTTTCCGGAGCATACAGGGTTAGTGGGAACATGGATAGGGAGTGAAGATGGTCCAGTAGTTGCTGTTAGAGCTGATATAGATGCTTTATGGCAAAACGTAGATGGAGTTTGGAAAGCAAATCATTCATGTGGACATGATGGACATGCAACAATAGCTTTGTATTCAATTAAGTTATTAAAAGAAATTGGATTTACCCCAAAGGGGATCATTAAAATCATTTTTCAGCCCGCTGAAGAAACGGGACAAGGAGCCAAAGCATTAATTCGTAAAGGTGTTGTAGAGGATGTTAATTACTTATTGGGTCTTCATCTTAGACCTATTCAAGAATTACAAATCAAGCAAGCCGCTCCAGCTATTTATCATGGAGCAACACGAGTGTTACAAGGTAAAGTAAAAGGAATACAAGCACACGCAGCAAGACCACACCTTGGAGTTAATGTATTAGATTCGATTGCAGCTATCATAAACGCCATAAATTCAATTAAGATGGATCCAACCATTTCCAGTTCAGCAAAAGTCACAATGGTTAGAACTGAAGGGAAAAATCTAAATATCATTCCTGATGAGGCCATTTTTGGTATTGATCTTCGTACCCAGACAAATGAAATTATGGATGATCTTGTAAGTCAAGTTACAAAAGCTGTTTTTGGTGCAGCAAGTTTTAATGGTGCGGAAGTAGAACTTGAAACAGTAACATCATTAATGGCAGCTGTCCCAGATAGGTGGATGGAGGAAGTAGTTCAAGAAGCTATTACGGAAGTGTTGGGGGAAGGTGGAACGTTCGCTCCTATTGTTACACCAGGAGGAGAAGATTTTCATTACTATCCTGTAAAAAAATCTGACCTTCAAGCAACTATGATTGGTCTTGGTGCAGATCTTACACCAGGACTTCACCATCCACAAATGACATTTAATCCGAGTGCACTTCAAGATGGTGTTGCCATTATGTCGAAATCTGTAATTAAGATATTTGAAAAGCATGAGCGTCAAAATATATAAATACGAAAGAGCGTCATTATGACGCTCTCTATTTCAGAAAGGAGAGGAAAAATAAACCTGTGATGCTTGTCTAGTTAGAACGGAAAAAGACAAGCGTAATGGTATACTATTGAGCGCGTAACACCTCCTTTACTGTTTACTTTAATTTATGACAATTGAGTAAGAAAGGATAGAAAAAGAGCGGAGTTAAGAAGAAGAACAGACGAATGAACTAGATACTTTTTTCAGAAAGTTGTGTTATTAATGGCAAATAGAAGACAAACGTTAAGGGAACTCGGAATCCAAATTGGAAAGTTTAAAGCTGGAGAACGCAATAGTATTACAGACGTACCAGGTGTTAAAGTTGGACATAAAACATTAACTTATGATTTGAGTGATGGTAGAGCGATTCGGACAGGGGTAACAGCGATCTTGCCTCATAGTGGTAATTTATTTCAAGAAAAGATTATCGGTAGCTCTTATGTTATAAATGGATTTGGCAAGACAATTGGATTTGTTCAGTTGCAAGAGTTAGGAATGATTGAAAGTCCAATCATGCTTACAAATACACTCTCTGTACCTGCAGTGGCTGAAGGGACCATTCAATTCCTTTTAAAAGAAAATCAAGACATAGGGAATAGTACAGGAACGGTTAATGTGATTGTTGGGGAATGTAATGATGGCTATTTAAATGATATTCGTGGACTTCATGTGAAAGGGGAGCATGCCATAGATGCAATTAAAACTGCATCAATTCAGGTTGAACAAGGATGTGTCGGTGCCGGAACTGGAATGTCATGTCTAGGTTTTAAGGGAGGAGTGGGACGAGTTCTAGAAAATTGATCGTAGATGGTCATCATTATACTTTAGGTGCGCTTGTCGTTAGTAACTTCGGGACGAAAGATGATTTGCCGTCTCGATTTAACAACAGTATAGCTATAGAAGAAGAACTAGAGGATATGCCAGACGGATCTATCATGATCGTGCTTGCAACAGATGCTCCTTTGAGTGAAAGACAACTGCATCGTTTAGCTAAAAGAGCATCTTTTGGTTTAGCAAGAACTGGTTCGTATGCTGCACATGGGAGTGGAGACATTGTGATTGCTTTTTCAACAGCACATAAAATCTCTCATTACCCTACAGGTATAACTAATTCATTTTCATTTATTGTCGAGGATGGCCCGTTAATATCAAATTTTTTTCAAATGGCAGTAGAGGTAGTGGAAGAGTCTATTTGGAATTCGTTATGTACAGCAACTACAACGATAGGGCAAAATCAACATATTAGATATGAATTTGATTATAATTTTTTTCGCTAATAAAAGGAGGATTAAATTGTCAATTCCAGTAAACGACTTAATTGAACGTTATCCTATTATTAAGAAGATGATGAAGTTAGAGCCAGTTTTTTGGCAAAACCAAGGTGTTTTACCACCTCACTTCCCAATTAATGGGGTAGATATTGATATTATTAAGGATGCAGCAGAGCGTTTTGACCGATTTAAACCTTTTTTAATGACAGCCTTTCATGAATATAAGCAAACAAATGGAGAGGTTGAATCTCCTTTAATAAAAATTCCTAACATGAAAAAAGCTATTGAGAAAAACTTCGCTACCTCAATTAAAGGGAACCTTTACTTAAAATCGGATGATATGCTACCAGTTGCTGGCTCTATAAAAGCAAGAGGAGGCTTCCACGAGGTTTTTAGTATTGCAGAGAAAATCGCACACAAGCATCATCTACTTAAATCCAAAGAAGATGATTATTCTTATTTGTTACAACCGTCATGCCGAGAGGTCTTTTCACAATATTCAATAGGAGTTGGGTCAACAGGTAATTTAGGATTAAGCATTGGGATGATGAGTTCTAAATTGGGATTTAATGTGACTGTACATATGTCAGTAGAAGCTAAACGATGGAAAAAAGAGCTCCTTCGCCAAAATGGCGTTGAAGTAATTGAATATGAATCTGACTATAGTGAAGCTATTAAGAACGGTAGAGAACAATGTTCGAAGAATAAGAATTGTTATTTTATTGATGACGAGAATTCAGTGGAACTTTTTGCAGGTTATGCAGTAGCCGCTCTACGTTTAAAAGAACAGTTAGAAAAAGAACAGATAACCGTAGATGTTAATCATCCTTTGTTTGTCTATCTTCCATGTGGAGTTGGGGGAGGCCCGGGGGGAGTAACATTCGGGTTAAAAGCTGTATTTAAAGGTGCCGTTCATTGTTTTTTTGCGGAACCGACTCATTCACCCGCAATGTTAATGGGGCTAGTAACTAAAAAACATAGGTAAGTCTAGGTAAGAAATTCTATAAAGTAAATGATTAATCAAGGATGTCTTAACCGTCTGATTCTGACGTGTTGAGTCATCTTTTTTTAGATGCGTTTAAGTAGGGAAAAATATATATACATAAGCTGTTGAAAGCAGTGGAAAATTAATTTGAATTAAAAATGAAAAAAAAGATTGACGGCGCTTCCATTTATGAGTAATATGAATTTAACGAAAGCGCTTTTTGTTAGATGAGTTAGTTTTCGGAAAGCTTTGTTGGTTTAAAGTTAAATGTAAAAGGCGAAAAAGCTCAAAAAATCAACTGATTTCTGTTTATTTTTATAAAGTTACCGAAAGCGGTTTATCAAAGTGGAAGAGATTTAAGTACACTGAAGAAAAAGAAAATTATTTTTTTATAATAATCGAAAGCGCTTTTTGTTGAGTTTAGAAAGGAGTTCTATTATGTCAATTATTCAATTTCCGAAGGACATGAAATGGGGCGTTGCAACTGCCTCTTATCAAATAGAAGGTGCGGTAAAGGAGCATGGAAGAGGGGAATCTATCTGGGATACCTTCTCTAAAACTCCAGGTAAGGTCGTCAACGGTGATAATGGTGATGTTGCCTGCGATAGTTATCATCGTTACCAAGAAGACATTGCCATTATGAAAGACCTAGGTGTTGATTATTATCGTTTCTCTGTTGCGTGGCCAAGAATTTTTCCAAATGGAACTGGAGAAATCAATCAAGAAGGATTAAACTACTATCACAATTTGGTTGATACCCTACTTGAAAATGGCATTGAGCCAATGTGTACGTTATATCATTGGGATTTACCTCAAGCCTTGCAAGATAAAGGTGGTTGGGATAATCGAGAAACAATTGAGGCATTTGTAGCTTATGCAGAAGTGATGTTTAAACAATTTGAAGGGAAGATAAAAAATTGGATTACCTTCAATGAGCCATGGTGTGTATCTTTCTTATCAAACTTCATTGGAGCTCATGCACCAGGTTTTCAAAACCTTGAATTGGCAATGAATGTAGCTCATCATCTTATGATTGCTCATGGAAAGACTGTAATTAAGTTTCGAGAACTAAACACTACTGGCCAAATAGGTTATGCTCCAAATGTCGAGTGGAATGAGCCTTATAGTAATAAGCAAGAGGATATTGATGCTTGTAAAAGGGCTAATGCTTGGTTTATTGAATGGTTCTTCGAGCCAGTTTTTAAAGGAACATATCCGCAATTTATGGTTGAATGGTTTGAGAAAAAAGGTGCTAGGTTAAACATTCAAGATGGTGATATGGAAATCATTAATCAACCAATTGATTTTCTTGGAATCAATTATTACACAGGAAGTGTTGGACGTTTTGCCGAAGGAGAAGGACTATTTGATCAAGAAAAAGTAGATAAAGGCTATCAAAAAACAGATATTGGTTGGAATATCTATCCTGAAGGTTTTTATAATGTGTTGTGCTACATTAAAGAACAATATGGTGATGTTCCGATTTATATTACTGAAAATGGTTCTTGCTACAATGATGAACCAGTCAATGGTGAAGTTAAGGATGAAGGAAGACTAAATTACTTAAAACAACATTTAATTTCTTTAGAACGCAGCATGCAATCAGGTGTTAATATTAAAGGCTACTTAACTTGGTCTTTATTAGATAATTTTGAATGGGCAGAAGGTTATACGATGCGGTTTGGAATTGTTCATGTTAATTACCGAACATTAGAAAGAACGAAGAAGGATAGCTTCTATTGGTATAAACAAACAATTTCAAATAATTTCTTTGAGATTTAAATCATTATGAATTCCATCTAAAGCGCTTTAGTTTTTTGTTCTCTAAAGTGCTTAAGGTGAAAGGTGGATATTATTGCTTGAGTCGGGGATTACTAGAAAACGAATGAAATGTAAAGATAAAAGTCTTAAGCTAATCTTTTGTGAACATAGTAAGCGCTTTAAATCATTAGGCGACAGTTCGGCTTTAATAGGTTAAGACTTTCCTACTTTAAGGAGGTGAGTAAGGAAAACGGTATTTTTCTATATTATTTCATTTTTTGTTCATACTTAAGAAATATAAAAATGTTTAGGGGGATTTTAGAAATAAAGAAATTTTTCAAATTTGCAACTGCTGCCGCTTTATCTGTAGGGCTTCTAGCAGCTTGTGGTGGTCAAGATGACGCAGCTCCAGCTCCTGCTGAAGGAGAATCAGAACAAATCGGTAATGAAAATGCTGAAGTTGAATTAGTTTTTTGGGAATTCGGAAACACTGGCTATGATGCTTTAATTGAGCAATACGTTGCTGACAATCCGCATGTTTCAATTAATTTACAAAATAGTGATATGAATGACCTTCATGATAATCTATTCACATCTATTTCTGCAGGTTCAGGTGCTCCTGATATTGCAATGGTAGAAACAGGATCGATTGAGCGATTCAAAGGAGCAAGAGATGCCTTTGTTAACCTTTACGATCATGGTGCAAATGATGTTGAAGGCAACTTCTTAGATTGGGTTTGGAGAGACGGGGAAAGTGCTGAAGGAGATTTCATGTTTGGTTTGCCAACAGATATCGGTCCTACAGTAATGTTCTATCGTACGGATGTTTTTGAAGAAGCTGGTTTTGATTCAACACCAGAAGCTGTTTCTGAGTTAGTTTCAACTTGGGATGATTTTGAAAGAGTAGCAACTGAAATTAATGAAGCAACAGGTGCGTTAATGGCAGATAGCTTCGAATTAATTTATAACGCTAGACGTGACCAAGCAACACAACAATATTTTAATGCTGATAACGAGTTAATCGTTGATGAGCACGATCAAATTAAAGATGGTTATAACTACACGGCTAGATTGTTGGATCAAGGTTTAGTAGGTAATATTCCTTTATGGACTCCAGAATGGTTCTCAGGCATGGGTGACGGTTCTTATGCTACTATGTTAGCTCCAGCTTGGATGCAAGGGGTAATCAAGGATAATGAACCAAATGAAGGTGTTTGGTCCATTACAACAATGCCAGAAGGTGCTGGAAACTGGGGTGGTTCTTACCTAACAGTTCCTGCTGAAACTGAGCACGCTGAAGAAGCTTATAAGTTCATCGAGTGGTTAACAGCTCCAGAACAGCAGTTACAAGCATTCCTAGGTTATGGATTATTCCCTTCTGCACCAGCAGTTTACGAAATGCCTGATTTCGAAGGATTCACTGACGAATACTTTGGTGGAATTGCAACTGCACAAGTTTTTGGTGAAGCTGCACAGGCTGTACAACAAGTATTTAAAGGCAGAAATTTCTATCCAGTAGATGATGAATTTAAAGAAGCGCTTGATAACATCTCTGCAGGTAGCGATCCTGAAGCTGAATGGGAAGCTGCGCTTGAGCGTATTAACAGAATTCTAGAAAGACAATAAGATCATTGATTCGGAGGGTATGACCTTCTTTGGAAGTCATACCCTCTATCCTTTATCATCAAAAAACATATGTCTCTTTCTAAAATAAGCGTCATTTTATCTGATTTTTATTACGTGAGTAGCCATTTTCGAGAATGGCTTATGTAACAATTTGAGAATGTAACAGAATGAGCCATTCTCGAAGATCAACAAAAAACAATTAATACAAGGAGCTAACTTTACATTAAGGGGGTTACATTTTGGAGACAACCAAGAATTCTAAACTAACGGAAAAAAGCCGAACTGCTCTTTCAGCTTATTTATTCGTTTCTCCATTTTTTATTTGCCATTTTTGGGTTATTCCCAATGATTTTTAGTTTTTATTTGTCATTTTTCCGCTGGGATGGGTTAACACCTATGACCTTTACGGGCTGGAGAAATTTCGAGTTGATTTTCACAGATCCAGTTTTTTGGTCCGCTATTAAGAACACCTTTGTAATTGGGATCATGGGGACACTTCCTCAAATATTCATTGGTATTCTACTCGCTTTTGCTTTAAATTCGCAACTAATTAAGTTTCGTAACACATTTAGAACAGCAATATTTTTACCTTATATTACTTCAATTGTAGCCGTAGCCATTATTTTTGGTGTTGTATTTAATAACCAACCATTTGGCTTTGCCAATTATCTTTTGGGCATGTTTGATATGGATCCAATTCGTTGGAATCAAGAATATTGGCCAGTAAAAATTGCGATTGCAACAATGGTATTTTGGAGATGGGTTGGTTACAACACGATCATATTCTTAGCAGGGATGCAAAGTATTCCAAAAGAACTATATGAGGCAGCTAAAATTGATGGTGCAACAGTGGGACAACAGATTCGCCTTATTACGCTTCCAATGTTAAAGCCAATCTTAATGTTCGTTGTATTCACTGCGACGATCGGAAGTTTCCAATTATTTACTGAGCCTTTGATTTTCTTAGGTAGGGGATTGCGTGAAGAAGGGATAACAGTTGTAGCATACCTATGGAGAGATGCTTTCGTATATAATTCATTCGGAACAGCTTCTGCTGCAGCAATAGTTTTGTTTATCATTATCATTTCTATGACGGCAATTAACTTATTAATTACTAACCGAGTTGGCCGTTCTAAGAAAGTGAGTTAGGAGGAGGATCTTATGGCTAAGGAAACAATTAAAAGTGGTAAGTATTTTGCAACAAATAAATTTTTTGTTTATTTATTTTTAACTGTAGGAGCAATCGTTTCCCTATTTCCTTTCTATTACATGTTTGTTATGGCGACGAGGCTTAATAGAGAAATCAACCAAGTTCCGCCACCATTTACACCAGGTGCACATTTAGTTGAGAACTTTCAAAAAGTATTAGGAAGTATTGACTTTTTCGGTGCAATGTTGAATTCTTTTATCGTTGCTACTTCCGTTACAGTTGGGGTTTTGTTCTTATGCTCTTTAGCAGGATATGCTTTTTCAAAGTTAGAATTTAAAGGGAAGACCATTTTGTTTGGATTAATTCTTATAACAATGATGGTTCCACCGCAACTTGGGTTAATCCCTCAATACTATATCATTACAACATTAGGTTGGTTAAACGATTATAAAGCTATTATCGTTCCTGGTTTAATAAATGCTTTTGGTATCTTTTGGATGAGGCAATATATTAAAGATGGTGTTCCGTTTGAAATTATCGAGTCGGCTAGAATTGATGGTTGCTCTAATTTCCGGATTTACTGGAATATCGTTGTTCCAATGATACTACCTGCATTTGCAACACTCGGAATAATTGTGTTCATGCAAGTTTGGAATGATTTCTTATGGCCATTAGTTGTTTTGCGTGATCCTTCTATGCATACATTACAGGTGGCATTACGTGCTCTTAATGATGCACGTCAAATGGATTACGGAATGATCATGTCTGGTACATTCTGGGCAACAGTACCTTTAATTATTGTGTTCTTAGCGTTTAACCGTTTGTTTATTGCGAGTCTTTCTGAGGGTGCTGTAAAAAGTTAAATTTAATGTTTGCAAAAAAATAGCGTCTTGTTAATAGTAAATTATTGCTATGGTAATAATGTATACTATTAGCAAGGCGCTATTATGCAAATTAGAACTAGAGGTGTAGACTTTGGGGAAAATTATTTATAACTTAGCAGAACTTGTTTATAAGTTTATAGCACTAAATATTCTCTGGCTCTTATTTTTTCTGCTTGGTTTAGGGGTATTTGGTTTTATGCCTTCAACGGTTGCTTTGTTTTCAGTTGTTAGAGAGTGGATTAAGGGAAATAAAGAAATACCTTTATTTAGAAAATATTTTACTACGTTTAAAGAAGAATTTCTAAGATCAAATGTAATTGGACTTATTTTTCTAGTTTTATTTTATGTTTTGTATGTGAATTTTTCTTTCGTATCATACTTTTATGATGAGTCGATTCAATTTTTTATTTATTTAGCCATAATTGGAATTGGTTCATTAATCATGATGACTTTTATAAATGTGTTTTCTGTTATGGCACATTTTCAATATAGAACGTTAGAAAATATCAAGGCTGCTTGTGGTCTAGTAATCCTTCATCCACTGAAAGCCCTTGTTCAACTTATATGGGTAATTGCTTATGTGTTAATAGCGATTCATTTCCCTAAGTTATTTGTAGGGATTGGCATTAGTGTCTTCGCTTATATACTTATGAGTTTGCACTATACGGTCTTTCAAAAATATAAGCTAATTAACTAGTATTTATTTGGTTATTGACTGAATTCATCTTATAGATTTAAATTAAAATAAGAGAGAAATAGTCGTTTCAGTCAAAAAGGGGAATTAAAATGACAACTATATATGACATAGCTAAGAAAACAGGATTTTCTATTACGACAGTGTCAAAAGTCTTAAATAATTATCCTGATGTAGCTGATAAAACACGAAAAAAAATAATGGAAGCTGTTAATGAGATGGGGTATTTTCCGTCTTCTAGTGCTAGAACCCTATCAACAAAAAAGTCATGGTCTATTGGCGTTGTATTTGATGAGGAATCTGGTATGCAACATCCCTTTTTTAACGCAGTTATTGAGAGCTTTCGAAAAAGCGTTGAAAAAAATGGCTATGACTTGCTTTTTGCATCAAGTAAAATAGGAAACGACTCGAAAACGTATTTAGACCATTTTCAATATCGAGGAGTAGATGGAGTAGTTGTAGTTAGTTCTAATATGAATGACCCGGATGTTGAAAAATTAATGAATTCTGATATCCCTTCAGTCGTCATCGACTTAGATAGTAGAGGAGCAAGTGTTGTATTTAGTGATAATCAATATGGAAGTGAATTAGCAGTTGATTATTTATTTTCTTTAGGGCATCGAAAAATAGCTCATATCTCTGGTCACCAAGAAGGTTTCGTCGGTGTTCAGCGATTAGTAGGATATCAAAATGCAATGAAAAAGTATAATCTAGAAATACCAGTGCAGTATATAGTGAACGGCGGTTACTTTACGTATGAGGGTGGCCAAAAGGCAATGAATGAACTGCTAAGCCTTGATGAAAGACCGACAGCTGTTTATGTTGCAGGGGATTTAATGGCTTTAGGAGCAATTGAACAGATTAGACAAAAAGGGTTAGAGGTACCTAAAGATATTTCTATCGTAGGCTTTGATGATATCCATTTTGCTCAATACACAGTTCCAGCTCTAACAACAATTAGACAAGATACTGCTCAAATTGGTAAAACAGCTGCAAACCTTTTAATAGAACAAATAAGTGATAAGAAGAAACAATATATGTCCATAAAAATTCCAGTTTCTTTAGTTGAAAGAAAATCTTGTAGACCAATCTAATGATTGGTCTTTTTTGATATATAGTATTTGAAAAGTAAAAACAGTATTGTTAACAAGATTACGACTCATAATAAGAGAAACAGACTACTTTTATAAATAACATGTTCTTCACTTTTCCGTATTACATATTGAGGTTTGTAAAGATCTTAGCAATTATTCCTATTACAGAATGTAATTGGCGTTAGGCATGTTTGCTTGAAGTTGATCTGATCCAAAAAAATAAGGGGTGTTTTTATGACTATTATTCAATTCCCAAAAGATCTGATTTGGGGAGCGGCAACAGCTTCCTATCAAATTGAAGGAGCGACACAGGAGGATGGAAGAGGGTTATCCATTTGGGATACTTTTTCAAAGATTCCTGGCAAAGTTGTGAACGGTGATAATGGTGATGTGGCTTGTGATAGCTATCATCGTTATGAAGAAGACATTGCGATTATGAAAGACCTTGGAATTAAAGCTTATCGTTTTTCAGTAGCTTGGCCAAGAATTTATCCAAATGGAACTGGAGAGGTGAATAAAAAAGGCCTTGATTATTACCACCGCTTAGTCGATAAGCTACTTGAAAATGGCATTGAACCTATGTGTACATTATATCATTGGGACCTGCCACAAGCCTTGCAAGATAAAGGAGGCTGGGATAATCGAGAAACGATTGACGCATTCGTTCAATATGCGGAAACGATGTTTACAGAGTTTAATGGAAAGATTAATAAATGGATTACATTAAATGAACCGTGGTGTTCGTCTTTCTTATCCAATTTTATAGGGGCTCATGCACCAGGATTTACAGATTTACAGTTAGCAACAAATGTAGCGCATCACTTAATGGTTGCTCATGGTAAAGCAGTTATCAAGTTTAGGGAGTTAAAGACATCTGGTGAGATTGGGTATGCTCCGAATGTAGAATGGAATGAACCTTTTAGTAATAAACAAGAAGATATTGACGCTTGTAAAAGAGCGGGTGCCTGGTTTATTGAATGGTTCTTTGATCCTGTATTCAAAGGGAGTTATCCGCAATTTATGGTAGAGTGGTTCAAAAACAAAGGTGTAACAGTCCCAATAGAAGAGAATGATTTAGAGATCATTAGTCAACCTATAGACTTTTTAGGCATTAATTATTACACAGGTAGTGTGGGACGTTACAAAGAAAATAGTGGGCTATTTGATCATGAAAGAGTTGATCAAGGCTATCAGAAAACCGATATTGGTTGGAATGTGTATCCAGAAGGTTTTTATAATGTTCTTAAGTACATCACAGAAAATTACGGATCGGTTCCGATTTATATTACTGAAAACGGTTCTTGTTATAATGATGAACCGATTGATGGGCGCGTGAATGATCAAGGGAGAATTGACTATCTGAGACAACATTTAACAGCGCTACGAAGAAGCATTGATTCCGGGGTTAATATAAAGGGTTATCTCACTTGGTCATTACTAGATAATTTTGAGTGGGCAGAAGGATATACAATGAGGTTTGGTATCGTACATGTAAATTACCGTACGTTAGAGAGGACCAAAAAAGAAAGTTACTATTGGTATCAAAAAGTAATTGAAAATGGCTGGTTTACTATTAAATAAATTGATATAACGGACTCAAGAGGTTTAAAAACCGATTGAGTTT
>NZ_BAUV01000068.1 GCF_000513135.1 Halalkalibacter akibai JCM 9157
ATATTTTAAGAATTCTGATAATATCTTCTTATTACAATAAATGGTCAAGGGGTGGAGAGAATGAGACAATTAAATAAACATAATCATGCTGAAACTTGTCCATATTGTGAGGGTACAGGTTACTTCCAGCTTCTATTAGGTGGCAGTGAAACATGCGATCAGTGTAAAGGGAATGGTGAAAATCACCAAACAAAATCATAAAAAAGCTCAGTTAATGAATAGAGCGATAAAAAGATAGAATATGTTAACCTAAAGCCTAGTCAAGGTTTTAGGTTGTTTTTATGTTTAGAATAAGGCTTTAGCAAAAAACTCTTTCAAATTGCCACAAAGATGTCATGACAATAAGTTGACTTCAAAGTCCCGTGTTAAGTAAACTTAATAAGAATACGGGGGTGCAAGAAGTGAATTTACCACAATTATTAATTTCGATGGTACTTTTTTTAATTTTATTTTTTGGAATCGGTTTTCTATTTAAATATGGTTTTACGTTCAACGTGGGTTATGGCTTTCTTTTATCCCATTATCGTGATATTAATTGTCGATGATGTCGGCTTTTTTGATTATTTTACGGCACCAGTTTCCTCCTTTCAGTTTTTATTGGCTGACTTAGTTTCTCTACATTTTGTAGACATCCTTGTTTTAAGCTCTGGTTTTGTTGGAGCCATAATTGCAGGAATTGTCATAAAGATGCTCAGAGTCAGAGGATATCAAATGTTTTAAATACTTCACGCAAAAGCTAGGGGAACCTAGCTTTTTTTATGTCATTTTATAAGTATTTTTTTTCTAGGAAAATATACTGTTGGTGAAAACTAAGTGGAATGGAGCGGAAGGCACTTGACTCCTGCTCGAGCCTTTTATAAAAAAACAAAAAATTGGTAATATATAAACTTCACTAATTCTCTTAACCTACAGCAAAAAAATTCCGATGTAATAGCTATGCGATTTATACAACACAAGAATTTGCGTGAAGAGGAGATGAGAAAGTGAATAAATTCATTGCCGTTTTAGGATTGATGATTATAGCTTTAATCACAGGTTGCCAGCAGGAATTGGTGGTTGAAGAACAAGAGAGATTAAGCATTGGTATTATGTTGTCTGACGTCGGACTTGGCGATCAGTCATTCAGTGATGCCGCTTTTCAAGGCTTAATTCAAGCTAGAGATGAACTTGGAATTATTTTTGATTATCGTGAGCTTGAGCAAATGGGAAGCTATGAGCAAGGATTACAAGAATTAATAGATGGTGAACATGATCTCATTATCGGGTTAGGGTTTATGGTGAAAGATGATTTAGAAGCAAAAGCTGAACAAAATCCTGATCAGCAATTTGTTTTAATCGATGATAGGTCTGAGTTACCGAATGTCATCTCAGTAACTTTTAAAGAGCACGAGGGCAGTTTCTTAGCTGGTATTGCCGCCGGTTTGGCAACTGATTCGGGAGTAGTCGGTTTTGTCGGCGGGGCAGATGTACCGTTAATCAATAAATTTAAAGCTGGTTTTGAGCAAGGTGTTAAAAGTGTTGATAGTAGCTATCAAGTCCTAGTTGAATATGCAAATGATTTTGGTAGCGTTGGAGTAGGTCAAGAGATTGCTAGAGATATGATTGATAACGAAGCTGATGTTCTTTATGCTGCAGCAGGATTAACAGGAGTCGGCGTTTTAACAGAAGCGCAAGCACAGGAAATCTATGCAATTGGAGTAGATTCTGACCAATACTTTATTGCAGAGAAAGCCGTTATTACTTCTATGATGAAGTATATTGATGAAGCGGTGTATCAAGTCGTAATAGATTTTGTATCAGGAGATTTATTGAATCAATCTAACATAGAATTAGGACTTCAAGAAGCTGGAGTTGGACTTGCGCCGTTTCGTCTTGTAAATGAGGAAAGCTATCAAAAAGAAGTAAGTAAGTGGAGTGAGGACATTGTTAGTGGCTCTCAAAAGGTTGAGGAAGACGGGGGGCGTAATTAAATGAAATTAAAACATAAGCTTTTATCACAGTCAATCGCTGTCTTAGTTTTAGCTTTAATGCTTGTAGGGTATATTCTTATGAGTATGATTTCAATCCAATCTTCGAATCGTGAGTATGCTCATGTATTAATTGGAGTTCAAAGATTAGATGCTGCTGTTGTGACGGGTCAGCAAAGTTTAAATAATTATGCCTATAATCAAACAGAAATGAACCGTAATGCGGCAGTTGGTCAACTTGGTCAAATAAGAGAACGGGTGAACGAACTAGGAAATGCGCTAGCTGGTGATGTGAACGAACCTATATTTAAACAAGTTGAAGAGAAATACAATCTTTTAGAAGCGGGTGCATTAACGGCACTAGAAGAAAGAAATAGTACGGAAGTTTTACGTCAATCTGTTAGATCGTTAGGGATATTGAATGATCTTCATTTATTAAATCTTGAAACCACGGCTTATTATGAGGCGCTAACAGAACATTCAAATCTAGCTTTGCAGCGGTTAATTATAACGACAATTATAAGCAGCATTTTACTTTTAGTAGCGGCTTTAATTATTAGTTTTTGGACGACAAAAACAATTACGGCACCAATTAGAAAGATTGCCGAACAAGCTGAGAAGGTTGCTTCAGGTAACCTAGTAGTTGAAGAAATGGAAGTAAAAACGAAGGATGAGATAGGAAGTCTAACTTTATCTTTTGTTAGAATGGTACAGCAACTACAATCCTTAATTTTCTCTTTACGCCAAGCTAGTGAGGAGATGTCTAGTTTCAGTGGCAATGTGAAAAAAGATACAGTTCACTTATTTGAAACAAGTAAACAAGTGATGGTCTCGACTGAGGAAATGGCAGCGGGGACGACAAGAGTGTCTGAGAATCTGCAAGAAGCTGTTGTTCATGTCGAGTCTTTAGAAAAAGCGTTTGATTCTAATGTGAAGGCGGTAGAAGAGGCTAATAACTATGGCAAAAAAGTCTCTACTGCTGTGAAAGAAGGCGAAGCGGCGGTAGAAGAACAAAGAGAGCTTTCTCAAAATAGTAAAGAAGCTTCTTCGCTCCTTTCTTATTCTGTGCAATCTCTTTCTGAAAACGTTCAGTCGATTCAGAAAATGGCAGAGCTTGTTGCTGGTATTTCAGAACAAACGAACTTACTAGCGTTAAATGCAGCTATTGAGGCAGCGAGGGCAGGTGAAGCTGGTAAAGGGTTTGCTGTTGTAGCCGATGAAGTGAGGAAACTTGCAGAACAGTCTGCTGAGGCCACTCGTTCTATTTTCACAATGACGAATTCAATTGAAAGTAAAATGGCCGAAGCGAAGGAAGCTGTTTTAAACGGCGAGTCGATTCAGAGTCAACAATTCGAGATTATGAAAAAAACAGAGACTGTGTTCCATGCAATTGAAACAGGAATGGCTAACATGACGAAACTCCTTGATAACTTAAATGAATCAACAAAAGGTTCTACTGAAAACGTAAAAGACGTTTTAGAGATTGTTGAAAGCATTAGTGCGGTAACAGAACAAACGGCAGCCGGAAGTGAAGAAATTTCGGCTTCAAGTACGGAACAACTAAAATCTACAAAAGAAATTGTTGAAAGTATTGAAAAAATAGCAGAGACAAGCTTACAACTTGAAGAACAAATGAAGCAATTTAAAACGAAATAAATGTCTATGTAGATGTAATTAATCTGATTGTTTAAATTTTCCATTAATTTAATTGTATAATTTCCCTTCTCTCTGGAAATGCTGTTTTCATGAGAGGAGTGAAATTTGTGGTAATCTTGAAAACATTTAGTCGTAGGTTTATAATGAGCGGCTTGTTTGTGATCGCGTTATTCACAACGTTTAATACTTTTTCGGGAGTTAGTGCAGCTGAATTACAACAATGGATGTTAAATTATATGGAATCAAGTTCAGAGCCAGAAATCTATACTGCGAGAGATAATGCCTATAAAGGAACTTCTTTACGTTCTAGAGCTTTACCGGCAATGAAAACAGAAGAACAGTCGATGTCACAGGATGTAGTTGAGTCAGCGCCTGTTGCATTAGAAGATGCCATAGACTGGTCACAATATCCATCTCAAACAGTTGTAGCTACAGGCTATACGGCAGGATACGAGTCTACAGGGAAAAATCCGGATCACCCAGCATACGGTATTACTTTTTCTGGAGTTCAAGTTAAACGTGACCTTTACTCCACGATAGCAGCAGATCCTAGTGTATATCCAATTGGAAGTGTGTTATTTATCCCTGGGTATGGTTATGGAGTTGTAGCAGATACTGGCTCTGCGATTAAAGGAAATAAAATTGATTTATATTATGATACAATTAATGAAGTGTTTAATGAATGGGGTAAGCAGCAAGTTGAAGTCTATTTAATTAAAAAAGGTAACGGCAAGCTGACAGAAGAAGAGTTAAAAAGTATGAACGAAAATGATGCGGTACAAGTATTCCGAAATCAACTTAATAATGGATAAGAAAAGAGGATTATCTCAAAACGTCAAATGACAACTTTGGATAATCCTCTTTTCTATTCACTCAAAAGTAATGGATCCATACCATCATCATTAGGCATGATATCAGGATGGAGAATCGCTGCTAATTTTTTTAAACCAAGCAATAGCCGCGGCGATGGTCGGCAATAAAGTTCTTCTTCAAGTATGAGTACTTTGTTTGCTTGAAGAGCTTTTAGATCAGGCCAATCAGGACGTTTCCATAGTAATTCAGGTTTCACTTTTTCTGTATGAATACCAACCCATGCTAAACAAATATAATCAGGATCTTGTTTGCAGACATCAGCCCAATCGGTTTGAACACTAGCCAGTTCAACATGATCATAGACGTTACGTCCACCAGCAAGTTGACTAATTTCTGTTAACCAATTCGTTTTTCCAGGCGTGAAAACGGGTTTTGGCCACCACTCCCAATAGAGACTAACAGCTTCAACCATTTTTGCTTTTTGTTTATACGTATGTAAGATGTCTTGATAAAGTTGAGCTGTTTTTTCTGCTTCAACTTCTTTGTTAATACGTTTGCCGAGGTCTAATAAGTTTTCAATAATTTCTTTTAGCGAGTTAGGATTGTAAACAACATGTGGAATGCCTCTTTTTTGGAGTTCAGCTACATTTTTCTCCATACCAGGTACACTTAGAGAAGCTAAGACAAGATCTGGTGCTAGTGCCTCCACCTCATCCATTCGAATAGACAAATCTGGCCCGAGTCTCGGAAGATTTTTAATAGAGAGTGGCCAATCAGAAAAGTCATCAATCCCGACTAGATCATCTGTTGCTTGTAAATAGGCAAGAAGTTCTGTGTTACTTGGACATATTGATATAAGTCGCATCAATTAATCTCCTTTCTAAAAGAGATTTAGTGAATAATTACATGAAGAGTTATCGTCAGAAAAATACCTAAAAGAGCCCCGAAGAACACTTCGATTGGTTGATGGCCTAACAATTCTTTTAATTCTTTACGTTTTTCTGTTTCTTCTTTTTGAGGCCAAGATTTAACTTCATCGACTAACTTATGAAAATCACTTACAAGTTGGTTAATATAAGTTGCATGATATCCAGCATGGCGTCTGACACCTGTTGCGTCAAACATAACAATAATCCCGAATACAGCTGCAATGGCAAAAACAGAGGAATCAAGACCAAATTCTAGAGCAATCGCTGTAGATAAAGCCGTAACAGCGGCAGAATGCGAACTAGGCATTCCCCCTGTACTTGTAAGTAAAGACCATTCTAGTTTTCGTGTTGCAATATAAGCGAGTGGGACTTTAACAAATTGTGCAAAGCCTATCGCAAACAAAGCAGCCCATAACGGGAAATTTTGAAAGATTTCCATTGTAGATAAAACGTCCTTTCTAAACAAGCGAGTATAAACCTTTATACCTTTTAAGAGGTTAGTTAAAACTTCTTAAAAACAACACTAAGATTGTCATTCATTATATCATATATCTAGCTTCTTTTTTGTTAGTGTTCGTTAAGCAAGAGAATTTTATTGCAAAAAAATCATTCGTTGTTCGAAATAAATTGTATAATAGAGTTGAGACATTTATAAAGGAGTGATTGGAATGTTTACTGTTTTAAATACGTTCACAGCTGAAACTGTGCACGATGCTGTCGTTGTTGGTGTATTTCAAAATGAGCCACCGAGTCAAGAGATTAAACAGGTAAATGAACTTTTACATAATCAAATTCAAAAGCTAACAAAAAGGAAGTTCCGTTTAGAAAAGCTTTATACGCTCGGTCAAATACAAACAGAAGTTGTATATGTGGTTAATCTAGGAGAAAAGCAGAATTTAACAGCAGATCTATTGCGTGAAAAAATGGCTTTGGTTGGAAAACAAGTGCGTCTTGATAAAGTAAAAGAGTTAGGTGTGATCTTAAAAACGTTCACGTCAGATGCTGTGCTTGATGAAGAAGCTGCGGTTTTAACTGGAGAAGGTTTAGCACTAGGTTTATATGAGAAAGTGGATTACAAAGAAAAAACAAACGAGGTTGATGTCACAGTTAAAGAAGTGACATTATACGGAGAAAATAAGGAATTGCTCGAGGAAGCGGCAACTGTTGGATACATATACGGAATGGGCGCCAATCGAGCTAGGAAGCTTGTTAACGTGCCAGGAAATTTAATGACACCAACGGATCTTGCTGAAGAAGCGTTAGAATTAGCGCAATTACACGGCTTTGAAGTAGAAATACTTGAAAAAGAAGAAATGGAGAAGCTAGGAATGGGAGCGTTACTTGCCGTTGCAGCTGGAAGTGATCAGCCACCCAAGATGATTGTCTTAAAGTATATGGGCGATCAAACGTCGGACGAGCTTATTGGTTTTGTAGGAAAAGGGTTAACGTTTGATTCAGGTGGTATTTCCATTAAGCCACGTGAAAATATGCATACGATGAAAATGGATATGGGTGGAGCGGCAGCTGTTTTAGGCGCAATGGACATCATTGGTGCATTAAAGCCAAAAGTGAATGTGCTAGCAGTGATCCCGTCTTCAGAAAATATGTTGAATGGATCAGCACTTAAACCAGGAGATGTGATTCGCTCCTTAAGTGGAAAAACAATCGAAGTACGCAATACAGATGCAGAAGGTCGGTTAATTTTAGCCGACGGGGTAACATATGCTAAACAATTAGGAGCTACGTCACTCATTGATGTAGCGACATTAACCGGTGCCGTGTTAATTGCACTTGGAGATTGTACAACAGGGGCAGTAACCAATAATGAACAGTTAATGGAAGATGTGTTATATGCTTCAGCCGAGACGGGTGAATGGATTTGGCGTTTGCCTAATTATGAGCCGTACAAAAAAATGCTCTACACAAGTGATGTCGCAGATTTAAATAATGCACCAGGTCGTTTAGCTGGAAGCATAACAGCAGGTCTTTTTATTGGTGAATTTGCTGAAGAGACACCATGGGTTCATCTAGATGTGGCAGGAACCGCTTGGCAGTCAAAAGAAACCGACTTAGGACCACTTGGTGGAACAGGTGCAATGGCGAGAACTTTGGCGTTATTTGCGATAAATAAAGAAGCTTAAAAACAAAAGGTTTAATCCCGCGCTGGATTAAGCCTTTTTCCTTTTGGCTCGAGCATTCCAGAAGATATGAGCGCTGTTTGGAGGATTTCGCTAGTTCCGGAATGTTAGCTAGGCTTAGGCTAGATTTCGAGTTTTCAGACTATATTAAGGCTGTATATCGTGTTTGAGATGGGAAACATCTTCCAGTATGATGGTTACTATGTAGTTTATCCACTTTTAAAAAGGAAGGGGGAGATCATGAGTTGAACGTGTTGCGTTTGATTGACCGCTGGATGGTGAAGCTCGAAGAACATATTCTGAGTTATTCGATCATTTTAATTGCCATTATGGTTGTAGGGAATGTATTGAGTCGCGCCATCACGGGATCTAGTTGGGCTTTCTCACAGGAAGTAAGTAGGTTTGCTGTAACTGTAGCTACATTTATGGGAATCAGCTATGCAGCAAGAAAAGGTAGACATATAAGTATGTCAGCATTTTACGACCTAGCACCGTTTCCAATCCGAAAAGCACTTGCCATTTTTATTCCTGCTCTTACCGCTGTAGTTCTCTTCGTTATGTCTGTCTTTGCCTTTGATTACTTTATGTCGCTAGTTGCATCGGGACGTGTGACAACGGCCATGCAAGTACCTGTATATCTATTTGCCATGTTCGTTCCAATTGGCTTCGTTCTTGGTGGTATTCAATTTTTACGTAATATGTGGGTGAACATAAAAGAGAAGGAAGTGTATTTGGCTCAAGAGAAAAAGGATTACTCTTAACCAAATCTAACAAACTAAAAAATAGACTGCGAGGAAATAGAATGATAGCAACGATGTTAACAGTCATGATCGTGTTGCTCGTCCTCGGATTTCCAATGATGATTCCGATGATCGCGGCATCGATTGTTGTAGTGCTCTTCTTTATGCCGAATGTAAATCCAATGTTCCTTGTTCAGCAAATGATGGAAGGAATCTCTTCCTATGTTCTACTAGCGGTTCCGCTGTTTATCTTTGCAGCAGACATTATGTCTACAGGAAAAACATCGAAACGGCTATTAGACTTTGTTGGAGCGTTTGTCGGCCATTTACGAGGCGGTTACGCTATTACAACGGCAGCAGCTTGTACCTTGTTCGGATCCATTTCAGGTTCGACTCAAGCGACTGTTGTAGCGATTGGTGGTCCAATGCGTAAGAGGCTTCTATCAGTTGGTTATAAAGATTCAAGTGCAATTGCGTTAATTATTAATGCGAGTGATATAGCTTTACTAATCCCACCAAGTATCGGGATGATTATCTATGCTCTGGCTGCACCGCGCGTTTCAGTAGGAGATTTATTTATTGCTGGAATTGGTCCAGGTCTGCTCATCTTTGCGATGTTTGCAATATACAGTGTGATTCACGCCAAAATTTATAACATTCCAAGAGCGCCAAAACAATCATGGAAAGATCGTTATCAAGTAACGCTTAGAGCTCTATTCCCACTAGGGTTTCCAGCTATTATTGTTGGTGGGATTTACTTTGGTATTTTTAGTCCTACAGAAGCGGCCGGGATTTCAGTTCTCTATGCTTTAATTTTAGAGTTGTTTATATTTAGAACGATTAAAATTCCTGATATTCCAAGGATTGCGTTATCAACAGGTTTAGTAACGTCAGCTGTGTTCATTTTAGTTGCAGCCGGTCAAGCTTTTTCTTGGTTGATTTCAAGAGCTCGAATTCCACAAATGTTTTCAGAAGCAGTACTTGGAGCTGATCCAACTGCATTACAAGTGTTACTAATTGTAGCCATCTTCTTCTTTATCGGTTGTATGTTTGTGGATCCAATTGTCGTTATCTTAATTTTAACACCTATTTTTTACCCAGTTGCTATACAAGCAGGAGTCGATCCGATTCATTTAGGGGTTGTTATCGTCTTTCAAGCAGCACTCGGTTCAGCTACTCCACCATTTGGAGTCGATATATTTACCGCAAGTGCGGTCTTTAATAAATCGTATCTTGATGTTATTAAAGGAACACCGCCATATATCATTATGTTACTGATAGCATCCGTGTTAATCATACTATTTGAGGAAATCTCTCTCTTTCTATTATAGCTAAAAGAAGAGAAAACCTTTCTAATAGAATAAAAAAATAAACAGGGGGAATTTGATGTTTTTGAAAAAAAGTTTTAAAGCATTAGCTTTAGCAGGAGCAGTGTCACTCGGACTTGCCGCATGTGGTAGTGAAGGTGCAGGAGGGGACGGAACTTATAATTGGCAATTTGTCACGGAAGAAGTACAAGGTCAAGTTCAGTATGAATATGCTGCTGAATTTGCAGAATTACTGCATGAAAAATCAGATGGTCAAATCAATATTGACGTATTTGAGTTTGGTCAACTTGGTAGTGAGGTGGATCAGGTTGAGCAACTTCAAGACGGAATCGTGGAATTTGCAATTGTTTCACCAGGATTTACAGGTGGAATGGTAGCAGAAGGTCAAGTATTTGCTCTACAATTCCTATTCCCAGATGATCAAGAAAAAACTCAAGAAATTCTAAATACTAGTGAGGCCCTACATACACATTTAGCTGGTATGTATGAAGCTCACAACATTAAACCACTTGCTTTCTTCACAGAAGGTGCGATGCAATGGACAGGAAGCAACGAGCTTAGAACACCAGCTGACTTCCAAGGGTTTAAAATGCGTACGCAAGAATCACCTTTAATTATGGAATCTTACCGTGCTTATGGGGCAGATCCATCCCCTCTAAGCCTGGTCTGAGTTATACACTTCACTAGATCGTGGAGTAGTTGATGGTCAAGAGAATCCAATTTTCTTTATTGAAGACGCATCTTTCCACGAAGTACAAAGTCATATGACCATTTCAAACCATAACAACTATGTTGCCATGACGACAGTAAACCCTGATTTTTACAATGGTTTGCCTGAAGATATTCGTGCACTCATTGATGAAACGGTAGAAGAAATGCAACCACGTGTATTTGAAATGCAAGCTGAAATGAACGAAAGCTTACTAGACTCTATTATTAATGATACAGATAATCCGACTGAGGTTATTGAGTTAACAGAGGCTGAGCGTGAAGAATTCCGCACATTGGCACTACCAGTACGTGACTTCTTCCGTGATGAAGTAGTTGGGGACGAAGGTCGTGAAATGCTAGAATTACTCGAGCAAGAAATTGCTGCACATCAATAAATAATAAGGAAAAGGGGTGCTAAGATGTTACTTAGCACCCCTTTTTTTAGGCCTGCGATTTGATTCACCCTCGTTTAACTGCGATTTGGTGATAGTGGTCATCTTGAATTTTGGGAAGTCGAATTTCAAGTAACTGCTCCTTATATATGGCTTTAGCTGAATCTGAACGTACACAACTCGGCAGCTTGATTTTCTTTTGTTCTCCGGATGGCAAGCCATAAAGAACAAGATGGGTTGTATTTGCTTCCATGATTAAATGGTTTAATAGATCTTCAGCCAGTGGTATTTGAACAATGACAAAGCCGTGAAGTTCGATTATTTGTTCTTGTAGAGTAAAAATAGGTTTTGTTTGTTGGTAAGGTTGAGCGGTTCTCACATGTTGCTCACTTGAAGAGGGCTGTGTTAAGTCAGACTCAGGAAAATGTTGTGCAAGAACTTTTCGTACATAATCGCCAATGCCAGAGAAAACCTCATCTTTATTACCATTTTTAGTGAAATACTCTCGAACAGGGTCAAAGTTATTATCCATCATTTCCTCCTTTAAAAAGGTCATAAATGTACTGTGTTACCCCATATAGTAGTAAGAGTATATATAGAATGGGGGAGTTGAAATGGCCCGAATCAGGTTTAATCAAATTTATGTCGATAGTATTGAAAATTCTTCTGCTCTCTTAAATGGAAAAAACACTCCAATAAAATGGAGAGCCATCAAAAAAACAACTGAAGGCTTCGGTTCAATTGTCGGTGACGGTAACCAGATAACGAATAATCAACATATCATTTTTTCCAATAAGAAAGTCCAAAAGACAACTGACTACTAATTTTATGAGTTGGCTTAATTGGTTTTCTCGAAGTAAGAAAGAAGAACAGGTCATTCAAAGATTGGAAAAACTGGAAAAGTTGATTGAAACGTTAAGTGAGAAGGAAACGATCTACCATATCAATGTTGAAAAAATAGATGTACATGATCTAAAACTTGAAAATCTGACTTTTAGTTTAGACAAACTTGATATAAAGGATTTAAGTGGAGCTCTTAATTTAGGCAACAATTTAGGTGTTAGAGTAAATCAAGAAGATCAACTTGATAAAGATAAAGTCAAATTTAAGAAGGACCATCTAGTTAAGAAAAAACAAGCAGATCAGATCATTAAACCAAATCAAAAAGGATATACGTTCACCATTAAGCCAGACATAAAAGAAAAATAGGAGGGCGATTGTGACTTCATTCAACCCGAATTTCCTAATTGGCTCCATACGAATTGGAACGGTGGAAGGAGCTTCGTGCATTAACATCGGTAACAACTTTCCAACGGGGTTTGAAAGCTTTAAAAAGCAAACTCAAGGTTTCGGTAACATCACTGGTGATCATAACGAACCAAGTGATATAAAGTCTTATATGACAGATACAGATAATGAAAATGGATTCCTCGAGCAGCTGCAAAAAATGAACAACGATGAAATTCCTAATTGGATTAAAGAGATGATAATAGCTGAGTATCAAAAAGAGAGTAATTAATTAAAAGTCAGACTTCACAATAAGATCCACATTTCCGACTGCCCAGTTAGATTCTCCATTTAAACTAATGCCAGAAACGCTTTTCGTATTTGAATTCCAATTTATTTGCATATTTTCTCCAACAAAAATGCCTGAATTTGTATCTATTATGTTGACGTTAATGCTTTCAAAAATAACGTAGGAGTCTTTTTTCATTTTCAATCACCTCATTTTTAGTTTATGCACCAAAAATCCAAACTGTGCGTTTATCACCATGTTCATTCATCTGAATAGGTTATTATAGGTAGGTTTTATAGGTTATTGAAGATAAGCTATAGGTGAAGAAGTAGAACGGTGGATACAACTTAGGAGGAGATTTAGTTGGCAGTTAATAATTTATTTGGAGCAGTTAATATTGGGCAGATCAATTCAAATGGAGGAGTATTCATTGGCCATAACAATCAAGCAAACTGGGATACTCATCAAAATAGAAAACCAGCTGTAGGGATGGTAAATGGTTATTTTAATAATCAATCTGGAAATTTGGTTTCGTACATGGATAATGATCTTATAGATATGCCAGTGAATGAGATAGAAAATGTCCCTAGTGCTAACCCGCAAATTTTGTGAGAATCGTTTTGATTCAAAGACCCTTAGTAACAGATTTTAGTCTGTTACTAAGGGTCTTTGAAATCAATGAAGCTTTTTCCTGTTGACAACTATCCTAATATAATGATAGTTTAATTGAGTGCTTTAATATATTAGCGATTTAATAGGATAAAGGATTTGGAGTTGATTTTAATGAATGCAGTTTTAGCTGCAGTTGTAGTTATGTTAGTGTTAAGTTTAGTTCGTGTACATGTTGTGCTGGCACTTGCGGTTGGTGCAATTGTAGGAGGATTACTAGGAGGACTCGGCATTGAAGGGACTATTTCAACTTTTAGTGATGGTCTAGGTGGAAGTGCTTCTGTTGCTTTAAGTTATGCTCTTTTAGGGGCGTTTGCTGTTGCGATTGCTCGAACAGGGTTACCAGAGTTAATGGTAGAAAGAGTAATTAAATTAGTAGGTCGTAGTGGAGATTCTCGGAAAAAGGTTTATCAAAAGCTTTAATTTTCTTTTTACTAGTTATTGTTTCATGTTTCTCACAAAATGTAGTGCCGATTCATATTGCTTTTATTCCGATACTGATTCCGCCAATTTTAAAAATCTTAAATGAACTTGGAGTCGATCGCAGGGCGATTGCAACGATTTTAACGTTCGGTTTAACAGCTCCATATATCTTTTTACCTTATGGATTTGGTGCAATCTTTCATGGGATTATTGCCGATAACATGGCGGAAAACGGATTAACTATAGAACTTGCGATGATTCCAGAAGCAATGACTTTGCCAACGCTCGGGCTTGTAGTTGGATTACTCATTGCGGTTCTGATCACATATCGAAAAAATCGTACGTATGAAGCTCGAGAAATAATAGGAGCTCAGTCGGAGAAACAAGGATATACGACGTGGTCAGTCATCGCAGCTATTATTTCTATTGTTGCAACGTTAATCATTCAAACGATTACTGATTCCATGATTATCGCCGCACTAACGGGACTGATCGTTTTATTAATGAGCGGGTCTTTAAAATGGAAAGAAGCTGATCAGGTTGTAACAGAAGGCATGAAAATGATGGCATTTATCGCGTTTGTTATGCTAGCTGCTTCTGGTTTTGCCGCAGTCATTCGTGCAACAGGTCATGTCGACCTACTTGTCACTCAGACTTCATTCATTGTGGGCGAAAGCCAAGCCGCCGCCGCGCTAGTCATGCTTCTAATTGGCTTATTTATTACAATGGGCATTGGATCTTCGTTTGCAACGATCCCTATTATCGCCACTTTATTTGTGCCAATTGGTTTAGCAGCTGGATTCTCACCTTTAGCAATTATTGCGTTAATTGGAACAGCTGGGGCTTTAGGAGATGCCGGCGCACCAGCTTCTGATAGTACGTTAGGACCGACAGCAGGATTGAATGCTGACGGGCAGCATAACCATATTTGGGATACATGTGTACCAACATTTTTACATTTCAACATTCCATTGTTTATCTTTGGTTGGTTAGCAGCTATGTTCTTGTAAGAGCTATCTATCGTAAAGGGCAAGGTTTAAATACGGACCGACCTAAAGAGACAAAAATCATATTGATTTTTGTCTCTTTTTTATTGGCTTTGAGTGCTTCATCATCGTGATGAAGCCCATTTGAACTTCGGATAAAGCGAGAAAAGGTCTTCATCGGTGCTATGAAGCCCATTTGAGCTTCAAATAATGCGAGAAAAGGTCTTCATCGGTGCTATGAAG
>NZ_BAUV01000067.1 GCF_000513135.1 Halalkalibacter akibai JCM 9157
TAGGTGTTCATATTAGTTTAGATGACTTCGGTACTGGTTATAGTTCGTTGCAATATGTGAGTTCACTTCCGATACAAGAGTTGAAGATTGATCAATCTTTTGTGAGAAATATTGGCAAAGAGAAACAAAGTGAGGGAATTATCTCAATGATTATAAACCTTGCTCATACTCTTGATATTTCAGTTATCGCTGAAGGGGTAGAAACAGAAGAACAACTTTTATTTTTGAAAACACAGCGGTGCGATAAAGTTCAAGGTTATTATTTTGCTAAACCATTGAATCTGAATGACTATAAGTCATTTTTAAACGTTTTGCTCTTAAAGGACTAAGGAATAGGATAAAAAAACTATTTCAAATTTCCTAATTTCACTGCCTATTTTCTTTGAAAATATGCTATTATGAAAAAAAGCTCGTTTGTCGTTTTTGCTCAGAATGTGTAAAAACGTGACAATAAAGGGCGCATCGAGGTGAATGAAATCTTGATTAACACAGAATATTTAGATGTATTTCTTGATGAAAGTCAGGAACATCTTCAAGCCATTAATGATAATCTATTAAAATTAGAACAAACCCCTAATGACTTGTCCATTGTCGGCGAAGTATTTCGTTCTGCTCATACGTTAAAAGGAATGGCGGCAACGATGGGATTTGAGGATTTAGCTCATTTAACTCATAACATGGAAAATGTCTTGGATCTTATTCGTAACTCTAAGCTCGAAGCTACGTCAGCGGTTTTAGATGTTGTATTTTTAGCTGTAGATGATCTAGAGGCAATGGTTACAGATATTGCTACTGGTGGAGAAGGTAAAAGAGATGTTTCGGCAGTGGTACAGCAATTAGAGAAGATTGAAAAAGGCGAATCACCAACTTCGCTTGAGGCTGAATTAGAAAAGATGGTTCAACCAGAAGAAGACGCTAATGTGCTCTTGCTTGAAGAGTCATATGATGAATTTGAGCGTACAGTAATTGATCAGTCATTTGAACAAGGATACAGCGCTTATCAAATCAAGATCTCAATTGATGAAAAAGCAATGTTAAAGGCTGCTAGAGTCTTCATGGTTTTTGATGTGCTAGAGCAAGTCGGAGAAGTAATTAAATCTACTCCTTCTGCTGAGCTTCTAGAAGAGGAAAAATTTGATCAAGATTTCTTAGTAACAGTTCTTTCAAAAGTAGAAGGCGATGAGATTCAAAAACGAATTTTAAAGGTGTCAGAGATTACAAATGTAGTCGTCCAACCTATTAACTCTTCTATGATTGCGGTACCTGTTCAAGAAAAGGTTAGTGAAGTAGTGGAAGAAATGCCTCAAGTTGATGTTCCAGTTGAGTCAGTTGAACAAACTAAGGTAGAGGAACCTAAAACAAAGCAAAAAGCAGAAATGAATAAAACGATTCGTGTAAATATTGAACGATTAGATGTTCTCATGAATCTATTTGAAGAACTTGTTATTGATCGTGGGCGTTTAGAGCAAATTGCTAGTGATTTACGTAATAATGAATTAAACGAAACAGTAGAAAGAATGTCACGCATTTCTGGTGATCTTCAAGAAATTATCTTAAACATGAGAATGATGCCAGTGGAACAAGTATTTAACCGTTTCCCTCGTATGGTCCGAAGCTTGTCTAAAGATCTAAACAAAAAGGTGAATTTACAAATTGTTGGTGCGGAAACAGAACTTGATCGTACAATCATCGACGAAATTGGAGATCCACTCGTACATTTATTGCGGAATTCCATTGACCATGGTGTTGAAACACCGGATAAGCGTTTAGCTGCTGGCAAACCTGAGGAAGGTACTGTTGTACTAAAAGCTTATCACAGTGGTAATAACGTCTTTATTGAAATTGAAGATGATGGTGCAGGTATTGATCGTGATAAAGTTTTGAAAAAGGCGTTAACCAATAAAATTGTTACTGAAGAAGAAGCAAGCAAAATGTCAGATCAACAAGTTTTTGCGTTATTGTTTTCTTCAGGGTTTAGTACGGCGGAGAAAATCACGGACGTTTCAGGACGTGGAGTGGGACTTGATGTTGTTCGTAATACATTTGAATCATTAGGTGGAGTCGTGACAGTAAATTCAGTTCTTGGAAAAGGATCTGTCTTTTCTATTCGATTACCGTTAACACTCTCTATTATTGATGTGATGCTGGTTGAACTTCAAAAAGAAAAATATGCAATACCGTTATCATCTATTGTAGAGACAGCAATAGTTAATAAGACGGACGTATACAGTGCTCATAATCAAAAAGTAATCGACTTTAGAGGGAAAGTTGTTCCTCTAATATTCTTGAAGGATATTTTTGAAGTGCCTGGAGACCAAAATGAAGAGGAATTTTATTCGCTAGTCATTGTTCATAAAGGTGACAAGGTTGCTGGACTAGTCGTGGATTCCTTAATTGGGCAACATGATATCGTCCTTAAGTCACTTGGAAATTACTTAAAAGAAGTCTTTGCTATTTCTGGGGCAACAATTCTTGGCGATGGACAAGTTGCACTTATCGTTGATACGAATGCTTTAATTAAGTAGCGCATACAGAGGAGGTGCAATGATGTCGACTGAAACAGCGTTAAAACAGGAATTAAAAGTAATTGTCTTTCAATTGAAGGATGAAGAATATGCGATTGAAGTGGATTATATTCAATCCATTGAAAGAATGCAGCCAGTTACAAGAATACCACGAACGTTTCCTTTCGTAACTGGAGTCATGAACTTGCGTGGGGTCATCACACCGATTATAGATTTAAGAAAAAGGTTTGGAATTGAAGAAAAAGCCTATGATGAAGCAACTCGAATTCTCGTTATTTCAAAAGATCAACTTGAAATTGGTGTGATTGTTGACGGAGCAAATGATGTAATTGATATTCCCGTTGAGAAGATTGAACCTCCTCCTGAAGTTATAGGTGGAGTGGAAGCTGATTATCTACGTGGCGTAGTGAAGTTGGAAAAGCGTTTATTTACACTATTGAATTTAGAAAAAGTAATTCAAGAATCTTAATCTTGATCAAATTGTAATGAGGTGAAGCAAATGGCGTCGGTACTTATTGTTGATGATGCAGCTTTTATGAGAATGATGATTAAAGATATTTTATCTAAAAATGGTTTTGAAATTGCTGGAGAAGCTGCAAATGGAGCTGAAGCAGTTGAGAAATTTAAAGAAGTGAACCCTGACTTAGTGACTATGGATATCACAATGCCAGAAATGGACGGGATTCAAGCTTTAAAGGAAATCAAGCAAATTGATAGTGGAGCAAAAGTTATTATGTGTTCTGCAATGGGGCAACAATCTATGGTGATTGATGCGATTCAATCTGGAGCAAAAGATTTCATTGTAAAGCCATTCCAAGCTGACCGAGTGTTAGAAGCAATAAAAAAAGTATTAGGTTAATGAGAGAAACCCGCACTTGTGGAAACAGGTGAGGGTTTTTTTCGTCATAAAGTACGGGTTAAGAAAGTTATGAATAAGATGGTACATACTAAGAAAATACGAAGATTAGAACTAAATAAAACTGTCTTAGATGTTATAATATCCTCTTGAGACAAGCGTATACAGTTTTAGCGAATGAAGGAGAGTAAAGAATGGTAAAAAAGCAATTTGCAGTAATTGGGCTAGGTCGATTTGGAAGTAGCGTATGTAGAGAACTATATAAACTCGGCCATCAAGTTCTAGCTATAGATTCGAAAGAAGAGAAAGTTAATGAAATGACAAGGCACTCTACACATAGTGCCATTGCCAATGGTACAGATGAGAAGGCTCTTTTGTCACTTGGTATTCGTAATTTTGATTATGTTGTTGTTGCCATTGGTGATGATATACAATCAAGTATTTTATGCACATTACTGCTGAAGGAGTTTGGGGTTGAGAATGTTTGGGTAAAGGCTCAAAACTATTACCACCAAAGAGTATTAGAAAAAATAGGGGCAGATCGGATAGTTCATCCAGAGCAAGATATGGGAATAAGGATTGCACAGCATTTGACCTCTGAGAAAATTGTCGATTATATTGAATTATCAGCAGACTATAGTATTGTTGAATTAATTGCAACAAACAAAGTTGCTAATAAATCTTTGATTAATCTAGATATCCGAGCAAAATATGGTTGTACCATTCTCGGTATAAAACGGGGAGAAGATATCAACATTGCACCAACACCAACTGATCATATTGAGCAGGGTGATATTCTTATCGTCATTGGACATAAAAATGATTTAAAAAGATTTGAAGAAGAAGGAATGTAAAAAGGTCACAAACGACCGAAGGAAAGGATTTGGAACAATGGATGTAAGAATGGCGAATTTGCCTGGTATCGGGAAAAAAATGTCTATTACGACTGCACAAGGAAGCATGATCGTTTTAGTCATTCACCATACAGGGAAGAGAGAACTATATTTCTTTCAAGATGCAGATGACGATGAAGCAGATTTTGCAATAGATTTAACGGCTGACGAAACACGTGAACTTGGAGCTCAACTTCTAGGTGCCGTCTTCCAACCTGTAAGTAGTGATCAAATGAAAATTTTTAAAAGTCAAATTGTTACAGAGTGGATTGAACTTAAAAAAGATTCTCCAGTAGCGGGGAAGACGATTAAAGAACTTGAGATTAGAAAGCGTACAGGAGTTTCGATAGTAGGTATATTTAGAAAGGGAGAAGTAATTGCAAGTCCTGAAGCAACAGAACAACTTCTTGTTGGTGATACGATCATGGCAATTGGTAAGAGCGACCAAATTAACGAATTTGAACGTCTTTGTAGCGGAGAGGCGGTGTGAGTTTCTTGGAAATTCCAGAAATGTTGGGTGCGGGCTTAGTACTCATTCTTTTGTTTCTAACAGGTTTTATAGGAACAAGGTGGAAAATACCAGAAGTAATTATCTTTATTTTACTAGGGATCGCATTAGGAGGTTTTTTATCAGGATCGCATTTATTACATTTTGCTGGGGAAGTTGGAATCGTTCTGTTATTTTTTATGCTTGGGATGGAATTTCCCATTACTCAATTAGCAAACGTTGCGAAAAAAGTTACTCCTGCAGGGTCTTTAGATGTCGTATTAAGTTTTGGTGTAACTTTCTTAATTTGCATACTATTTGGATTAGATATAATTACGTCTGTTTTAATAGGTGGAGTTGTTTATGCAACAAGTTCTTCTATAACAGCCAAATTATTAGAAAGCTCTAAAAGAATGGCAAATCCTGAATCGGAATTTATTCTTGGTCTCCTAATCTTTGAAGATCTTGTTGCTCCCGTTCTTGTTGCTATTCTTGTAGGTCTTACTTCTGGAATAGATCTTACATTTAGCTCTCTTATGCTATTAATGGGGAAAGTATTTGCGCTAACACTTGGTGCGATATTAATTGGAAAATATCTATTTAGTAAGCTAGGAACTTTCTTTGATCGTCATATGAGTAAAGATATTTTTATTCTTTTCATCATTGGATTAGCACTTGCATATGGTGGTCTTGCTTTGTATTTAGATTTATCAGAAGTATTAGGGGCTTTTTTAGCAGGAATTATGTTAGCTGAGGTTAGAAGGACGCATGAACTTGAACATATGATTGTTTCTGTTAGAGATTTGATGCTT
The DNA here is from genome assembly GCF_000513135.1 of Halalkalibacter akibai JCM 9157. Lineage (GTDB taxonomy): Bacteria > Bacillota > Bacilli > Bacillales > Bacillaceae_D > Halalkalibacter > Halalkalibacter akibai. The sequence continues at coordinate 5,574 of NZ_BAUV01000067.1, forward strand.
CCGTTGTTTTTCCTTTATTTTGGGACTACGATTGCATTCGATGAGGGAATTCCAATGGTCGGGTTATTAGTAATTATATTTATTTGGTCGATTGTAGCAAAAATAGCTGTTGGTATTTATGGTGGGAAATGGTTCGGTTTATCTAAACGAGTAGCTTTGCGTGCGGGCTTTTCACTTACTCAGCGGGGGGAATTTTCAATTATAATTGCTAGTTTGGCCGCAGGACCTATTAAAGCGTTCAGTAGTGTCTTTATTTTATTATCTGCTATAGTGGGAATTATCTTGTTTCAATTTGCACCCAAAATAGCAAAGAGATTATATGGAAAGAATAAACCACAAGAAAAGATAAAAGTACCTGGTACATAAATTAATAGGCTGCTAAAAAGGTGTGAAACTACCTTTTTTAGTGGCTTTTAATTTATTCCAAAAATTTCTGAGATACCTTATGCCTATAGGTTCGTCCTGCTACCAATAATTTGATATACTAGTTATAAAATGATTTTGATAGAATGGAGAAATATAGTGAAGCAAGAATTAAAAGAGATTCTTTCATCCTTTTTTGTAGAAGTAGTAGTTGACTATTCTATAGATTTGCCCGGTGTCTCCATGGTTGATATGACTGAGATCGAAGTTATAAATGACTTAGTTACTAGTAGGACTGAATGTTTTAATGCGGTAGACAAAAAAGTAGGTGGAGCTAACCTGATGAAGTGGTTTGGTAATCTAGTTACTGCTCATCTATATTTAGTTTCATTAAAAAATAAATGGTTATCTTTTGAAGGTTTAACTTTGAATGAAAACGGGAAAAACGCAATGATATATATTCTTCAACCACAGCTAGAAGACATTCCCGACGAAGAAAGAGAACAATATCTTAGAAGTAAAGTAGCAAGTTTATTTACTAAGTTAGAGCCGGTCTTTACTAATATTGCCGAAGCATCAGGATTGTCTAAACAACAAACTTGGGGCTTATTAGCAAATTCCTTTTATAACCATCTGACGAAATGGCTTTTATTAGGTGATCAACCTAAAATCGAAAGGGATGTAGAACTATTAAAATCAATCGACCTGAGTTTGGCAGGATTAAAAAGAAATCCCTATAATGTTACATTTCGATTTGTTGATAGTTGGTGGGAACCTTTAGAACCAGTTAGAATTAAGGCCGCTTGTTGTATGAGTTATTTGAAATCAGAAGGAAAGTATTGTTATTCTTGTCCTAAATTATCAAAGGACGCACGTACGGAAAGAGCTTTTCAGTTGAAAATGGCAAAAGAAAATAAAATGTAGCTGAAAAATTATTAAGGCTATGTAGTCTGATTAAGAGTAAAGCATAGCAGCAGTGGTATATGCGAGAGGAAGTGGCGGGTGAAATCTTTAATAGGTACCGAAGTAACACAGTTAAATGATAAATCTACTAATATTCAACCTTATATTGTTGGGGTTGGTGCATCTGCTGGGAGTCTTGAAGCTTTAGAACACTTATTTGAACAAGTGAATATACACTCAGGCTTGGTGTATGTTGTCATACAGCATTTATCTCCTAAATTTAAAAGTTACATGCATGAATTGCTAGGTAAGAAAACAAAGGTCGGTATTAAACATATAAAAGATGATATGCCGATTGAAATAGATACCATTTACCTTGCACCTCCACGTACGTTTATTAACATCGAAAATGGTAAGTTCAAAGTACAAGAATTATCGAATGATACAGGGTTAACTTATCCAATCGACCATTTCTTTAGTTCACTCGCAAAATATAACAAGGAAAAAAGTATAGCTGTTGTCTTATCAGGAAAAGGCAATGATGGTTCATCTGGTTTAAGCTACGTTTACGATACTGGTGGCACAGTGATTGTCCAAACGGAGGAATCTGCTAAATTCATGGAAATGCCTAATTATGCAATCCAGACAGGAAAAGTAGATCATGTTGTTCGTCCAGAAGAAATGGCATCACTTTTTGAACAAATTGTATTAGACAAGAAGATTAATTTCTCAAGTGAAGGAAAAGAAGAAGAGACTAACTTTGCATTAGAACAAATTTGCTCATTAATTCAAAGGAAAAGTGGAATTAATTTTACTAGCTATAAGCGAAACACCATTCTTCGAAGAATTGAGAAGAGAATTCAAATCAACCAATTGCCATTTACCAGTTTACTAGAGTATAAGGAGTATTTAATTAGTCATCCTGAGGAGATAATGAAATTACAACAAGACTTACTCATTAATGTGACTGAATTTTTTAGAGATGAACAAGCTTTTAAAATTATTCAAAATGAAGTCATTCCCGTTTTGATTCAGCAAAAAATCAAGCAGAATGAAAGTGATATTCGAATTTGGGTAGCTGGTTGTTCGACGGGAGAAGAAGCTTATTCCCTTGCGATTTTAATCCGTGAATATCTAGACTTAAATGACTTACATTTTCGAGTCAAGATATTTGCAACCGACTTAGATCGTGATGCGATTAAGAAGGCAAGTGCTGGCCAATACGGAGAACAAGTCATTGTGGGAATCTCCAAGGAACGCTTAGAAAGATTTTTTCAAAATACTGGGTATAACTATGTGGTCAAAAAAGAAATACGCGAGATGATTATCTTCGCTCCGCACAATATTGCTAAAGATTCTCCATTTGTGAATATTGATTTAGTTAGTTGCCGTAATATGCTAATTTATTTTCAGGCGGATTTACAGCAAAAGATTCTATCCATGTTTCATTTTGCGTTGAGGCGAGAAGGATATATGTTTTTAGGTCCTAGTGAAACAATTGGTAAACTTACTGACTTATTTCAGCCGATTCATCCAAAGTGGAAGATTTTTAAATATTTAGATACGGAGAAACAAGATTATTCGAATTTGTTAAGAACACAGACTATCAGGAGAACGGAAAAGTTGGAAGGAACCAAGATGTATACTCAATATCCAGAAGCTAATGCTACTAAACAATTAAATCCAATATACGAGACTTTATTAGAACACTTTGTATCGCCTTGCATGATCGTTAATGAGAATAACGATATCGTTTTGTCTGGTGGAAATGTGCAAAGGTTCCTAAGGATGCCAATTGGCAATGCTACCTTTAACGTTTTGAAAATGGTCTCAACTAATTTATCAGTAGCGATTGGTACAGCATTGAAAAAAGTTCGAGAAGAACAAATTGATATCCATTATGATCATATACAGGTTTTTAGCGATCAAAAAGATGAGGTTGTTGATTTAGTTGTAAAGCCATTCAAACAAAAAAATGAATCTAACACACCTTTGTGTATTGTTTTTCTAAATGAAGTAAAAAAAGAAAAAACGAAAGATCCTTCGTATGAGACGAAACAATATGACCTTGAAAAAAATGTACAACAATTAATTTCTGATCTAGAAACCGAGATTAGCTATACGAAAGAATCACTACAAACAATGATTGAGGAACTCGAGACTTCTAATGAGGAGTACCAATCCACAAATGAAGAGTTAATTGCAGCAAATGAAGAGTTGCAAAGTTCAAATGAAGAACTTCAATCAGTGAATGAAGAGCTTGTAAATGTTAACGTGGAACATGAGAAGAAAATACAAGAATTAAGAGATCTGAATAATGATATCGACAACCTATTAATCAGTACTAATATAGCTACATTATTCTTAGACGAACAGTTAAATATTAAACGTTTTACACCTGAAGTGACAAAGCTAATTAATTTACTGGATGTTGATATTGGAAGACCCCTTTCACACTTATCACATAATATGGACTTCGACCATTTAATTGAAGAAGCAAAAGATGTTTTGCAGTCACATCAAAAGAAAGAGCATTATATTGAAAGTAACGAAGGTCGATGGTATCGTTTAAGGTTACATCCATACCGTACAAAAGAAAACTTCATCCATGGAGTTGTTATAACGTTTTTAGATGTGACTGAAATGAAAATGATGAATGAAGCTTTGAAAATGAAGTCTTTTGCACTTGAACAGAGTCCTGCTAGTATTATGATGGTGGATGAAGATGGATTAATAGATTATGTGAACCATACTTATGAAAAATATGTAAAGATGGACAGGATAGATCTATTAGGTCAATCAATTTTCAACTTGTATGAAAGTGAAATAGCTCGTGAAACTTTGCAAGAAGCTTGGGAAGTTGTGAAGCAAGGGAAACGTTGGGATGGAACAAGTATGTTTGTTACAGATGGTTCTGAAAAGTGGGAACAAGTTACGTTCATGCCAATTGTAAATGAATCTTTTGAATTGAAGCGATTCTTAAGAGTTGCTGAAGACATTACTGAAAAAAGGAACACAGAAGATTTACTCAGGAAATCAGAAATGTTATCAGCACTAGGGGAAATGGCTGCAGGTATTGCTCATGAGATTCGAAACCCATTAACAGCGTTAAAAGGATTTTTACAACTCATGCAGGCTGAAGATAAGGGCGATCAGCAATATCTTGGAATTATGGCGAATGAATTCAATCGAATTGAGTTAATTATTAATGAACTTCTTGTTCTTGCACGTCCTCATGCCGTTAGATTTGAAAGACATGACATTATGTCGATCCTAAAAGATGTTATTATGCTACTTGACACTCAAGCCATTATGAACAACATAGAGCTAGTAGGTCATTTTCCAGAGCGAATCACCTATATTGAGTGTGTAGATAAAGAACTAAAACAAGTATTTATTAATATTATTCGAAATGCGATTGAAGCAATGCCTAATGGCGGGAAAATTCATATAAAAGCAGAAGTGGAGCAAGAAAAAATCACCCTGCAATTCTGTGATCAAGGAAAAGGAATTCCTGAAGATCGTCTGAAGAAAATAGGGGAACCTTTTTATACGACGAAAGAAAAAGGTACGGGGCTTGGTATGATGGTGAGTTATAAAATTATTGAAAGCCATAAAGGTCTAATGAAGTTTGATAGTGAAGTCAATGTTGGAACAGTAGTTACGGTTAGTTTACCGATAACTCAATAAAAAAAAGAGGTTTTCCTTGAACTAGAAGCTGTCTGTCCATTAGACAGAAGGGCGTTTAGTTAAGGAGCCTCTTTTTTATATGTCATGACCTTTAGGAGGGGAAACAGCAATCAAATAATGAATAATGGCACTAATACTAGTAAGTTCCGTTGTGACTAAATCAAGGTAGTCACTCTTACCTATCTCAATTAATTCTGGACGCAGAACACTAATCAAGTCTAGAACCGTGTCAATTTTGGCAGGTATGTCCTCTAGAGAACCTGCGTACTCATTAAGCGACAAACGACTTAAATCACTTAAATTGATGTTTAATAAGGAGGGAAGCATTTCTTTTCTAAGTTCAGCCTCATACCTTTTAAAGTCAACAGAGTGTAATTCTTCTCTCAATTTATGAAGTGTTTGAGTTGAGAGAAGATAATCAGATTCTTTCTCCATACATACAACGTAACCGCTTGTCCCTTCTCCTTCCCAAGAAACATAAAGTTGAAATAAGGAAATTGGGTTTGTTAATGTACGTAGATTAGTTTCAAATGACCTAGTAGTTTCTTCTAATAACAAATGACTCACTTTTTTTTGACTGCCTTCATCTACTAACACGAGAAAATTAGAGGCAGGTTCAAATATTTTAGTTACTTGATTACTATTTTCGATAATATCTAATTGTCGGTTAACTTTGAAGATAGGAATAGGAATTTCTTTATTCAAAAACAAACATTCAGCCTCCTTTACTATTAATTATAGTTGAGAAATTTGCAAAGCATCATCTTCAAACCAAAGCCTAACATCTTGAAGAGAATTAACAAATTGAATATTTTTATACATTGACAGGAAATTCGTATTGATTGTTGATCCTAACCGACTACCTATTAATATTTCAGGTTGTTCAGTCAATTGATCAAATGCATCTAAATAGATTTTAAGTTGTGGTAATTGAGTTGAGAGAGAAAGAGACATACCAACAACGTCTGGCTTAAAGTTTTGAATCGTATATAAGGCATATTCTAACGGTAAATTCGGACCTAAATATCGGCAGTTCCAGCCTTCTTCTTTGAAAAGAGAATGGACCATTTTAAGACCTAAATAATGTTCTTCCCCTTCTAAACAGAAGAACATAGCTCGTCTATGTTCTTGGTGCGATTGTACTTTTGGAAAAGCATAGCGACTAAGAACAAAGTCACAAACCCCAGTTGCAATATGTTCATCTGCTACAGTTATATCATTTTCTTCCCATAATGTACCAATATATTGCATGGCTTTAGTTAGTAATTGTTCATAAATGTAATAACTATTCATACCGGCATTCACGTGCTCTTGAATGATCATCCAGCTACCATGGATATCTCCTTGTAAAAAGGCATGAGCTAGTTGCTTACTGTTTTCTTCCATTAGGCCACTCCCTTTCACACCTTTTTCAAAGTAGAATATGTCAAAACATTTTACTATTATACTATGAAAAAGCGGGTTAAGAAAAATGACAAAGTAGTCTAGCAATTACATAACCTTTTCCCGGATTTAGAATATCTAAACCTAAAATAATAAAAATGAGAAATTCAGTTATCTAATATGTTTGAAACTTCTGCCTAATGGGTATTTTAACAATAATCACGTAATAGGAGGGATACATATGATAAATGAGTTTTCAATGAACCCTAGTGTTACAAGGCAATTAAAAGTAATAAAAAGTTTACAATCTAGATCAGAAGGCACTGTCCAATCGCTTTACGCTCAAGCAGTTCTAGAGTATTCACTATATTACTTTAAGAAGGAATTTCTTTATCAGCAAATTGATGAAGTACTTTTGAATAGAAATGAAGAACGATTTAATGAACTCGTTGTTGAGTATAATCAACTAATTGAGTCCCATCGTGATGGTAAGACAGTCAGTGAAGATGGATTTGAATTACATTTACATTTTGATTGAAGAAGATAGGATTAAATGTGTCTCACCTTACCAGCAGATTCAAGGAAGCAGCAATGGCTCCACACAAGAGGCAACCTTAAAAGGAAAAACTCCCTTTTTCAGTTGCCTTCTTTTCATCCGCTAAATAAGTGCCGTTCGTTCTTAGTCGAACACTTCTGTTGTGTTCTAGCCTCTTTTTAGTACCGAGATCACTCAAACAAAGGGAATATTCAAATAAAAATGAAAACGGTTTCAAATAATAATTGACAATAGTATGAACTTTTCGTACAATTTATACAGACTAACCAGTCGGTTGGTTTATTTATTTATATAAGAAGGAAGGTGGTGGGACGTTGAAGAAGAAGAAAAAGCCAACAAAAGAACGGATCATTGAAGCTGCATTACTTCTGTTTGAAGAAAATGGATTTCATGCTGTGACCGTTGATCGAATTGTCAAAGAAAGTGGAACTTCAAAAGGTGGATTTTATCATAACTTCAAATCAAAGGACGAACTTTTATATACTGTTCATGATTCTTTTATTACATACATCTTAGATAAAGCAGAGGACGCATATCACCGTTATTCAACGCCCGCTGAGCGCTTATTTGAAACGATAAAATCATTTGTTATGATGTTCGAATTGTATCGCCCCCATGTAACGGTCTTTTATCAGGAATCTCTCTATCTAGGTTCTGACTATTTTGATGTTATCAAGAAGAAACGTAACCGTTATAAGGAAATGATGTTTAGATTAGTAGCTGAAGGAATTGAATGCGGTGAGTTTAGAAAAGAAATTCCAGTTCCAATTACTTCGATGGCGATATTTGGTATGACTAACTGGACATACAAATGGTATAAAGAAACGGGTCGTTACTCAATCGAAGAAATAGCTAATATATATGCAGACTTAGTTATGAATGCAGTTCTAACAAAGGAAGCTAGTTTGAAGCCTGAATATGCAAGGTTTTTCCTTTTAGATAAACAAGAGATTAACTAGTTCTATTAAAGGAGGTTCTTTCATGGACATGATTGACCACATAAATAATATGGAGGATCGCAGGGAGAAAATAAAACTAGGTGGTGGCGATCAGCGGATCGAGGCTCAACACAGTAGAGGAAAATTAACAGCAAGAGAGAGAATTGATTTATTAATAGATGAAGATACATTTGTTGAGCTTAATCCATTTATTGAGTTCAGAGGGTCAAACTTCGACGCTTCAGAGGCTCCCGGTGAAGGAGTAGTGACCGGGTACGGAAAGATTAAGGGGAGGCTTGTATTTCTTTTTGCGCAGGACTTTACTGTATTTGGTGGTGCGTTAGGCGAAATGCATGCCTTGAAAATCTCAAAGATTATGGATCTAGCAGCTGAGAATGGCGCGCCGATCATTGGTTTAAATGATTCGGGTGGAGCTAGAATTCAAGAAGGTGTTCTGTCACTAGATGGCTATGGACACATTTTTTATCGAAATTCTATTTATTCAGGTGTTGTTCCGCAAATTTCAGTTATTTTAGGGCCTTGTGCTGGAGGAGCCGTTTATTCACCTGCCATCACTGATTTTGTGTTCATGGTTGAGAAAACATCACAGATGTTTATTACAGGACCAAAAGTAATTGAAAGTGTTACAGGAGCAAAAATTAACTCAGAAGACTTAGGTGGAGCTAAAGTTCATTCAAGTGTAAGCGGAAATGCTCATTTTACTGGTGAAACGGAACAAGAAGTGTTAGAGCAGGTTAGAAAGTTAATTGAATTTTTACCTTCTAACTTTGAAGAACGCGCACAGAAAGTTGAACCAGAGCATAAGCGTCCAGTACAAGAGAGAATTCAAGAGCTAATTGATGTTGTTCCCGTTGATGGAACGAAAGTCTACGATGTTCGGAATGTAATTAAGAAGATCATAGATGATGAAAATTTCATTGAGGTTCAGCCAGCTTTTGCTAAAAATATTGTTATAGGTTTCGGTAGGATTGAAGGAGAAACCGTTGGGATTGTCGCTAATAACCCAAAGATGATGGCAGGCGGTTTGGATATTAATTCATCAGATAAATGCTCTAGGTTTATTCGTTTTTGTGATTGCTTTAATATCCCATTAATTACATTCGAAGATGTGAGCGGTTTCATACCGGGTGTGCAACAAGAGCATGGTGGGATTATAAGGCATGGGGCGAAAATATTATACGCTTATTCAGAAGCGACAGTCCCCAAAATTACAGTTATCTTAAGGAAGGCTTTTGGAGGAGCTTATGTAGCTTTAAACAGTAAAGCGATCGGAGCGGACTTAGTATTTGCATGGCCCAATGCTGAGATTGCCGTAATGGGCCCAGAAGGAGCGGCTACGATTATATTCGCTAAAGAAATAAAAGAAAGTCCAGATCCGGTCGAAACCAGACAACGTAAAATAGATGAATACCGATCCAAATTCGCCAATCCATATGTAGCAGCAGCAAACGGTATGGTTGACGATGTAATTGACCCACGTGACACAAGAAAAAGCCTCATCCAAGGCTTAGAAATGCTTAGAAATAAAAAGAAACAACTCCCCAAAAAGAAACACGGCAACATCCCCCTATAGTATAGATCCCTTCAAAAAGGCGAACTTCCTTTTTGGAAGGGACC
>NZ_BAUV01000066.1 GCF_000513135.1 Halalkalibacter akibai JCM 9157
CTTAAAAGCCTATTTAGTACATCTATTGTTCGATCAATGTCGATCGTTACACTTTCTGTTACTTCAATCTCCAATAGATGTGGTGGTAGTTTTGAGACCTCTAATACCTTCTGAACCGTGTCGACAATGTTCTGTTGCAAGAATTGTCTTAGAGATAAATTTACAGACATTGGGACTTGTGGATAACCCAAATCAAGTAACTTCATTTTCTGAAGACACGCCTCTCTAAGTACCCACTCTCCGATAGCTACAATTAAACCTGTTTCTTCGGCAATAGAAAGAAATTTACTAGGGCTTACTAGACCTTCAGTAGGATGGAACCATCTAACTAAAACTTCCTCGCCACAGTAATCATTTGTCTTTACGTTGAACTGTGGTTGAAAGTAAAGGGAAAACTCCCCTCTATCCAATGCCCGTCTTAAATCATTTTCTACATGAAATTTTTCATAAAAATGATAGCGCATTTCCCTTTTAAAAAGTTCACGAGCATCACTTCCATTAGATTTTGCGCGGTACATTGCGGCATCAGCTGACTTGATTAGGGTTTCAACCTCTGTTCCACTCTCAGGAAAAATCGCTATCCCTATACTAGCTGTTAAAGTAAACTCATAACCGTCGATTAGAATTGGATCACGTATTTTTTCTAGTAATTGGTCTGCTGTGTCTTTAGCTTGTTTTAGCGACTGTAGGTTGGAAATAAGAACAATGAATTCGTCTCCTCCTACTCTTGCTAACAGATCCTTTTCAGCTAAAGCCATTTTCAGTCTTGTAGCCACTAACGTTAGTGCACGATCCCCTAATAGATGCCCTAATGTATCATTTACTAATTTAAATCGGTCTAAATCAATAAACATGACAGCAAGTTTTTCGTTTAACTCATTAGCTTGGATTACAGCCTTTGCAAGTTTCATCATTAAAAATCTTCGATTAGGTAAACCCGTTAACTCATCTTCCATTGCAATTTTATTAGCGTTCACATTTGAGCAATCTGCAATTACTATAATTTCTTCAACTTTTTCTAGCAGAACTGGCACTATAGAGAGGTTTAACTGTTGATCATTATATTGCTGATTTCTTAATGTCACTTCTAAAGTAGAGACATTTCCACTTAGCGCCTTCTCTATATTTTGTTCTAGGCGTCTATAATCTTTTGGACTAAATAAATCAGCAAAATTCATATTTAGCAACTCATTATAATGAACTCCAGTTACAAAGGAAGCAAAAGGGTTAACTTCTTTTATTTTTGAAAATTGATCTAACACAAACACAGCGTTTGAACTGTGAAAGAAGAGTGAGTTGAATTTCTGCTCACTCTTCAAAAGTTCTCTTTCACCCTGACTCATGGTTCACTTCACTTTCTAGGCTGGTACAAAATGCGTCCAACCTCTCTACCTTCTTTATATCGTACAATCTCACTCTTATATTAATAGTTAATTTAATTTTATTCAAAACAAGCTGTAACTGATGGAATGATCGTCAATGATTTATGTTTCATCTCAAAACCATGAGGATTAATATAGATCCCTTTCATCCCTAAGAGTAGAGCTGGAGCAATCTCATTAATAAAGTTATCACCTACTGATACAACTTCCTCTGCTCCCACATTATATTGGTTCATTAATTCTTGAAATAACGGGGTCGTATATGTTGGTTTTTGTGCAGATGTTACAATATGCTCGAAACAATGATCTAGTTGCAATTCTTTTAACAGACGACCTACATCTTCGCGGTCACTATTAGTCATTAATACAATTTGCGTTTGTTGACTTAACTCTTTTAAGTTTTCTCTTAAATGAGGCAATGGTTCAAGTGTAAATTGATTGGTAACCATGTATTCCTTTGTTGCCAAATAACTTGGATAACAATCTTTTACACCAAAATGTTTGGCTGTTACAAAAGGTAACCACCAACCATCACCAATTGCAATCATATCTTTAAAATTAAATTGAATCACATCTGAATAATGCCTTTCGACTTCTTCTTCAGTGAGAAAAGTTCCATCCCAGTTTTGTGCAACAGAAACTCTTAAAGTCATCGGGTCAATTGTTAGAATTAAATCACGTTTAACATCGTAAGCCTTACCAATTGAAACTGGATGGCTTCCTTTTTTCATTAATTCATACTCATTTGAATATTGCTCATGTAAATCAGTTTGTACAAATTGCTTTAGGTGGTCAGCATAATAATCAAAATGATCAGTCCCTTCGTATAAGGTACCATCTAAATCAAAAATAACGAGCTTAAAATCTTTTAGCAATGTAAAAACCCCTTTTAATTGTTTTCTTATAAAAATAGGGTGACTCCTTCACTTTTTTTCATTCTTATATGATTCTGTACACAGACATATAATGAACGAAAGCCAGTGATAATTGAGTCACCCTCTTAATGATTCGTTATGAACTTGCTTCTAACTACACAAGACGTTTACGAATTCGTGTACTAATAAAGTCAATGATTGAAACTACAAGAATAATAATTAATAACATCATTCCAACTTGTTCCCAACTACGTTGCATCGCAGCAATAATAATCGGGGCACCAATACCTCCAGCACCAACAACTCCGAGCACCGTGGAAGACCTTACATCAATCTCATAACGATAAATAGCATAAGAAGCAAATTCAGGAACAACTTGAGGAATGATCCCGAACCAAATCGTTTGTAGACGACTTGCACCATTTGCTTTAAACGTTTCGAGAACACTCATGTCTATAGATTCAATTACTTCTGAATATAATTTACCAAGCATCCCAATGGAATTAATTCCAATTGCTAATACCCCTGCATAAGGTCCCATACCAACTGCAGCAACAAAGATAATGGCAAACATGATCTCTGGAAATGCACGAATCGCATTTAAAATCCATTTACCAACAAAAGCATATTTAGATACGTTGGTAGCTGCTAAAAAGCCAATTGGAATAGCTAAGATAGAACCGATTAACGTACCGGCATAAGCAATAGCTAGCGTTTCTAACATATATCCAAAGTAACTAGGAACTTTAGCTAAAACAGCCTCATCAAAAAACGGATTCCAAAACAATCGTTCTAATAATGCGCCAGGGCTTAAAGCTGACCCCCGGTAAGATAAATCAGTTTGAGTAAGGGCGATATAATAAAGAAAAATAATAACAGCCGCTGAAATTCCAACGCGTAACCAATATCGGCTGCCTTTTTTGGGCTTTTCAATTTGAATTTTAGTATTCATTATAATAATCGCTCCCTTACACGACTACTAACAAAGTCAATAATTGTAACTGCAATAAAAGTCATTAAAATAATCGTTGATACATTAGCGTAGTTAAATAAGCTCATTTGTTGTCTCAAGATAATACCAACTCCACCAGCTCCGACAAAACCTAAGATAACTGAAGCACGAACATTAATTTCTAGAACATATAAAACATAAGAGGAGTACTGTGGTAGAACTTGAGGGATAACCCCATATCGAATCACTTGAAAAACATTGGCACCAGTCGCGCGAATCGCCTCGAGTGGATTAGGATCAATTGATTCAATCGTTTCACTTATTAATTTGGCTAATATTCCGAGTGAAAAGATAAATAAGGCACCTATACCTGAAATAGCTCCAATCCCCATAAACGCTACTAGTAAAACGGCTAAAATTAATTCGGGAATGGTTCTAATTACATTAAGAAATATACGGATAAATTGATAAAACACTTTATTTTTATTTATATTTGAAGCCGCCAAGAAGCTTAAAGGTAACGCAAAAATAGCAGAAAGGGTTGTCGCAAGTAATGCCATATTCCACGTTTCAATTAAGGCTGGTGTAACTCTGGCGTAGTATCCAAGGTTAGGAGGAAAGAAATCATTTATAACAAATCCTAATACAATAGGTAAACCGGTAATTATCCGGTCTGGATAAGCTTCAGTAAAAATTGCCGAAAGAATGTAAAAGGCAATAACAACAATTAAAATGTAAGTTGCAGTTAATTTCGTTTTCTTATGAAAGACAGGTATTTTATTATTTGTTATTACTTTTTGATTATCTTGTGCTGCCATACTTACTCAGCTCCTATGATGTCGTCTTCCTTAATTGGGCGACCATAGATCTCTTCGAACGTTTTTTCTGAGACTTCACTTGCAGGACCATCAAATACAACTTCACCTTCACGCATGCCAATAATGCGATCAGCATACTCCATTGCCATGTCAATAAAGTGAAGATTAATTAAAGTAGTAATTCCGTCCTCTTTATTTATTTTCTTTAAGTCCTTCATCACAACATGTGATGTAGGAGGATCTAAACTGGCTACAGGCTCATCTGCTAAAATAACTTTAGGCTGTTGTGTTAAAGCTCTTGCAATACTTACACGCTGTTGCTGTCCGCCACTAAGTTGATCTGCACGTCGATACGCTTTATCCTCAATCCCTACACGAGCCAAACTAGTCATTGCAAGATTGATATCTTCTTTAGAGAACAGACCAAGCATGCTTTTTAACGTGTTTGTACGTCCTAAACTTCCAGTCAACACGTTACGGAGAACAGACATTCTCTTTACGAGGTTGTAACTTTGGAAGATCATGCCAATATTTTTACGTGTATCTTTTAATTTTCTATCATTTAACTTTAATGTATCAACACCATCAATAATAAGTTCACCTTCAGTTGGCTTTACAAGTTGATTAATACTTCTAATTAAAGTAGATTTACCAGCACCAGATAAACCAACAACCACAATGAACTCACCATCATTAATCTTTAAATTAACGTTTTTTAAGCCTTGATGACCATTTGGATATGTTAAAGAAACGTTTTTAAATTCAATCATGACGAAACTCCTCTTTTTTACTTAGTTAATTTCTTTGTGAGAAAAGGGAGAAGTATGCCTTCTCCCTTTTTTAAATCATATTAGTTTGCTAAATCTTCTTCAAACTTTTCAAATACGGCACGAACAACGTCGTAGTCAGCAGAAGCAGCCTCAGCAATTCCGTCCCATGTATATACTTCGTTCATAACTGCAATCATTTCTTCATCATCATTAAAAGCTAAGAAAGCTTCCTTGATTTTTTGTTTCCATTCATCAGACATGTCACCACGTACAGATAGTGTATCGTTAGGAATTGGCTCTGTGTAACCAATAACTTTTAGACGTTCTTTAACATCTGGATAGTCACCTTCTAAAACGTCACGAGCATCATCAAAAGTTGTAGCAAAATCAGCTTGTCCATCAATTAGAGCTAAAATGGCATTATCATGTCCACCTACAACTAAAGGTGAGAAATGAGTTGTTAGATCCGCTCCCATATCGGCTAATTGAGAAGCAGGGAATAAATAACCAGAAGTTGAAAGAGTATCAGCATAAGCCCAAACTAATCCAGGAGTATTAACGATATCTTCAATTGATTCAAGTTCAGAATCTGCTGGAGCCACATATTGAGCTACATAAGAATCTTCTCCACGACGAATCGCTTTAACTAAAACTTCAACGTTAGCACGGTTTTCAGCTTGTACAAAACCGAATGGATTTAAGAATCCGATATCAATTTGTCCAGTTCTCATACCTTCTACAAGTCCAACGAAATCAATCATAACCTCTGCACGAACAGGTACACCAAGGATTTCTGTTAATTTTTCTTCTAATGGTTTTACCGTATCAGCAATTTTATCAGCTTCTTGAGAAGGAATAAATCCCATTCTTATTTCAGTAATTTCTTCGCCTTCTGTAGCAGTTTCTTCTGGAGCAGCCTCACCAGCTTCTTCAGTCTCTACTGGATCCGTTGTTTCTTCATCCGTAGTTCCGGCACCACAAGCAGCAAGTGCAACAAGCATCATAAGCATAAAAATTGAGAGCAATGTTTTTTTCATTTTCAGTTAACCCCACTTTTATTATTTTAGTTACTACTTAAACTGTGCTTAATAGAGAGAAAATATCATAGCTTCTTAAAAGATTACAGAATAAAAAACAATAGAAATCGTTTTCGTTATATTTTCTATCTATTACACAAAGAATGGATTGCTTATGTCCTCCTTCCTGAAATTAAGATACAGAAGAGATAATATATAAAAATTGACGAAGTAAATACTAAGCCAATAATTATTGAAATAAAAAATACTAAACTATCAATCATTTCCTTTGAATCAAAATTATGTATGAACTTTTTTAACCCTTATACAGAATAATAAAATATTCGACAACGGTCAATTCGATTCGCTAAATTTCTTATTATTAAAATATTCTGTTCACGAAATTATTGAAAATTTAATGAAACTTTTACAAAAGATAAGAGGTGAGCTTCTCATCTAATCCCGGTCTAATAAAAATAGTTGAAGATAAATTAAAGACGTCAACATCTTCTTGCTCCATTGTTGTACTAATTCCTGCTAATTCATTTAGAATGACAATACCAGCTGCTATATCCCACGCTGACAGTCTAAAATCTAAGTAGGCGTCTAGTCTTCCACATGCAACATAAGCTATCTCAAGAGCTGCCGATCCAATAGATCTTACCCCTCTTACATCTAAAACAATTTGTTGCATTTTTTCATAGTCGACTTTCTCGTTAGGAACTACCCACAAATGATTAAAACTTATAACGGCCTCTTCCACTGAGCAGCTCGTAAGTACTGGCAATTTTTCGTCGTTTAAAAACGCTCCGTTGTCTTTGCAACCATGAAACAATTCTTCCTCAATTGGATCATATATACAACCAATCAAAGGAGAACCATCTCTATAAATCGCAACTGAAATGGCGAAATTCCGTTTTTGATGAACAAAATTAGTTGTTCCATCAATAGGATCAATAATCCACACTGTTCCTTGTTGATAATCTGCTGGTGTCGTTTCTGACATTCCTTCTTCCCCTAAAATATGATGATCGGGATATTCATTTAAAATTCTTTCGATAAAAAACTGCTCAATTTCTTTATCTTTTTGCGTAACTAAGTCAGCAGCTGACGTTTTATATTCCACCTCAATCGTATCTGTAAGTGAATGCTTTATTCGCTCTCCTGCTTCAAGCGTCCATTTTCGAGCCGTTTCATATAGTTCTTTCAAATCTTTATTTTCCATTTCATCCTCCTACAACCTTTTCATATGACACAATTTATTATTATAATTTTCTTCGTTTTTTTATGCAATGCTAACTATTGCAGGAGAAGTTTGAATTGTAGAATAACAGATATAAAATGTGTTGTGTAAGATTATGTCGGTTTATCTTACATGCAAATTAACTTTTTTGTCCAACAAGAAACATCACTGAAATTTCAGCGATGTTTTCTTGTTGGAGAGATTATATGTTGTACCTTAGTTTTTTTATGTTGTTTTTCTAACCATATTAATATGGTTGATCCCATCTAATAAATAGACATCGGACACTGGTTGGAATCCAAATGATTGGTAAAAGTCTTTCAGATACTCTTGCGCATGAATTAAAATAGTTTGTTCTTGCCACTGTGATTCCATATACGAAATAGACTTATTTATTAATGCTTGTCCATATCCTAGATGACGTGATTCCTTTCTAACAATTACTCTCCCTATAGAAGCATCCTCAAAGAGAATACCTCCTTTAAACAAGCGACTGTATGCTTTTAACTCTCCATTTTCATACCCAAGAAGATGATAAGCCAATCGGTCCATCCCATCCAGTTCCTGATAAGGGCAATTTTGTTCCACAACAAAAATTTCTACTCGTAATTGCAAGAGCTCATATAACTCATTTATTTCTAATTGATTAAAGCTCTTCACTTTCCAGTTCAGCACTTTATTAGCCCTCCCATGTTTGAATAGACCCATCTTACCATCTTTAAAGGTAATTCGAAAAGACAGCCAGTTAACGATAACTCACTAATTTCTAGGCACCATCACGTAATAGGCGCATATAAATAAGTGAATCCTTTAAAAGGGCGGCGATCAATTTGATAACAACAGGTAAAGATTATATTGCAAGAATTGATCAATTGAAAAATGACATATGGATTGACGGAGAACAAGTTAAAGGTAAACTGTCTGAGCATCCTGCATTTGCAGGAATTCTTAAAAGTAAAGGGGCGTTATACGATCTGCAACACCACTCTGAGACAGCTTCTATTCTAACAAGGAAAAATCAGAACAATGAGCTATTTAATTTTGCATTCGAACACCCAACTTCAAAAGAACATTTAACAAACAGAAGAATAGCCACTCAATTGTGGGCAAGAAAAAGCGGAGGTACGATTGGTAGATCTCCAGATTACATTAATACTGCGATAATGACATTAGGCTCCTCTTCAGCCTTTTTTTCTGGTCGTTATGCCAAGAATGTTGTAAATGTACTAGAACATGCAAAAAAGAACGATCTTTCTTTTACACATACATTCATTAACCCACAAGTGAATCGCTCACCCCATTACATCGAATTCTCAAATGAAAAAGAAGATATTATTGCAGCTAAAATCATCAACGAAACAGAAGAAGGAATCATCATTCATGGTGCTCGCTTATTAGCGACGCAAGGTGGAGTTACTGACGAAATCCTTGTTATGCCAGTGGGGGGAAATCACATTGATCCGGATTATGTTTATGCTTTTGCTATCCCTTCTAACACTCCAGGGCTAAGGTTTCTTGGCCGTGAATCCTACGCGTCAAAAGGTATAAATTCGTTTGATCACCCTTTGACATCACGCTTTGATGAAGTTGATTCAGTTGTAGTGTTTGATCATGTACTTGTCCCATGGGATCGTGTCTTTCTTTATAGAGATTTAGACTCTGTAGGACGAATATTTACTGACACTAACTTGAATTTCATGTTGTTATTTCAAGCCGTTTGCAGGCAAGTTGTCAAAACTGAATTTCTTCTAGGACTTTGCGAATCAGTGGCTAACACGATTGCTATCACAGAGTATCAACATGTTCAAGAGAAGCTTTCGGAGATTATCATCACTCTTGAGATCATGGAATCCCTTTTACTTAGAGCCGAACAAGAAGGACAAATAAACCCGTTTGGGACATTCGTACCTAACATAAAACCATTAATGGTTGCTTCAAGCTATTATCAAAAAACATATCCTCGTTTAGTTGAAATCCTACATCAGCTGGGCGCAAGTGGCTTAATTGCTCTACCAACAGAAAAGGATTTTCAATCTGAAATTGCTCCAGATTTAAATCAGTACTTACAGGCAAAAAACGCTTCCGCAACAGAAAGGGTTCAACTGTTTAGATTAGCTTGGGATTTAACGATGAGTCCTTTTGGGTCAAGGCAAACACAATATGAACGTTATTTTTTTGGCGATCCCGTTCGCTTAGCTTCATCTCTTTACCAATCTTACGATAAAACAAGGTTTGTAAAACAAATTGAAACATTTTTGCAAGATAAATAAAGGTTCGCTCAAAAGGTCTGTATGTTGACCTTTTGAGCGAACCTAGTTAATTAAAACGTAATAATACGTAGTCCGAGTAGTAAAACAACGACAAGAGAAATGACGAAAAGGCCCCAGTACATCGGTGCTTTTGTACCGATCGTTCCTTTTTTCGTACGAACTAGTATCATTTCCATCGCATAAATGAGTACGATTGCTAAGATGCCTTTTACGACATATGTAATTTCAAAATTCCAGACCGTTAGTCTGATAACACCAGAGAAAATCATGATGACGTAGAATAACCGTACGATCATATGTAGAATTTTAGCCGCTTTATGTTTGTTTGCTTTCAATAAGAAATACGCAACAAAAAACAGAATTAATAACACATACCACGAATCTTTATGTGCAGGATACATTGCTTCTACCATCAATAACGCCTCCTTTCAAAAAATAGCATTCTGTTACATTATAATCGAAAAGCTTTCAAATAAAAAAGAACAACCTTTAACAATTTACGAACGATTAAATAAAAGCCGAACATTTCTTAGTTAAGATGAAGTTTTGTCAGAGATAACCTCTCAAAAACAACCTCTTCTCTATTCAAACCTTATATACTCATGTTATATCTTTAACAAATTTAATTCAAATCTTAACATCACCTTAATTAATATCTACTATTCTCTTGTTATGATAATCTTGTCAATTTAAAAATTACTTGTACCTTGCTGATAGAAAAGACTTTTCCCCAAGGTATTGTATTGTTGCCATTGAGAATAACGTGAAAAGGCGTGGCAGGTGCTTGATTCCTGCGGGAACAGAAGAGAAAAGGAAAAGGGCAAGGAACACACAGACGAGTGTCGTCGGGGCTTGGCTTACTCCCCGCGGAAAGCAAGTGCCTGCAGCGCGATGGAACGGGGCTTTAAGGAAGTTTTTTTATAAACAACAGGTTTACGAAAAAAGACTAGAAAATAAAAATCATGGAGGCGATCTATTTGGAAGCGACCACTCATTGTATCATTTCTGAGAACCTGAACCGAGCAAAGGTGTATCAATTAGTATCTGTTGCCAATCGTTTTGATAGTAATATTATTATAGAGTTGAACACGAAACGATTTAACGCAAAAAGTTTACTAAGTGTTGGAGTTTTACATGGAATAAATGGTGAGATCTGTTTTCATGCAACTGGCAATGATTCAACGATTGCACTAGATGAACTCAGAAAAATATGTTTAGCTAATTAACGATTTTACACGATAAAAGACACCAATCTTTTTTTAGATTTGGTGTCTTTCTTTTTATGCTTCTACTTCAATCTCAGCAGCCAACGATTTAGCTTGCAGTCGTTTAAAGACAATTTTTGATAACATCACAGAGCATTCGTAAAGCAATATGAGCGGTATGATGACTAATACATCAGACAAGAAGTCTGGTGGCGTAATTAAAATAGAAATGACAATCAGAATAAAATACGCGTACTTGCGTGACTTTTGTAACACATAAGGATTTAAAATACCAAGACTAGTCAGAAACATAATAACAACAGGAATTTCAAATAAAAATCCAAATGGAAGTGTCATTTGAATTAAAAACTGAAAATACTTTTCCGTTGTATAGAACATCTCAAATAAATCACCTGCTAACGATACGAGAAACTTTAAAATAATCGGAAACAACACGAAATATCCAAAACTGATCCCTGAAATAAATAATAAAAATAAAGCTGGTATGTAGGCAAGCGTTACTTTTCGTTCCCTTTCGTTTAAAGCAGGCCGAACAAAAGCCCATATCTGATAAGCTGCAAATGGAATGGTAACGGCTAAAGCAAAAATACTCGCAATTTTTAAGTAAACCCATAAAATGTCGCTTGGACCTAAAATGGCTAATTTAGTAGGCAAATTTCTTACTAAAAATGCGTAGATCTTATCAACAAATACAAAGGCTATAATTAACGATATAAAAAAAGCCGTAATGGTTAGGATAAGTCTTTTTCGGAGTTCTTCAAGATGATCGACTAATTGAAATGCTCTTTGTTCCATTGATTCTCACCCTTTCGAAAGGTTGTTTGAGTAATTTTTATTTGTCTACAGAACAGAAGTTATTATGGAATAAGTGTTCCTTACAAGTTTGTTCCATTACGCTGCAGTCACTCGCTTTCCGTGAGGAGGTGACGAGCCTCCTCAGCTATACCTCTGCATCCCGCAGGAGTCGAGTGACTTCCGCTCCATTTCACCTAGAGGGATAACTACGCTAGCATTATCCTTTAGAAAGACAGCTAAAAACTAGTCCCCTTTCAATGCTTGAACAGTCAAATACATAAAAACTACTGATAAATAGAGAAAGAAGCAGATGTTATTTATTAAAGGAATCGTGTTTTAAAAAACAAGCTTCGTAAAAAAAGAAGAGCTTGTCTCAAAAGGATACTTTGAGACAGCCCTTTCTTTTTTATTTAAACTGTTTTTTCTTTCTTAACTGTCTGTTCATCTGTTTTACCTGTGTCATCGCTCATAATTTCGTTTGTTGAGCGTTTAAATTCGCGCAACGTTTGCCCAAATGCTTTTCCGATTTCTGGAAGTTTTGATGGCCCGAAGATAATTAATGCGATTACTAATACTAGGATGAGACCTGGAATACCTATGTTTTGTAACATCTTTTTAAGTCTCCTCTCTTAAAATCCTTTAATGACAACAACAGACGGCCTTGGCATTGTATCGCCTTTACGGTGTGGCCACATGCTAGTTGGATTATTAATATCTTTTGTTTGTTCACCTGGATGCTGAACAGCTAAGAACAAGTTCTTCTGATTAGGGGTAAACCAAGGACCTGTAAGTTCTGCTTCAACTGGTCCTGAGGCAAATTGGAAAGCTTGTCCTTTTTCAGTTCCTGTCGTTGGAATAACAAACATTCCATTATTTTTAAAAGGTTCATAAGTACCTTTGTTTAGGCTACTAGTCGATATGTCAGTAACTGTCCACAAGTTCCCGTGACGGTCAAAGTCAAGGTTGTCAGGCGCACTGAAACCACTTTGTGTTCCTCCAGCTGCGAAAATTTCATAAGTGAATGTTAATGAGCCTAAATCCGCACCAGTTTCAAAGAATCGAGTAATATGACCATGGAAGTTACCTTTGCTCGTATTATTTGTGTGAGCAATGAAAATTGAGTTATCAATTGGACTGATTTCTACATCTTCAGGACGATCTGTTGGTGTTGCCCCTAGTAAAATAGCAGCATCATGGGCGTTTACAAGAACATCTGCTTGTGTTTTAAATTTGTTTAGAAGAGCTTGATTTCCTTTAGCAGCCTCGATTACAGCATCTATTGTAAGGGCAACCCATACTCCTTTTTCCATGTCGGCAGCATACAAAGTTCCATCTTCAAGTAGCTTCGAATTCTCTTTACCTTTGGCTTCATTGTACTTTCCTTTACTAATATACTTATATACACAAGCTCCCGCTTTATCGTCACCTGAATAAACAACGACTCGTCTATCTTTTGATAAACCCATCGCACAATTTTCATGATGGAAGCGTCCAAGAGCTGTATGTTTTCTTGGTTTAAAATACTGGTCTTCTTTATCAAAAGGATCAACTTCAACAACCCAACCATAATGAGTGGTATCAAGTCCAGCTCTTGAAGCTGTCGTTTCCCAGTTTTCCTCACATGAAAGTACCGTGTTCCATAGCGTCGCGCCACCAGAACAGTTTGCAAATGTTCCTTGTACTTTAGTTGCCCCATTCACTGAAGCAGTGCCTTTCGCTGGACCTGTTAATTGGAATGTAGCTAGTCCAGATATACGACGAGCATATTTCGAATTCGTATCCATTTTCCATTCTTTCGTTTTTGGATCATGGTAAACTTCAATAATTGAAAGCCCTTGGTTATATAAAAGTGATTCAATTTGTTTGGCTGTATAGCTTCCTACTACCGGGCCTTCAACAAATAATGGATTCGTATATTCATGGTTAACTAATAGGAGACCTCGCTGACTTCCCTGAATTGGTAGATACATAGTAAAGTCACAGTTAAAACCAAATGTATCCCCTTTTTTATTGATTACATCACCGTATGCCGCAACGACATCATATGTATATCCAGTTGGTAAAACAAGCTCGTCTGCAGTTGTTGGTGCAATTGGTTTGAAATCAATTTTAGAAGCACGGTTTTCATAACCAAATAAGCTTTCACGACCTTTGTCTGCAGCCGCTACCTTTGGCGCTAATGCACTTAAGCCAGTAGATGCGAATGTTAAAGCAGTCATTCCTGTTCCTACATAAGTTAAAAACTTTCTACGATTAAGATCCATCTTCTTCCACCTCATATTATTTTCTCATTGCCTTACAATCAAATAGTACAATTTTATTGTTAAAATAAGTCGGTGTTTTTGTTTTGGTTTTATGAAGCTCTGTAAAATTTGTAAAAAAGAGTAAAACTTTGTCCCTATTGCACGTTTTCCTTTTAAAGTTCTAAGAAAAATATAAGTTACTTAGTTAGATAATAAAATCAGCCTCCGTATTGAATGATAAAAAAAGAGGCACTTTCTCCTAGAAGAAAGCACCCTCATTTCCATTATTCTTTTTTAAATTCTTTTGTACTTCTAACCGTATCAATCGGACGAACCATACTTTCTATTTCTTCTCGCTTTGGTTCAAGGAATGGAGGTAGAGAAAGTTTTTCTCCAAGTGTCTCATAAGGCTCATCCCCCATAAAACCCGGTCCATCCGTGGCGAACTCAAATAAGATTTGCGGAGCTACTCTCGCATATAGTGATTCAAAGAAATAACGATCAACATAGCCTGATGTTTGGAAACCAAACTTAGGTAACCGCTCAATCCACTCATTTAAAACCGCTCGATCATGAACGCGAAAAGCAACATGGTGAACAGTTCCGTAACCTTGGCGAGCATGAGGTAACATCACATTATGTTCGACAACAACTTGCGCTCCATTCCCGCCTTCACCTACTTCAAATAAATGGTAGTAACCCTCAGTTGCAACTTCCCTGAAAAGTAAAACTTTCTCCAGCATTTCTTTAAAATGATCAAAATTGGAAATCCGAATGTAAATAGGTCCTAAACCTGTAATAGCATATTCAAGTGGAATTGGGCCTTTTTGCCAAGGGGTTCCAGATTCGACACCTGTATTCAATTCGTCAGAAATCAGCTGATACTTTTGATCATCGAAGTCTACAAATGAAAGTGTTTTTTTACCAAATTGTTCCTTGATGCCCTCATGCGCTACATTTAGTCGATCAAAACGTTTGACCCAATAATCTAGTGCCTCATCATTTGGAACTCGGAATGACGTTTTTGAGATTTCATTCGTTCCGTGTGAACCTTTTGGAATGCCAGGAAAATCAAAAAACGTCATATCCGTACCCGCACTCCCTTTGTCATCTGCAAAGAACAAGTGATACGTTTGAATATCATCTTGATTAACTGTTTTTTTAACTAAACGCATCCCTAACACAAAAGTAAAAAATTCATAGTTCTTCTCTGCGCTACTTGTAATAGCTGTAACATGGTGTAATCCTTTTAAATGATTCATTGTAAAGCCTCCAATTGTCTATAATTTTTATTTTTCAAGAGTGTTTATGATGGTTTGTGTTCATTCTTCTATACAATAGTGGATTGAAGCGGAAGGAACTTGACTTCTCCCCGCGGAAAGCAAGTTCCTGAAGCGCAACGGAACGGACCTGTTAAGAAAAGTAATTTAAGTCAACAGCTTTTTATGTTTTTTGTCTCACTATCGAATATCTTTAATTCGAGATAAATATATCATGATTTATTATAATCGTCAATAAAACAAC
>NZ_BAUV01000065.1 GCF_000513135.1 Halalkalibacter akibai JCM 9157
CGGTTGTTTTATCATTTTAAGAGGGATGTCCTTAATGGGGGATGCCATTTCACATGCAGTCCTTCCAGGGGTTGCGATTTCTTATATGCTAGGAATCAATATTTTTTATGGTGCTGTAGTGACGGGTTTACTTACAGCGATTGCCATTGGCTTTATTAGTCAAAATAGTCGGATTAAAGATGATACATCGATAGGAATCATGTTTACTGCTGCTTTTGCAGTGGGAATAATCGTCATTACCCTCTTACAAAGTAGCACCGATTTATACCATATCTTATTTGGAAATGTTTTGGCTGTGCCCACTTCTGAAATGTGGATGACCTTAATTGTTACAGTCGTAGTGTTACTATCTGTCTATCTATTTTTTAAAGAGTTACTTGTTACTACCTTTGATCCTACGATGTCAGCAGCTTATGGCTTACCTAATAAAATCATACATTATCTGTTAATGGCCCTGTTAACAATGTCTACAGTTGCTTCATTGCAAACAGTCGGCATTGTATTAGTTGTAGCGATGTTAATAACACCTGCAGCAACTGCGTACCTCTTGACGAATCGCTTGGGGCTTATGGTTTTTCTAGCAGCAGGTTTTGGCGTTGTTGCGTCAATAGTTGGTCTTTATTTTAGCTTTTCGTATAATTTAGCTTCTGGACCAACTATTGTCGTTGTAGCAAGCACATTGTTTGCCCTAGCATTTTTCTTATCACCAAAGCAAGGGGTGTTATGGCGTTCTATACGTGCTCGAAAAAAGAGAGCACTGATAATACAATCAGATAGCTAAAATAATTATCGTAAAAGGGAGAGGAAATATGAGAAATTTATTATTTATTACTACTATTCTTACACTGTTTTTACTTGGGGCATGTGGAAGTAATCCGACTGGCCAAGAAGAGGGTGGGAGTGAAAAATTGAAGGTCGTCACTACTTATTCCATCATTTATGATATTACAAAGAATGTCGGAAGAGATGCAGTAGAAATTTATAATTTAACACCAATTGGTGCGGACCCACACGAATATGATCCGCTTCCAGAGGATGTTAAAAAAACAACTGATGCAGATGTTGTCTTTTATAATGGGTTAAACTTAGAAGAAGGAAACGGATGGTTCAAGAAGTTAATTGAAGTTGCCGGAAAAGGAGATGAGGAAGCAGCCGTTTATCAAGTGAGTAAAGGAGTAGAGCCTATTCTTTTAGAATCCCAAGGGTTAGAAGATGAAACTGATCCACATGCTTGGCTCGATTTGCGTAATGGAATTAAGTATACTGAAAATATACGTGATGCATTAATTAAAGAAGACCCCGATAATGAGAGTATTTATGTAGAAAATGCTGCTCAATATATACTAGAGCTAACCGAGCTGCATGAAAAAGCGATTGTGAGAATTGCAACTATCGATGTAAATAAACGATTTTTAATTACAAGTGAAGGGGCATTTAAATATTTTGGTAAGGCCTATGGCATAGAAACAGGATATATTTGGGAGATCAATTCTGAAAATCAAGGCTCCCCTCAACAAATGCGTGATGTAATTGATCTTGTTCGAGATAAAGGGATTACTTCTCTGTTTGTTGAAACAAGTGTCGATCGCCGTACCATGGAAACTGTATCAAAGGAAACTGGTGTACCTATTGTAGGTACCGTCTATACAGATTCTTTAGGAAAAGAAGGAACAGATGGAGATACCTATTTAAAAATGATGGAATCAAATATTAATATGATTATTGATGGTTTAAGTCAGTAATTGATTGATTCTTTAAAGAAAACACACCATACCTACAAATAAGGGATGGTGTGTTTTCGTATGATTAATGTTCAGTAGTTTATATCTTTTGGGTTACGTAAATAGCTAAATTTCACAAAATATACCTTGAAAATTATTACGACTTCTTCACACTTTCTTTAAATTTCAATCCTATTCTATTAATAGTCATTGAAATGAGGTGTTAATAAATGATAAAAAGTTGCAATATTAAAGAAAGAGTTAATGAACTAGTTGATAGTAAATTAACGTGTAGTCTTAAGCATAAGCAGCACATTACTATTCCGAGTGCAATTAGGAGGAGGTTGAATATCTTACCTGGAGAAGAGGTTGCGGTAGGGTTAAAAGGTGGTTCAAAAGATCTTATTATTAAAAAATACTCGGATCATTCTCTTGATAATAAAATGATAGTTAGTGATAGAGGCTCAATTCGTATTCCTACAGAATTAACAAGAGTTTTGGGCCTATGTAGAGGTGATGTATTTCACATTTATTTATTAAAAAATGATGATTGTATCCTTCTAAAAAAGGAAAATTTATAGACGTAATTTAAATTTCTTGTTTATTTTTTCAGAGGAAAAGTGTGACGTTTTTATGAAAATGATGTTTAAGTTCATTTCTTCATAAATTCTATATACTTTTTTTTTAGACTTATATTTGAAAGCTAATCAAACATTATTTTTGGAAAAGGGGAAATTAACATTGAAAAAATCATACGGTTTAGCTGGAATAGCACTGGCATTGTCATTCGTTATAGCCGGCTGTTCAAATGATGCTGTTGACCATTCTGCGATGGGACATGGTGAATCTCAGCAGGAAGAACAAACACAGGAAGTGACTTCAGAAGTAGATGGAAAGAGAGTTTTTGATCTAAATGTTACAGAAACTCACTGGATGTTCAATGATGAGATCATGGATGATGCATGGACATATAATGGTAGTTTACCTGGTCAAGAAATTAGAGTTCTAGAAGGCGATAGTGTAGTAGTAAATGTGACCAATTCACTAGATGAACCCACTGCTCTCCATTTACATGGATTTCCGGTTCCAAATGAAATGGATGGTGTTCCTGGTGTAACACAAAATGCAATCATGCCTGGAGAAACATTTACTTATGAGTATCAGGCTGATGTACCGGGGACATATTGGTATCATTCCCATCAAGACGGTGCTAGACAAGTTGGAAAAGGTCTTTACGGTGTCTTTATTGTTGAGCCTAAAGACGGAGAATCTTATGATCTGGATGAAGTGGTCGTAATTGATGAATGGTCCTCTATGGGAATGGGAGACATGGATCACAGCGGTATGGATCATGGTAATATGGACCATGGAAGCATGAATCATGGAGATATGGGTCACGACGATATGGACCATGGTAATATGGAAGAAGAAATGGATCATGGCGATATGAGTAGTGATAGTAATGGGTTAAGTCATGCTGAAATGATGAATGAAATGTATGATACTATGATTATTAATGGAAAAGCCACTCCGCAAATAGAGTCAATTCAAGTTGAAGAAGGAAATAAAATGAAACTTCGTTTTCTGAATGCAGGGCTCTTTACTCAAGTTGTTTCGATTCCAGGGCACTCTTTTAAAATCACAAATTATGATGGCCAGTCTGTAAATGAACCTGAATGGTTAAATGATACAGCGTTTCGTATAGCGCCTGCTGAACGCTATGATGTTGTAATAGAGCTGGACAATCCAGGGGCATGGGGAGTACAGGTTTTCGCTGAAGAGAACCGAGATAATTTACAGTCTTTACTACCTATTATTTATAGTGGTTATGAAAGCAATGATATTCAAACGACCGAAACCATTTCTTCATTTTTTGACTTTACTGCCTACGGAGAAGCAGTTGATGTAAATCTACCTGATATTACAAAAGAGTTTGATATGAATCTTGGAACAAATGATGGTGGCGAGACGTTTACAATTAACAATAAATTGTTTCCAGACCATGAGAGTTATGAAGTTGAAGAAGGAGACGTTGTGAAATTTACAATTGTAAATGACACAGATGTTGACCACCCAATGCATTTACATGGAGAATTTTTCAATGTTATTTCTAAGGACGGAGTACCTATCTCTGGATCACCGATCTTAAAAGATACATTGAATGTCAGACCAGGGGAAACATATGAAATTGTATTTGAAGCAAAAAATCCAGGGATTTGGATGTTCCATTGCCATGAATTTCATCATGCCAATGCAGGAATGATGGCGGAAGTTCGTTATAAAGGTTTTGAACCGGGTTTTTCAATAGATCCTAACATCCCGAATAAACCTGAGTAATTTCATAAAAAATATAAACAAACATGACTCCCGTATATGAGTCATGTTTGTTTTGTTCTTATTTACTCAACCCTTTTTGTAAATTTTGAATATTACGTTTCATTAAACTTATATAATCCTCATTGTTAGCAACATCTTCAGCAGTAGCTGCTTCAAGATTGTGTAAGTATAAAATGTCGGCACCAATTTCGTCAGCTATCATTTCAGCAACCTTAGGCGTGAAATTTTGTTCGACAAAAAGATGAGTAAGATTAAGAGACTGAGCTAGTTCAAGAATCTCTTCAACTTGACGCTGAGAAGGTTCGTTTGTAGGTGATAGTCCTGATATTGCAATTTGTTCAAGCCCGTACCTTTGTTCCCAATATCCATAGCCAGCATGAGATACTATAAATTGATTTCGTTCAGCAGTAGTAACCATTTCTTCAAATTCAACGTGTAAATTTTCTAATTCAATTTTTAAGTTAGTATAGTTTTCTGTGAATTGCTCTTCGAATTCAGGTTGTAATTGAACAAGTAAATCATATATATTCTTAGCATATTGCAGGGAATATACCGGATCAAGCCAAGCATGCGGATCGACTCCAGCGTGCAAGTGTTCGTCTTCTTCATGAACATCCAAGTTCTCATCATTATGTTCGTCTTCATCATGAACATCTATATGCTCATCATTGTGTTCGTCTTCATCATGAACATCCACATGTTCATCATCGTGTTCATCTTCTTCTCTTAAGGGAATGTTATTAGAAGCTTGAAGAGCTACAACGTCCTCCTTCTCCATACTTTTTAGTACCGCATCAACAAAGCCTTCAAAGCCGGCTCCGTTATATACAAACGCATCTGCTTCCATTATTTCGATCATTTGTCTAGCTGTCGGTTCAAACGAATGAGCATCTGCGCCCAAAGGAACTACATTGATCACATCAACATGTTCTCCACCAATTTTCCGAGTAAAGTCTTCTAAAACAAAAGTAGTTGTGACAACTGTTAAGACTTCTTCTGTAATAGTATTTTCTGTTTCACCGTCTATTAATTCTTCCTCGTTATTTGATGCGTTACATGCACCAAGAATAACGATGAAAAATAATAGTAGTAAAACCGTAAGCTTCATTTTCATAATCTTGTCTCCTTTTTTAAATCGAAATTGTTACGTTTTGGATATTAACTAAAAAATGTGTAGAAAGTATGTGTTTCTAAATAATTACAGTGTTTTTTTTGAAAAAGGTAATATCTTATTTTTTTATCTTCATCTTTTCTCCACATTTATCTTCTATTGTTATATCAAATAAAAGCAGTGTTTCTATCTAGGGGAAATATAATAGTGCGACTAGTAATATTTACTCTCTGAAAATATTGGAAATCAATGTAACTTAATATAAATTGACAGGTTAACCCTTTATATATGTGGGCTATAGGAGGAGTAATGTGAGAATAATATCAGTATTGATATTCGTTTTTATTACTTTGGGTGGATGTCAACAACCAGATACCAAAGACGTTCAAAATATTTATGAAAACAGTTATATAAAAGTGGTAATAGATGAAATCGAGGAAGTAGAAAATGGTTTTTTCTTAACAGTAACGCTGGAAAGTAGTACAGAGGACGGAATTAACAAAAATGATTATGCTATTGCTTTTCCAAGTCAGATCATTTTAGCTAATGGTCATGAATTTTACAAAATTAATGAGGAGCAAACAACAGAGTTCGTTAATGATGAGAAAGTGATGATACGCGAGTTCTATTTAAGTGAAAGTGAAAACCAAAAAATAGCAGGATTCCTATCTTTTTCGTTATACGTTAAGCCAACTTTCAATAATAAATTAGTGACCTTTGAAATAGATGGGAATAGAAATAATGTTATGAGTGACGGAATTATACTAACAAATATAGATCTAAAGGATAACTATTTAAGGTTAAATTTAAATGATGTACATCCAACAAAAGGAATGGGGGTAACGATAGAGCTTGAAGGAGAGAGGATTTATCCAGTGGTGTCTAGAACTGAACAAAATCTAAATACGATGAAAGGTGAATTTGAGTTCGCTCAACCAATACCGGAGACAATTGTACTAATGATCTCAAGAGCAAATTTGTCAGAGACGATATGGGAACTTCCTTTTACAATAGAATTTTAACATTAATATGATAACATGCTTTTCATAATTTTTACCATTTCGTTTCAAATTAAATACCAAGGGGTTAATCATATGATTGAAAACAAAACTATTTTAATTGTTGATGATGAGTTTCAAATGCGAACTCTTTTATCGATTTATTTGAAGGATGAGGGATTTGACCTATTTGAGGCTTCGACGGGTAAGGAAGCTATTACAAAGATTCGGAATAACCCAGATAATTATGATCTGATTATACTAGATATTATGATGCCAGATCTTGATGGTTTTGAAGTATGTAAAATCGTAAGAGAGTATTCAACAATTCCGATACTAATGCTATCAGCTAGGAAGGCATTAGAAGATCGAGTAGATGGGTTAAATTTAGGAGCAGATGATTACCTTACAAAACCATTTGAACCAGAAGAATTAATAGCGCGTGTAAAAGCATTGCTAAGAAGAGTAACCACAATTGAGGAAAAGAAAGACGAGGTGAAGTTAGCATTTGAAGATGGATTATCCATTTATTATGAAAATAGAAGTGTCTATGTGAACAATGAATTGGTTGAATTAACAGCAAAAGAGTTCGAGCTTTTATATAAGCTCGCTTTAAATCCACAACGAGTGTATACGAGAGACGACCTTCTTTATTTAATCTGGGGAGAGGATTATGTAGGAGCACAAAGAACTGTAGACTCTCATATGAAAAATATACGATCAAAACTTTATGCTGCTGGCCTAAAAAATAATCGAATAATAACTGTATGGGGTGTTGGATATAAATTTGTATAAAAAGAGATGGTACAATTTATGAATCGAATTGATATTAAATTAGGCCTTACGATTCTACTCTTATTAATTACGATAATATTACCGTTAGGCTTTGTCATGAATCAAATTTTTTATGGGTTTTATGTTAGTCAAGCCCAAGAAGAAACACATATGCTGTCTTCTCAATATGCTAATTTAATTAATGATAGTACTGTTGAAAACCGATTAGAGGTTGTGGAAGTAGCTGCGAAAATCTCGAATCAAAAAATGCTAGCACTTAGTGATCAAGGAGAGGTCTGGGCTCAATCGAATTTTGTAATGAGTCATCATGACACAGAGTATCTTCTTGACCTTATTCATTCTGCAAATTCACACCACTATATGACTAATTCATTTGAAGATTCTGATGGGAAAACGTATATTGCGACTGCTTCACATATAAATGTTAATAATTCAAAGGGGCATGTAATTGTTTTTTCTTCGCTCGAGAGTATCATACAATCCATAAAAAAAGTACAAGATTTCCTGAAACTCTCAGCGATTGGATCTTTGTTTCTAGGGATTGGACTTACTTATTTCATTACCAAAAAACTATCTCAGCCATTAGTAAGTATGGAAAAAGCTGCAAGACAAATTGCTAAAGGCAACTATAATACACGTACTATTCAGAAATCAGGTGATGAGTTAGGTTCACTGGCACGTGCTATCAATGATTTAGCTTTCAGTTTACAACGTGTAAATGAACAAAGAAGAGAGTTTTTTGCCAATATATCACATGAGTTACGCACACCTATGACTTATTTAAAAGGATACTCAAAAGTTTTGCGTGAAGGACGTTGGAAAACAGAAGAAGAGAGAAACCAATACCTTGAAATTATTGATCATGAAGCTACAAGACTAACTTATTTAGTCGATGATTTATTTGACTTAGCACAAATGGACGAAGGCCGTTTTAATCTTGAACATAAAAAAGTGAACATAAATGAAATTATAAAACTTGTTGTAAAGAAAACGGCATACAAAGCTCTAGAACAAAACCTTAAAATAGAATACCAAGGTGAACTATCTGATAAGGATGACAGTATAGTGCTTGGTGATCCTTTAAGATTGGAGCAAGTTCTTATAAATTTAGTCGAAAACGCAATAAAGTATACGAAAGAAGGATCCATTACAATTTCTACTGTTAGTAATGATGAGAATATTAAGATTAAGGTTAGGGACACAGGAATTGGCATGGAAGAAGAGGAGCTACCGTATATATTCGAGCGTTTTTATCGAGTAGAAAAGTCTCGGTCTAGGGCTTTCGGTGGTACTGGTCTTGGATTGTCCATTGTGAAGCAACTAATAGAGTTACACAATGGGACAATTGAGGTGGAGAGCACTGTTGGTGAAGGAACTGAATTCACTATTATTCTACCCAAAATTTTGGATTAAAGTGAGATGAAGCCAATTGAAGAAAGCAGAATGGCTAGTTATTTTTGTTTTTATTTTATTAGGAATTATATGTTTAACGATTTCAGCAACTTGGATTCTACCTGAAGCCCATCGTCATCTTAGTCTTACCTTTATTACCATTTGTTTATATACTCTTATTCCAGTTTTCCTAGTAAGTTGCGTTTATATGATCTTTAAAATCTACACCAAAAAGGCGAAGCATATTAAATAGTACTATAATGGGTCCTCTTAATATTAAGGGGCTCATTTTTTATGTCATAGTGATTATATGAATAGGATGTGACAGATTTTCCAATTTAGCATTTCTCCATGATTCCTTCACAATTTCTCTTTATACTCTTAACTATTGTAGGTTTAAAGGAGGAGTTCTATGAAAACTAGACGATTATTTAT
Organism: Halalkalibacter akibai JCM 9157; assembly: GCF_000513135.1. Taxonomy (GTDB): domain Bacteria; phylum Bacillota; class Bacilli; order Bacillales; family Bacillaceae_D; genus Halalkalibacter; species Halalkalibacter akibai. The sequence continues at coordinate 8,790 of NZ_BAUV01000065.1, forward strand.
CCGAACAGTGACCTTGCTCATCATGGCAATCGCGATAGGGTATACATTTTATTCTAATTTTTTTTCAGATGCGGATGCAGCTGTTCGGGTAGGCGATGAAGCACCAAATTTTGTTCTTACAGATCTTAATGGCAATGAGGTGGAGCTTGAAGATTACCGGGGGCAAGGTGTTTTTTTGAATTTCTGGGGTACATATTGTCCACCGTGTGAGCGTGAGATGCCTTATATGGAAAACCAATATGCGATATATAAAGATCAGGGAGTTGAAATCCTTGCTGTAAATGTAGGTGAACCCGAATTAACTGTTCAGCGCTTTGTAGAAAGACTAAACTTAACGTTCCCAATTCCTATGGATAAAGGACAACAAGTATTAGACCGTTATGGTGTTATTCCACTTCCGACTACATTTCTAATCAATGCGGAAGGGGAAATCATTAACATCATTACAGGAGGCATGTCAGAGCAAGCGATCGCACAGTATATGGAAAGTATTAAACCGCAGGAGTGATTGAAATGAATAACCTTAGCTGTTCTTGTGGACAGCAAAATCCTCAAGGAACAGACTTATGTGGAGGATGCGGCAAACCATTAGTCGCGAGTGAAAATCAGCAAGTTTTAAATATGCGTTATGAAGGAGCGGCAAGACGTTCGCAAACCTACAATAAAACGATAGTTGATCAAATATGGAATTTTTTCTCCTCAGTAAAAGTAGGGATTTGGATTATTGTCATTTTGTTGCTAGCGTCATCATTGGGGACCATTCTTCCACAGGAAATGTATATACCACCAACCGTTAATCCGGCAGAGTACTATCAAGATCAATATGGGTTTCTCGGACAAGGGTATTATGAATTAGGTTTTCATAACCTGTATCAATCTTGGTGGTATTTATTATTAATGGCTGCTTTGACCGTTTCACTTATCATTGCTAGTGTGGATCGTTTTTTTCCCTTATATCGTTCCTTAAAACACCAACGTGTCCATAAACACATCAATTTTATGAAGAAACAGCGTCTAGTAAGTGAAACACAACTAGATATAGCGCCAAATAAAGAGAAATGGTTGAGTAGTTTAAAGGGAAAGAAATACAACGTTAGAACAGATGGAACCTCTATTTTAGCTGAAAAAGGCCGATTTGCTAGATGGGGACCTTATATAAACCATATTGGTCTCATTATTTTCTTAATTGGTGGGATGCTACGCTTTTTTCCGGGAATGTTTGTTGATCACCACCTTTGGGTTCGAGAAGGGGATACGGAGGTAATCCCAGGAACAAATGGAGAATACTATCTGGAAAATCATCAGTTTATTGTTGAATTATACGATGAAAATGACGAGCTCTTCCAAACGGCGATTGATCGAGCAGGGGGAGTTGTTGTTAAAACCTATCAAACAAACGTGACACTGTACCAACGAAACGATGACGGTCCAGTAGGTTCACAGCGCGATCTTCAAGAAGTGGATACGTACCAAATCAGGGTGAATGATCCCTTTAAATTTGATGGGTTTGGTCTATATCAAGTTGATTACAAACTCCATGAGTTAAATAAGATGATGTTTACAGTTGAACATGATGAAACAGGTGAAACGATTGGAGAGTTTAAAGTTGATCTATTTTATCCTGAACAACAATATGATCTTCCTAATGACTACTACGTTAAATTACAAGATTATCTACCAGACTATTATTTAAATAATGATGGAATTCCAAGTACCAAATCAAGGATTCCTGATAATCCTGCCTTTATCTTTGAAGTGAATAGTCCAAATCAAGAAAAAAAAGAAGTGAGTTTTTTAACTATTGGACGTAATTTCGATCCTACAGATGAAAATGTTTATTCCATTAGGTTATCTGATCTAGAGACAAAACATGTATCTGCGCTGATTGTTCGAAAAGACTATACTTTGTCCATTTTAGTAATAGGAGGATTCATTTTTATGATTGGTTTAGTCCAAGGAAGCTATTGGACTCACCGAAGAATTTGGATACAAGAAGAGAATGGGAAAGTAATGATGGCAGGCCATACGAATAAGAATTGGTATGCTTTTAAACGTGAAATGGCTGAAGTGGCAAAAGAGGCAGAGCTCGAACAGCCGGTCGATAGGACAGAAGACAAATAAGTGGTTTGGGAGTGTTACAACATGGTCGAACTAAGTAGTAATCTATTGCTCGCGGCGTTTTTTATCTACATTTTCGCGACAATTACTTTCTCTATTACGATCTATTATGAAAATAGTACATTAGGTAATAAAACGAAGAGGTGGGGATGGATCAGCTTTGGTCTGGCGTGTGCAGGATTTTTAGCACAACTAGGGTATTTTGTCACTAGGTGGATTGCGGCTGGACATGCTCCGGTTAGTAATATGTTTGAATATACCACGTTCTTAGGATTAACTATTATTTTTGCGTTTCTAATTCTTTATCTTATTTATAAGAAGCCGGTATTAGGTATTTTCTCAATGCCTGTTGGAATTGTGATCATTGCCTATGCATCAGTATTCCCAAGAGAAGTTACGCCTTTAATACCCGCCTTGCAAACTTACTGGCTTCATATTCATGTGATAACCACTGCTATTGGTCAAGGGATTCTAGGGGTTGGATTTATTGCAGGTTTAATCTACCTCATACGTGTCGTTGACCAAAGCAAACGCTCTAAACAAACATTTTGGCTTGAGGCTGTTATTTATTCGGTAACGTGTGCTGTAGCCATTGCAATAACGGTGGGAGTGTTTTCGTTAATTAATTATTCTGTCACTTTTAATTGGATAAATGAATGGGAAGTGGAGGCACAGCTTGAATATGAATTACCGGCTATTGTAGGTCCTTATGAAGGTGAATTAATAACAGCTGATCAAAACCGGTTTGGCCCATTATTTGAAACACCCGGCTGGATGAACGGAGTGGAGTCTCCAAGAAAGTTTAATACGTTTTTATGGTCAATCCTTTCAGGAAGTATTCTTTATCTTCTATTACGTTTCATTCTAAGAAGACGGATTGCAGCTGCGATACAACCTATCTTGAAAAACGTTAGTCCACAACTTTTTGATGAAGTTAGTTACAGATCGATTATTATTGGTTTTCCAGTTTTTACTTTAGGTGGATTAATATTTGCCATGATTTGGGCTCAAATCGCTTGGACACGATTTTGGGGATGGGATCCAAAAGAAGTTTGGGCTCTTATAACGTTTCTTTTTTATGCTGCTTATTTACACTTAAGACTATCAAGGGGTTGGCATGGTGAGAAATCCGCATGGCTCTTAGTGATTGGTTTTGGGATCATCATGTTTAACTTGCTATTTATTAATTTAGTCATCGCAGGATTACATTCATACGCTTAAAAGGAGATTGTTATGGCAGATTTAACTATATTATTGGCTTTTGGAGCGGGGGTTTTATCTTTTATATCCCCCTGTAATCTCCCGTTATATCCAGCCTTTCTATCCTATATAACCGGGATGACGGTGGATGAGATGAAGAAAAAAGGTCGTTTTTTACCTCCAAGAGCTATGTTCCACACGTTCATCTTTATTTTAGGGTTTTCTACTATTTTTGTTGTGCTTGGAATGTCCACAACATTAGTAGGAGACCTATTCTTGAAATACAATAATCTCATTAGACAACTAGGGGCCATTTTTATTATTTTGTTTGGATTGGTAACTCTAGGAGTAATCCGACCTTCGTTTCTAATGAAAAATCATCAATTCCAGTTCTCCAAAAAACCAAGTGGATATGTCGGAACCTATGTAATAGGAATTGCTTTTGCTGCTGGATGGACTCCTTGTATTGGCCCAATTTTAGCTTCCGTTATTACTTTAAGTATGACCAACTCGGGTTCCGGGATGCTTTATATGAGTGCTTATAGTATTGGGTTTGCAATACCGTTCTTTTTGATGACATTCTTTATTGGAAGAATGAATTGGATTAAAAAATATACAAATCTCATTATGAAATTTGGTGGAATTTTAATGATCATATTTGGTGTATTTTTATATTTTGATTGGATGACTAGAATTACCTCTTATTTAGTAAATAATATTTTTAATGGCTTTATGGGCTTTTAAAGGAGGAGATCGTATGTTTGGAGATTCAGCTGAAATGATGTCGTATATCTTAAAAATGGGATTTGTTGCACTTGCTCTGCTTTTAATCATTTATTTAATACTAAGGCTTTTGTTTCGATTGGAAAGTAAAGCGAAGTCTCCCTATGCCATTTTGGAGGAACGTTTCGCAACCGGTGAAATCTCAGAAGAAGAATTTGTAAAGAGAAAGAACATGTTAAAATAGAAGTTGTCGCTCTATCGTAGAAGGTTTTAACGATATATTGAGCAAATTTCCAACAAAAAGAAAACACATTTAAAGGGGATTATTTCAATGAAAAAAGGATTAATGGCTAGTATGATTACTCTATCTCTATTTGTTATATCAGCATGCTCAAATGACACAAATCAGATCGACTCGTTTATGCATATTCATGGATTAGAATACTCACAACATGACGAGAGTATTTTTCTAGCTACACATATGGGCTTAATTAATTTAAATGAAGACAGTTGGGAATTAGTTGGTGAGCCAGAACATCAGCATGATTTCATGGGTTATACAATTATAGATGAGGACTTGATGATCTCAAGTGGACATCCTGGTGCTCGATCTGACTATGTTGATCCATTAGGGGTCATTATTAGTCATGATTCTGGGGAAACATGGGAACCAATTGCACTTTATGAGGAAGTCGATTTTCATCTTTTACATGTAAATGAAGGAAACCAAGAATTCATGTATGGAATTGATGTATACAACTCAAACCTATATCGGTCAAACAATGGAGGTTATGATTGGGAGATGGTTGATACTATAGGATTACCAGGACCTGTAGCTTCGGTTCTTTCATTAACGTCTCATCCGCAATCTCCTGATTACTTACTAGCTGGAACTGAGACAGGACTATATGAATCATCTGACGGTGGTCAAACGTGGGCTTTAAAAGAAAATAATCTTAGCGCAAGTTCTTTCCAAACTCTTGATTCTGATTCAGAAGATTTAGTAGCCTATCTCTTTGGGGAAAAGGAAGGCTTGTATTTGAGTGAAGACTTTGGAGAAACATGGGCATCTCTGAATTTTAAGGTAGACGATGATTACATTATGTATATTAGTAACCATCCAACAGATGATCAAATGTTAGTACTCGGATCAATGAAACAAAGTATTTATGAGACAAAGGACTTTGGGAAAACGTGGGAAGTATTGGCAGAGGAAGGAAGTAGAAAGAATTAAAAAGGTTAATCAATGAAACAGTAAGGGGTAAATGAGGCAAATAGTCATTTATCCCTTTTTCGCTTTTTATTACAGGTTTGATCAACTATTATAGTAACAGTCTTATTGATTAAGAAAGACAAATGTAATTTTATGTTAAAATAGATGGAGATTTTGCAAGGTTGTTGAACTGGGAAACGTGAGGGAGGAGGGTTGTAATTGAGGAAGTGTTTTTTATTATATGTTGTAATTATTTTAACTTTTGTTGTGGGTTGCAGTGAGAAAACACAAATGGGCATCCCTTTTTACGATAAAGATGTTATAAGTATTTCCCTTAATTCACATCCGGAGTGGGACTCTAAAGACATTTCATTAAAATCGAAACAGTTCACAGATGCAAGCAGGATGAAAACTTTTATAGAAGCAATTGAAAATGCTCAGAAAATGGAAGGTATGTTAAATTACATAGCGGAGTTTGATTTGACAGTATACTTTAAAGATAAATCCTCCGCACACTATCATTTAAGTTTAGGTGGGGAGACAGAAGGCGAAGGTTTGCTTGTTAATTTATCAAACACTTTACAGGGATTTAGAATTCAAAAGGAAGATACAAAATTATTAAGAGAAATGATCAATAATTAAGTGAATGATTATTTAAAACATAGTTTTTAGCGGTTGGTCATTTGTTTTTATTGAAGCAGGGAGTAAATTTAGCTATTAATAAAATGATAGATAAAAGCAAAGGAGGAGACTCACATGGTTATTCAATCAAATATGTCACCTGAAGCAATTGTTGATGTTTGGGGAGAGACAAAAGAAGTTTTTAAAAAATATAATGTTCCACTAACGAAACAAACATTGAAGACATTAGTTGGAAGTGAACGTCTATACTCACTACTTCAAGAATTAAATTCTGTTATAGGAAGTTCTACTGCAACTTGTATAGAAGGAGGCTGACAAATGCCTAAGAAAAAGGAGTAGGTTATTCCTTAATCATTTTTATTAATCTTGAATTTATTACTTTCTCCAACTAACGTGTAGCATGTACGATAGAACTTGCCGATAAAACCTAATTCTATTGGATCCCATTGTAAAATGAAAAGGGTGGGCGAGATAAAGTATTTTTT
>NZ_BAUV01000064.1 GCF_000513135.1 Halalkalibacter akibai JCM 9157
TCATTGTCGCTTCGTGGCGACTTTCATATCTTAACAAACCAGTTAAGGGATGTCAATATGTTTTTTAAAAAAGTCGTTGTCGTTCTTAGCGACAAGAAGTAATATACCATCATAAAAAAGTAAATGCAACATTTTTTTATAAAAAAACATCTATTTCTTTCGAGACTAGCTAAAATCAACTAGTCTCGAAAGAAAAACTTTACTCCCCTTGTTCACGATGACGCATTTGCGGGAATAGAAGAACATCTCTAATTGAAGGAGAGTTCGTTAGTAACATAACTAAACGATCAATACCAATCCCTAATCCGCCTGTTGGAGGCATACCATACTCAAGCGCTTCGACGAAATCCTCATCCATCATATGAGCTTCATCGTCTCCTTGCTCACGCTCAACAAGCTGCTGCTCGAATCTTTGACGTTGATCAATTGGATCATTCAATTCAGTAAATGCATTTGCATGCTCACGACCAACAATAAAAAGCTCAAAACGATCAGTAAAGCGTGGATCTTCAGGATTTTTCTTAGCTAAAGGTGAGATCGCAAGTGGATGACCGTAGACAAACGTTGGTTGAATTAAATCTTCCTCTACAAATTGTTCAAAGAATTCATTAATTACGTGACCGTAACTCATCGTTTCTTTTACATGTACATTGTGTTCTTTTGCGATAGCACGAGCTTCTTCATCAGACATCTCTTTCCAGAAGTCTACACCTGTTTTTTCTTTAATTGCGTCAACCATATGAATTCTCTTCCATTTTGGCTCTAACTCAACTTGATATTCTCCGTACGTTACAGTCGTGGTACCAAGAACTTCTCTTGCGATATGTGCGACTAACTCTTCAGTTAATGACATGATGTCTTGATAATCAGCATACGCTTCATATAACTCAATCATCGTAAATTCAGGATTATGTCTTGTGGAAACACCCTCATTACGGAAAACACGTCCTATTTCATATACTTTTTCTAACCCACCCACAATTAAACGTTTAAGATGAAGCTCGATTGCAATACGCATGTAAAGCGTCATATCAAGGGCATTGTGATGTGTAACAAATGGACGAGCTGATGCTCCCCCAGCAATAGAATGCATAGTTGGTGTTTCAACTTCTAAATACCCTCTTGAATCTAAATAACGACGCATCGACTGCAAAATCTTACTACGTAAAATGAACGTATCTCTAACTTCTGGGTTTACAATTAAATCAACATAACGTTGACGGTAACGTTGTTCAATATCTTTGAGACCGTGGAATTTATCCGGTAAAGGACGAAGTGACTTTGATAAAAGTTGAAAATCAGTAACTTTAATAGATAGTTCTCCAACTTTTGTTTTAAACGCAACTCCTGTTACTCCGACAATATCACCAATATCAATGCTGTTAAATAATTGATACTGCTCTTCTCTAACAGCATCTAAGCGAACGTAAATTTGAACTTGTCCAGTTAAATCTTGAACGTGCGCAAATCCCGCTTTTCCTTTTCCACGCTTTGTCATGATCCGACCTGCAAATGTCACTTCATGATTCGCTTCATCTAATGCCTCTTTCGATACTTCTCCGAATGCTTCGTTTAAAGCAGTAGCAGTGTGCGAGCGCTCAAAACGACCGCCAAACGGATCCTTTCCTTGATCTTGTAATTGGCTTAGCTTCTCTCTTCGAACGGAAAGCTGATCATTTAACTCAAATTCTTGAGTCATGTTAAACCATCTCCTCTATCTATCTTTTATTATTGTCACATTCTCTATGTAGAAAAACTGCCAGTGATCCACACTGGCAGCATATTAATCACACACGCATTATAGTTAAGTCAAAGGCAAAAGTCAAACTGCACTAGTTTCAGTAAGACGAGTTTCCACTTCATCGACAAACGCATATAGCGTTTGCGCTACATCATCTCTAGTCAGAAAGCTATTAATTTGATCGCGGACGCGACCGTTTCCTTTCATACCTTTTAAATACCATGCTGCATGTTTACGCATTTCTCTAACGGCAACACTTTCACCTTTTAATTTAATTAAACGATCCAAGTGAAGCATACACACATCAATCTTTTCTCTTGCAGTAGGTTCACTAGGTTGCACACCATGCTCAAGATATTGAATGGTTTGATAAAGCATCCACGGGTTACCTAAAGCGGCTCTACCAATCATCACACCATCTACTCCTGTTTCATCAAGCATACGGCGAGCTTCCTGAGGAGTTGTTACATCTCCGTTCCCAATAACCGGAATATCAACAGATTTTTTCACTTCTCTAATTATATTCCAATCCGCTTTTCCTTCGTACATTTGAACACGCGTACGACCGTGCACCGCTACTGCACTACCACCTGCACGTTCAACTGCACGCGCATTTTCTATAGCATAAATATGATCAGAGTCCCAACCAATGCGCATTTTTACTGTTACCGGCTTATCGACTGCATCAACCGTTGCGGCAACCATCTCATAAATCTTGTTAGGATCTAGTAACCATTTTGCTCCAGCATCACATTTTGTGATCTTAGGAACTGGACAACCCATATTTATATCAATAATATCGGCATTTGTATTTTTATCTACAAATTTAGCAGCTTCTACTAGAGTTTCACGCTCTCCACCGAAAATTTGTAGGCTAAGTGGTTTTTCTCGCTCATCTACATAAAGCATACTTAATGATCTTTCGTTCTTATGAAGAATCGCTTTATCGCTAACCATTTCTGCGCAAACAAGACCTGCTCCAAACTCTTTTGCAATCAAACGGAATGCAGGATTACACACCCCAGCCATTGGAGCTAAAACGACTTGATTCTTCATTTCAATATTTCCAATCTTCAACATTACATTCACCGCCCAAAAATTAAGAAATAAAGTCTTGCTTGCTTATATTTAAAACGGTGGCCATGCGCTCGACAACAGGCTCACTAGGAAGACGATTGCCTCGTTCTACTTCTCCTAAGACAGAAACAGACACCCCTATTTCTTTGGCAAACTCTTGCTGTGTGTATCCTTTGAGCTTACGATAGGCTCGTATTCTTTTTCCGTTGGTTCTATCCATCTTCTTACTCCTTCTTTATCCACAAGTCCTTCAGCAATTTCATGAATGCTTTTATTCAGGTGTGTGGCGCGTAACGTCGGATGAAGTTCCATTAAAGGAATAATTACAAACGCCCGCTCCCACATTCGTGGATGAGGTATCGATAAATCCTCCATCAACATATACTCTTGGTCAAAGAGCAAAATGTCAAGATCTAACGTTCTAGGTCCCCACCTTACATCGCGTTTGCGTCCACACTGCTGTTCAATTTTCTGTGTTACATCCAATAATTCCCGTGCATGTAAATCAGTTTGGATATGAATAACCATATTTAAAAAAGATTGTTGATCAACATATCCAATCGGCTCAGTTTCGTAAATCGACGATCTTTTTACTAATTTAATATGTTCGTGTTCTTCTATTAATTCAATTGCAGTTATTAAGTGCGAGTAACGCTCACCCACATTAGATCCTAGTGCAATATATACGTTATGTCTCATGAGCGGGCCCTTGTTATTTCTACAGCAACCGACTTATAGTGTCCTACAATGGGAGGATCAGGTTTTATGACCTTTACCGTACACGATTCTAACAGAGGGAATGTTTTTAATAGTTCGTCAGCTATTTTCTCGGCCACCGCCTCAACAAGTTTAAAGGGAGGTCCCTCTACAATTTGCTTAACCTGCTGATACACTTCCCCGTAATTAATCGTCTGATTAAGATCATCTGTTTTACCAGCCTGAGTTAAATCTACAAATAATACTAAGTCGACTATAAAACGTTGTCCTAATTTTTGTTCTTCACCATAAACTCCATGATATCCATAGAACGCTAGCTCATTTAAAAAAATTTTATCCAAACCTAGCCATCCTTTCTGATTAAAGCATCCGTCATTTTAGCCATCCTTCTCATTTCTTTCACATCATGAACTCTCATCATCTGACAACCTTTCATAATACCGTAACACACAGTCGCTCCTGTACCTTCCATTCGTTCGTCAACTGGGAGATTTAATGTTTTTGCTATAATAGACTTCTTTGATGTACCAAGTAACACCGGATAACCCATCTCTACGATTTGGTCAAGGTGCCTCATCACTTCCATGTTTTCCTCATAATTCTTCGCAAAGCCAATGCCCGGATCAAGCATAATATGTTTCGCAGGCACTCCAGCATCTAAACAGATTGAAATACTTTCGTTTAAGTCTGCTTTTATATCTTCAATTAAATTCGAATAGGCATGATTATCACGGTTATGCATGAGGATAATAGGGATATCAAATTTCACAGCTACTTCAGCCATTTTTCGGTCCCACTTAGCGCCCCACACATCATTCAATATACTTGCACCAGCCATAACTGCTTGCTCAGCCACTTCAGATTTATATGTATCAATTGATATAGGTACTTTCACTTCGTTAGCTACCGCTTTGATGACAGGAATAACTCGGCGAAGTTCTTCCGTAGCCTCAACCATTACTGCACCAGGTCTAGTTGACTCTCCACCGATATCAATAATATCAGCACCTTCCTCAACTAGTTGCTTTGCTCTCGAAACAGCCAATTCTACCGCATCAAATTTGCCTCCATCAGAAAAAGAGTCAGGTGTAACATTAAGAATCCCCATTATTACTGTCTTCTGTCTTAACTTTTGGAAAAGTTGTTCGTTTCTTGCGTTACCTTCGTTCATGCTATTCCTCCATAACTTCTGATCTACTCCACAGTTTTTCTCTATACTTATGAAATGCTTGCCTTAGATCATCTGCAATCATGCGCCCTTTATATTCGTAGTCATCAATCGACCTAAGAGAGACAATTTCCTGAATGGAGTTTGTAATAAAGGCTTCATCAGCTTGCAATAACTGTTGCTCGGGGTAATAGCCAATTTCTACTCGTACGGCTTTTTTATGTAATAACTTTAAAACAAATAATCTGGTGATGCCATTTAAAATTCCCGTCTCCACAGCTGGGGTATAGACAACTTTATCTTTTACCCAAAAGACATTAGAAACAATGCCTTCAGCTACAAAACCTGACTTTGTTAGGAAAATTCCCTCTTTATCTTTATTAGCATCGCCTAATTCTCTTTTTGCCAACACATTATTTAAATAGTGATGGGATTTTAATCGACTAACCCCTTCTGGTGTATTACGTTTAATAGCTAAAATAGTAGCATCTTTTTCAGAAGAAGATACAGGAAGAGGCTTCATAAAAACAATGGTTGTCGGCTCAGTATACTCTCCAGTATATAAACCGAGATCTTGTGGACCCGCTGCTACGTTCCATCTTACATACGCACTTTCTAGTTGATTTGCCTGAAGAAGCTGATCGATAACGTGTAAGATCTCTTCCTTTGTCATCGTCCAATTAACCCCTAGCTCCATTAGACCTTCTCTTAAACGCTGAAAATGGTCATCCAGTAAAAAGGGATGACCATTATCAACGCGAAAAGTCTCAAAAACACCTAAACCATACATATATCCATGATCAAACACAGACACCATTGCCTGTTCTTTTGAGACGATCGCTCCATTTACATAGAGGAACACGTTGAATTCTCCTTACCATACGTTTCAATGAAGTTAAGAAGCAACTTCTTTCCTTCAGATGTCATTATTGACTCAGGGTGGAATTGAACCCCTTCTATCGGTAAATCACGATGCCTTAACGCCATAATTTCACCTTCGTCTGTTTCAGCAGTGATTTCTAAGCAATCTGGTAGTGTTTCTTTTTTCACAATAAGTGAATGATATCTGGTTGCTGTTAGTGGCGATGACAGCCCTTTAAAAATAGATTCACCATTATGGCTAATTTCAGATGTTTTTCCATGCATTAATCGTTCGGCACGAATAACATCTCCACCAAATACCTGTGCAATAGATTGATGACCAAGACAAACGCCGAAAATTGGTTTTTTACCTGCAAAATATTCAATGGCCTCTAAACTAATTCCTGCTTCATTAGGGCTACAAGGACCTGGCGAAATCATAAGAAAGTCCGGGTTTAGTTGTTCAATCTCCTCGATCGTAATTTGATCGTTACGGCGAACAACCAACTCTTGTCCCATTTCACCTAAATATTGTACAAGGTTGTACGTAAATGAATCATAGTTATCAATCATTAAAATCACTTTTTTCTCCTCCTCAGCTCAAGCTAACTGTTCTTTTTCTCAACTCTTCTTCACTTTGCTCTAACGCATGCCAAAGCGCTCTTGCTTTTTTTAATGACTCTTTATACTCATTAGATGGGATGGAGTCAATCACGATTCCTGCTCCGGCCTGCACATGAGCTTGCCCCTCTTTACAGACCATCGTACGAATAGCAATGTTAAACTCCATATTTTCATCAAAACCAATCCATCCTATAGAACCAGTATAAATGCCTCTTCGGACTGGTTCAAGTTCTTCTATGATTTCCATCGTTCTTATTTTAGGGGCACCTGTTATCGTACCTCCAGGGAATGTAGCTCGAATCACATCATAGAGGTCATTGCCTTCTGCGAGCTCTCCCTTTACATTGGATACAATATGCATAACATGTGAGTATTTCTCAATAACCATTAACTCATCTACCTCTACACTACCATATGCAGACACTCTACCTAAATCATTTCGTTCTAAGTCCACTAACATAACATGTTCAGCTCGTTCTTTCTCATTATTAATTAAAGAATTAGCGAGTTGTTGATCTTCTTCAGCATTTTTGCCTCTAGAACGAGTTCCTGCAATTGGGCGGGTACTCAACTCATTCCCATTTTTCTTAACGAGTAGCTCTGGCGATGCACTAACAAATTGTACGTCAGGTGTATGAAAATAACTCATGTAAGGAGATGGATTTAACTTTCTTAATTTTTCATAGATATGAAGAGGCGCAGTTGTTAAAGGTCTTGTTTGCCTTACAGACAAATTGACTTGAAAAACATCTCCACTTGCAATATAATTCTTTATTTTATCAACCGCTTTACAGAATGCTTCTTCTGTTAAAGAAGATTCTTTCTCAATCGTTTGAGGAGAAACTGACTCCCAAGTAGGTTTTATATGGTTATCTTTTTTCCATTCTTGTACATATGCTGATGCCTTCTTCTCGAGAAGTTCTTTTTCCGCAAACTCTCCATGTACGATAACCCACATTTTGTTTTCTTCATGATCATATATAAACACATCATTAAATAACATAAAATACAACTCTGGTAGACCAAGATCATCTTCTGCTTGAGTCGGTATTTTTTCGATTTCCCGGACAATATCATACGAAAAATAACCAATCGCTCCACCCTGAAAAGGAGGCAAATCTTTTTTTGTCGGCAAAAAATATGGAGAAAGTGTTTCTTTTAATCCTTGAAGAAGCGGTCCGTTCTTGATTTCCTTCCTGCCATTCATTTCAATGGTTAAAGTCTCTGATTTCCCAGATACAACTGCAAATGGCTTTAAACCAATGATGCTATAACGGCCTCCTCGACCACTTTCAAGCAGAACATGTTGCGGTTGATTAATTGATAAGTCTAAGTAACGATTGAACCATTGATCTGCGCTCATCTGGAACGACTTGTAGACACTCGTTCTTTGTTGCGGCTCTTTGTTTTCTTGTTGCAACGCGTTCACTTCCGTTTCCATTTCTTTTTCCTTATTCTACATGAGTTTATAACGGAAAAACAACAGAATAGAAGCGCTTATTTTATCTCTAATTCTCACATTTCCATATCTGTTTGTTTGGTTTTCTTTTTATCTCTTTCTTCTATAAAAAATTCGCCTTTCATATAACTGCAATAGAAAATATCTTTAATTCGGTCATATCCCATTTTGCTTAGTTCAGTTAAAAGCCACTCTTTCGTTTTTTTAATAATCATTAAATGCTCATCTTGAATAACGCCATCTTGGATTAATGGTAATGTAAATAAAGATGTTTGCTCATCTTTCTTAAAAATAGATAAATTACCCGACCTCTCTAACATCGCGTAATCAACTTCTCTTATATCAGATATTCCTTTTTCTCTTAATTGAAATAAAACATCGTCAATATTGTATCGTTGTCTTCTCATATTTTTTTGATTTATTTTTCCATTTTCAATAATCATGACCGGTCTACCTTCAATAACATCCCGGAATTTTTGGTTTTTCAAACTAATAAATGTTAATGTTACTTGGATAAATATTAATAAAAAAATCGGAGCTAACCCTCTAGCCATCGAGACATCGGGGTCCTCAATCGCAATAACTGCTAATTCTGCAATCATTAAAGAGACGATAATATCTAGTAAACTTAATTCACCAAGTTCCTTTTTTCCCATAAAACGAAAGAACATTAGAATGATGATAAATACTATGATGGTTCGAAGTAAAATAGTAAAAATTTCAGTCATAACCAAACATGCTCCCTTCATCTTCCTAATCACATTTATAATTCCCCGTGCTTATAAATACATACAAAAAGGGATGAAACAAAAGGAGTATTTCTCCGTTTTGTTTCATCCCCTTGACTAGCTTTTATTAATCTTCAAATTGATACAGTGGTGTACTTAAGTAACGCTCACCATTTGAAGGAATAATTGCAACGACCTTTTTACCTGGTCCTAGCTTTTCAGCTAATTGAAGCGCAGCTGAAATAGCAGCACCAGAAGAAATTCCACCTAAAATACCTTCTTCTTTTGCAGCACGACGAGCAAAATCAAATGCTTCTTCATTTGCAACTTGAATCACTTCATCATAAACTTCTGTGTTTAGGATTTCCGGTACAAAACCAGCACCGATCCCTTGGATTTTGTGTGGGCCAGGATTTCCACCTGAAAGAACTGGAGAATCTTTTGGCTCAACTGCAGCAATGTGTAAATTCGGGAAGTGCTCTTTTAAGAAACCGCCTGCACCTGTAATTGTTCCACCGGTACCAATACCTGATACAAATCCGTCAATTTGACCATCTACTTGCTCAAGTAATTCTTTACCTGTTGTTAAACGATGAACTTCTGGATTTGCTTCATTTTCAAATTGTTGAGGCATGAAATAGCCTTCTTCTTGAGAAAGTTCTGTCGCTTTACGAATAGCTCCGCCCATTCCTTCAGGTCCTGGTGTTAAAACTAATTCCGCACCGTAAGCACGTAAAAGGTTGCGACGTTCCATACTCATTGTTTCAGGCATTACTAATTTCGCTTTATATCCTTTTGCAGCAGCAACCATCGCTAGACCGATACCTGTGTTTCCACTAGTAGGTTCAACAATTGTTACACCTGGCTTTAATTTTCCTGCTTTCTCTGCAGCCTCAATCATAGCAAGGGCAATACGATCTTTTACACTACTGCCAGGATTCATATACTCTAATTTCAAATAAACATCTGCGTGTTTGTCCGTAACAAGACGATTTAATTTAACTAATGGTGTTTGTCCGATAAGATCTGTAATTGAATTTACCACTCTCACAAAAACGCCTCCTCAATCCCTAGTAACTTTATTGGTTTTATTAAATTTATACTATCAAACGTTTTCAGATAAGTCAATTATTAGATAATATTTTCCATGAATTTTTATTTAACTTGTTCCATTAATTCTTCTAGTTCTTTCTCTGTAAATTGATATACCTCATTACAGAAAGAGCAAGTCGTTTCCGCTCCCTTGTCCTCGTCAATCATTGCTTGAATCTCCGCTCCACCTAAACTAATGATCGCACTCTCAATTCGCTCTCTTGAACATCTGCACTTGAACTGAATAGGCATTTTATCTAAAAGTTTCACGTTATCATCGCCAAGCAGTGCCTGAAGCATTTCTTCTGGAGGCATTCCAGCTTCTACTAATTTTGAAATTGGCGGGATGGTAGAAAGACGCTTTTCAATTTCCGTGATAACTTCATCGTCTGCTCCAGGCATAAGTTGAATAATGAAGCCTCCTGCAGCTAATATCGTGTTGTCCGGATTCACTAAAACTCCAACACCTACAGAAGAAGGCGTTTGTTCTGAAGAAGCAAAGTAATAAGTAAAATCCTCTCCTAGTTCTCCTGAAACAAGTGGAACACTTCCTGTAAAATGCTCTTTTAAACCAAGATCTTTCACAACGGAAAGAAACCCTTCTGTTCCAACAGCACGTGCCACATCTAATTTTCCTTGACTGTTTAAATCAAAATGAGTTTGAGGGTTACTTACATAGCCTCTTGTTTCTCCTTTTGTGTTTGCATCAATAATAATTGAACCAATTGGTCCCTGGCCTTCAATTTTCACCGTTAGTTTAGAATTTCCTTTTAACATGGTTGCCATCATTGTGCTAGCCATCATCGCTCGGCCTAACGCAGCCGATGCTGTTGGCCATGTTCCTTGACGCCTTACTGCCTCGTTTACCATGTCTGTTGCAACAAGTGAGTAAGCTCTAACTTTTCCTTCAAACCCAGTAGCTTTAACTAAATAATCTCCCATTTATAAAATCCTTTCGCCTTATGAATTTTTTTCATAAATCATTTGCAAACCTTTTAATGTTAAAAACGGTTCAACTACATCTATCGTCTCTGTTTCGGACGCTATAAGCGGTGCTAAACCTCCCGTTGCAATCACAGTGGGTGTTTTCTTAGATTGAGCTTTTATTCGGTTTACAATTCCATCAACTTGACCAACATAGCCATAAAAGATACCAGCTTGCATCGCATGAACAGTATTTGTCCCAAGTACAGAAGTTGGTTTAGCAATTTCAATTCTAGGTAATTTTGACGCTCTCGTATACAAAGCCTCCGTCGATATAGAAATTCCCGGCGCTATCGCTCCACCTTTATATTGTCTTTCCTCATTTACATAACAATACGTAGTTGCTGTTCCGAAATCAACAATCACAAGTGGAGCACCGTATAATTGAATAGCTGCAACTGCATTCACAATTCGGTCTGCTCCAACTTCTTTAGGATTATCATATTTGATATTTAATCCCGTCTTTATTCCCGGACCAATGATCATAGGTTTAATATTAAAATATTTTTTACACATTTGTTCTAAAGCAAACATGATAGGTGGTACAACAGAAGAGATGATAATTCCTTTTATTGCAGTAAAAGAAACATGATTATGTGCAAACAAACCTTTAATTGACATTGCCCATTCATCTTCTGTTTTCTGTCTGCTCGTCGCCATGCGCCAATGGTATTTTAAGCTTTCCCCTTCATAAACTCCTAGAACAATATTGGTATTTCCAACGTCTACTACTAATATCATATGTAATCACCCCAAACTATCTACTCCAGATGCCTCATCCATTATAAATCAAACGTCTCTTATATACTCAGGAAATGCTTGCTGATTTCATTCATTAAGAAAGGGATGTCGAAAACGACATCCCCTGATTCTTATTCATCTTTTTTCTTTTCATCTGTTGAAGGTTGATCTTCTTTCTTTTCATCATTACTATCAACAACTGCTTCATCTTTTTTAGAATGGATATTCACTTTAAGATCAGCATCATTGTTGTTTTCTTCTCTATGTTTAGTAGAATGATGATTTTCAGGAAGTTTCCCTTCATTGATTAATGACTTGATTTGCTCAGCATCAAGCGTCTCAAGTTTTAATAACGTTTCAGCGACAAGGTCTAAACTTGCTTTGTTTTCCAACAAGATTTGCTTACAACGCTCATAGCTTTCTTTAATAATGCGCTGTACTTCTAAATCAATTTCATGAGCAAAAGCGTCGCTATAGTTTTGCTCATTTTGTATATCACGCCCTAAGAATACTTGACCGCCTGAGTTGCCTGAACCAAACTGCATTGGGCCTAGCTTATCACTCATTCCATATTCAGTCACCATCTTACGAGCAATACCAGTCGCGCGTTGGAAGTCATTATGAGCTCCTGTACTTACTTCACCAAATTGGATTTCCTCGGCAACACGACCTCCAAGTAAACCAACAATTTTATCTAGTAATTCAGGTTTCGTCATAAAGTAACGGTCTTCTTTCGGAAGCATAACTGCATAACCACCAGCCATACCCCTAGGTACGATTGTTACTTTATGAACCATATCAGCACTTTCAAGCTTAACACCAACAACTGTGTGTCCAGCTTCATGCCAAGCAACAATGTTTTTCTCTTTTGGAGAAATAACTCGGCTCTTCTTAGCAGGACCTGCAATGACACGATCAATCGCTTCTTCAACATGAATCATATTTACTTTTGTTTTATTATTTCTTGCTGCAATTAAAGCAGCTTCGTTTAATAAATTCTCAAGATCGGCACCGGAGAAACCAGGTGTACGTTCTGCAATTGCTCTTAAGTTAACATCATCATCTAATGGTTTATTACGAGCATGAACTTTTAGAACATCTTCACGTCCATTTACATCAGGACGGTTAACTTGAATTTGACGGTCAAAACGTCCTGGACGTAACAATGCTGGATCTAAAATATCAGCACGGTTTGTTGCTGCAATAATGATGATTCCTTCGTTCGCACTAAAACCATCCATCTCAACTAATAATTGATTTAGTGTTTGTTCACGTTCATCGTGTCCACCACCAAGACCGGCACCACGCTGACGTCCAACTGCATCAATTTCATCTATGAAGATAATACAAGGAGCATTTTTCTTCGCATTTTCAAATAGATCACGAACACGTGAAGCACCAACACCGACAAACATCTCAACAAAGTCTGAACCACTTATAGAGAAGAACGGTACACCAGCCTCACCTGCAACTGCTCGGGCCAGTAACGTTTTACCAGTACCAGGAGGTCCTACAAGAAGAACACCCTTCGGAATACGTGCACCGATAGCAGAGAATTTTCTAGGATCCTTTAAGAACTCAACAACTTCTACAAGCTCTTGTTTCTCCTCATCAGCACCAGCAACATCTTTAAATTTCGCTTTTTTCTTATCATCGCTCACGAGTTTAGCTTTACTCTTACCAAAATTCATAACACGACCGCCGCCACCTTGGGCTTGGCTTAATAAGAAGAAGAACAAAATGAAAATGATAATAAACGGAATGATCGACGTAAAGAACGTTACCCATCCACTTGTTTCATCAGCAGGTTGAATATCTACTCCAAGGGGTGTGCCACCTGGCCCACGTGCATTTGCAAGCAGGTCTGCTGTTTGTTCACTTTTTAAAACGTATGTTTCAAAAAATTCACCTTCCTCTTGGTCAGTGAATTGTCCACGCACTAAGTAAACTTGACGAACCGGTTTCACAGTGAGTTCTTGAACCTGTCCTTGGTCAAGTCTTTCAGTTAGTTCTGTAAACGTTACACTTTCTGTTTCTGTTTGATCAGAACTAAAAACATTTACAATTCCAATAATTACGAGAAAGATAAGTAAATAGAAAATGGTATTACGAAATATACGATTCATTCTTGACCTCCTCCCACGACAATTGAGCTTTGTTTATCGTATCATAACTGTTCTTTTGTTCACAAATATTAACCCTCATAGATCTCTGGTTTTAGTACGCCAATATAAGGCAAGTTTCGGTAGCGTTCGGCATAATCCAACCCATATCCAACGACGAAAGCATCTGGAACCGTAAAACCTGTCATATCAGGTACTAAATCGACTTTGCGACCATCTGGTTTGTCTAACAATGTGACTATTTTCACAGATTTCGCTTTACGATAATGAAAGAGCTTCACAAGATAACTAAGCGTGAGACCACTATCAATAATATCTTCTAAGATTAAAACATCGCGACCTTCAACTGATGTATCTAAGTCTTTTAAAATTTTCACTTCTCCTGAAGACACCATTCCTGCCCCGTAACTGGATACGTCCATGAAATCCATTTCTATATGGGTATCAATACGCTTTGTTAAATCGCCCATAAAAGGCATAGCACCTTTTAATACTCCAATAACAAGAGGGAATTTCCCATCATATTCTTCCGTGATTTGTTTACCTAATTCTTTACACTTTTCTTGAATCTGTTCTTCAGAAATTAATATTTCTTGAATTTCATCTCTTATCAATGAAACAAACCTCCTAATTATGTTCAATCAACCTTTAGACGGGTACATGAAACCATGATCGCTTTCGTACATCCAGCTTCTACTTTTGCCCTTTTTGATTTATGTACAAATGGTACCCATAAAACCTCACCATTTCCATCTACAAGCAGTGGCCAATTTTCACGGTCTTGTCTTGAAATTTTACGGTCAATAAATAACCGTGAAACTTTTTTTGTACCTTCTAAACCTCTACATTCCATTCGATCATGTACCTGCTTACCACGAATAATCAGTGGCTGGGTTATAATTCGTTCGTCTAAGATCAATTGATGTTGCCCTTCGTTCACATGAACATTCTCTAATTCAGACGTAGTCAAGGTCCAATCACCAAATTTGACCTCACCTGGAATCGTTAAAGTTTGGGCTTGTTCTTCCATCCTATTCATTGACCCCATTGAAAAATGACAAAGATCATAATCCCGTCTAACTTTTAAGGTATTTGATAAATGTAGCTCTGCTGATGTTTTGTTATGCTCTAGTATCGAAAGCACTTGCTCAATATGTATAGAAGTAATAGCTGGAGAATTTTCCCCGTAAAGATAACTTAATATTAGATGAATCACTCTTCTTTGTAAAGCGACGCTACTATTAAGAAGGGATGTACGCGATATTGTAACGTTTTGTTCACTTTTTTTGATTAAAACGTTACTTAACTGATCTTCAGCCAACTGCATTAATAACGTTTCGTCATCCCCTCCCCATTCATTTTGCCTCTGCATATGAATGTGAATGTTAGGGTTTTCCTTTTTTAATAGTGGCATTACTTCTTTACGGAAGCGATTTCTTGTGTAACTCCTGGAATGATTGCTGGAATCTTCTCTTGGTTTAATACACGCTTCTATACAATATTGCTCTATTTCCGCTTTCGTTATTCCTAGAAATGGACGAATAATAAGTCCATTTCCTAGTTTGCGCTTTATAGGTATTCCATATGTATGTATAGGTACGATTCCACGAACCATTTTCATCATCATCGTTTCAACTTGATCATCTCCATGATGACCTGTTGCTAACTTAGCATTAGAAGTTTGCAACAATTCGGCGAACCAGGCATACCGTAACTCCCTTGCAGCTACTTGAGTCCCTATTTGTTTCTCTTTTGCATACTCTTTCACATTTACTTTTTTTTCAAGGTAGTCAATGTCGTGTTTTTGGCAAAATTCTTTAACAAACATAGCATCAATATCAGCCTCTTGGCCTCGGAGTTGGTGGTTAACATGACATGCTATAACTTCAATCTCTTCTACACTCTTTCTCGACCATAAATAATGAAGAAGAGCTATAGAGTCTGGCCCACCAGAAACGGCAACAAAAACGGTATCTCCTCTATTAATCAAGCGATGTTTTTGAATAAAACTAAGAACGTCGGCTTTCATAGCGTTGGCCAATTCCCCCTTTTCCAATTGAAAAGATTGATAATGCAAAAACAAGACCCGCTGCAATAGCACCTGCTCTAAGCATCGTTTCTATCCCTAATTGAAGGCCATGTAAATAATCACCATCCACAAAAGCTAACATTGTAAAATAAGCTCTACTTCCTGGAACTAAAGGAATAATGGCCGGAATACTAAAAGTTGTTACAGGAACACGGTAAAACTTTGCTAATAAATGTGAAAACGTTGCACAGATTAACGATGCAACGGCTGTAGCAAATACATCAGACATGCCATAAGAGGGCAAGGTTGAGTATATAAACCAAGCGAGTGCCCCAATTAATCCACCAATCCATAAAGTGCGCTTAGGGACATTAAAAATGACACCAAATGCAACGGTTGCTATAAAGCAAAAAAACAACTCAATGATCATTCTAACGCTCCTCCTACGTATCTTTCTGGTGGACCTCATTGATTAGATTATTATCCAAAGGAAAAATCGCCTTTCTTACTTACCTGTAGTTAGAGTTAGTTTTTGTCAATGGCTTCTCTCAGTGCGCGTTTTTATAAAAGACTGTTTTCGCATACTTTGTTGCTTTTTATGGGTTATGGAGTAGGCCAGGTCCGTTGCATTA
>NZ_BAUV01000063.1 GCF_000513135.1 Halalkalibacter akibai JCM 9157
CCCCCACCGCGTTTAAGCGTTAAAGCGCTGGGGGTCAGACCCCAAAAAAGAAGTGAAAAATTATGTAATTGAGCAAATCCGCTAGCTGAGCAGGTGCTTCCAGCCGACTTTAGTGCTACAATATGTCCATATCAATAACCGCATTAACAAGGAGGAACACAATGAAAAACGGCTTAACGATTTTAATAACGGCTTTGCTCTTACTGCTTACAGCTTGTGGAACGGCAACTGAAGAGGGACAAGAAGTAGAAGAGTCTATAGAGGAAACGGAACAAACAGAAACAACTGAGCCAGAAGAGGAAGTAACGGTAGAAGAAAACCCAATTGTGACCATTACGATGGAAAGTGGCGATGAGATTGTTCTTGAGCTTTACCCGAACATTGCGTTTAATACGGTTGCGAATTTCATCTCATTAGCACAAGATGGCTTCTACGATGGTTTAATCTTTCACCGCGTCATCCCTGGATTCATGATCCAAGGCGGAGACCCTGAAGGAACTGGAATGGGTGGACCTGGTTATTCAATCGAAGGAGAATTTTCTGCTAACGGATTTGAGAATCCGCTGTTACATGAGCGTGGCGTGATTTCAGTCGCTAGAACAAATGACCCGAACTCAGGCGGTTCACAATTTTTCATCATGGTCGAGCATGCAGCTAACCTTGATGGCCAATATGCAGGATTCGGAAAAGTAATCGACGGGATCGAAGTGGTAGACGCGATCGTGTCTGTAGACAGAGATGCTATGGACAAGCCGAACGAAGAACAGCGCATGGCGACTGTAACCGTTGATACAAAAGGCTATGAATACCCAGAGCCGAAAAAAATCGAAGAACAGCAGTAAGTGCTAGTCAATAAAAGCCAGCATGAAACGCCACACGAAAAGAGCCCCGATTACCAATAATCGGGGCTCTTTTCCGTTCACATTAACGATAACTATTAATAAAAAGCGAATCGCCCTCTAACCATTCTGCATAAAAAACCTGTTTAACATTCACGATTCCAAGGTTATTCAGCTCACTACGCAGCCAATCCTCGCTATAGCCAGCTTCTGCTAAATTGTCATATAAAATCTCACCATCCGAAATAACAGTAGTTGGTAAGAAAACTGGTTTTGGCGCGGCATTGATATCTTGCTTCGTAGTGGAGTCATACATTGATTTTTTCATGACGCTAACAGAACCATCAGATTCAAGAATCGCGTAGGCCACTTCCCGAACAGAGAAAACATCTTTTTTTCTAAGAAGAATTTGTAATTGATTGATATCCAGCCGATTTTTCTTCAGCTCTTGAAAATCAATGTATCCATCTCGAATCACAATCGAAGGTTTCCCTTCAAGAAGAGAGCGTGTCCCTTTAAATTTTTGAGTAAGCAATTCAATCGCAAAAATAAGCGTGGCCCATAATGTTAACGCGTAGAGAACATATTTCAAGCCGATTTCCTTATCGTATATGGCATTACCTAAAAGTTCTCCAAGAATTAAAGCAGAAATAAAATAGAAGGGAGTAAGTTGTGTAATTTGCGTTTTGCCAAGAATCTTCGTAACTAAGATAAGAGCCATGAAACCAACGGTTAACTCAATTGTGAGGTGGAGAAAATTCGTATTCACCTAGTGTGCCTCCTTATTACCCTGTCCACCTATTTTCACCAAATAACGGTAGAATACTCAAAAAGTGGACAGGTAGACATAGAGGAAACGATTTTTCCATCATCTTAATCAACAGTCCATCTCCGCAAATCAACTTTCTTCCTTACGTGAACACCAAAATACGAATAAGTAATCGTCATCCCTTCAAGCCATTCTCCAGTATTTGTTACTAAAATACCGTAATGAATAGGAGTCATTTCTTTTTTTCTGAGCGCTTCGTCGATCTGTTCCTTATTTAAACGCGGTCTAATGGCTTCTGTATCTACTTCCATAAACAAAATCAATGGATTATCGACACCGCTTTGGACATGTTGCCCCGTATCATAGCTCACCCCGAGCGCCACAGAAGAAGGTTGCGATGAGTCGATCGTCACATCTAAAATCGTTATGTTTCGATAGCCTTCATTATCGAGCTGAAAAACAATCTCCTGCCGTCCCTTACCATCCGTGTAGGTAGAAGCTCCATTAATCACAAGCGGATTACTCAAAAAAACAAACAAGAGAAAGCCAATGATCATACAAGAACTGACTAAAAGCGGAGCCAACCAAATTCTTCTCAACCCACAACCTCCATTATGTCAGCGACCGTTATAAACCGTTTTCAACATCCTTGTTAAGTCGTCTGCCCTTTTACCAAACTAACATCGACAATCGTATTGTTAATCGTATCTTCATCGTCCGTTTCGATTAAGTTGATCAATGTCGAGCTTAACACTTTTCCAATCCTAATCACGGGTTGCTTAATCGTCGTAAGCCTTGGGGTTTGCAACATTCTTGTGAAGCTGTGATAATCATAGCCGACGATTTTCAACTGTTCAGGAACTTGAATACCTCTCTCGGTTGCGTGGAGATAGAGCGCATAAGCCACGATATCATTACTACAAAAAACGCCATCAAAGCTAGACAGCGAACCTGATATTTCATTCTCAATAAACTCACTAAAATACTCAAATGTAAGATTATCGTTCGACCCTTCAATGATCTCGTGTTCAATATGATGCCTCATGCAAGTAAGCTTAAAGGCATCCGCTCTTCTATTCGCCAACAAGTCTAGCTTTAAAGGTCCAGAAATGTGTAGTAAACGCTTGCAACCGGACTCAATCAAATGAGTCGTCGCAATTTCACCACCCCGATAATTATCAGAAGCAACATAAGGAAATCTCTCTGAAATAATTCGGTCAAACGTCACGATCGGAAAGTTAACAGCTTTATACTCCTCAATATCTAGCGTATGACTACACATAATAATGCCATCGACTCGATTTTCACGAAGCATGCTAATATAATGTGATTCCTTCTCAGGTTCATCTAACGAATTACAAATAAGAATTTTATAATTTTGCTCATTTGCGTACATCTCAATATACTTAATCAATTCAGAGAAGAACGGGTGGTTCGAGTCAGGAACGATGACTCCTAATATATAAGACTGGCTTTTCTGAAGTGCTCTTGCTATTTGATTAGGAAAATAGTTCATTTCAGCCATCGCATCTTCGACTTTTTTTCGAGTTTCTTTCCCGATATACCCGCGATTATTCATTACCCTTGAAACAGTTGTGACAGACACGCCTGCTCGTTTGGCAACATCTTTTATGTTAGCCATAATCAAACTTCCCCTCTCATTTACCGCTTATCTATACATTTATTTTACTCGTTATATGACATGTATGAAAATAGTATAGCAGTATTGTGAAAACCTTACCATACTCGATATTTAGATGAAACAAGCTCGATTGATAGAGAAAAGCACTATATATACTATGAAAATGAACATTTAATACAAGTTATAAACCTACAAAAATAAATATATGATTACGAGTATGAAAACGATTGACATACTTTTTGACACATAGTAATATGATTCTTGTAAGCGTTTTACTAATTAACAGATTGAGTAGGGGGAAAGTTAGATGAAAAAACTATTGTCATTACTAGTTTTAATGGCTCTTTTAACATTAGCAGCTTGTGGTGGAGGAGATACAGATTCAACTTCCGAGCAAGAAGGTAACACGGGAGCGGCGGAAGGTTCTGGGAAAGCAACTGAAATTTCAATTCTATTAGGAAAGCCTGAGATTGCAAAACAATTTGATGCAGCGATTGCAGAATTCTCTGCGGAAAACAATGTGAAAGTAACGGTTATTCCTTTAGCGGGTTCAAACGCATATGAAAGAATGACGTCACTATATGCATCTGGAAATGCTCCGACGATTATGATGATGGGATCAGAATTTGATGTATTCCAAGAAAACCTATTAGATTTATCAAACGAGCCTTGGATGGAAACGGTTCAAGAAGGTATGGTTGATTTTGTTACGGTAGATGACAGTGTGTATGGTCAGCCATTAACAGTAGAAGCATTTGGTTTCATCTACAACAAAGCGGTTCTTGATCAAGCGGTAGGTGGCGATTTTGATCCAGCGACGGTTCGTACGCATGATCAATTGAAAGAATTACTTGAAAGCTTAGAAGCACTTGAAGGCGTGGATCCTATTCATGTTTCTCCAATGGATTGGTCATTAGGGGCGCATTTTACAAATCCACTTTTTGCAGCACAATCAAGTGACCGCGATGAGCGTCATCAGTTCTTACAAGACATAAAAGATGGTAACGTTTCCCTAGCGGATAACGATGTATTCCAAGGTTGGTTAACAACGATGGACTTAATGAAAGAGTATAACTCTGCTAAAAATTCTCCACTAGCACCACAATACGATGACGGTCCATTAGCATTAGCAGGTGGAAAAGTTGGATTATGGTTCATGGGGAACTGGGCATATCCGCAATTAGCTGAGATTGATCCTGAAGGTGAATACGGTTTCTTACCTGTACCAATTAGCAATGATGCTTCTGATTACGGAAATAGCGAAATTTCAGTAGGAGTTCCTTCTTACTGGGTTGTTGACGCAGCACAATCAACAGAAGCACAACAAGAAGCAGCAAAAGCATTCTTAAACTGGTTAGTAGCATCTGAAGAAGGCCAAGAGCACTATGTAAATGGCTTAAACCTAATTCCTGTGTTTGATAACTTCCAAGTCTTACCGGAAGACTCTCTATCTTTATCAGTACTTGGTTACATGGAAGGCAACAACACGTTGGAGTGGGTCAACACTTACTATCCAGCAGACGGTTTCCCAGCAATGGGAGCAAGTTTACAAAAATATCTTTCTGACAACATCGACGAAGCTGGTCTAATTAACGAGTTTGAAAGCTACTGGCAGTCAGTAAAAGAGTAGGAACGGTTAAGGGGATAAGCTGTTCATTGCTTATCCCCCTTTATTAAAAAACGGTTGCTTGTCGGAAAGGGTTTGTCTTTTATGTCAAACGTTTCCCGATGAGCAAGCAAAGCTTGTTTACAGAAAAAATGGTAGGGGGTACCGACCGTGTATAACGAAAAAACACTAATAGACAAACTGAAGGTAGTAGGTACTTTCGCAGCGATTCCGCTGTTTGCTTTTACGGTAGTCATGTTAATTCCATTAGTACTAGGGGTTGCGATGACATTTACGACATGGACTGGATTTTCAGGTTCGTTACTAGAATTTCGAGGTTTTGAAAACTATAAAATTGCTTTTACGGATCCAGGATTTTGGGATTCAATGGGCACTACCTTTAAATATGTCGTTTTCACACTTGTTTTCACAAACGTGATTGCGTTCGGATTAGCGTTACTTGTTACAAGTGGTTTAAGAGGACAAAACTTTTTCCGAATGGGCTTTTTCACTCCTAACTTAATTGGGGGAATTATCTTAGGATTCATTTGGCAGTTTATTTTCACGCGAGTAATCGTTTATTTTGGGGAAGCAACAGGTATGACGATTTTCCAGGCATCATGGCTAGCAGATCCAGATAAAGCATTTTGGACACTTGTCATTGTTGGGGTTTGGCAAAGTTCGGGTTACATGATGTTAATTTACATTGCAGGATTAGCGGGAATCAATAAATCACTTCTTGAAGCAGCTGATCTAGACGGAGCGAATGCATGGCAGAAAATGCTGAAGATTCAAGTTCCACTAATGATACCAGCTTTCACGATCAGTTTATTCTTAACGCTGCAACGAAGCTTTTTAGTTTACGACGTTAACTTATCGTTAACAAACGGTGGGCCGTTCCGCTCGACGGAATTAATTGCTATGCACATTTATAACGATGCTTTCTTGTATCAAAATTACGGATCAGGTCAGGCAAAAGCATTTATTCTTTTCTTAATTGTCGCGATCATTGCGATTAGCCAAGTACGAATCATGAAAAAGATGGAGGTGGAATCATAATGGCTCAACAATCTAGTAAACCATTTCTAACTCGTGCTAGAAAGAAACAAATACGAAATACGCTTTTGTTTATGCTGTCGTTAACATTGTTTGTTTTGTATTTCTTTCCGTTTGTTTTAGTGTTAATCAACTCTTTTAAAGAGCGTTTAGATATTGTTACCAATCCATTAGCTCTACCAACGACTTGGTCGTTTGCTAACTACATTGAAGCGTATCAGACGATGAATTTCATGTCAGCGCTCTGGAACTCGGTTTTAATTACAACGGTGTCAGTGTTATTGATTATTGTCTTTTCTTCGATGTTTGCTTATTACCTCGTTCGCTGGAAATGGAAAGTAAACGGATGGATTTTCTTGCTATTGATTGCGTCGATGATTATTCCGTTCCAGGCACTTATGATTCCGTTTGTATCAATCTTTGGTAACTTAGGCTTACTAAACAGTAAGTGGATCTTAATGTTCTTCTACTTAGGATTTGGTCTTGGTCTTGCAACCTTTATGTACCACGGTTTTATTAAAAATATTCCGGTTGAATTAGAAGAAGCAGCGATCATTGACGGGGCTTCAAGACTACAAGTGTTTTGGAAAGTTGTATTTCCGATGTTAAAGCCGATTACTGTCACAATCGTGATTTTAGATGTTTTATGGATTTGGAATGACTTCTTATTACCAGCGTTAGTGTTAGTGTCTGAAAGCAACCGCACAATTCCGCTTTCAACTTTCTATTTCTTTGGCCAATACACATCTGCATTCGGGCCAGCGATGGCGGGACTTGTGTTAGCGATGATTCCGATCCTCATCTTCTTCATTATTTTACAAAAACAAGTCATTAAAGGCGTTATGGATGGAGCGATCAAGTAATGGAGCAAAAATGGTGGCAAAAGTCAGTGATCTATCAGATTTACCCGAAAAGCTTTAACGATTCGAATGGTGATGGAATTGGCGATTTAAAAGGCTTAATCGAAAAGCTAGATTATCTAGCTTTTCTAGGCATTGATATGATTTGGATCTGCCCGATTTATCCATCTCCAATGGATGATAATGGCTATGATATTTCAGACTATCAAGATATTGCAGCGGAATTTGGCTCTCT
Source organism: Halalkalibacter akibai JCM 9157 (assembly GCF_000513135.1). Taxonomy (GTDB): domain Bacteria; phylum Bacillota; class Bacilli; order Bacillales; family Bacillaceae_D; genus Halalkalibacter; species Halalkalibacter akibai. Next base: position 7,008 of record NZ_BAUV01000063.1, read on the forward strand.
TCAAGACTTTGAAACATTAGTAGCAGAAGCAAAAAAGCGCAATATGAAGCTGATGATGGATTTAGTCATCAACCATACATCTGACGAGCACAAGTGGTTTATTGAATCTAAAGCAAGTCTCTCAAATCCGAAGAGAGATTGGTATATATGGAGAAATCCGAAAGAAGACGGGTCAGCGCCTAATAACTGGCGCTCAATCTTCGGTGGTTCAGCGTGGGAATGGGATCAGACAACCGAACAATTCTACCTTCACACGTTTTCAAAAAAACAACCAGATTTAAACTGGGAAAACGAAGAAGTGCGAGAGACGCTGTTTAACATGGTGAACTGGTGGGTGGAAAAAGGAGTCGATGGCTTTAGAGTCGATGCGATCACTTTTATTAAAAAAGGCAATCTGACAGAAGATCTCCCAACCACTGATCGCGATGGCCTTGCACTCATCTCTCATGCTTGTTTAAACCAAACAGGAATCGGCGATTTTCTTACAGAACTAAAGCAAAAAACGTTCGCTAACTTCGACTTAGTCACAGTAGCTGAGGCACCGGGTGTCAAGCCTGAAGCAATGCCGAGTTATATCGGTGATAATGGTTATTTTGACATGCTTTTTGAATTCGATCATGTTGATTTAGATATCGGAAAAGATGGCAAATGGTTCGAGCCTGTTAATTGGAGTTTACATGATCTAAAAACGGCGATTACGAAAAGCCAAACGCACTTAAACGAAAGTGGCTGGGGTGCACTTTATCTAGAAAACCATGACCAACCGCGCTCGTTAAACAAATTTTTAGGAGAAGTCGCTGAAGCGGATAGAAGCAAAGCAGCTAAAATGCTCGCAACCTTCTACTTTCTCTTAAAAGGAACGCCGTTTATTTATCAAGGGCAAGAGCTTGGCATGACGAATGTGCAGTATGAGTCAATCGACGTGTATGACGATCTAGCTTCAACCGATCAATATGAGATGGCGCTGCAAGCGGGGCTTTCTTCAGAGGAAGCGTTGCAATCAGTTTGGAGACGTAGTCGCGACAACTCACGTACGCCGATGCAGTGGGATGAAACAACTCATGCAGATTTTACTAACGGCCAACCTTGGCTTCCTGTTAACGAAAACTACAAAGCGATTAATGTTGAACAACAACTAAAAGACCCGTCTTCGGTTCTTCATTATTATAAAAAACTAATTGAGCTGCGCAAAACGAGTGAATACAGCGAGACAATCGTAAACGGAGTCTATCAGTCAATTTTAACTGAGAACGATTCTATATTGGGTTACACACGAGAATACGCGGGGCAGAAGTTAGTCGTGCTAGCTAATTTCACCAACTCTAGTATTCAATTAGAAGAATTAGCTGGGAACCCGCTATTAACTAATTATGAAAGTCCATTTAGCGGTCGCGCATTAAGACCATTTGAGGCCGTTGTATTAGAAGCTTAAAAGAAACAGTAGAGATAGGAGTGAGTGGATGCTTAATCATAAACAACAACTAGAAAAAGCAAATCAAGAAATTGAAAAGCTCAAAAACAAAGTAGCTGAAAATCACTGGCGCCTGGGCTACCATGTAGCGTCACAAGCAATTGGATTAATGATCCAAACGGCTTCAGTTACTTTAACGGTGAGTATCATTTATTTTATCAACATCACCCTTACTCGCCAAAATGGGGACCGATGCACTGGGGACATGTGAAAAGTAAGGATTTAGTCAACTGGGAACACCTGCCGATCGCATTGGCTCCAAGCGAGGACTACGATGTTGACGGTTGTTTTTCAGGAAGTGCCTTTGAAAAAGACGGAAAAATGTATCTAATGTATACCGGCAACAAATGGACGGGACCAAACGGAGATACAGACTTACTGCAAGTACAATGCTTAGCCGTAAGTGAGGATGGCATTCATTTTGACAAGCTACCAGACAACCCGGTCATTGCTAAAACACCGGAAGGAGACATTCATCCATTTCATTTCAGGGATCCAAAGGTTTGGAAAAAAGATCAGTATTACTACTGTGTGCTAGGATCTCGAACAAACGATGAAGAAGGCCAAATTTTATTATACCGCTCTGAAAATCTGATCGACTGGGAGTTTGTCTCTGTTGCAGCTAAAGGAGAGAACAATTTTAGTTTCATGTGGGAGTGCCCGGATATTTTTGAAATTGACGGCCACGATGTTTTAGTCATGTCCCCGCAAGGAGTAAAACCGGTAGGCGACATGTATCAAAACTTGCACCAAGCAGGCTATGTAGTCGGAAACCTTGATTATCAAACAGGGAAACTGGAGCACGGCGAGTTCGAAATGCTCGATTACGGCTTTGATTTTTACGCTCCGCAAACAACGACAGATGACCAAGGCCGCCGGATTATGATGGCGTGGATGGCGATGTGGGAAAGTGAGATGCCTGAGCAGGAATTTGGTTGGGCGGGGGCGATGACGATACCGCGCCAACTATTCTTAGAAGAAGGAAAGCTGATTTCAAGACCAATTCCGGAAATGACCTTACTGCGAGAGCGTGAAGTTAGTCACCAAAACGTTGAATTAAATGGTCATTTAGAACTTCCAGAAGTGAACGGAACACAACTGGAACTCGAGTTAACGTTTGATCTAAAGGCCGCGTCAACCGTTGGACTAAATTTATTAACTAGTGAAGATCAGCAAGAAAAAACGGTGCTGCAGTATGACCGTGCAGCGAGCGTCTTTAGCTTTGATCGTGAGCAGTCAGGTGCAGGACCAAAAGGCATTCGTAAAGCCCCAGTAAAGGACCAAGAGCAATTACATTTACGAATCTTTGTTGACCATTCTTCTATCGAAGTATTTGTCAATGACGGCGAAAAGGTTTTAACAGGAAGAGTGTACCCGAAAGCATCATCAAAGGGCATCTCCTTTTTCTCCGATCAACCATGTCAGCTGTCTGTTACAAAGTGGGAAATGAAGAAAAGCATTTAAACGTCTAGGCTGTTCAAGCGGATAACTTCCGTCTGAACAGCCTTTTTGGTATAGTAAAGAGCCAAATCGAAAAGGAGGCCTGTCTAGATGAACGAGTATCAGTCCATTCTAAACGGAATCTTTGTTTGTGGTTTACCAGCAGTAAACCGAGTCATTGAAAAAGAACAAGCGCAAGTCGTTGTGGACGTTCGCGTTGAAGTGGATGAAACAGAAGCAAGGCAAAAAGTTGCCACCAAGTACGTCCCATTAGTCGATGGCAAGCCTAACCAAGCTGCGCTTTTACAAGAAGCCATTGCCCATGTGGTGACAGCCTACCAGGAAGGCAAAAAGATCGTCCTTCATTGAAAAGGTGGGGAAAGTCGCGCAGGTAGCGTGGCCACTGGTGTACTACTAGAGCTTAGGATCGCCGATTCAGTTGAAAAAGCAGAACAGATGGTGAGAGAGATTCGGCCAGGAGTCGAGCTTCACCCTGAATTTCGAAAAGATCTAAAGGTGTTATATCCAAATGGATAAAAGAGCGGGCTCCTTTTACCGTAAAAGGTCGCCCTCTAACAAGAAATTTTTCATTAACCGGTTGGATATAGTAATCGCCGAAGCACGATCATCAGCAGGTGCCGTGATCATGAAACCATCCGCTCCGCTCCATGACCCGCCAAAATCCTCCTCATGATCCTTCTCATATTTTGCAATTGTAAACTCAGTGAAATCTGGATTCATATAAATGACACCGTACGAATAGACTTTTGGATTTGCTTCATCATCGACATATCCATAATTAAGAAAGCCTCGATTATCAGCTTTTGAAAATGTGAGTTCGAGCTGCCTTTGATTAGCAGGAACAACAAAGTCTTCTCCTTCAATCTTAATTTCGCCTTTAAATGTTCGCTTTCCTAGTAAACTTTTTTGCAGTGTTCCGTCAATTTGAACGGCTATGTTTCGGATGATCTCATCTTTTCCTAACTGGTAATAGACACCGTCCAGCTGCTTGACAAGCGTTTTCGGAAAGGTGTACCAAACCGTTGTGGCTATTAGTAGAGCGAAAAGGAATAGAACGATTCGTTTTTTCAATAAACATCACTCCTATTTTTATCAAAAATTCGCCGTGGACTGAATATTTCCCTTTAAAAAAAGACGATCGCAAACAGTCTTTGCGATCGTCCTTAAAGAGTTTGAATTTAAAAAGGAAAAAACAAAGGAAGCAACAACACCGCGACAATCGCAATGAGAATTTGCAAGGGAATGCCGACACGGACAAAATCAAGAAACGTATATTTCCCTGCCGCCATAACCATCGCATTTGGCGGAGTCGCAACAGGTGTTGCAAATGCCATACTGGCTGAAAAGGCAACCGCCATCACCATTGGGACCGGACTGACACTCATTTGCTCAGCTGTTAAAATCGCAACGGGGAAAAGCAAGACCGCCGTCGCCGTGTTACTAATAAACTGACTAAAAGCAGACGTGATCGCATACAACCCGATTAATACCGCAATCGGCCCAACCCCGCCTAACATCGAGATAAGCCCCTCCGACATAAAGGTCACACCACCCGTATTTTCCAAGGCAGTCGCCATTGGCAGCATACAAGCAATTAAAATCACGGTTTGCCAATTAATTGATGAGTACGCTTGATCGGTTTGTCTCACACACCCTGTAAAAATCATCAGAACCGCCGCAATCACAATCGAAACAACAGCAGGTAACCACTCAAACACCATAAACAGCAGCATTCCTATTAAAATAATTCCCGCAATCAGGCTTCGATTCGTCTGATGGGCCAGATCGGTTTCTTCCGCTGCTGACTTTAACACAACAGTATCATTTTTCTCTGCTGATAACAGGTTAATGTCTTTCCATTTCCCGTGAACTAAAATCGAATCACCGTATAAAAGCTTTTCATTGGCTTTCGTTTTGATCGCTTCTTTAAATTGGTGCTTCATCGCAAGAACGGTTAACCCATACTTTTCTCGAAACTGTACTTGCGTAATCGTTTGATTCAGCAGTCGCGACCGCGGTGTTAAAATCACTTCCGCTAAATGACCTTGCTCAATCTGATAGGCTTGTTGTTCCAATTCAAGGTCTGTTTCGGCAAGTAGTTTTTTCAGCGCTTCGTCTTCCGCATAGATGAGTAAAATATCCTCACCCTCTAACACATAGGAAGGGCTGACGGTAATCCGCTGCGAGGGGGTGCGACCAGCTAACCGAAACCGAGGCGCGTCTTGCTTAACGGCTTCTAACACCGTCACCTCATAAGTTCTAGGCCAGTGGAGCTCTTTTAACATGTTTCCTACCAAAGAGCTTTGAGCTGGCAGTTTCACAGCATGGATGAAACGCGAGATCCCGTATTGCTCGACTAACTCAGACGCGTCAAAGGTAGCCGCAGAACCTTCCTTCTCCTCCACTGGTTGATCAAGCATTTCCGGCCGAAAAACCACAAATAAACAATTCCGACCGCAAGCATCGCAAGACCAATCGGCGTAAAAGAAAAGAACGAAAGAGCCTCGTAGCCATAATCGTGTAAGCTCTGACTCGCAATCAAGTTCGGAGCCGTCCCGATCAACGTAAGAGCCCCGCCCATACTACTAGCGAATGCTAGGGGAATTAACAGCTTACCAGGATGTAGCTGCATTTGCCGACATAAGCTAACAACGACAGGGAGCAAAATCGCAACTGTCCCCGTATTACTCATAAAACCACTTAACACAGCAACAAGCAAAAGCATAAAGATCGTCAACTTCCATTCACTATTGCCTGTTTTCGTTACAAGCAGGTTTCCAGCCTTCTGAGCCAATCCGCTTTGAAAAACACCCTCACCGACAATAAACAAAGCTGCAATCATAATAACCACGCTATTCGAAAATCCAGCAAACGCCTCTGGAACCGTCACAAGTCCGGTCAATAACAAAGCGAGCAGCGCACTAATCGCCACAAGATCAGCCCGAAACCGCGGCACCAAAAAGCAAATCGTTGTAATCAATAAAATAGCAAAGACTAGATGCATATCCGTCATGACAAAGTCCTTTCGTTAGTAAAAGCCATAGTTTTATTTAGTTTACACGAATTTAAGGAGAATTATGAAAGGAGGATGAGATAGATAGGGAGCAGTTGAGATTGTATTGCCTTCTATTAAAACAAGAATCTTAAATGATAGTTACCCCCTTAAAATTTCAATCACAACCGTATAGAGTAAGTAGAAAACAAATGATAGGGGCGGCGTAACTAAATGATGACATCTAAGATAAATAAAATCAAAGTAAGACGACAAGAAAACATTTGGGAACAAATCGTCAAGAAAGCATTAGAGTGTAACATGCGAAGTGAAGAGTACATAGAGTTTATTCAATTTGCGAAAGAAAAGATAGAAGAAACGAATCAAGCAGCATTCCAAGCTGTCGATTATTTGGAGGCGTTTTACTCACGAGAGGGTAGAGAGGGGGTCTGACCCCCACTACGTTAAAGCTTTAAAGCGCTGGGGGTCAGACCCCTCAAATTATCTAAATTATATGAATATAGCTAATATCTAGCTTTTTTCTCTTTTTTCCTATTATAATGTGGTAAGTACCATTTCTGCGCAATCGCTTACATGGTGTCAAAAGAGAAATAAGGGAGAGAAACGACATTGGATTTTATTAGTAATATCATTAATAACATTGTTTCTGTCGGAAACGACATACTTTGGAGTTACCTGTTAATTGCTTTGTTAATCATTGCCGGAATTTATTTCACGGTTGCATCTCGTTTTGTTCAGTTTAGATACATTGGTGAAATGTTCCGTCTTCTCACTGATAAAGAAACGGTTTCGACTGGAAAAAAGACCGTTTCTAGTTTTCAAGCGTTTTGTATCAGTACGGCTTCACGCGTTGGTACAGGAAACTTAGCTGGTGTGGCATCAGCTATTGCTCTTGGTGGCCCAGGTGCGATTTTCTGGATGTGGGTTATTGCTCTTTTAGGTTCTGCGACAGCTTTTGTGGAGAGTACCCTTGCTCAGATCTATAAAGTAAAGGACGGAGACGGGTTCCGTGGTGGTCCAGCTTACTATATGGAGAAAGCTTTAGGAGCAAGATGGCTTGGAATTATCTTTGCGATCTTAATTACATTCTGTTTTGGACTTGTTTTCAACTCAGTTCAATCTAACACGATTGCCGCGGCGATGAATGGTGCATTTGATTCGAATACAACTGTTGTTGGTGTCATCGTTGCTGTCTTAACAGCAGTCATCATTTTTGGTGGAGTACACCGAATTGCGAAAGTAACAGCAATCGTTGTTCCGGTAATGGCTTTAATCTACTTAGTGGTAGCCTTCGTTGTCATTATCATGAACATTCCAGCGATTCCAAGTGTGTTCGCTCTTATCTTCCAAAGTGCCTTTGGTTTAGAGCAAGCAATTGGTGGTGGGATCGGAGCTGCGATGATGATGGGAATCAAGCGTGGATTATTCTCTAACGAAGCTGGTATGGGTAGTGCGCCAAATGCGGCGGCAACTGCTCATGTTAGTCACCCAGCTAAACAAGGTTTGATTCAGTCACTAGGTGTATTTGTGGATACGCTCATCATTTGTAGTGCGACTGCTTTCATCATTTTAATTTCAGGAGATTTTGCTTCTGGAGCAGTCGGAATTGAATTAACACAAAATGCTTTAGCTTCTCAAATTGGAGACTGGGCTAGCATCTTTGTAGCGATTGCGATATTCTTGTTTGCTTTTAGTTCAATTATCGGTAACTACTACTATGGTGAAACAAATATCGAGTTTATCAAAAAGAGTAAGCTATCTATCATGATCTACCGTTTAGCTGCGATTGGAATGGTATTGTTCGGTGCTACTGCGGAGTTCAGTCTAGTATGGGACATGGCTGATTTAACAATGGGATTAATGGCGTTAATGAATATTCTCGTTATCTTCCTACTAGGTAAGTTTGCCTTTGCTACACTAACAGATTACGGAAAACAGCGTAAGGCAGGGAAAAACCCAGTATTCTTCGCTGATTCAGTACCAGGTCTGAAAAACGTAGAGCACTGGAAAAAAGATACTAGCAAGCAAGAAGGAAAATAAATAGGTGATGAAGGAGGGGGGCCGAATGTGGCGCTCCTCCTTTTTTGGGGGTCAGACCCCCACTGCGTTAAAGCTTTAAAGCGCTGGGGGTCAGACCCCTAGAAGAAAATTTCCCGGAAAATTGTCGAAATCTATATTAAATGAGTAGCTTACTAGATTATAATAATAAGAGACTCCCAAAAACGGGAAGGGGTTTATTATAATGAAAAGCTTATCATTTATATACTTACTAATCCTTACAATGACCATAACTGCCTGTCAACAAGCGGATGAAATTACAGTTCAGGAAATTGTTGATCCGCCGCTGATAGAAGCGGAGATTATAGAAGCCAAGATCAAAGCCGAAGTTGAAGAAACAGAACAAGAAACTACTATCACAATTGGCTCGGTTGGGGATGTGCTTCTTCATAGTAGAGTCTATAAAAAAGCCCAAACTCCTAAAGGCTATGATTTCATCCCGCAACTAGAAGCGGTCGAGTCACTTCTACAAGCGCCTGACTTTATGATGGCCAATCAAGAATCTATGCCAGGCGGAATAGAGTTAGGATTATCTACATATCCTCAGTTTAATAGTCCTCATGAAATCGTTAGTGACTTGCAATCGCTAGGAGTGGACATGCTGATCGGCGCAAATAACCATACGCTTGATCGAGGTGTGGCTGCAGTAGAGAGTGCACTAGATTTCTATGATGAAATAGGGATGGAGTATGTTGGAGTTTATCGAGATACTGAAGATCGTCTAAGAGATCGGATCATGACGGTCGATGGAATTGACTTAGGTGTACTCGCTTATACATATGGTACTAACGGGATCCCGATTCCTTCAGGCTATGAAAACATCGTTGCCTTAATTGACCCGAACAGAATCGAAAACGATGTTAAACACCTCCGTGATAAAGTCGATGTGCTCATCGTCCACATGCACTGGGGCGCCGAATATGAAAATGAACCAAACGACGAGCAACGCCATCTAGCCGAGCAGCTTTCTGAGTGGGGAGTTGATGTGATTTTCGGTCACCATCCACACGTGTTGCAACCAATTGAAGTGATCACCCAAGAATCTGGGTATGAAACGACCGTTTTCTATTCATTAGGAAATTTTATATCGTCACAGGACTTCGGTTTAACAGACATTGGCGGAGTCGCCACGTTAGACATTACGAAAAGAACAAAAGGAGATGCCGTTACAATAGAAGTCAGCAATCCTCATATTGAACCAACCATTGTCCAGCAAACAACATGGAAAGTTTACCCTTTTGCAGAAGCAGAGTTTACCTCCGTTGTCGGGAGATCTTATCAAGAAACCGTGGAACATACACAAATGTATTTAACGAATTAGCCAAAAAAAGCGTAATGCTATCGCAACATCTTAAGCATTGCGCTTTTTTTCTATCGATCCCACCACTTTAGAGCTTTAAAGCACTGGGGTCAGACCCCGATAAAAAGACCTTTCCAA
>NZ_BAUV01000062.1 GCF_000513135.1 Halalkalibacter akibai JCM 9157
AAAGAGTGCATGGATTTGAAATCCATGCACTCTTTGAAACATCACTTATCCAACCCAGCTTCTCGTTCCTTCTCCAACCGTTTCACTTTACGGTAAGTTAAATATGACACCCATATACTAAATTCATATAACAGGAGCATTGGCAATGTTACCATCATATGCGAGATAATTTCTGGTGGTGTAATAAAGCCCGCGATTACTAGAAGAACAAAATAAGCAAACTTTCTAATTCCTCCAAGAAAACTAGGCGTGATAATACCCAGTCTGGTTAAAAACATCACTACAACCGGTAGTTGAAAGAGTAATCCAAACGGGAGTGTAATCTGAAAAAGAAAGGAAAAATATTCGTTAATGCCATACTGTTCTGTTATCCCGAGGCTTACAGCTAAATTCCCCATAAACTGAATGATATAAGGAAACAAAATAAAGTAAGAAAACGAAATACCAGCTAAAAATAAAATAAACGCAAAAGGAATATACGCTAATGTCGCTTTCTGCTCTTTTTCGTGCAAACCCGGTTTAATGAAAGCCCAAAATTGAAACATAATGACAGGAAACGTAAGGATGAAACCAATCGAAACCGCAAACGTCATAAAAATACGGATTGGATCTGTCATCTTAAATGCATTCATTGGTAAGTCTTGTGCAGTTGGTGCACTTTGCAAGTACATAATTAGTGGCTTGGCTAAAAAAAAGCCGGCGATCAGGGCTACTGTGAAAAAGAGGAGCGATATGACAATTCTTCGTCTCAGCTCTACCACATGCTCCATCACCGACATATCTCTATGTTCCATTTATAAACCCTTCCTACTTAGGCTTTATCGTTGTCTTTTTTCTTTGAATCATCGTCGTCTGCTAATCCCTTTGTTGCATGTTTGAATTCACGTAATGTGTTTCCAGCTGCTTTACCTAGCTCTGGTAATTTCTTTGGACCAAAGATTAATAAGGCAACAAGTGCAATGAGGGCAATACTGCCTGCTCCTAAACCCATAGGTGGCACCTCCTTGTTCGACTAATTGTTATTATACAGGATAATGCTTTAAAAAATAAACTAATGATTGGAGTTCAACAGAAAGATCAATATGATGAACACGTACCGTATCAGGAACATCAAGTCTTGCTGGTGTAAAATTTAAAATCCCTTTTATTCCCGCTTCTACTAGTTGATCCGCAATTTTTTGCGCAGGAGCAGAAGGTACAGTAAGAATAGCCACTGTCACCTCAGGATCAATTGTTTCCTGCAATTGATCTAAGTTATAAATCTTTACTCCGCCCACTTCATTGCCTATCTTGCTTTCATCCACATCATAAGCCATGACAATTTGTGTATTGTTATTTTTGGAAAAATTATAATGAAGAAAAGCAGTACCTAAGTTTCCGACACCGACCAGAATGACTTTTGTTAATTCATCTTGATCGAGTGTTTTACGAAAAAAGGACAATAGGTAGTTTACATTATAGCCGTAACCCTTTTTTCCAAGTGCACCAAAATATGAGAAATCTCTTCGAATAGTAGCTGAATCTACCTTTACTGCTTCACTTAACTCGGTTGAAGACACTCTTTGTTTACCAGAAGCAGCGAGATTTTCTAAAAATCTATAGTAAAGTGGTAATCGTTTGGCTGTTGCTTGCGGAATTTTGGTTTGGTCGTTTTTCATAGCTTGTCCCCCTTTACCGCAACGATCCATAATCATCAAAACGTATTTACATTGTACACTATTCCACAGAGATTGTAATCGTTTAACCAAAGTGTTCATGAAGTTGTTGAATGCCGTAATCTGCGTTACACTTATACTATATAAAAACCGATTTTAGCGAGATAGGAAGGAACCCTATGATTGTCTTACAATGTATTAATGTATCAAAATCATTTGGAGTTGACCCCATTCTAACAAATATTAAGTTAGATATCCAAACTGGAGAACGGATCGCCCTTGTTGGTCGAAATGGGGCTGGAAAATCAACACTCCTTAAAATTATAGCAGGCCAACTTTCATTTGATAGTGGACAAGTTATGATTCCTAAAGGCATAGAACTCGGTTACTTGGCTCAAAACACTGGCCTTGAATCTGAACTATCTATTTGGGAAGAGATGCTAACTGTTTTTAAACCACTGCAACGAATGGAACGCCAAATTCGAGAGATGGAAGTTCAAATGTCTGACCCTGATTTACTAGCAGACCAACCAAAATATGAAAAACTACTAAAAGATTATGATCAGCTTCAGCTTACTTTTAAAGATAAAGGTGGCTATCAATACGAAGCTGATATTCGCGGTGTCCTCGCTGGGATGAACTTTGCTGATTTTGACTATCAAACGAAAATCTCCACTTTAAGTGGTGGCCAAAAAACAAGACTTGCCCTTGCGAAGTTATTGTTAACTAAACCGGATCTTCTTATTTTAGATGAGCCAACCAACCATCTCGATATTGCCACATTAACTTGGCTCGAACAATACTTATCTTCGTATCGAGGCGCTATCTTAATTGTTTCACATGACCGGTACTTTTTAGATAAAATTGTGACAGAAGTCGTAGAAATCTCTAGAACGAAATCAACTAAATTTCCTGGCAATTACAGTGCTTATTTAGATGAAAAAGCAAAACGGTATGAACTAGAATTAAAGCAATACGAGAAGCAACGAGACGAGATTGCGAAGCTAGAAGACTTTATTCAACGCAATATTGCTCGTGCGTCAACGACGAAGCGCGCTCAAAGTCGAAGAAAACAGCTTGATCGAATGACATTACTAGATCGACCAGCTGGATCTGAAAAGTCCGCTTCCTTCTCTTTTGATATTAAAAAACAAAGTGGTAACGAAGTGTTACGTGTGAACGAATTACAAGTAAACTACGGTGAAGATGTCATTTTTGAGAATCTACAACTTGCTATTGATAAGGGAGAAAGTGTGGCCTTAATCGGCCCAAACGGAGCTGGGAAAACGACTCTATTGAAATCTCTTATGAATGTTATAGATGTTAAAGCTGGCAACATCCGCTTTGGCAGTAATGTAACGGTCGGTTACTACGATCAAGAGCAAGCTAATCTGAAATCAAATAAACTTGTTCTTCATGAGCTATGGGATGATTACTCGCTCGTTCCTGAAAAAGAAATAAGAACGGTATTAGGCAATTTTCTTTTTAGCGGAGATGATGTGTTAAAGCCTGTGTCGACATTAAGTGGTGGCGAAAAGGCGAGACTAGCTTTAGCTAAGCTTATGATGCAAAAAGCCAATCTCCTTATTCTAGATGAGCCAACCAACCATCTTGATTTAGATGCGAAGGAAATTTTAGAAAATGCCTTAATTGATTATCCGGGTACCTTGTTATTTGTCTCTCATGACCGCTACTTTTTAAACCGAATTGCTACAAGAATGGCAGAGCTTGAGAACGGACAAATTACCAATTACCTTGGAGACTATGATTACTATGTCGAAAAGAAAAATGAAATGTACCAAAGGGAGCAATTAGAGCTACAAGAAAAAGGTCCAGTTACAATTGATTCCGAACAAGCGTCAGATAAACGCAATTATGAACAAGATAAAGAAGCAAAAAAGGCAGAACGACAACGAGTTAGAAGGATTGAAGAAATCGAGGGTCTCATCGAAGAGTTGGAAGTACAACTTGCTACCAAAGAAGAAGCATTATGTGACCCAGATGTTTACTCTGATCATGAAAAGGCCCAGTCGTTACAAACTGATATCAACACAACCAAAGCCGAAATTGATGCCTTAATGGAAGAATGGGAACTATTGCAAGAATAGAAGCGCACTACAAAAAAGGGTAACGATAGTCCATAAATGACTTATCGTTACCCTTTTTGTTTTAATGTCTTCTGATAGTCTAGCTCTGGAATGATCTCAATATTTGTTCCATCAGACACCAAAAGAATATTGCCGTGTATACTAGTAGCAAACACCTCGCTGCCACTCTCAATATATCTCTGATATACTTTTTGGCTTTGCAATATATTCGCACTGATCAACGTATATTTAGGCTGAACAGCTTGTATGAACTTCTGATGAGAAGATGTATCGTCCCCGTGATGGGGAGCATCTAGAACATCAGCTGCTAGATCTTTCTGAAGGTGAACAAGCCTTTTCTCTTGTTTTTTGTATATATCTCCTGTAAAAAGAAACGTGTTATCTTGATAGGTTAGTTTCATGACAAGGGAAAGATTGTTTATATCCGTTGTCGACAACCTCTTTTCTTTTCTTGCTTGGTCCAACGCTTCCTCACTTGGACTAAGAACTTCTACCTTTACGTCATCACCAAGAAAGAAAGAATCCCCACTTTTTATATAGTTAGGTTCTATTTTTTTTTCTTCAACTATCTTTAGAAAAGAAGCATAAGCCTCCGTTGTATGCGGTAAGTTCGGCATAAAAAGATTAGCTACTGTTTTCGTACGGAGAATCGTTTGATAGCCACCAATGTGATCATGATGTGGATGTGTCGCAATGGCATAGTCAATACGGTCAATGCCTAGTTGATCTAAATAGTGATCTAAAGCTCTTCCGGTTTCAATTTTACCAGAATCTATTAGCATCGTTTTACCATCCGGACTTATGATCAATATCGCATCACCCGACTTTTTATCCGCTTCTAAATTAAAATATCTTACCTGAAGCTTGCCTGTGTAGTCACTTATATTAAATACTTCATTTGTTCTTATCGTTACAATCTCCGAACCGGTCGTTTGTATAAACTTTTCTGGAATTGGACTAACACATGCAGAGGAAATGCCAAGTAAGAGCACAACAAAGATGTAAAAAAGGCGATTACTCATAGAATCACTTCCTCCTTCCAATAATGGTTACCCTCCATAAAACCTCATTTTATAAGTATCTTATTAAAGCTTTCTCTTAATTGTTTTTATTTATTTACTGAAAAAACATTTATATCCAAAAAAAAAGGATGTTCCAAAAGATTACATATCTTTTGAAACATCCTCATATCATTCATTTTCCCTTTTTAATTGCTTTCTCTCCAAATTCCACTTAAGAAAGGCGTACACAACGAAAATCCATAGAACAGGATGTGTAATAGCTAGGCCAATTTGCGATTGCCCACCTAATAACGTATAAAGAGCAATTAAAGTAATCACATACATTATAAAAAACAAATCATGTTCAAACAATGGAACATTTACTTTTTGATTCTCTTTTCTTGGAAGTAAAATCTCAGCTATTACGGCCCCAATAAAACATAAAAAGATTAAAGCAAATATCATATTCCTTCCAACTATTCCTCCTGTTAAAGCAGGAAAATAGTCAATTGCTAAGCCAATTGCAATGACAATCAAAACACTAATCCTCAATCGCCTGGCTAGAATGAACCGTTTTTCCGATTGCAAAATCATTTTCCTCCTTGTTGGCTGACAACCAATAATAATGGGCTGATACAACACAGAACATAGAAGTGGCAGCAGCAACAACCCCAGAGTCATTTAACACTAACAAAGCAAATGATGAAACGACACCTACCTGTAAAAACAGCTGTTTCTCTTGATCACCAAGCTGTAATCTCTTTCGCCATAAAATAACAGCACCAAGAAGATAACTAGTGATAAACAGCTGAGTCCAGTTTGAATGACGAAATATTTTCAAGTTCATCTGAAGCTTGCGCTGAATCGTATCGAGAATATATAGAATATCTCCACTCAATAACCTCTCAAAAGCCAGTCCAATATGTGTTTGTTCGCCTGTTAATTGTAGCACATAAAGAAGTAAGAATAATGTACCAACCGTTCCAACAAATAAAACTGCTAACAAACGAATAGAGCTTTTTCGTACAATTAAACGGTATAACAAAAACGCAAAAGCTAACCCTGCAGATAATGTCGCTCCAGCATTAGTACCTAACGTACTTTTACCCAGTAGCACAATCATGAATAAAAGCATCATGATTGTTGAAGCTATTGTCCACTTTTTCTTGGCTTGATTAAGAATTGGGCTTAAAATCATGAACGCCGAAATAATGTAGACTCCAGCAAACTCATTACCAATCCCATAATATCTAGCTCCAATAATCGGGTCATAACCTAAATAAGATCGTTGCATGAAAGGTGTTCCTAATAAGATATCAACTGTAATAAGTGTAAAAGTGAAAGCACCAATCCAAAAAATTGGAAAGCTAGTAAACTTTTCTATTACGTACCCAGAGGAAAAAGAGCTTCCTATTAAAGTTAACACAAATCCTGTTACTCCCAATTTATCCACAAATCCCGCTAAGGCGAGAAACCAAAAAGGAGACCATAATGCTGAAAGTAAGATAACCCTGGTCACATAACGCCATGTGTTTCTTTTTTTCATACCGAAAAAGCCATATAAGGCAGCTCCAATTAATGCTAACACGAGACAAGTAATATATGTGGAAAGAACACTAGCTCGACTCTTGTAAATCAACACAATCTCTTCAAACCTTTTTAAAACAGGGGTTTTATCTGTTATTTCGTTTTGATAATGCTGAATGACGTTACCTGAAAAATGATTTGATTCGATCTCAAAAGCCGCAAGCATTGTCGGGTTAAAATCTAAGCTTGTCACCAAATAATCTTGCTTGGTCGTATTGGATGTTAGAAAACCACCTTGATGATCTCCCCAATACAAAAGAGGCGCAAGTTGTTTTTTTTCATCATATGCGCTTTTGTTCATCATTGGTGCGATTACCCATGTTTGATCAACCTCATTTCTCGCCTGTTCAATAAACGAGTTAATCCTCAATAATTGCTTTTTCAGCTCATTATTAAAATGGGTTGTTTCCATATAAGGTTGTTGGTCGTAAAGTCGGTGGAGGTCTCCCCACTCAATCACAATGAATTTATCTGATGTTTCCACATCTGTTGACAACTTGTTTATTAGATAATCAACGTCCATTTCTACCCCATGAGGAGAGCCTGATTTGACACGAACAGCTGCGTTTAATTCTCCGTCTACGGTTCCATTTTGATTTAAAGCTAATAATGAACCATATCTTATTTTCTCACTTACCGTATCACTGTGACCGTAGACTTCTACAGACACTCCAGATTGTTGCAACAACTCTCCTAAAATTCCAACTTGTCCTTTATGTGTCGTCTCTGTATTTTTTTCCATTAACCGATGATAATCTGGATGAATTAAACCTTGTGAAGGTAGTTCTCCAGTAAGCTGATATACCCACTCGCTTGCCGTAAACCCATTAACCTCTTCGTCTAGTTCAAAAGCATTCCAGCCTTGTACCCCAATTGCTTTTGCCCCTGCTCCAAAGGTCACCATATTATTTAGATAAGAATAAGGTCCATCGGGTCTAATATTCATCGTCCCAAACGCTGCTTCCTGCCAAAGCTTTGTGTTTGTTTCATTATGTATGAGCCATTCTACTTCATCAACCGACAGTCCTGGTATCACAACAACTAAGACTTTCTTGCTCTCTTCTGCTTGACTGTCCACAATTGGGAATAAAATAATAGTAATAATAAAAAACAAAATGATTTTTCTCCACATAACACTCTACCCTTTTGGTCTAATTTTCTGACATATCCACACTATCCACAATGTTATCAACAGACAAAACACTTATTTTATCAAGGTTTAGCTATTTATTCACATTATCCACGTACTTATACACAGTTTTAGTTAACCACAGCCAAACCCCTGAAATATATAAAGGTTTACTCACTTATACACATTTCTAACAGCATTGTGGATAACAATTGTGCACAACTAAAAAAACCACTTGTTATAGCTTTCGCTTCAGCAAGTGGTTTTAAACATTATTTTCCTTATTCTAACTCTAGTCCTGGATTTCCATTTAAATCATAACCTGCAAAATTCTTTTTCTTTAATTGAATACTAGCAGCAGCCCCAATCATTGCGGCATTATCTGTACAAAGAGATAATGGAGGAATTAATAATTCAACAGTTGATGATCCAAATTCTTTTTCTAACGCTTCTCTTAATCCTCTATTAGCAGCTACCCCTCCAGCTAATAAAAGTTGTTTTACTTCATATTGGTTAACCGCTCTTTTGGTCTTCTCGACCAATACTTCAATTACACTCGCTTGAAAGCTTGCAGCTACATCCTCGATTTTAACCTCTTCACCCCGCTGTTTAACATTGTGTAGCGTATTAATGACTGCTGATTTGAGGCCACTAAAGCTAAAATCAAACGAATCCGGCTCGAGCCAGGCTCTAGGTAAAGAGATTGACTCATTACCTTCTTTTGCGAGACGGTCTATGTGTGGGCCCCCTGGATACGGTAACCCTAACGTCCTTGCCACTTTATCATAAGCTTCCCCTACGGCATCATCTCTTGTTTCCCCAATAATCTCAAATGACCCGTCCTCACTCATATAAACGATTTCTGTATGGCCTCCTGAGACAACGAGAGCTAACAGAGGAAAAGATAAAGGTTGAACAAGTTGATTGGCATAAATGTGACCGGCAATATGGTGCACACCGATTAATGGAATGTCATGTGCAAACGCAATTGCCTTAGCTGCATTCACACCAATAAGAAGTGCCCCGACTAATCCTGGTCCTTCCGTCACAGCTACTGCGTCCAAGTCTGAGAACGTAACCTTCGCTTCTTCCATCGCTTGTTCTATAATCAAGGTAATTTGTTCTACATGATGTCTGGAAGCAATTTCTGGAACTACTCCACCGAAACGTTTGTGGCTTTCTATTTGAGATGAGACGATATTACTTCTAATTGTCTTCCCATTTTCGATGATGGCAGCTGACGTTTCATCACAACTAGTTTCTATTGCTAAAATCAATTCATATTCCTTCATTTACATTCACCCACATTACTAAAGCATCTTCGCCGTTATCTGCGTAATAATTCTTCCGAACGCCGCCTTCTTGAAAACCCATTTTTCTATATAAACTTTGCGCAACATTGTTGGATACCCGCACTTCTAAAGAAAGTTTCAACACACCCATTTGCTTAACAAAAGCGATTACATAGCTGAGCAGTCTTTCCCCGTGCTTATATCCTCGATGTTTAGAGTGAATCGCTATATTGGTAATTTGAGCTTCATCCATCACAATCCAAAGACCGCAATAGCCAATGATCTCATCATTTAGTTCATACACTAAATAATGGGCAAATTGATTTGATGTGATCTCGTTTCTAAAAATTCCAGGGTCCCATGGTGTTGAAAAAGAATTTCTTTCAACCTCAACAACAGCATCTAGATCTTCTAGTGTCATAAATCTTATGGTTGCCTTAGCTTGATCAATCATTCAATTCACTCTTTTCTTGCTGTGTTTCACGCCATTTTGCTTCAGCTTCAGCTAACTTTAGATAATTCGGTACAAAAGAATGTGTCTGAGTTATCTCTTGTTGATTACCTAGTCTTGCTAGTTCTCCAGCTCTAGGCAAGTCCATCGTTCCCAAAGCAAAATGTGCGAGTTCTCCAAGACGTTCTTTTATTAAAATTCTATGTATTTCAACATCTTGTCCAATAAACAGAACCGGCTCGTTGAAGGTCTTTAAATAACTTAACCAATCTTCAAGCATCATTAAGCAATCATCCTTAACTAAATGAACAGACTGATCTTGAGCTTGATAATGCCCTGTAAAAACTTGGCCTCTTCTCGCATCCATAATGGGGGAAATAATCCCCTTAAAAAAACGACCAGTTTGAGCCATAACCATTAAGCTTGAGACACCGATCACTGGGATATTTAAAGACCATGCTAATGTCTTTGCTGTCGTTACCCCAATGCGCACACCTGTATAAGAACCAGGGCCATTTGCAACGACAATTCTGTCTAATTCTTTTGACTTTACACCAACTTCTTTCATAAGCTGCTCTACAGCTGGCATAAGGCGAATCGAATGATTTTTCTTAATATTAGTTGTCACTTCACCTAGAATTTTATCTTCATCTGTAACAGCTAAACCCATTACGAATGAAGACGTATCAATAGCTAATGTCTTACTCATAACGCAACTCCTTTAATAATTCCGTTGAGCGTAGCCCTGTTGAGTGCATCTTAATTTCCCGGTTTGTTTCCCCAACATGAAAAAGTGATATGACTAGCCGGTCCTCAGGTAATTGTGAGGCTATCATACTTGGCCATTCCACAACAGAAACGCCTTCTCCGTAAAAATATTCTTCAAGGCCTAGTTCCTCATCTTCATCTTCCATTCGGTAAACGTCCATATGATAAAGAGGAATTCGTCCTTTGTATTCTTTGATAATTGTAAATGTTGGGCTGTTTACCACGCGTTTTACACCAAGACCTTGCGCAAATCCCTTCGTAAAACTAGTCTTCCCAGCACCTAAATCGCCTTCTAATGTAATCACATCACCTTTTTGGACAAGCCCTGCTAATGCACTGGCTAATTTCATTGTTTCCTCTGGTGATTCCGTTCGTAGACTCCACTCTTCCATCTTTTTCACCCGCGCTTTTGAAAATGATTATATCCATGCTTTTCTAACTTCTTTATTGCATTTCCCTCTTTAAGAAAAACTCCTGTTTCTCCTTCTTCAACAAACCCAATAACATGAAACCTGGCATTATGCTCGGAAAATTGTTTTGCTATTTGATCTGCCCGTTCTTTTGCAATTGTACCAATTAACACAAAATCTTCTCCACCAAACAATGCCCAATTTAATTGTTGAGTACGAGAGAACTCTTTCATCGACTCATGAATCGGTAGCTTCTCGGAATCAATGATGATTCGGGCTTGACTAGCTTCAGCAAGCTCATTTGCCTCACTAGCTACACCATCACTCACATCATTTAAAGCAACACGTTTAGTTGCTTGAAGCAGTAATCGCCCTTCTTTCACATGAGGACTTGGCTCTTGGTGAAAAGTAATGAGCTTCTTCTCATGCTCTGTAAAATCACCGTCTAGGCCTTTTTCAAGTAACAAATTCAATCCAGCAGCAGATGTCCCAACATAGCCTGTTACAAATAAGACATCTCCCGCTTTTGCCTGATTTCGATATTTAGCCTGTCCTTGTTCCACTCTGCCAATAACCGTCACAGTTAACACTAGAGATTCACTAATAGATACAGTATCTCCACCTATCAAATCCATATTAAATGGTTTCGCTACTGATTCCATTCCTTTATAAATATCCATAAGCTCGCTCTCTGACCAAGTTGGAGGTATGGCAATGGAGACTAGATAAAAAGCTGGGATAGCCCCCATCGCTGCTAAATCACTAATATTAATAGCTAACCCCTTTTTACCAATTTGAAAAGGTGAAAGAGTATCTCGTCTGAAATGAACACCTTCTACCATAGTATCGACACAAATCACTTCATCCATATGTGAAGAGCTACGATAAACAGCTGCATCATCACCAATTCCGCAAATAAGTGTGTGTTGTTTTGTTTCATTAGGAGATATCCTAGAGATAAACGCAAATTCATCTTCCATTAAGATCGTCCTCTCCAGTAAGTAGTTATTAAAAAGCCTTAGGATGCTTCAATCCTAAGGTATGTCCCTTCTAGTTTATCCGATTTCATAGCAAAAGCCCAATAAATATATAGAGAAAACACGAATTACTATTCTATAGCAGCACTCTTTATGAAAACAGCCTTATTAAATTTTGTAACAAAAAAACCGAAGCATCTGAGCTTCGGTTTTTTCAGGTATTGCGGGGGGCGGATTTGAACCACCGACCTTCGGGTTATGAGCCCGACGAGCTACCAGACTGCTCCACCCCGCGTCGTTTTGTAAAGTTGACTTCCTTTATAGTATGGCCAACTTAGTAATTGTTTATACAAAGAAATTTTCAGCCCGGCAACGTCCTACTCTCACAGGGGGAAGCCCCCAACTACCATCGGCGCTGAAGAGCTTAACGACCGTGTTCGGCATGGGAACGGGTGTGACCTCTTCGCTATCGCCACCAGACTGTTTTTCTTTGACACAAGAATTATCATACCATAGACTTTTATGGATTGCAAGTCTTTTCAAAAAAAAGACGTGTAACAATATTTTACTACACGTCTTTTCCAACTTAAGCTTTTTCTATAGCATCAGTGAAAGCTTTAATAATATCTTTTTCATCTTCAATCCCAACAGAAATACGAACTAATTGCTTGCCTATTCCTAGTTCACTCCTTAATTTCTCTGGAATCGTTCGATGAGAAGTACGTAAAGGATATGAAACCGTCGTTTCAACCCCAGCCAAAGTAGGCGCGATCTTTACCCAACCGAGAGAAGCAAAAAAAGTTTCTACATTTACATTTTCAGCGAGGTCAATACTAACCATTGCACCATTGCCTTTTTCCGAAACGAACTTAGGATAGTACACACGAGCTACCCCGCTGTGTGTGGAAAGGGCATCAGCCAAAGCTTGTGCATTTTGACTTTGCCTTTCCATTCTCACACTTAACGTTTTCAATCCTCTACAAGCTAACCATGCCTCAAACGGACTTAAATTACACCCTAATGTAATAACTTTCGACTTCGCAATCGCAATCAACTCTTGTGTCCCAACAAGTACACCTGCTGTCACATCACTATGACCACCAATATATTTTGTCGCACTATGAACAACTAAATCTGCACCAATTTTTGTTGGTTGCAACAGATAAGGTGTCGCAAACGTATTGTCGATCATTGTTTTAATGCTAGCCTCTTTAGCTAGATTGATTACTTGCTCCAAGTTTTCAACTCGTAATAGCGGGTTTGTAACTGATTCTGTATAAATTAGAACTGTTTTTTCAGTTATTGCATTTTTGACGTTCTCTATCTTCTCAAAAGACACAAAGCTCGTATCAATACCAAAGTTTAAAAGCTCTTGTGCAAATAATTGATAAGTACCTCCATATAAGTCGTCTGATGCAATTATATGATCACCTTGATTTGCTACAGCTAAAATACCTGCAAGAATAGCCGACATCCCTGATGACGTAGCTACACCGTCTTCTGCATCTTCAAGTAAGGCGATTCCCTTTCCAAGGTCATCCGTATTCGGATTGCTATATCTAGAATATAAATATTCTTTTTCGCCTTCATAAAAACTTTCCATATCATCTAAGTCAGTAAATACAAATGCCGATGTTTGATAGATTGGCTTCGCTTTACTAGCGTTACGTGATGGTTCTTTTGTTTGAAAATGGACTGTCTTTGTATTAAAGTTTGTTTCACTCATTTCGTTCATCCCCTAATTTATCAAAAAGTCTAGTTTACGATTCCTTTATAGTACGAATAGTTTGATTTTATCTTATAAGGATAGTTCTAGCAAGGTTAGAGCTTATCGTTAGTCTATTAACCACTAAAAAGAATGAAGCATATGATGAAAAGTGGGGAATTAGAAGAAGACTTTTTCTTGATTAATCATATTTCTTCTGTGAAGGAAAATGGATATTACAACTTGTAGACACCTCACAAATAGTTGGGGTGTCATTTGCATTTTTGTTAAGGAGGTGCATGTATGGATAAAAAACCTGAACCAGATCCCAGTCAAAAACACTTTATCATCACACATGCACCTTGTGTGATGATTCGATAAGGAGGGTCACACGATGGTCAGACTTAACAATGACGAAGCTGATCGCTTTCATTTACACCTACATGACTTACTGCTAAATCATTACGATTTATTTAGAAATGAATTTTTAGTACTTCATCCTACAGACAAAGCCGAATTTTTCTCCACACTTAAACAGCAAGAAAGACAAATTTTTTATCGAACCCTTACTTCGGAAGAAATGGCTGAAGTCTTTCAAGGTTTAGACATTTTAGATCAGAAAAACATGTTAATCGATTTAGATCAGCGTTACGCTAGTGAAATACTAAATCATTTATACGCTGATGATGCCGCAGATTTCCTAGCCGAACTAGATGATACAGAAGCACTTACCTTACTCAAAACGATGAATTTGGATGACGCTAAAGATGTAAAGGAATTAATGGCCTACCCGCCTAAAACGGCTGGAGCTATTATGACAAAAGAGTTTATTTCTCTTACATCTACGCATACAGCACAAGAAGTCATTGAACAATTGCGTATGGAAGGTCCTGAGGCAGAAACGATTTATTACTTGTATGTAGTCAACCAAGCAGACCAATTAGTAGGAGTTGTATCCTTAAGAGACCTGATAACAGCTCAATCTAATGAGTTGGTTGAAAATTTAATGAGTCAAAGGGTCGTATCAGTCGATTCATCGACAAACCAAGAAGAAGTAGCTCAAATTATTAAAAAGTATGATTTTTTAGCAGCCCCCGTCATCAACTCAGATGGCATTTTAGTAGGCATTGTAACTGTTGACGATATTATTGATGTGTTAGAGGATGAGGCAACAGAAGATCTAGGAGATTTTACTGCGGCAAGAGGAGCGACCGATATTCATGTTTCTTCTTTTAAAGCTGCTCAATTACGTGCCCCCTGGATTGTCCTACTAATGTTCTTTGGGTTAATTACTGCTGGAGTCATCGACCAATTTGAAGAAACTCTTAGTCAAATTGTTCTGCTAGCAGCCTTTATTCCTTTATTAATGGGATCAGCTGGCAACGCTGGTACTCAATCATTAGCAGTTGTAGTTCGAGGTCTTGCTCTTGGTACACTCGAAAAAAAAGGACTTGTTCGAACCTTATTACGCGAATTTCAAACAGGAATGATGATTGGCATTATATGTGCACTCGCTTTACTCCTGATAATTCCGATCTTTTATAAGAGTTGGATTCTCGCTATCATTGTAGGCATATCTATCTTCTGTTCCTTGAGCGTGGCAACTGTAATTGGTGCTATCGTCCCTCTCATCATTAATAAGTTAAAGCTTGATCCAGCCTTTGCCTCTGGACCATTCATTACTACCGTAAACGACATACTAGGTTTACTAATTTACTTTACCATTGCAACTTCATTACTAGAGTTTCTATAGAGTCTCTTTTCGTAAGGATTCAGGCACCATCCTCAGAAAGCAATGAAAGGAACCCTTTAAGAGAAACGAACAAAAAAACTTTTTAATAAAGGGATATCTCAAAGAGTTAATTTTTGGGATATCCTGATAAACAAATTTCTACAGCTATGATTAACAACCCTCTCTTCAATTTTTTTCAACAACTCGTCTCAATCACATTTTTTCGTTATAATGAGAATTAACCCTCTAGAGAACAGGAAGATTATATGGAATTATTAAAACATCTCATATTTGAATATGGTTACTTTGGAATTTTCCTCGCTCTTGTTGGTGGGATTGTTGGACTACCTGTTCCGGATGAGGTATTGTTAATTACGATTGGTTATTATGCTTACTTAGGTAGAGTGAATCTTTATACTGCTTTAATCAGTTCGTACCTAGGCTCTGTTATTGGGATTTCAATCAGTTATCTTCTCGGTGCAAAATTAGGACTACCTTTTCTTTTAAAATACGGTAGAAAAATTCGGCTAACATCATCAAGGATCGAAAAAGCACAACATTTGTTTTCAAAACATGGAAAATGGTTATTAATAATCGGCTATTTTATTCCAGGTGTTCGCCATCTAACAGGATACTTAGCAGGAATTGCAAGATTATCTCTACGTACATTTATTTTATATTCCTATATTGGGGCGCTCTTTTGGGTCCTGTTGTTTGTTCTAACAGGCTATGAGCTCGGAATTAAATGGTATTATATTAAGCAATCATTTGAAACGTATAAGATGCTTATTTACTTCGGTATCTCCGTCCTCTTATCTATTATTGTATTGCTATTTTTCTTTAAAACTAAAAATAAAAAACGTTAATGTTATTTTTATAGGAGTTGATTGATCGTGAGTGACTTTACACATTGGAATGAAGAAGGTAGACCCAAAATGGTTGACATCTCAGAGAAAGCCGAAACGACGAGAACAGCTGTTGCCGAAAGTACAGTTATCTTTAAAAAGGATTTATATGATGCTATTTTAAATCAACAGATTAAAAAGGGCGACCCTCTCCAAGTAGCTCAAATCGCAGGCATCATGGCGGCAAAAAAGACTTCTGATCTTATCCCAATGTGTCACCCCATTGAAATAAAAGGAGTCGATTTTCAATTTGACTATCACATTCATGAAGATGATTATCAATTGATTATACAAGCTTCTGTCCGTTGTAGCGGTAGTACCGGAGTTGAAATGGAAGCTTTAACTGCCGTATCTGTCGCTGCTCTCACTTTTTATGACATGTGTAAAGCAGTCGATAAAAGTATCCGAATTAGTGAGACAAAGCTCATTAGTAAAACGGGTGGGAAAAATGGAGATTATTTTTCCAAATAGTTGATACAAGGAAGTCCTTTTAGGGCTTTCTTTTTTATGCTTTTAAAGGGTTTTATAGTGTTAAAAGGGAATTAATCGGTATAGAAAAGGAGGCTATCCGCATGGAACGATCAGTTGAAGAATGTTTCACCCCTGACATATTACTTGAAGCTCTTAAACCATTTAGTCTCAAAGAAAATTCACTTAAAAAACTAGGCTCATTTGAAAACTACGTTTATGAAGCCACTTTGGATGGGAGAGAAGTGATATTACGATTAACACATAGTAGTCACCGTACTAAAGCGGAAATAGAATCGGAACTAGACTGGATTCTCTACTTACATAAGAACGGTGCTCCTGTTTGCCCCCCACTACTATCAAGTAATAAACAGTATGTAGAAGAAATTAAAGCAAAACAATCCTCATTTTTTGTTTCATTATTTACAAAAGCTAATGGTTACAGTGTTAAACAAACTAACATTATTACTAATCAGCATCTAATAAAAAAATGGGGGCAAACAACCGGCATGCTGCATCGCCTTACAAAAGAATATAGAGTTCCCACTCACATGATCAGTAGAAAAGATTTACTTGATGAATTCGAATTCCAGTTTGCTCCCTACATTCCTAATGACCCCTTCGTTATCGAGAGAATTAAAGAAGTCTTAACAGAGGTTAAAGCTTTATCGAAAAACGAAACAAATTATGGTCTGATTCATACGGATCTCCATTCAGGGAATTTCCATTATACAGGTAGTTCACTTGAGATATTTGATTTTGATGATTGCGCTTATCACTTCTTCACTCATGACATTGCTATACCGATTTACTATACATTTTGGCAATGTACAGATAAAGATCAGAATATAATGAAGTCCCATTCAGAAGAGTTTCTAAGACAGTTTTTAAGCGGTTACCTGTTAGAAAGTTCTATTGAACCACTTGAGAACCTCTCGCTCTTTTTGAGATTACGTGATTGTGAATTGTATGGAGTGCTACATAAAAAATTAGAACTTCCTCTTAATACCAAACAATTTGAATTAATTAGTACTATCCGCAACAGAATTATTGCTAGAGAAGCTATTGTTGACCTAGAATTTTCGGATTTATAAAAGTCTTGAAGTCAAAATAATAGGTTGTTTTCAATATCTTAGTAGAACGACTCTTTTTTCCTAATTTTTTGTAATTACTATCCGCTTTTGTCCATTTACTATCCAACTCATACTATTTACTATCCATTTTCTTAATTTTACTATCCGGATTTCTCTATTTACTATCCAACCAAGCTTTAGA
>NZ_BAUV01000061.1 GCF_000513135.1 Halalkalibacter akibai JCM 9157
ATTTGGTTGTGCTTTTTCTATACATAAGAGAATATTTAGCTCTGTTTCAAGGAATAAGTTTGCCAATTGAAAGAGGTTCTTTGTTAACAAACTCGTTTTGCTCGAAAGACGCATAGCAAAACATAACGTTCAATCTTATAGTAGTCTGGTACGTAATTAATACATTTTTAAATAAATTCAATTCCGCCAATCATACCACTATTAGCATTAAGTATCTAAATGCTGCAAATAGTTAAAGACCATTTGAGGTAGTTTATATTGAGCAACCTCTAAGTAATGAAATATAAAAGGAAAATCAACACCGTCAAAAGTATGGATAAGATCCCCCCACCATTCTGCCTCATATCTACAAATCATACTTAAATTATATAAAAGTAAAAAATGAGTGGCAAATTCAGGTAATGAATATTGACTATTAGCATTTCGATCTTTTAAGAAATAAACCTTATTCTGCTCATCGAATAATAAGGGAGAAGAGTTGAAAGAGTTAGGCCAATTTGGTATTGAAAGAATGATACTTGTTTTCTTTTCAGTAACACGAATCCCTTTATATTGATCATTGAAAGACTCAATATATTGTTCAAAACGATTTGGAGTCATATGATATAAATCTAAAACTTGAGATGAAAATTCTACATGTCGCTCATTTAACTTAGCTATGCCTTTAAAAGAAAGATCCTTCCTTTGTAAAGTATGAAATAAACTATGCATGTCAGCGATATGTGTAAGCAATGTCTGCATATAGTACTTTTCACCTTCTAAATGTTTTACGTGAAACATTTTTTCTAAAAATAAAGAGAAGAGTCCATTTTTTTGAACTTTTACCTCGTCATCTAAAAATCTGTAAGACGTTTTTTTTCGCTTACGAGTCGTTACACCATGGGCTAATACTTGCGAATTTTCTGGGTAATTTGGGTCTAGTGTTAATACACAAGCCTTTATTAGTTGAACATACCCATAAAATAATAAGATTGGCTTTATTTCAATTGGAGCTATGGATGCTTGCTTGAAATATAGTTGACCGTGCTGTAAGTGGTACATAAATGATGAGCAAACATGATAGCTTTTTGTTTTTGCTTGAGTAAGATTAATTTTCTCATATTGTTCCCTCAAAAAACGACTAGAGTAAGTTTCTGAATAAAAGGGGATAAATAAATCGTGTTGTGTAGGGCTCATAACAACCTCCTTATCAGTAAATTCTAAAAAATCACACATTATTTCTATTCTTGACAGTAGTTTGCCCAATTGATAAGCTACTAATAATATTTTGAGAACAATAAAGAAGATTGGGGAGGCAGATTAAATGCAGGAAAACAAATTTCAAAAAGAAGGGCTTACTTTTGATGATGTTCTTCTTATACCAGGTAAGTCAGAAATCCTACCTAGAGAAGTATCTGTTAAGACCAAGTTAAGTGAAAATGTGCAATTAAATATCCCAATCATTAGTGCCGGGATGGATACCGTTACAGAAGCTAAAATGGCAATTGCTATTGCTAGAGAAGGTGGACTCGGGATCATCCATAAAAACATGTCGATTGAGCTTCAAGCAGAACAGGTGGAAATTGTTAAACGTTCTGAAAGTGGAGTTATTACGAACCCATTCTATTTAACAAAAGATCGTCAAGTTTATGATGCTGAACATTTAATGGGTAAATATCGTATTTCAGGTGTTCCAATTGTGGATGAGAACCAAAAGCTTGTTGGTATTATCACAAACCGTGACTTACGTTTTATTGAAGACTATTCGATCCAAATTGATGAAGTGATGACAAAAGAAAATTTAGTTACGGCTCCAGTTGGGACAACGCTTAATGATGCCGAAAAAATTCTCCAAAAATACAAAATTGAAAAGCTACCTTTAGTTGATGATGAAGGAACATTAAAGGGTTTAATTACAATAAAAGATATTGAAAAAGTAATCGAGTTCCCTAATTCAGCAAAAGATTCACAAGGAAGATTATTAGTTGGAGCAGCAATAGGTGTTTCAGCAGATGCAGATCTTCGTATTAAAGCATTAGTTGAAGCTGGGGTAGACTGTATCGTAATTGATACTGCTCACGGACATTCTAAAGGGGTCCTAGACAAAGTTCGTCAAGTAAGAGCTGATTACCCTGATTTGACAATTATCGCTGGTAATGTGGCTACAGCACATGCTACACGCGATTTAATTGAAGCAGGAGCTAGTGTTGTAAAAGTAGGAATTGGTCCAGGTTCTATTTGTACAACTCGGATTGTAGCTGGTATTGGTGTACCACAGGTTACTGCTGTCTTTGATTGTGCCCTTGAAGCTGAGAAACATGGCGTTCCAATTATCGCTGATGGTGGAATTAAGTATTCTGGTGATATCGTTAAAGCACTTGCAGCAGGAGGACATGCTGTAATGTTAGGAAGCCTTCTTGCAGGAGTATCAGAAAGTCCTGGAGACAGAGAGATTTATCAAGGCCGTCAATTTAAAGTATACAGAGGCATGGGTTCATTAGGTGCCATGGAAAAAGGAAGTAAAGATCGTTATTTCCAAGAAAATGCTCAGAAATTAGTTCCAGAAGGAATTGAGGGAAGAATTCCTTATAAAGGACCATTGCATGACACTATTCATCAATTAGTTGGTGGGATTCGGGCAGGAATGGGGTATTGCGGAACGCCTACTCTAAGTGATTTAAGAGAAAACGGTCAATTTATTCGTATTACAGGTGCTGGTTTAAAAGAAAGTCATCCACATGACGTTCAAATTACGAAAGAAGCACCTAATTATTCGCTATAATATAAAAAAATATTTTCAAATTGGAAAATAGATAGAGACTTCTCTATCTATTTTTTTCATGATAGTTATGATAAAATAACCTCTATGTGAATTGGTGTGGAGGTGTAAGAGTGAAACAGTCTGTTAAAAAGTGGCTTTCAATCATGCTTACGATGGTGGTTGTTGCGTCATTTGTCATACAACCGATTAAGGTAGATGCAGCTTTTGATTTAGCGGCTGAATCTGCCATTCTAGTAGATGGAAAAACAGGGAAAATTATTTATTCAAAAAATATTGATGCGATTTTACCTACTGCTAGTATGACGAAGATGATGAGTGAGTATTTGATTCTAGAAGCAATCAATGATGGGAAAATTCAGTGGGAGCAACAAGTTCCTATAAGTGATTTTGTGAGAAACCTTTCTTTGTATACGTCTTTATCAAATGTACCGTTAAGGCAAGATGAAACCTATACAGTTAAGGAACTTTATCAATCAGTGGCAATTTATTCAGCTAATGCATCAACTATTGCTCTTGCCGAATTAATTTCAGGCTCGGAAACAGCTTTTGTTAAGATGATGAATGATAAAGCAGCTGAATTAGGATTAGAGGATTATGAATTTGTTAACTCAACAGGTTTAAATAATTCAGATTTACAGGGGAATCATCCAGATGGAACTGGAGAAACAGCAGAAAATATGATGTCAGCTCGTGCGACAGCTAAACTTGCTTTCCATCTTATCAATGATTATCCAGAAGTATTAGAAACGGCAAGTATTCCGACATTACCATTTAGGGCGAGTGAATCGGAAACAATTGAGATGCGAAATTGGAACTGGATGTTACCAGGACTTGAACCACAACATGATTATGACGGCATTGATGGGTTAAAGACAGGTTACACATCAGCGGCAGGAAATGCCTT
Organism: Halalkalibacter akibai JCM 9157; assembly: GCF_000513135.1. GTDB lineage: Bacteria > Bacillota > Bacilli > Bacillales > Bacillaceae_D > Halalkalibacter > Halalkalibacter akibai. The sequence continues at coordinate 3,666 of NZ_BAUV01000061.1, forward strand.
TACAGGAACAGCTGTCAGAAATGGCATGCGTTTAATATCGGTTGTTATGCGTACGGGAACTCGTGATGATCGCTTTAATGAAACAAGAAAACTTTTAGATTATGGGTTTAATCATTTTAGTCACTTAGAGCTTGTGAATGCTGGTTTTGCACCTGAAGGTTCTGAATCAATAGCAGTAGCTTCAGGTAAAGAAAGAGAAGTGGCTATCTCTAGTGTAGATTCGTTATCAACTGTTGTAAAAAATGGGGATGAAGAGCTTTACACGAGTGAACTGATTTTAGATGAGAATGTTCTAAATGAAAATGGGGAATTAGAAGCTCCATTTGAAGCAGGAACAGAGGTAGGCTCTTTAGTGCTAGTTTATGGCGGAGAGCAACAAGAAGAGTTTTTATATCCTTGGCAACGTGCACAAGTGTCTGTTGTTACTGATACTGCCGTAGAAAAAGCAGGTTGGTTCTCGATGACGATGCGTGCTATTGGTGGATTTTTCTCAGGCATTTGGAATGGGGTAGCCGATACCGTAAAGGGTTGGTTCTAATAATAAGTAAAAAGAAGCGGATGCTAATGTGATTAGTGTCCGTTTCGTGCTAGGATAAAAATATAAAAAGGTAAATCTCTACCTTTTTGTACATAATAGAAATATTAACTGAAAATTTATGCGAAAATACCAATTTTAAGGTATACTATTGAAGGATGAGCAAACGCTAGAAGCATGTATAGGAGGAAATTAGAAATGAGTCAAACAGGAACAGACAGAGTTAAAAGAGGTATGGCAGAAATGCAAAAAGGTGGCGTAATTATGGACGTCATCAATGCTGAACAAGCTAAAATTGCTGAGCAAGCAGGAGCAGTTGCTGTAATGGCACTTGAGCGTGTACCTGCAGATATTCGTGCAGCAGGTGGGGTATCACGTATGGCAGACCCTACAATTGTAGAAGAAGTATTAAATGCAGTATCTATTCCAGTTATGGCTAAAGCTCGTATTGGACATATTGTAGAAGCACGTGTTCTTGAAGCAATGGGCGTTGATTATATTGATGAAAGTGAAGTTTTAACACCAGCAGATGAAGTATTCCATCTTTATAAGCGTGATTTCACAGTACCATTTGTTTGTGGAGCGCGTGATTTAGGTGAAGTTTCTCGTCGTATCGGAGAAGGGGCTTCTATGATCCGTACAAAAGGAGAACCGGGAACTGGTAACATCGTTGAAGCTGTTCGTCATATGCGTATGATCCAAGGACAAATTAACAAAGTGAAACAAATGTCTACAGATGAGCTAATGACAGAAGCTAAAAATCTTGGAGCGTCATTTGAACTTTTACTTCAAATTAAAGAAACAGGGAAGTTACCTGTAGTAAACTTTGCAGCAGGTGGCGTTGCAACACCTGCAGATGCTGCTCTAATGATGCAGCTGGGCGCTGACGGTGTTTTTGTAGGGTCTGGTATCTTCAAGTCGGACAACCCTGAAAAATTCGCTCGTGCTATCGTAGAAGCGACTACACACTATCAAGACTATGCATTAATCGCTGAGTTATCAAAAGGTTTAGGAACAGCTATGAAAGGCATTGAAATTTCAACTCTAAACCCTACTGAGCGTATGCAAGAGCGTGGTTGGTAAGAAGTAGTTATGGTTAAAGTCGGAGTTCTAGCATTACAAGGAGCGGTAAGAGAGCATGTTAAGTGTCTTGAAGCGCCCAATACAGAAGTTGTTATTGTTAAAAAAGTCGAGCAATTGGCTGATTTAGATGGTCTAGTTTTTCCGGGTGGAGAAAGTACGACGATGCGTCGTTTAATTGACCTTTATGGTTTTTTTGAACCATTAAAACAATTTGCTGCTGACGGAAAGCCGATGTTTGGAACATGTGCAGGTCTTATTTTAATGGCTGATACGATTGTTGGGCAAGATTCAGGTCACTTAGCTGTTATTAATATGAAAGTACAGCGAAATGCTTTTGGTCGCCAACGTGAGAGTTTTGAGACCGATCTTCATGTTACAGGAGTAGGTGAAGATGTCCGAGCTGTGTTTATTCGTGCACCTTTAATATTAGAAGTTGGTGAAAACGTAGAGGTTCTTTCTAAGTATAAGGATGAAATCGTTGCAGCTAGACAAGGTAATTTCCTAGCATGCTCTTTCCATCCAGAGCTAACAGATGATCACCGTTTTCATCAATATTTTGTTTCAATTATTGAAGAAGCTAAATCAGCTAAATAAATATAGGTTAAAGCGTTGATAAGGATTAGTACATTCAATTCTCTGTTCAGAGAGCCGGTGGTAGGTGTGAATCGGTCTGAGATTGTCTGGAATCCACCTTTGAGCAGAGAATGAACGTTATATGTGAAATTCTCTCGACTAGCAATCGTTATTTGCTAAAGTGGTATGTTGATTCAACATGCAACAAGGGTGGCAACGCGGGTGCTCTCGTCCCTTCTTATTTAAGAAGGATGGGGGCTTTTTTTTATATTAATATTTTTGGTAATATATGAATGAGGTAAAATTGAGGAGGGTAATGATGTTAGATATTAAACGCTTACGAAAAGATTTAAATGACATAAAAACAAGACTGGCTACTAGAGGAGAAGATATTTCTGGTCTAGATCGCTTTGAAGACCTAGATGAAAAGCGTCGAACCATTATTGTTGAAGTAGAAGAATTAAAAAGCAGGCGTAATCAAGTTTCACAAGAAGTGGCACAACTAAAACGTGATAAGAAGGACGCTGATCACCTTATTAAAGAAACAAAAGAAGTTTCTGATAGAATAAAGATACTTGATGATCAGCTTCGTGCTACCGAGGACGAATTGGAAGGGATTTTACTTACGATCCCTAATGTCCCGCATGAAAGTGTTCCGATTGGAGACACGGAAGATGATAATGTAGAAGTTCGTACGTGGGGAGTAGTTCGAGAATTTAATTTTGAACCAAAGGCACATTGGGACTTGGGTACAGATTTAGGCCTACTTGACTTTGAGAGAGCCTCTAAAGTAACAGGAAGTCGATTTGTCGTTTATAAAGGACTAGGAGCACGCTTAGAACGTGCATTAATTAACTTTATGATGGATTTACATCAAGATGAGCATGGCTATGAGGAAGTGTTACCCCCTTATATGGTAAACCGTGCAAGTATGACGGGGACAGGACAATTACCAAAGTTTGAAGAGGACGCATTTAAAGTAGAGAATCAAGAATACTTTTTAATTCCAACTGCTGAAGTTCCAGTGACAAACTTACATAGAGATGAGATCTTATCGGCAGAACAATTACCAATTGCTTATACAGCTTATAGCGCTAACTTCCGTTCAGAAGCAGGTTCAGCAGGAAGAGATACAAGAGGCCTTATTCGTCAACACCAGTTTAATAAAGTTGAGCTCGTTCGTTTTGTTAAACCAGAAGAGTCTTATGAGACGTTAGAACTACTTACAGGTCATGCTGAAAAAGTTCTTCAGCTATTAGAATTACCTTATCGCGTACTAAGCATGTGTACAGCTGATTTAGGATTTACAGCAGCTAAGAAGTATGATCTTGAAGTCTGGATTCCAAGTAATAACGCATATCGAGAGATTTCTTCTTGTAGTAATTTCGAAGATTTTCAAGCGCGTCGTGCTAATATTAAATATCGTCCAGAGCCAAAAGCTAAGCCAGAATTTGTTCATACATTAAATGGGTCAGGTCTTGCAGTTGGCCGTACAGTCGCAGCAATTCTTGAAAATTACCAAGAAGAAGATGGCACAGTAGTCGTACCTAAAGTGCTCCGTCCTTATATGAGAAACGTCGATAAACTAACAAATAACTAATGTAAAAAAACCTACTGCACATTCATGCAGTAGGTTCTATTTTTTAGTATTTAGGTTTAAGCTTTCCTGATTCAATCTCATCCATATAGTGACAAGCAGCCATATGACCTTCTTTCATATAGTTCTCTGCCTTTAACTCAGGTGTATCAGTTTTACATAGGTCTGTCGCAAATGGACAACGAGTATGGAAACGGCACCCTTCAGGTGGATTAATTGGAGATGGTACATCTCCCTTTAGGATTATACGATCTTTCTTTTTAGAAGGATCTGGTACAGGAATAGCTGATAATAAAGCTTTCGTGTAAGGATGTTGTGGATTGTCGAATACCGATGTTTTATCACCAATCTCTACAATGCGACCAAGATACATTACGATAACCCGGTCAGAAATATGTCTAACAACACCTAAGTCATGTGAAATAAAGAGATACGTTAATTGAAATTCCTTTTGAAGTCTCTTTAAAAGGTTAATCACCTGAGCTTGAATTGAAACGTCTAAAGCTGAAACAGCTTCGTCACAAATAATTAATTTAGGATCCACTGATAGCGCACGAGCAATACCAATACGTTGGCGTTGTCCACCACTAAACTCATGTGGAAAACGGTCAGCTTGGTGTGCGCCAAGACCTACTGTCTCCATTAAATCACGAATTTTTTGATCACGCTGTGCACGAGGCACAACATTTTGAATTTCCATTGCTTCTTCTAAAACCTGACGTACAGTTTGACGAGGGTTAATGGATGCATAAGGATCTTGGAAAATGATTTGTAAATCTTTTCTCTTTTTACGCATTTGAGATTTGCTTAGTGAAAGAAGATCTTCACCGTCAAATTCTACCTCACCTGATGTAGGTTCATCTAAACGAAGAATCGCTCTACCTGTAGTAGACTTACCACAGCCTGACTCTCCTACAATACTTACGGTTTCTCCTTCATTAACAGTAAAAGAAACTCCATCAACGGCTTTAACGTGGTTTACAGTACGACCCAATAGACCGCCTTTGATAGGGAAATACTGTTTTAAGTCATTAACTTTCAGTAGTTCTTTTTTCATAAACGTTCACCTCCGGATCGCCAGTCCACTCCTCAGAGTAAATCCAACAGCGAATTTGATTTCCATCTTCATCTTCTTCAAGTTCAGGTAAACGTTCTACACAAAGGTCTGTAGAGAAAGGACATCTTGGTGCAAAACGACAACCTATAGGCATATCAGTAGGGCTTGGAACCGAACCTTGAATAACAGCAAGTTCTTCATCTTCTAAATCTATATCATGACGAGGCAATGAATTTAATAATCCAACTGTATATGGATGTCTAGGATTACGGAATAGTTCATCTACCGTCGCATATTCCACTACTTTTCCACAGTACATAACAGCTACATAATCACAAGTTTCAGCTACGACACCAAGATCATGAGTGATCATAATGATTGACATACCTAAACGGTCTTGTAGATCTTTCATCAATTCTAAAATTTGAGCTTGAATGGTCACGTCAAGCGCAGTTGTTGGTTCATCAGCAATAAGAAGCTCAGGGTTACAGGCTAATGCCATTGCAATCATAACACGTTGACGCATTCCACCTGATAATTCGTGTGGATATTGATGTACACGTTTTTCAGGCGATGGAATACCAACTAATTTAAGCATATCAATAGAACGCTCAATTGCTTGCTTTTTACTCATTTTTTGGTGAATTTGATACGACTCACCAATTTGTTGGCCAACTGTATAAACGGGATTTAAAGAAGTCATAGGTTCTTGGAAAATCATTGAGATTTCATTTCCGCGAATTTTTCTCATTTCTGCTTCTGACTTTTCAAGTAAATCTTGTCCTTTAAAAAGAACTTGGCCACCAACTACTTTTCCTGGGTTTTGAATAAGCCTTAAAATCGATAGTGAAGTAATACTTTTACCTGATCCAGACTCACCAACTACACCTAGGGTTTTCCCTTTTGGAACGGAGAAGTTAACACCATCGACAGCTTTTACTTCAAAATTTTCCGTGAAAAAAGATGTGCGAAGATCACGGACTTCAAGAATTGTTTCTGTCACAAGGATTCACACCTTTCTAATGTTTAATATCTATAAGTCGTCAATTAATTTAAATCAATACGTTTGTTTAAGAAGCGATAAGCTACATCAACAAGTAAGTTTACAAATACGAAAATAAGGGCGAATACAAGAATGGTTCCTTGTACGATAGGGAAATCACGGGCACGAATAGCGTCAATAATCAATCGTCCCATACCGTTAATAGCAAATACAGTTTCTGTTAAAACGGCACCACCAAGAAGACCACCAAATTGTAAACCAACTACAGTTACAACGGGAATTAAAGCATTTTTCAATGCATGACGGTAAATAACTACGCGTTGTTTTACACCCTTAGCGCGAGCCGTACGAATATAATCTTGGCCGATAACTTCAAGCATGCTTGAACGAGTCATACGAGCAATAATTGCTGCACCAGCTGTTCCGAGTGTAATAACAGGGAGAACAATTTGTTGCCAAGATCCCCAACCTGAAGCTGAAAACCAATTGGTTGTAAATGGACCAATATCAAAGCCTATTGCAAACCATTGTATTAACATTAACCCTAACCAGAAGTTAGGCATCGAAAGTCCAAATAAAGCAACGATCATTATCGCTACATCAGTAACTGTGTAGTGCTTGGTTGCTGACACTATTCCAGCAATAATTCCTATAAATACACTTAAAATGGTACTATATATAGCTAACTCTACAGTGACCCAGAAACGACCTGAAATTTCAGACGTTACAGAACGACCACTACGGATTGAGTTACCAAGATCACCTTGTAAGGCATTTGTTACATACTTTGCATATTGAACAGGGACTGGTTCATTTAAACCTAAACGCTCACGCATTTGTTCAATTTGAACCGGAGAAGCACTTTCCCCCGCCATTATTTGAGCTGGGTCACCAGGGATGAGGTGCATTAAACCAAACGTAAGAATGGTTACACCAATTAATACGGGAATCGTCTGAATCAGACGACGTACGATAAAAGTAAACAATTTTCTGCACCTCTTTCTAGTTTTTCATTTTAGGATCTAATGCGTCACGTAAACCATCACCGAAAATATTAAACGCTAACACGACAACTACAATCGCGATACCAGGGAAGAAAGCAACATGTGGTGCGTCCCACATATAGTTACGTCCACCACTTAACATCGCACCCCACTCAGGTGTCGGAGGTTGAGCACCCATTCCAAGGAATGAAAGTCCACTAGCTGTTAAGATTGAAGTTGCAATACTTAACGTAGCTTGTACGATAAGAGGTGATGTTACGTTAGGTAAGATATGTTTAAAAATAATTCTACCGTCACTCGCACCTAAAGCTCTCACTGCATCAATATATTCTAGTTTTCTAACAGCAAGTGTTGAACCACGAACGATACGAGCAAAAACAGGAATAGAGAAAATACCAACTGCAATAATTACATTTGTTAAACTTCCTCCAAGTACACTGACAATTGCTAATGCAAGCAAGATACCAGGGAATGCAAGAAGAATATCCATAATTCGCATGATAAAAGAATCAAGTTTTCCTCCATAATAACCAGAGACAATTCCAAGAATGATCCCAACAGTAGCACCAATAATAACCGAAAAGAATCCTACATATAAAGTAATAGACATTCCATGGATAATTCTTGTGAAAATATCACGGCCATGGTGATCCGTTCCAAACCAATGTTCTGCCGATGGACTAGCTAGTTTATTAGCGTGGTTTTGCACATTTGGCTCATAGGCAGTAAGGTAAGGACCAACGATTGCAACTAAGATAAAGAACAAAATAAGGAAGCCACCAATCATTGCTGCTCTATTTTTTCTTAGTTTTTTGTAGAAACTCTTCCATCTTTCAACTGTTGGATTAGGAGGAGAGCCCGATGTTACTTCTTTATTTATAGATTGTTCGCTCATAACTTACATCCTTTCTTTTTGTTTTATTTTTAAAATATAGATAATTTACATCGTCCAAAATCTAGCTATTATTCGACGATTTAAATTATTATTTTACAAATTGTAATTATAACATGCTCAGCGGTATTTACAATCAATATATTATTATTGGAATATAATTATAGTTTAGATCATAACTTTCTATTATATAGATATAAACCGATTACACATTTATTTAATAATAAAAACTAATCAGATAATTACGGGATGGGAAGTTTTCTAGCAAAGTTTTTTTGTTATATATGACTTGTTTTATTTTTTATAATAAGTTATATTATTTATGGTTTAAAAAATAGATTAATAACTTAGGGGGTATTTTTTGATGAAAATGTCAAAAAATTCGTTTTTCTTAATGGTTCTTGCATTAATGCTAAGCTTAGTTATTGCAGCATGTGCAAGTGAGCCAGATGCAACTCCTGCTCCTGCAGAGAGTGAAGCTGGTGAAGAAGGTACTGAAGTAGCTGAAGGTACAGGTGGCGGCGATCTAGTAATCGCGAAGCTTTCTGATGCTGTTGCAATTGATCCACACGGTTCAAATGACACACCTTCAAGTGACGTTGCACAAAATATTTATGAAGCACTTGTTAAACAAGATGCTAACATGGAACTTCAACCTGGTCTTGCTACAAGCTGGGAAGCAATTGATGATACTACTTGGGAATTCGTTCTTCGTGAAGGCGTAAAATTCCATGATGGTTCTGATTTCAACGCTGAGGTTGTTAAAGCAAACTTAGAGCGTGTTTTAGACCCAGAAGTTGCATCACCTCGTTCTTTCTTATACACAATGATCACAGATGTTGAAGTTGTAGATGAGTATACAGTTCGTATTACAACTGAATATCCTTTTGCTCCACTTCCTGCTCACTTAGCGCATAATGGTGGCGGAATGATTTCTGCTGATTTAATCGCTGAAGACTATGCGGCAATGGAAGAAGGCGCAAATCCTGGTTCTAAAATCAGTGAACACCCAATTGGTACAGGTTACTTTAAGTTTGATTCTTGGAATCCTGGTACTGAAATTAAACTAGTTAAGAATGAAGAGTACTGGGGCGAACCTGCTAAGCTTGATTCTGTAACTTTCCGTGTTGTTCCAGAAGGTCAAACTCGTATTGCAGATCTTACAACAGGTGCTGCTCATATCTCAGATCCACTTGACCCAGCACACATTAGTCAAGTAGAAGGAACTGACGGTATGTTTGTTAATCGTCAACCATCTGTTGCTCTTTCTTATATTGCTTTCAATACACAAAAAGAGCCGTTTGATAATAAATTAGTTCGTCAAGCTATTTCTATGGCTATCGACAAAAATGTTATTATTGACTCAATTTTAAATGGAGCTGGTATTCCTGCTGTAGGTCCTTTAGCTCCAGACGTATTTGGTTTTGATCCTAATCAAGATCCATTAGACTATGATGTAGAAGCTGCGAAAGAATTACTTGCAGAAGCTGGTTATGCAGATGGATTTGAAACTACAATCTGGACAAATGATAATGACGCTCGTATCCAAACTGCTGAGTTTGTTCAAGCTGAATTAGATAAAATTGGTATTACTGTAAGTGTAGAAGTTGTTGAATGGGGTGCTTACTTAGAGCAAACTGCTAAAGGTGAGCATGATATGTTTGTTCTTGGTTGGACTACAGTTACTGGTGATGCTGATTATGGTATGTATGCATTGTTCCACTCTGATAACTATGGTGAGCCAGGAAACCGTACATTCTTCAGTACGCCTGAACTTGATGAGATTCTAGTTGAAGCTCGTCAAAACCCAGATCAAGATCAACGTGCAGAGCTTTACAGTCAAGCACAAGAAATTCTTGTAGAAGAAGCTCCAATGATCTATTCTCACTACAATGAGTACTTACTTGGTGTAAGTGATTCTGTTCAAGGTTTATGGCACCACCCAACAGGTATGTTAATGCTTCAAGATGTAACTCTTCAATAGTAGTTACTTAAACAACCTACTCTTTATTGAGTAGGTTGTTTTTTTGAATAAAAAAGGCTTGTCTTTATGTTAAATGTTGTTTATAATAAATTTTGTCAGTCATGGAGGAATACCCAAGTCCGGCTGAAGGGATCGGTCTTGAAAACCGACAGGCGGGTTAAACCGCGCGGGGGTTCGAATCCCTCTTCCTCCGCCATATTATACAAATGATACACTATCTAACAATGATAGTGTTTTTTTATTAGGTATCTTTATTTTGGTTGTTTCCTTGGAGTAGAATTACTATCTCTATTATAATAGATACGACTTTTCTAGACGGAGTGAAAAGGATGAATCATGAATATTGGATGGAGTTTGCGATTAAAGAAGCTGAAAAAGCTGAATTACTTGGTGAAGTTCCAATTGGAGCTATCATAGTAAAAGATGATAAGATAATTGCTGCTGGTCATAATCGACGAGAAATTGATCACCAAGCATTAGCTCATGCTGAACTTTCAGTTATAAAAGAAGCTTGTGAAGTGCTAGGCAGTTGGAGACTTTTAGATTGTACATTGTATGTGACACTTGAGCCTTGTCCAATGTGCGCTGGGGCTATTGTTCTATCCAGAATTGAAAAAGTAGTTTACGGCGCCAAGGATCCTAAGGCTGGATGTGCCGGAACACTGATGAACTTATTAAATGAACCTCGTTTTAATCATCAAACTGATATTATATCTGGTTGCCTTGAGGAAAGGTGTAGTTCTTTGCTTACTAACTTTTTTCGTAAGTTAAGATTAAAGAAGAAAAAAGAAAAATTAAATGATATTGAATAGACCGGTTTGATGGTATTTAGTTGCAATAGAAATTTTTGAACCATCTCTTTCCAGTTTGTTATAGTTGCATTTTTAAGACAAACACTCTATACTAGGAAATGCGTCAGTAATGATGCAACTAATTATGTTATTAAATTTGCCGTGCTAGGTGGGGAGGTAGCGGTGCCCTGTACTCGCAATCCGCTGTAGCGAGGCTGAATCCCCTCTCGAGGTTTTGTCACCGCGGGGTCTGACCTAAGTAAGTGGTGTTGACGCTTGGGTTCCACGCAACGGAAACCCATGAACCCTGTCAGGTCCGGAAGGAAGCAGCAGTAAGTGGCCCCTTCCGTGTGCCGTGGAGTCGCCTGGGCCGAGCTAACTGCTTAGGTAACGCCCGTGGTGGCATTATCAACAGAGGGTGCACGGTATTAATTTTTTATAAAAAGCAATTACGTTCGCGTAGTTGCTTTTTTTATTATGTTATAATAGTGACAATCAATCTTTTGAAAAAAATCAATGACTCGTTATAATAAATATATCGGAAAAATAGAGGGGGAATTAATTTTGGGTTATCAAGCGCTTTATCGTGTATGGAGGCCACAGCAATTAAAGGATGTTGTTGGACAAGAACATATAACGAAAACGTTACAAAATGCTTTAATACAAAATAAATTATCCCATGCTTATCTTTTTTCCGGGCCACGTGGTACGGGTAAAACAAGTGCTGCTAAAATTATTGCGAAAGCCATAAACTGCGAGAAAGCTCCAGTTGCTGAACCTTGTAACGAATGTGCATCATGTCTTGGGGTTACCTCTGGCGCTATAGTCGATGTGATGGAAATTGATGCTGCATCCAATAATGGTGTAGATGAAATTCGTGATATCAGGGATAAAGTTAAGTTTGCGCCGAATGAAGTGCGCTATAAGGTTTATATCATTGATGAAGTACATATGTTGTCGACAGGTGCTTTTAATGCGCTGTTAAAAACATTAGAAGAACCTCCTGGGCACGTTTTGTTTATTCTGGCTACAACCGAGCCGCATAAAATCCCGTTAACTATCATTTCTAGGTGCCAACGCTTTGATTTTAAACGAATTTCTAACCAAGCTATTGTAGCTCGAATGAGACATATTTTGGATCACGACCAAGTTGTAGCTGAAGATGAAGCTCTAATGATGGTCGCAAGAGCCGCAGAGGGTGGAATGCGTGATGCATTAAGTTTGTTGGATCAGGCAATTTCATTTTCTGAAGAGTCGTTAACATTAGAGGATGTATTGGCTGTTACAGGTGCAGTTTCTCAAAGAATGTTAACAGAAATTGTATCCTCTATAAAAAACGGAGATACACTAAATGTACTAGAACGATTAAATCTCTTGATCCAAGAAGGGAAGGAACCTTTACGTTTCATAGAAGATTTAATCTACTACTTTAGGGATATGCTACTCTATAAGAACGCTCCTCAGGCAGTTGATTTACTAGAACGCGCTACTGTAGATGAGGATTTTCTTCGGATTGTTGAAGATATTGAGTCAGTTTGGTTATACAAGACTATAGAATCTTTAAATGCTAGCCAGCAAGAAATGAAATGGTCGGCACATCCGAAAATCTTTCTTGAATTAGCTTTGTTGAAATTAGTTAATCAACAAGTTCCGGCTGATCGGGTTGTTTCTTCATCACAAACCTCTTCCGTTGAGCTAGAGCAAATGAATGAGAAGTTCCTATCTTTACAAAAACAAATTCAGCAAATCCAAGCAGGTACTTCTACTAATGTGAAGGCAACAGATTCAAGTCAGCCTCAACAAAGGAGAGCTAAAAAAATTCCTACGCAGGGGAGAGTTTCAACAGGGCTTGTGAAAGAAACTCTTAAGGTTGCTGACAAACAACAATTACAGCTTGTTACATCAAGATGGGGAGATGTAATGGATCGACTTAAAAATCAGAGTGTGCCAGCTCATGCCTGGTTAAGTGATAGTAAACCAGTTGCCTCTTCATCAACGACAGTTGTTTTGGCGTTTCAAAATGAAATGCATCGTGATATGATGGATACGAAGTTTAGAACAGTGCTTGAAAGTATTCTTCAAGAAACATTAAATGGTCAATCTAACTTTATTACATTGCTCCAACCTCACTGGGAGAAAGTGAAAGAGGAGTATGTAAACGAGCAAAAAGGAACGGCACAAGAAGTGCAAGACGATTTGGTTGACGAAGCAGTTAAACTGGTTGGAGAAGAATTAATAGAATTCATTGACGGTTAATTAAGGAGGAGTTTTTAAATGAAAAACATGGGTAATATGATGAAGCAAATGCAAAAAATGCAAAAGCAAATGTTAAAAGCGCAAGAGGAGTTAAAAGAAAAGACCGTTGAAGTAACAGCTGGTGGTGGAATGGTAACAGTTGTGGCAAGTGGAGATAAACGTATTGTTGATATTAAAATTTCTGAGGATGTTGTTGACCCTGATGATGTTGAAATGTTGCAAGATTTAATTTTAGCTGCAACGAATGAAGCATTAAAACAAGTGGATGAGCTAGTTGAAAAAGACATGGGTAAGTTCACTAAAGGAATGAATATCCCTGGAATGTTCTAGGAGGGGTTTGTTTTGCAATATCCTGAACCGATAGCAAAACTAATGGAAGGTTTTATGAAACTTCCAGGTATTGGACCGAAGACAGCTAGTCGCTTAGCTTTTTATGTTCTTAATATGAAGGAAGACGATGTGTTAGATTTTGCTAAGGCGTTAGTAAATGCAAAAAGAAATTTAACGTATTGTTCTGTTTGTCATAATATTACTGATACTGATCCTTGTCGAATCTGTGAGGATCAACATAGGGATAAATCAATTGTTTGTGTTGTGCAAGATGCAAAAGACGTTATCGCTATGGAAAAAATGAAAGAATATCATGGTGATTATCATGTTCTTCATGGGGCGATTTCTCCAATGGATGGGATCGGACCAGAAGATATTAAAATCCCTGACCTGCTGAAACGACTTCAAGATGATACGATTCAAGAAGTAATAATAGCGACGAATCCTACTATTGAAGGGGAAGCAACAGCTATGTATATCTCTAGATTGGTTAAGCCTACAGGTATTAAAGTAACGCGAATTGCTCATGGTTTACCAGTAGGTGGCGATCTAGAGTATGCAGATGAAGTGACGCTTTCTAGAGCAATTGAAGGAAGAAGAGAATTATAAACAAACTCTAAGATTGATTTGTGAACGAGTTTATAGGAAACTCTATTTAGTACAAGGCTAAGGTGGGATTTTGTGTTATTCCGAAAAAAACATAAAATACGATACGCTGAAAATTTACGTTTGTTCGAACAACTTGAGAAACAAAAATCGCAAGTTGATAGTGAAAAGCAATTAATTAAACGCAGTATTGATCCCTCTGATGACGTCTTAAATCGAGCAAAAGTAACAGAAGCCATTTATTCGTTTTTATTGCGTGAAGCAAGAGAGCGTCGTGCGAGTAAGGACACACTATGATAAGTAGTGTGTTCTTTTTTTGCTTTTAATGCATATTCTATTTAATAAGACAAGCATATGAGGTGATGATATGGATCCAGTTCTTTTAATTTCGATTCTAGTCGGTCTAGTTCTTATTTTATTAGTTGTTGGGGCTCCTTTGAAGCCGGTTCGACTTGTAGGGAATATTGCAGTCAAGTTTGTTATAGGTGCTTTAATGCTTTTCTTTGTTAATGCTTTTGGTAGCTTTATAGACTTTCACATTCCAATAAACCCAGCTACAGCGGCTATTTCAGGGATCTTGGGGATACCAGGTGTTGTTTTGTTAATATTGGTGAAACAATTTATCATTTGATAGAGTTTTAATTTGTGAAGTGTCAACGCTTGAGATACTGATTTTAAATTAGTATCTTTTTTTTACGAAAAATAGTTGCATCAAATTTTAATTCGTGATATATTATTCCTTGTCGCCAAAACGAACGGCATTATCTTTTAAAAAAAACTGTTGACGTTAAGTTATTTGTTTGTTAAGATAATAAAGTTGCTGTTGAGAGACAAGCATAAGA
>NZ_BAUV01000060.1 GCF_000513135.1 Halalkalibacter akibai JCM 9157
TTAACTTTGTTGGATCCAACTATGACAATTGGTGAATCCCTCTCTATTTTTGGTAAATCTCATTATAGTCTTCCAGTCGTTGCAGACGGTACGTTCCTAGGCATCCTAAGTAAACGCTCTATTCTTAGCTATTATGAAACCCAGCCAGACACGTTAACATTGAAAGAATTACATCAGCATAACATAGGACCTTGTATTGACAAAGAGGCGATTGAGTTTGTTGATTTAAAGAAAAGTCATTTTGAAGATTGTCTGCCGATCATTGTTCGTTATCCATTTGTACCCGTTGTAGACGGAGAAGAGTTTGTTGGTATTATTAAACGTTCAATCATTGAACAAACGTTAGAATCTTGCTTTGGTGTTGGAGTCAAAGGAATTAGAATTTTACTAGGTGTTCATGATTCTGTAGGAACCTTGCTTGGGATTGCTAAAATCATTAACAAATATAATGTCAATATTATTTCTGACATTGGGTTTGAAGCTGATTCAAATTATTTAAGAAGATTACTTATTAAAATCGAGGAAACCCCAAAATTATCAAAAATACTTCATGATCTAGATAAGCATGGCTACCGGATACTCGAAGTCGAGTAGATCATTTTACCGTAACGGCACCTTATATAAGGATCTAATGCCCCTATATAAGGTGTTTACTTTTACTTACCTATAAGATCTTCTATTTCTGTAATGTCCTTGATCCCTTTTTTTATGTCTAGAAACATAACAGGAATCACAAATGGTGAATGCATGGTCCCAGTGCAGCCTTTGACCACAATGCTTGCATTTTTTCGTTAAATTCTTAACATCATTTTTTAAATATTCATGCACACCATCACTAATCTCTTCTCGTACCCGCTCCCAGTAAATGGCCTCGGTTCTTTGATCTAATCTATATAGAAAAAGTAAGTGGAGTCCAATCGATTTATAAGAAAGTTCCATTTCCTCAAGAGTGCCCGTTGTAATTTGCGGTTCAGGAAGCTCAACCCCCTTTACAATCGCTCTCATCTTTTCTTGCCATTGTTCAACAAGACCAGGATCCTTTGTTGAGAATGGTAAATGTAAAAAACCGTATAGATCCATCATGGATAACCTAGCTTCTATTTCAGTTCCTTTAATGCTCTCATAAAGCTCTCTTTCTTCTGATAAAGAAGCTTTTTTTGTTCCTTTAGGGCTATCAAACTTTTCCCATAACTCAAAGAACGTACCTAAATCACGATAATATTTCTGAAATCGTTCAAACACAGATGTTGTTGGAGCAATCGCAAACGTTTGGATAGAATCATCCTCTTTTTGAAGAAGATGTTTCATTAACTTAATATCTGCTGAAAAGGCCACTTTGCCTACATCATATAAGCCTTTCCGACCTGCACGTCCAGCTATTTGTTTCACTTCCTGTGAGGTAAGCCTGCGTCTCCTCGAACCATCAAATTTATCATTTTCTAAAAAAGCAATCCTTCGTATAGGTAAATTTAATCCCATTCCAATCGCATCAGTTGAGACAATAACGGTGGTCTCACCATCAATGAAACGCTGCATTTGCTTTTTTCTCGTTTCTGGTGGCATACTGCCATAGATCATACTTACTGAATAGCCATTCTTTTGAAGTCTTGAGGCGGTTTCAAGTACCCTACGTCTTGAAAAACAAACTAAGGCATCTCCGTTTTTTGTTTGATTCATATTAAATTCTTTTCTCTCAACTTTTAATGGGATATCACGGCTGTAATCAAATATCTCAACATTTTCTGCATCTCCTAAAAGTTGGAGAATCATTTTCTCTACATTTCGACTACCAATAATATGAACCTCGTCAGCATTGGCTTTTGTAATGGCTTTGTACCAAGAAAATCCACGATCTTTATCAGCAATCATTTGAGATTCATCTATAACAATGACGTCATACGATTCTTTTTCGTAAAACATTTCAACTGTACAAGAATGATGTTTTGCACCTGCTACCGTCTTTTCTTCTTCCCCAGTTTTTAATGCACACGGTACTCCATTCGCGTTTAGCTTATCATATACCTCTAACGCAAGTAGTCTTAAAGGAGCTAAATAAAGGCCACTTTTAGCCTTCATCATTCTTTCAAGAGCATGATGTGTCTTTCCAGTGTTCGTCTCACCTATGTGTAAAACATATGAAATACTCCGTCCAGCAGAAGGTCTATATTCACGACCGAAAATGTCATCAAGTATTCTAGTTTCTTCTTCCTGTTTCTTACGGATTTCCTCTTCCTCTTCTTGTTTCTTCTGTTCTCGGTCTAATAAATCTTGTTTGTATCTTTTTTCATGTTCCACTGGATCGTATGCAACCTCAGAGAGTCTCAAAAGATCTTGAAAAAGCTCCGATTGAATTAACGAAAAGTATTTTTTATGCCAATGTTCAAGTGATAACTCTACAATCCCTTTCACTTTGGATGCTTTTAAGGGTTCACCGTACAATTCATGGTATTCTGTAATAATGTCATCAGCAATGTATGGAATGACTTGTTCACTAACACGTTCTAATAAGATATATGAAAGAAAATGATCATATTCATAAAAATATGATTCATATTCCCAATAAAATGCTTTATGAACTCGTCCAGTTAATTCATCAAAAAATTTTGAAACAGTAAAATAATCATCTGGATTAAACGGACCTATGCTTTCAAGTTGTTCTTCTATCCGAACCGTATCAATAATTTTATATTTTGGTTTAGTTGTTAGATCGTTTTTCAACTTAACACTTACTCGGTGGCGTATATAAAGGTACGTGGTTAGTTCTTGTTCTTCCATCAGCTTATTTAATGCAGCTACTACTCCGTTTTGAATCCCTTTTCGCTTTTGTACTTTCTCTTCTTCATCTAAGAATTGAGCATATTTTTCTTTTGCCTTTCTATACTTATCTTCCCAACCTTTAAGGTCATTGGAATATAATTTTTTTAACCATTCAAGAACTTGAAATGGTTTAAAATCTCTCATTTCATTCCTAAACAAGCGATTTAAAATCTTTTTGTCGATCCCCTCTACTTCATAATTTCTTTCCTGCAGAAGCGCCTTTTTTTCTTTTTTTGAGATATCATTTGTGACTTTATTTAACCAAACATTCATCCAAATTTGTTCCAGGTAGTTTACCCGGTCTGATATGTACTTCTCAAAAGGTGGCAATGTATCTAATGTTTCAAGGTAACGATCCATATCTTCAAGAACTTTAATCTTAGTATGTTCAACAGCTTGTGGATACACGCTCATTAGCTTATTCATGTGTGTGCTCCTTTAATAATCCGACTTGTATTTGTATAAAAGTATGAAGATGTTGTATACCTTTCATTGTAAGTCTAAACGAATGAAGCAAGCAAATTAGTTGTTTTACTTTTTATATTTCACTGTAAAGTATTATTACTTTTATCATACGAGAAAACCTTGTTTTTATGCACTCAGTCCACTCCAATTAAAATTTTAAATAGAAAAAAACGGCTGGTTTCAGCCGTTTTTTAGTGGTACTTTATTCTTCCCCAATAACTACTTCCGCAATGTTTACTGCGTGATCACCAATACGTTCTAAGTTACTTACAATGTCAACATAAATAATTCCTGCTGAACCCGTACATTTGTTTTCATTAACACGTGCAATATGTTTCTTTCTTAAATCTCTTTCCATTTTATCAATCTTTTCTTCTTTCTCAAGTACAGATCTAGCTTCTTCGATATTATTTGTCTCCAATGATTTAAACGATTGTCTAACAGTCGAAAGCGTTAAATCAAACATCTCATCTAAATCTGCGATCGCAGAATCAGAAAATTTCACTTTGTTAGCAAGTTGAGATTCAACAAGCTCCATGATGTTTTCCATATGGTCTCCAATACGCTCAATGTCTCGAATTGTATCCATCAAAGTGGAATGAAGTCTCGAATCCTCATTAGACAGTGAGTGAGAAGAAAGTTGGACCAGGTAATCTGTTATCTTCCGATCTAAATTATTTATGGCATCTTCAAATTGAGGGATTAATTCTCCGTGTTTCTTGTCATGAGTCTTCATATATTCTCCGACTGCTTCTAGGCCTTTTTCAGACAACTCAGCCATTCTTAACACTTCTTTTTTCCCTTGTCCTAATGCAATTGAAGGAGATTCTCTTATAAATCTCTCATCTAAATGAAGTGCCTTATATTCAATTGCTGAATCTTGTCCTGGAATAATCTTTGTTACAATTATAGCAAGCATTGCAATAAATGGTAATTGAATTAACGTATTAGATACATTAAAGATTCCGTGCGCAAAGGCAATTGTCATTTCTGGATTAAGTGCTAGTAGATCTTGCAAGCGACCTATTAAGTACAAATAAGGGATAAACAAAATTAATACAATTACTGTACCGATCAAGTTGAAAATAACATGCGTTAAAGCAGCTCTTCTTGCAGCAATAGAAGCACCTAGAGAGGCTAAAACAGCGGTTATCGTCGTACCAATATTATCCCCAAACAAAACAGGTAAAGCTGCCTGTAAGTCCATCAATCCTTGTGAATATAAGGTTTGCAATAACCCAATTGAAGCAGATGAACTCTGAACAATCATTGTAAACACAGTTCCAATTAATACACCTAAAAGGGCATTTTCACTCATACTAACAGTTAAATCTGCAAATGCTTGAACATCTCTTAATGGTTTCATGGCATCTCCCATTAAATTCAAACCATAAAAAAGAGCTCCGAACCCAAAGATAACTTGTCCATAGTTGTTTACTTTGTTGTTTTTAAAGAAGAAGATTAAGAATGTACCAACCGCGATAATCGGCAATGCAAATTTAGATATTTTTATACCAATAATAAAGGCGGTTACTGTTGTACCTATGTTAGCTCCCATAATGACACCAATAGCTTGTTTTAATGTCATAAAACCAGCATTAACTAACCCAATTGTTAAAACCGTTGTTCCAGTACTTGTTTGTAGAAGAATCGTTACAAATATTCCTGCAAAAACACCCATAATTGGATTGGTCGTGAAACGATCTAATATCTCTCTAAGTCGGTCACCAGCAGCTTTTTGTAGGCCGTCCCCCATATATTTAATACCAAATAAGAAGATCCCCAAGCCTCCAAAAAACATAAACAATAATGTCTGTAAATCCATTTCATCAACCCTTCTCATCGTCTCTCGACAAATTTCTACAAAGTTACAATCCCCTTATATATATTAAGAAATTGTGAACTTAATGTAAAGAAACGAATTGTAAAGATTTTGTAAAGATATTGTAAAGGTTATCTATAGTTTCAGTGATTAGTTATTCCCCCTTTCATTTTACTTATTATCATTTTGCTTAAAAATCTGTAAAAACATGAAATTAATCATTTTGGAGAAAGATAACGAAAAAAGGAGGAGTTCAGATGAAAAATGACCGTTTTGAACAAATATATGAGCAATATCGTACACAAGGCCAAATTGAAATGGCAGAGGATATACAACCTTTAAGAAGCGATCAAGAAGAAGTTGTTGCTGTACGAAAAAATGAAGATGGTGATTTGATAGCATTTAAAACGAACACAGGAAGAGAGTTAGATTACTTAACGGCATTAACAGAAGCAAAACAAGGAAAATTAAACCATGTAGACGTTTTTCATAAATACGGAAGAGATATATTAAGAAGTGAACCAGATGGAATAAAAGAAAATAACTTAGATCAATTACCGACCTTTTAAATTTGGAAATCATAGTTATCTTCACAAATGGACTCTGTAGGCTTAATGAACACATTGCTTGCTGAGTCCAACACAGTGATGCTTCAACTAGTTCGTTAATCATAATACTCACCTAATAAACATTGTTTCATATGTTAACGTTAGGAGGTAGATTATGACTTTATTAACTAGCCTAGAAGTAACACAATTAAAGGATTGGAAGAAAGATGCTTACATTAAGTTTAAAGAAAAAATAACAGACACTATAAAGCCATTTCCCTGCATCCCAGCTGTACAGTCATTCTACCAAAACCATTTAAGATTCTCTTTTATTAACGATCCTAGGAATCAACAAAGCACCTCTCAATTGGCAAACATTCTTAGAGAATATTCTTTACTATCGAGATCTTTCGGAAAATATTCAACTCTGATAGTCTTTTTTCAAACCCCAAACGATTTAAAAACAAATACCATTTTAGAGTTTGAAACGTTGTTCTGGTCACAGCTCACACAGCTACATGAACTTGACCAGCAAGAATGGCCAGAGTGTATCCCTTTATCCCCTACAAATCCAGAATGGGAATTTTGTTTCCATGGTGAGCAATACTTTATGTATTGTGCCACTCCAGCTCATAAAAATAGAAACAGCCGTTCCTTTCCTTATTACATGTTCGCAATTACTCCAAGATGGGTATTAGAAGAATTTCAATCTACACCTTCTTATTCAAAAAAAATTAAATCACATATCCGAAAACGATTATCAGAATATGATGAATTACCACCCCATCCGAATCTAAATAGTTACGGCAAACAAGATAATTATGAGTGGAAACAATATTTTTTACACGACACTCCATCCTCTTTAGATGCTTGTCCTTTTCTGAAATCACTAAAAAAGAAGGAGTAATAGCATGAAAGCTACAAATCCTTCTTTTTATGTATTTCATAAGTCTTAATAATCAGTATCTAAACTTTTAATTGAATCCATATGACTTGCAATCATAGCAATAATCGTACTAGCTTCATCTTTACTAAAAATAAAATTAAATTCATCTTTTATTAAATCATCATCTTCTGTTCTGACTCGGTTGATTCTCTGTAAAATTCCGTCTCCTGTTTCTTGAATGACACCAAATTTATAAGTGATTTCAAGAGCCTCTTCATCATCAATATAAGCAGTGACCTCAGGAGTTTCCCATTCGACGTCCAATGTCTCATAATCGTCGTCTTCTTCCTCATCGTCTAAATAATATTTATCTTCTTCATGTACATCATCTGAATCATACTCATCAACAACTACATAATCATCTTCATCATCATTCATAAAATCGTGAAAACTCTCATGGACTACGTCAATAATATCTTCAATATCCTCAAGAATAGTTCTTGAAGTTAAATCTAAATCTAAATCATAAGATTCAATATAAAACTCGTTATTAAAAGGATCAAAAAATAAAGTACAGAAATATTCACGGTCCAGTTCTTCTGTTTCCACAAAAAATTCTATACGTGGATGCTTAGCACCCTTGTCGATTGACATATGACCTATTTGATCATACTTCTCACAAATTGATTCTAAATTATCTTGAAGTTCTGCAGAAACTCTATCAAACCAGTCTAATGTCATAAAATTCGCCCCTTCATCTAATCATAATAACTTTTAAATAACTTCTAATACTAGTGTGGACTTTAGCAATGATTTTCAATCATAAAAAAAACAATAATTTCAAAAAGAGGCGGAATTTCTCTCCTTTAACGAAGTACTCCGTTCGGCAAGATAGCATGAACTCCTTTTACTTGATTTACTATTTGTGTAATTCTTAAATCAACCGAAACGCTTGCTAATGCAGTAGCCTCAACTTTGTCAACATCATATAACTGTTGAATTAAAGCAATCATTTCATCTAATGCCATAACAGTCGCTTCATTTAAATCCTCATGGAATCCAAAAGTCACCCAACCTGTGGGCGTTTTCGCTCTTGGCATTTTAAGTGACAAATCTTTATGTACAATAAATGTTAAATCAACTACATCCATTGGGCATTCTATTGCTTGTCCTGATACTTCACCATCACCTTGAGCAGCATGACCGTCTCCTACTGAGAATAATCCCCCTTCTACCACAATGGGGAGAAACAACGAACTCCCTTTAACAAGTTCCTTACAATCAATATTGCCACCACAGTATCTAGGAGGAATGGTTGAATGCATACCTACTTCTTTAGGTGCTGTTGCCATCACACCCATAAACGGGTTTATTGATACCGAGAATGATTTGTTATTCCTAACTGTAGTAGCGATCATTTTCTCACGATCAACATTCCAATCAAGTCTTATTTCTTTACTTTGGGTTAAACCAAGTTTATTATTGTGCCAGTTATCTTTCCCACCTGCACAGTTCCATCCATACCAACCTGGAATTAAATCGTTAATTTTTATTTCTAATGTAAATCCAGGCTTCGCTTCTTCAATTGCGATAGGTCCTATAATAGGATGGCCCCAATATTCTTCCTTTTCACGTGAAGTATATTCTGTTCTTTCCCCATTTTTATCGTTATAACCCCATCCAATATCGACAGTTGTGTATTCAACCTGATCTCCTGATTGAATGGTGAGAATTGGTTTATATGTATGATTAAACGAACCATGTAAGTGATTTGAGTTTGCCTTAATCCAATATTTATTCCCCAAAATTTAAACCTTCTTTCGATGTTAATAATTTCAACTGCAACTATCTCTATAATTATACAATAAAGAATTAAGTTATTAGTTATTTGCTCAACCTGGATTGAATTTTTGATTATATCTTCACTCTTATAACAATAGCCCGATTCATTTTTGTTAAAAAAATAAAATCGGGCTATTGTTATATTAAAGTGCACTTTACAATAGATTAAATCTATGAAAAGGATAAAATCGTAATACCACTTTTCCGACTACATTCTCTACTGGAACTGGTCCAATTTCTCTACTGTCAGAACTGTTATTCCTGTTATCTCCCATCACAAAAATATGATCCTCAGGTATGATAAACAACTCATCAGGTAACCGCATTTCCTCTTTTATATAATCTTCAACTAGTAAGTCACCGTTTCTATAAATATGTCCATCATTAAATTCAATTGTATCTCCCGCTTCACCTATAACACGTTTTATCCATATGTTTCCTTCATTACTATATTTGTTCGAAAAAAAGGCCAGAATAGGACTATCAAAAAACTGATCTTTAAGTGTTCTAATTTTATCAACTCTACTATCAATTATAACCATTTCACCATATGCAGGCGCGTTCCCCATTAAATATGCGCTTTTAAATACGATGATTCGATCTCCAACCTTATCGGTATCTAAAAGACTTTCTCCCGCAAGTGTAGGCTCCATAGAACTACCACTGACAATATAGGGCTGAATAAAGAAAATGTTAAGCCAACTTGCAAATAACAAAGCTAATACAACTGCGTTTCCAACCCTTACATAATTAATTGTTTTTCTAGACATCATTATCACCTCTCATTTTCTTTTTTTCCATAATTGAGTGGTAATATAACTCCCCTATACTATTAATTATGTTTCTATTTTTATTTTAGATCTATGCTTAGGCTCTTCAATAGGAACCAACTAGGCTATTTTCACATTTTCATAATTGTATGAATAAGCTGTATAAATATCAAAGTGGACTTATGAACAAAAAATTGCTTTGAAAGGAGTGATGAATAAGTGGCTAGATACAGAAGTAAACCTGTGATAGTTGAAGCTGTAAAGATCTCGAGAACGATAACAATCGAGACAACTGAAGGTTCCTTAAAAGGATATCCAGGAGATTATCTCATAACAGATGCAAATGGTGATCAATATCCATGTCAGGCAGTGAAATTTGAATCCACTTACGAAAGAATTAGAGACGGTGTAGATGTGAAATCTCTATTTTTACGTTCGTTAAGAAAGTTTAAAAGAAAGTCTAAAGAATTATTCCAGACAAAATCTTAAATTACCTTTCAATTGGATTAATTAATGCTAAACAGTTCATAAGTACTATAAGTAGTCGTTATTATCATGTAGCGACTTTTTTTTGAGCATAAAAAAAGAGGCATACGCCCCTTATACAACCCAAACATAATAAACAATTCCAACTGTCACTATCAAATAAATAATATTTAGTGGAATGCCGATCTTTAAGTAATCCGAAAAACGATATCCACCTGGACCATATACAATCAAGTTAGTTTGATATCCAATTGGAGTAGCAAAACTAGCAGAAGCTGCAATGGCAATCGTTACAAAAAATGCCATTGGTTCAACTGATAACTGTTCGGCTACATGTAAAGAAATCGGAAACATTAACACAGCCGCAGCATTGTTTGTTATAATTTCCGTAAAAAAACTTGTAAGGAAATAAACAACAAAGATAGCCCCTATCACACCAAAACCTTGTGTAATTTGAACAAAATGGTTAGCAATCAAAGCAGCAGCCCCAGTTTGTTCTAAACCAATTCCTATCCCAATTGCACAAGCAATCACGATCAATACATCTAATTGAATAAATTTTCTCGCTCCCGTAAAAGAAATAACTTTCGTTGCAAACAAAATGACTACTGCAAGGAGTGCGGCTTTGAACATCGGCAAGATCTCAAATGCTGCAAGCAGAATCATGGCTAGCAATGTAAAAACGGCAATGAATGATTTTTTAGTGTCGATAATCTCAGGTTCTTCTACCGCTGTCAATAGATAGAAGTCATTTGTACTTTTCCATCTTTTAATAAAATCTTTATTCGTTAAAAGTAGTAACGTATCACCAGGCTTTAATTTAATATCTCCAACCTTACTATTAATTCTTTCTTCATTTCGATGAACTGCAACAACACCAGCATCGTATTTACTACGGAATCCACTTTCCTTTACTGATTGATGTATTAAAGAGGACTGATGCGAAATAACAGCTTCAATAAGGGAAGAAGTTCCGTTTTGTAAATCCCCCAATTCCAAATCAGTGCCTGTTTCAACCTTTAATCCTTTAATATTCTGTAATTCAACAATTGTAGAGAAAACTCCCGTAAAGATTAAACGATCATTTTCTTTTAATTTATAGAAAGAAGACACAGGAACTGTCTTCTCACCATTTCTAATTACTGCTATCAAGTAGAGCCCTTTTAAATGTCTAAGTCCGGCATCCTCAATTGTTTTACCAATTAAAGGAGAATTCACTTCTACACTTGCCTCAGAAAGATATTCTTTCGAAGTTTCTTCAAACGATTCTTCAGACGTTTTTCTCTCAGGTAAAAGTTTGTATCCAATCGTAATCATAAAAATTATTCCTAGAATACTAGCTGGAATACTGACAATTGCTAATTGGAACATCGTAAAACCACTTAATCCTCTTTCCAACATAAATCCATGAACGACCAGGTTAGTTGATGTTCCAATTAACGTCCATGTTCCACCAAAGATAGTTGCATAAGACAATGGTAACAAGAATTTAGATGGCGATATATTGTGTTCTTTACACCATTTTCGGACAACAGGAGTAAACATCACGACAATAGGAGTATTATTTAAAAAAGCAGATAATCCAGTGACTGGCAGCATCATTCGAAATAAAGAACGTCTTTGACCTTTTCCATTCCCTAACGCTATTAAAACAAGCTTATTTAGTACTCCACTTTGCTTTATCGCACCAGCCACAATAAATAAAAGAGCAACCGTTAACATCCCTTCGTTAGAAAAACCCTTCAATGCATCTCCTGGAGCTAAGACACCTCCAAGAACTAAAATCGCCAAACTGAAAAATAAGATAAAATCCGGTCGTGCAACTTCTTTAACCAAACAGATGAGCATCCCCAAAACAATTATTAACACAAACCCGATCTCAAAGCTCATCTTTTCCAACTCCTCATATTTAATATAATAAACAAACTCGACCGATAAAACTTATGAGTTTAGTTGGTTTTAAAGTGTAGAAGAAACCGCATCATCTTTTAAGTGCTGGTGCTTATATTTACATTAAGTTTAGTTTATTATTGATATAGTATTCTTACAATTCAGATTTGTCAAGTCGGTTTTTAAAAATAGGGTACTAATCTAAATAAAAGATTATAGTACCCTATGATCAGATTAAATTAACTAAAGAAAGCTAACAAAAAACTGATTATCAAAATTAATAATGAACTGACTAGTAATGGACTAAGTGATAGCAGTTTATTTCCATTTTTAGGAACATAATTCCCTAACGTTTTCATTGCAAGATGAGCTTCGGTTGCTGTTCCTCCAGTAGATAGCAAAAGACTGAGTGCACCAACCATAAAGGCAATATTCACCCATTGAATATTTAAATACAAACTTATTCCGAAGCTTATACCACTTAAAACTAATAATAATATCAATGTTGTGATTATGAATTGTTTCATGCTACACACCTCTCTAACCATTCATTTTATAAATAATATAATAGGAAGTAAAGAGGCTTTTTAATAACGTTTAATTTAAAACGTTCTAGTGATAACGAGCCTGCCTGCGTTTCAAACAAAATTTAAAAACCATTAATCATCAATAAATGATTAATGGTCTCCACAATCTATTACTTTTTATTCAACTACAAACTCAAAGTTAGCGCTTAATTTTACGTCTTTCCCTATCAACACTCCACCAGTTTCAAGTGCAGCATTCCAAGTTAATCCATAAGATTCTCGGTTTATTTTTCCTTCAACATCAAATCCGGTAACCATGCTTCCATCCATCGGACTTTTCGACAAACCGTTATACTCAACTTTAAATGTTTCCGCATTAGTGACATCTTTGATCGTTACTAAAGCTGTTAATTCATATTCTTCATCGCTAATTTTCTTGATAGATTGACTAGCAATCTTAATAGTCGGATAAGATTCTGTATCAAAGAAATCACCTGAACGCAAATGACCATCACGATCATCATTATTTGTGTCGATAGAAGCAACATCAACAGTCAAGTCAATCTTTAAAGCTTCTAAGTTTTCGAGATCCCCTTCAATTTGAACGTCAAATTCTTTGAATTCACCCTTGGTTTTTGACACCATCATGTGCTTTACTTGAAACCCCACACCACTGTGTACTTTGTCTAATTTGAAAGTTGTCATTTTGCATTCCTCCATAGATTAATAATGTGATAAAGAATAATTAGTTATAACTATCTTTTTTACCTATACTTACTTTATGTAATTAACTATATATTGGTTAAGGTTATCCGTCAAGTAATTTTATATATAGAATGGGTCTCTAATAAAAAAGAAAAAACACCTCTTTTTCAGAAGTAACTCTGTAAAAGAGGTGTTGCTTTTAGTTTATTTTAATAATACTTAGACTAGCTCCATTAACAAAAAATCGTTCAATGCTTTTTTCGACTTGTGAATCTGGAATCAAAGGAGGTGCGTGATGTGGTTTTGATCGTGCATCAATAATCATTATATCGCAACCCCAATGTTTATTTTCATATTGACTGTTGATACCATGAATGTCGTGTGAAGGATTACTTCTCGTAAAGGTTGCCCATAAAAAGTTACTTATCGTTTCACTAAAAAACTCACTATCATCACATAAAACAATGACAGGACATGATTGGTCTAGTCCAGAATTATTTAAAGCCTCATCTAACTTTTCCATTTCTGCTTTAACATCTTTATCATTTGTGAACTTATCACCTTGTATAGCAACAACTCCTGGCATAACTAAGCGTGGATTTGAAAACTCTTGCAATCCATATAACACTTCTGGGACTTTTGTACACAATTCACGCCTTTTATCCCCATAAGCAGCGATAACAACTTTGCTACCTGTATTTAACCCTGTTCCAGAATAATCCAATGTGTCGATTGTCGTATTGGTTTGAAAATGGATATCTCTTTGAAGGTCAATTCTTTCGAGTATATATGATAAAAATTCAACCTCTTTATGAGTATCGAGGGAATTGCCATCTTCTGCAGTGATAAAAAGGTACTTCGCTAAGCTTAATTGCCCAGTTCCTAATATGCGATTAGCAATCGTCAAAAGCTCAGCTGGTTGTTTAGTTGTTTGATACGGTGTGTACCGTTCGCTTCCAATTGCAAACAATAAAGGGTGTACCCCTGCAGCATCGACAGCATGGACTTCCTTCACACCCGGTATTTCTGTTTTGATCGCGTCTCCTGTTAACTCGTGAATCAAATCACCAAATGCCGTGTCTTCCTGAGGCGGACGACCAACAACAGTAAAAGGCCAAATAGCATCGGGCTTAGCATAGACTTTATGAACTTTAAATAAAGGAAAGTCATGTATTAAGCTATAGTAGCCTAGATGATCGCCAAAGGGGCCTTCTGGTTTAGTCTCATCAGGATGAATTTCACCAGTAATGACAAAGTCAGCGTCATTACTAATACAAAATCCATCAATATAACTATAACGAAAGCGTCGACCAGAAAGTAATCCAGCAAATGTCATTTCACTTAATCCCTCAGGTAGTGGCATTACCGCCGCTAAAGTATGAGCAGGGGGACCTCCAATAAAGATACTCACTTTCAACGGCTTCCCCAGGCGATTTGCTTTTTCTTGATGGATTCCTATACCGCGATGAATTTGATAATGTAAACCTATTTCTTTATTAAGTTCATAATCATTTCCACTTAGTTGAACACGATACATCCCTAAGTTCGAATTCATGATCCCTGGTTTATCAGGGTCCTCGGAATACACTTGTGGTAATGTAACAAAAGCACCTCCATCATCTGGCCAGTGGTGAATAAGAGGTAAATCAGAAATTTCGATTACTTGAGTGCTTACAGGAAGACTAGTTGACTTTTTTTGAGGTAGTGCTTTAGAAGCAGCTATACCAGTACTTAAATGTTTAAGAGGGTTTTTCAACGCACTTATAGGATCATTTCTAAGTCCAACTACATTTTGAGTAGAGTCCCAAGTTTTTCTAAAAATAAATTTACTTCTTTCAACGGTTCCAAATAGATTAGAAACAGCACGAAATTTTGATCCCTTTACGTTTTCAAATAATAATGCAGGACCTCCCGCCTCAAACACTTTTAAATGAATAGCCGCCATTTCAAGATGCGGGTCTACCTCTTCATGTATACGAATTAAATGGCCATTTTTTTCTAGATCAATTATACATTCTTCTAAATTTGAATACATTTTTAAGCTCCTAATTCTAATACTTGTTAAAGATTATTATATATGTTCTTTTGTTCAATGTCTTCTTTGGAACTCGAAAATATAATGAACAAGTAAATTTATTAGACATAAAAACTAACCCTAAGGTAATTAAACCCTTGGGTTAGTGATTGCAATATAGTATTAATATTTATACATTAGCCCGCGATATCTCTTTTTTTATAAGCAATAAAACCAATATTAACAAGTAAGATTGCCAAAACGGTTAGCACTGTAATATTCAAATAGTTAATCTCCTCGACTGGCAATTTCGGAATATAAGCATAAGGAGACAATTTGCCCATCCATTCCGGAAATGGCAATAAATTCCCTAAATAAACCACTAGGAACGAATAGCCTAAATACAACCAAATAAAACTTGTGAACTGTGGGAATAATCCAATTAATAATACCGTTAAAGCAATCATAAACCAAATTGCGGGCAAGTAAATCATTGCCGCTTTAAACATGGTGAAAAAAGAAATCGGATCATCCATCACAACTGTCGCAGCTGACCATAGCCCTATAAAAGCTAAAAACAGCATAAAAAAACCAGAAAAGAAAGATAGAAGAAAATAACTTCCTATTACATTATAACGGGATACAGCTCCAGACAATAAGTTTTCAGTTCGATTCTTTTTCTCCTCCCCTTTCAGTTTCAACATCATCATCAGAGCTGGAATTGTACAAATCATCGAAATTATGGACATGAGCATCGTTAAAAATTGTTCAGTCATTGTCAAACCTTCTATAGGACTTAGCATTTGACTCATCATTTCATTACTTTCTATAAAAGCTTCTAAATCTCCCAAAATAGAACCATAAGATACCCCTAATATATACATTCCAATAGCCCAAGCGATCATGCTTGTTCTCTGAAGTCTAACAGCCAGGCCAATAGGATTTTGTAAAAAACGAGATGCTTGCTTAGGACCAGGCCTTGTGGGAAGAAAACCCGAATTTAAATCACGAATTGAGTTTAAATAAAATGTAATAAGAGTAATAAGAACTGCTGATCCAACAGTGAAAATTACGGGCCACCAATAATTATTAACATATACTTCTGTACGTAATATTAAACCTAGTGGAGAAAGCCAAGATAGAGGTTCATGACCAACATCCCCTATTGCTCGAACTATATAAAACACCCCTAGTACGGTAAAAGAATAACCAATTGTGCCTCTTGAACTATCAGAGAGCTGAGCAAACATACCCGTAACAGCTGCAAAGTACATTCCTATTGACCCAATGGCTGCTCCATATAAAAGTGAGCCAACTAAATCTATACTCTCAATTCCTAAACTAGTTAAACCAAATCCAATTGCAAAAGCTATAACAATGTTTAAAGCGAACATAACAGATAGAGTAGCACTAATATTCGATAGACGACCAACAGGTAATGCTCTAATTAATTCGACTCTTCCCTCTTCTTCATCTAACCTTGTATGACGTGCAACAAGTAGAATGCTCATAATCGCAACCACAATAGCCGTAAATAGAAGCATTTGATGCGCCATCATTGGTCCCTCTATATAATGATCTAACCCATAACCTGGTCCAACCATAGCAGTCATCGCAGGATTTTTCATTGTTTCAGCAATTGCCTGTCTCTCTTGCTCAGACTGATAAAGATCAGTAAATGCAGCAGCTGTTACAAGTGTAATAATAGTTAAGGAAATGATCCAGATCGGCATCCGGACTCGGTCTCGTCTTACAATAAATCGAACTATGCTTCCCGTTTGGTTGTAGAGCTGCTTCCACATTATGATTCGCCTCCTACTCCTTCGTTTTGACCATTATCTTTATAATGGCGCATAAATAAATCTTCTAAGGTAGGAGATGAGCTTTCTAGTTTAGTTAATCCAAATTGACTTACATACTTCATGACAGAATCAAGATTTTCTGCATCAACTTGTAAAGATAACCCTTTGTCCACTGTTCGTATCTCATGTACTCCTGTTACATCACTTAAAGCTGTAATAGGATTTTTTGTCTCGATCAGTAAATTTAATCTAGTTAAGTGGCGTAGTTCTTCGAGTGTACCCGTTTCAATCATTTTTCCTTGTCGGATAATCCCTACCTTATCACACAGCTTTTCAACCTCTGATAAAATGTGACTAGATAGCAAGACACTTTTCCCTACTTTTTTTGCTTCTAGGACACATTCTTGAAACACTTTTTCCATTAAAGGATCCAACCCAGATGTAGGCTCATCTAGAATATATAAATCGGCATTTGAAGCGAATGCGGCTACTAAGGCTACCTTTTGCCTGTTGCCTTTAGAATACGTTCTACATTTCTTGGTAGGATCAAGGTTAAATCTCTCAATTAAATCTAATTTATTAGTATTAATTTCTGTCCCTCTTAATTTCATAAAAAGGTCAATCACTTCACCACCTGTTAAATTCGGCCATAAGTTCACATCTCCTGGAACATAGGCAAGGCGCTTATGAATTTCAACTGCATCATTCCAGGCGTCTTTATCAAAGATTTTCGCTTCTCCTTCGGTTGCTTGTAAAATCCCTAACAAAATCCTAATAGTTGTAGATTTCCCTGCACCATTAGGACCAATAAAGCCATAAACCTCTCCCTGATCTACTTGTAAATTAACCCCGTCTAACGCCTGAAATCTCCCGAACTGCTTTCTAACATTCGTTATTTTTACAATCGACATGTTTGGGCTCCTCTTCACTTAGATATTTTCATTTTCTTTAGTTATGAACTATTTTTACTTATATAGTTCATAATATATATAATTTTTCAGTTTGACAAGAGTTTATGAACTATTTCATTTGTTTTATTACATAAATTTGTTTACACTACTAACAAGAGGTGAACTGTATGAACGGTTTTGAACGAAGGAAAGAATTAAAAAAACAACATATATTAAAAGCTGCATTAGCTTTATTTATGGAATATGGAGTACAAAAAGTCTCAATTACAGAAATAGCAAAGCAAGCCAACGTTTCTCAAGTCACTATTTATAATTATTTTGAAAACAAACATACCCTAATCCATGAAGTGTTCATATATTACGTTAATCAAGCTTCATCAGATTTTGAGAAAATAGTTTATGGTGACTTACCATTTCCAGAGAAAATCAAAAAAATTATTTTTAATAAAGCAGAGGTTGCCAAACAAATCCACGAAGAATTTTACCAATATATGATGAAGGAATATACAGTTGAAGGCAATTATATTGAGAAAATATACGCAGAAAAAGCCATTCCCTATTTTACAGAATTGTTTAATCAAGGAAAAATTGAAGGTTTATAGACCCGAACCTTTCTGATGAAGCCATATTATTTTATATACATATGCTTAAGGACTACATTCAACGCGAGGATATTTACCAAAAAATATTACCTCTAACTGAAGATATAACAACTATTTTCTTTTATGGAATAATTGGCAATAGAAACGATAAAAAAATCCAAGAAAAATAAAAAGAATCCTCCCTTCATAGAGAGGATTCTTCTGTATTCTCAATTCCATTTTACATTTGTTAAATACTTTTCTTTTGCTCACAGTTAATATAGGCCTTACCTTCCATTCCTCTATTAGTACGATACGTGAAATTATTTAAGGTATTGTGAATTTAAGGGTTATGAAACTCATCAAGGGGCACAATCTCCCGAAACATACAAAAGATAAACTTACCTTAGAATAATCATTGCTAATA
>NZ_BAUV01000059.1 GCF_000513135.1 Halalkalibacter akibai JCM 9157
TTAGTACAATAATAGAAGATTTATATTTATTTGATACAACAGTGTCTAGTAATCGTAAATAGGTCCGTAAGTAAATTTATATCTGGATTTTTGAATAGAAAAGTAATTATATGTGAAAGGATTGGTTTTGTTGAATAACTATCTATTTGGGTGTTTTTGTTTACTTATTACTTTTTTTTCTTTAGGGTGTAGTAACGCTTTATTCGGACCTGGCACTACTGAATTTGAAATAAGCATCGATGAGTATTTTTTTATTGCAAATACGTCGAAAGATAATATCGTGCTTTTTCATAGGGATGAGTATAAAATTAATCGTGAATTTGTACCAAGAAAGATTGTAAGAGCAAACTGGAACGAAGATTATATTATTTTAGAACGAGAAAATGCAAATCAAAAAGAGCTCAAATATTGGATTGTTGATAAAAAAGGGATAAGCATTGTAGGAGCAAATCTAGATTTAGATAGATATAACGAATTAAAGGATAAACTTAAAATTGACGTTGACTTAATAAAGATAAGTAAATTAAGAAATGTATAAAAGTTAGATGAATAGAACTTCTTAGAAATCTTTATGCTACAGACCGCGCTAATCGATTAGGAGTAGCGTTCTATCTTATTGTACTAACGGAGCAGAAGAGTACAAAATCATTTTGAATTTATGGTAAAATAAAACATTAATGAGGTGATACCATGAAAATTAAAGAGTACAGTTTAACAATTGTATTAAATGCTTTTTTAGCTTATCTCTGACCACAGTGTTACTCTTGTAAATTCAATGAACAACTCATTTATTATAGGTGTAATACTAATGGGAATAGGTATGGTACTAATCTTTGAGATTTCTAATAGAGTAACGCCATTTAGACAATATAGATTACCACACCCAATTAGAATAACAGGCATTGCTTCTTTTGTTTTAGTAGTAGCTGTACACTTTTTATGGTTTAATTTAGTGTAATAAAAAACGCAGCTGCTATTAGCTATGTTTTTTTACTAACGGTGCGATCCTAGAACAAGGATTTGTTAAAAAAATATATAAAGAATTAATAGTTATTGACGGGGATTCAAAAGAGTTAGTTAGTAAGCTAATGACATACGAGGTGCCTATATACATAAATGGTAGTTAACTATCACTATAATTATAAATGGAAAAGAGGAAAGAAAACATGGAACAGTTGCTAAAAGAAATAAAGTTACTGAGTGAAAGAGAACCAAAAACGTTAGAACAAATGGCATTGAAGCTATCTGAGGAGGTTGGTGAAACCTCCCAAGCTGTTTTATCTTATCTAAAAGCAAGTGGAAGTAACTATAAAGAGTTGGGAATTGATGATGTAAAAGAAGAATGTATTGATGTTGTTTTAGTAGCTTTAGCTATGTTTTATAAATTATCTGAAAATGATGGGGAATTTCAAGAATTAGTTAGTAAAAAGATGGATAAGTGGGAAAGGAAAATGAGTTCTCAAAGTTAATTAATCATAATATGTGAAAAGATTCACTTATACTAACGGGGGCGATAGCTAAATAAAGGCTATCGCTGTTCTGTTGTTGAATTAAAGGAGTAGATTAACGCAATGGGGATAAAAACAAGATTTTTATAACTTTAGTAGGTGTACTTCAATTTGGGAGGGATTAATTTGAGAAATATTATTTACGGATTAGTTATTTCAATAGGTGTTTATATACTTATCGGATTAATAACATTTTTAATTACTCGTGAATTTTCCCTTGAAACAATAAAGATGATAGCGTTTGGAGTAGCGTTAGTGTTATTTATTTCTGCTTTCCCTTTATATAAAACGGTTTATCACGGTAGCAGGATAGCCAACCCAACTTACACAACATATACGCCTCCAGATGAACATCATCAGCAAAAACTTCAGAATGACTACGAGTCTTCTCTAAAGAAACCCCAAAATAACCTTGGAGGAATACTCGTTTGGACCGCCACTTTGATTATAGTATTCACAATACTGTTGACGGTACTATTTTGACTTTTTTCTAGTTTACTATCATATCCTTATTGAACTAACGGAAGTGAAAGCTTAATAAAGGTTATTACCTTTCTCTTGTTGAAGTAACGAAGCAGTTTAGTAAAAAACGACATGATAAAATAATTGTAATTATGAGCAATAGCATAAAGGAGGAATAACAATTGTCTTGGGAATTAGATAATGTTTATGATAGAAATAAAGAAGCTCCTTATACTTTTTATATTCCAAGCAAACAAGTAATTGACCTATTAGATATTGGTGACATTGTAAAGCTAATATTTTTGGGTGAGTCTGAAAAAGATGGTCTTGCAGGAGAAAGAATGTGGGTAGAAATTACTGAAAGAAATGGCGAAGATTTTAAAGGATTATTGACTAATGAACCTTATGATTTGAAGGATTTAAAAGTTGGACAAGAAGTTTTATTTAAGATTGAACATATATGCGATACAGAGTATGAAGACCCTTCTTCATCTGAATGGGACTACTATTTTGATACTAAAATTATGGTTAGTAAAGATGTTCTCGATAGAAGGGAATTCAACTTTATGTTACGAGATAATCCTAATAATGAACACGACTCTGGTTGGACAGTATTAAGTGGTTATGAAGAAGATGACTTCCTAAGTAACTCTGAAAATTTTCAACCTATTTCTATCGGTGCAATATTAAATATTGATAACTCAATTTTATCTATTATTGATGAAAAACCCCTGTGTGCATTTGAAAGAAATAAAGAAGGTTTATTTGAAGAAATTGATGATTATGATTGGGATAGCTATTTGAATGGTTAAGATTTTTTATTAAGCTAACGGGAGCGTTAGTTGAAGAAGCCGATATTTCAAAACAGGACTTCCATAAATTAAGAAGTCCCTTTTTTATACTAATATCAACAAAAACCTTTAGCAGCGCCAAATAAATAATAACGATTCCTGAGTATAGCCTTTATCTTATTTAAGTAACGGGAGTTTAGTGACATAGACATGAAACATCTTGAGAGAGTTTACAAGGGGGGAGTACATTGAAGAAAAAAATAAAATTGATATTTGTTTTACTTATTATGCTCTTAATTGCAGGTTGTCAAAATACAGACAACTCAACAAACCATACTCAGGAACTAAAGGATGTTCCAGATTACATACCTTCATCTGAAGATGTTGTAGATATGCACGGAGAAATTGAAAATATGGAGAGATTTGAGGAGTTTCTAAATAATGTTGAACAAGGGCAAAGAGATAATATTAGAGTAGTCAGATATACAACAGAAGGTGACCCAATGCTCCATGATCTTGAATACAAAGGTGAAGTTATAAAATCTACATCGGACCCACGAAGGGATAAATTTGGTGGAGGTAGCATAAATACTTCCACTTGTACCTCAGTTGAAGTTGTAGAACATACAGAAAGAACTGAATACATTCTTGATGGTTGCGGAAATATTACAGATAATATCATTTTGGTCACTTGGAAATAGTGTTAATTTTTCACCACAACAAAAGTTTGTGAAGTATTTTATTTCAAATAGCGGGAGCTAAAGTTTAAGAAACCTAAGAGATAGACTTCCAAGTTTAGGAGTCTATTTTATTTTAAATAAAATTAACATTTGAAGGTAATATAGATAATTTTTAATAAAATATTTTTCTTGAATTTAAAACGTTTTATAAGTTGATATAGTCTAATTACTAAGAAAGTCGTTGAAATGAGGGTGAAAGATGGATCAGGAGCACCTAGTGATTCAAGCGAGAAAAGGCAATGACCAGGCATTTTATGATTTGATGATTGCCAACAGAGAAAAATTGTATCGAATGGCCTATTCCTATTTTCATAATGAGGACGATGCCCTTGAAGCTGTACAAGAGGTCACATACAGGGCTTTTAAACAGCTTAAAAAGCTAAAGGAACCAGCATTTTTTTCAACATGGTTAGTTCGGATTTTGATTAATTATTGTAATGATGAAATGAAACGTAAGGGGAAAGTAGTTGCTTATGAGGCGTTTGAATCGAAGGAACTTCTAGAAGAAGACCATGCTGAGAAATTAGACTTGAAAACCAAAATACAAATGCTTAGAAAAGAGTATCAACATGTCATTATCCTTCGATATTTTCATGACTTAGCAGTTCCTGAGATTGCAAGGATTTTAGAAAAACCGGAAGGCACAATAAAAACATGGCAACACCAAGCGTTAAAAGAATTAAAAGTTGCATGGAAAGATGGGGAGCTACATGCTATGTCAAGTGAAAAAGAACTATATCAAATCGCCAATAAAATGAATCATGTAGAATTACCTAGCAAACTAAATGAATCCATCCAAGCTGGGATGTGGCAAGC
Source organism: Halalkalibacter akibai JCM 9157 (assembly GCF_000513135.1). Lineage (GTDB taxonomy): Bacteria > Bacillota > Bacilli > Bacillales > Bacillaceae_D > Halalkalibacter > Halalkalibacter akibai. The sequence goes on from NZ_BAUV01000059.1 coordinate 4,318, forward strand.
TCAAAAAGAAAGACGAGTGACAAAGAGAAGAATATGGTCAAGTATTGCCGTGAGTTTGTTTTTACTAGTTTTCTTTACAACAGTCCGAGCATCGCCAACGTTTGCAAACTATATTAGTGAGCTTCCAGGGGGCACATGGTTGGTTGAGCTCGTACATTCTGATAAAGGACTTCAACAAGCCATTGAGCAAAATTATGCGACAGCTGTAGGAGTAAGCGATGAGCATGCCGGGCTTAAGTTAACGATCGAAGGCTATACAGCTGATGAAGCGAGGATTGTAATCTTTTATTCTCTTGAAAACAAAGAGGGCTATTCTTATGCGAGTATGCAACATTTTACGTTAATGCCGAACGAGTTTTTGGCGAGTATGAGTTACGGCGAACCGCATTTTGAAATTGAAAATGAAAAAATGGTTTATGGAAAAATTGATATTGGTATAAACGACATCAACAAGTTACCAGAAGAACTAACTCTAGCCACTACATTTACGTTGGAACTTCCGACGACTGGAGAAGTTAACAATGAAGATGTATGGGAAGTCATAATCCCTTTTGAGAAAGAAAGTTTCCTTGGTTTAAAAGAAGAGTATTCATTTAATGAAACAGTTGACTTTGCAGGGCAAAACATAACATTTTCTGATGCGGTAATTTATCCTACTCAAATGAGTATTGAATTTGAAGAAGATAAAGAAAACTCATTGAAAATATTTAGCTTAGAAGAGCTAGCCATTGAAAATGAAAAAGGAGAGCGCTTTGAAGCCACAACAAATGGAGTCATATCTCATAACCATAATGAGTGGGAGAAAACTCTCTTTTTAGAAAGTAGCTATTTTTCAGAAGCAGAAGAGTTATATATAACTGCTAGTCGAGTTCGAGCACTACCGAAGGAAGCATTGCAAGTGACCTTTGATGTAAACAGTCAAACATTACTGACTGCTCCTAGAGGGTTAACACTTCACGAGTATTCAGAGGATACTTCATACCATCATTTCACGTTTTTAATAAAAATGGATGAAGAGTTAGACCAATCACAATCGTTTCAAATCTTTGACCGTATAATTCTAGATGAAAAAAAGCAACAATTGGACTTAATCAATGAATGGTCTAGTCGCACTCTTGAGGACTCATTTGAAGAGTTTTCCTTTAAAGTGAAGAAAGGAAACGAACAAAAACTCGTCTTTACCATCATAGACTATCCAAATCGTATTTATGATGAAATGAAAATCCGGATTAAATAAAAGGATTTAGTGGTATTAGTTACCATGTATTCGGCAAAAGTGCTAGTTCCATTTTAGTGAAAAGTCAAACAGAAAATCTAGTTATCCTTAAATTACGAACAGTGCGTTTCTTTAATTAGAGGCGCTTTTTTTTGTATCAATAAAAAGGGAAATAATGTTAAAATAAATGAGCAGGAGAGTGTTAAAATTTTTAATGTTACTAAGAAAGGAACACTTTTTAAGGAGTACATGTTGGTTTAAAGGATCAGAAGCAAAAGAAGAATAAATCTGTTTCCTTGTTCGATTAAAGGAGTAATTTACAATAACAAAAATTAGACTCACAAACAAAGAGGAGGAAATAGAAATGTTAGAATTTATTCTGCAAAATTTCTTTTTCTTATTCATTTTAATCGTAATAGGAGTATTTATGATTCGAAGATTTAAAAGGAATACCTCTGAAAGTTCCATGTTAAAAGACAAAGACCATATTGAATCTTTAAAAAGACGTGTGGAAGAGTTAGAACGAAAAAAATAGTTGCATTGTTTCTGTGCTTTATTGTGCTACGGTGCAGTAGAGCTAATAAGATTATTTATAAATGAATCATCTTGAAATGAGGATAATGGATGGGGATTTTTTTCAAAAAGATGCTTAAAAAGGAAACTGATAATTGGGGAAAAGGTTGTATTTTAGGCTTTTACGCCTTCTTATTAGTTCTGTTTATAAACCAAATATATGATTTTATTTTTAATAATTACTTGTTATCAAACTTTGTTATTTTTTCGATTGGGTTGGGGACTGCATTTGTCTGGTCCTCAATTTTAAAATTCATTAAAAGGAAGAAGCCAAAAGAAGTGAAGCATCTGTTTTAAAACTACTAAGAAAATAAACTTCTCTATGAAAAGAAATTACATATTGAACTCTGGATTGGTTGACTGGCCTGAGAACCAGGATAGATATCTTAGTAAATGTTAATCTCTGTGGGTAAGCGTAAATTCTGGACAAAAGAGGTGTGATTTATGAGGAAAATTTATGAATATATGTCTACTGAAGAAAAAATAAAGGCATTGGGATTATTAAAAGTTGATATCATAGAGTTAAAACAAGAATTACAGAACAATTATCCAAGGGTAGTTAAAGACGCTATCACAGAAACCTTGAATAGATACCAAATAGAAGAAGAATGGCTAAAAAATAAAGTAGAAGAAAGAACAAATTGTTGAACAATGGGTAGCATAAGTTTAACCGAAATTATCGTATATGTTAATGACCAGTCTAGCATAATTGGATTAATAACCTAAGTTAAAGGGAGGTTTTAGGATTTTGAATAATAGAAAAGCAGGAAGCATTCTTGGTGTTACATCTATTGTATCTATGATATTGAGCATTGTTATTTTCTATATGCAAAGAGGGCCAAATGCTGATATTCAATTAGGTATACTTGTTTTCAGCATATTATCAATTATTGGTATTTTCCTTGCTGTAATTTCTTGGTTGATGTCTAAACGCCTTGTCTTTTTAGTTATTGGTTTATTGGGGAATGGTGCAGTTTTAGCCTATGCTTTTCTTTTATTATTAGCAGTAGGGATAAGCGAGTCATAAATAGCATTATTAGACTGCTAAGTTGACTTCCTCCCCGTCTAATGCTACATTTATTCATATTATAGATATTAAGAGTCTTTAATATCTCTTTTAAAAATGAGGAGGTTATGTATGAGGTATTCAAACGCAACAAACTACGCCCTGCATACGATGGTCCATTTAATGCTACAGCCTGGGGGGAGTTCGGTGGGGGTGCAGGAATTAGCAGAAATGCAGAAGCTTTCCCCGACGTACCTTTCTAAAATATTAACCAAACTGACGAAAGCTGGTTTAATCGAGTCAACGCCGGGGGCGAAGGGAGGTTATAAAATTTCCAGAACGAAACATGAAATATCCTTTTTAGATGTTATTCACGCGACTGAAGGGGATTCGAGCTTATTCGACTGCTCTATTCACCATGAAGGATGCTTGATAGAGAACGTTATGAGGCAGGCAGAGGAAAATATGAAAAATGAGCTGGCGTCTAAGCTTTTGAGTGAAATTGCTAGGGAGGCAGTTGCTAAACAGAAAGAAGAAAGCTAATTTTTATATTTGAAAGGAGCGGAAAAGATGATAATAGACTGCGCTGTAATTGGTGGAGGTCCAGCTGGACTGAATGCTGCTTTAGTACTTGGAAGATCAAGACGAAAAACGATTCTATTCGATGATAACAAACCGAGAAATGCGGTGACTTCTGAGTCCCACGGGTTTATCACAAGGGATGGTATACAGCCGCAGGAATTCAAAAGGATTGCCCAAGAAGAATTGAGTAGGTATCCGGACGTAAGGATTGAACGGCAAAAGGTGCATCGTATAAATAAAGAAAACAACTTGTTCCTAGTTGAGACAGAAAACGGGGAATTATACAGCGCGAAAAAGATTATACTCGCCACCGGCTTTAAAGAAGTGCTCCCAGATATCCCACGGGTGACAGAGTTCTATGGCAAGAGCCTGTTCAGCTGTCCTTTCTGTGATGGCTGGGAATTAAGAGATCGGCCGCTGGCTGTGATTACTGAAGATCAAAAGGGGTTTCATTTTGCAAAAGTGGTGTCCAACTGGACGAATGATTTAATTATTTTTACTAACGGCAGGAAAATCCTTTCGCTAGCAGAACAAGAATTGCTCAAAAAAAATGGCATCAGTATTAACGAAAAGAAGATCTCCTCACTCATTGGCAAAGAGGGGATGCTAGAAAAAATCCAGCTTGAAGATGGAACTTCAGTACCCCGTGAAGGAGGGTTTATCACTGCGGAATGGAAACAGGCTGCTTCTTTTGATTCACTCGACTATACATTAAATGAGCAGGGAGGGATTACAACTGACAGCTGGCAACGTACGAATATAGAAGGGCTGTATGCTTGCGGTGATACGCGAATTGCCGGTCCTTCCCAGTTAATTATTGCGGCAGGGGAAGGTAGTATGGCTGCTATCGCTGTGAACTCGGCACTTATAGAAGAAAAATTTAACCAGGAGAATCAGCACGCCTAAATAGCTGCTTAATAAAGGAGGATATATATGCACCACTCACATGGCAAGCACAGTAAAGGAAAAGTTTCATACTTGGAAAGTCCTGAACGAAGAAAAGAATTTTCCCCGGAACAGTTGCTGAACATGATTCCATTAAAAGAAACGGACAACTTATTAGACTTTGGAGCAGGAACCGGTTATTTTTCCATCCCGGCAGCGAAAAGGATCCAAGGCAACGTATATGCGCTCGATATCGACGCAGCCATGCTTGAAATAATAAATGAGAAATCCATGGAGGAACAACTCACCAATATTGTTCCAGTGCAGGGAAGTATGGAGGCACTTCCTTTATCTGAAGGCTCTATTGATATTATCATTGCTTCTCTCGTATTGCATGAAATCCAGCCACTGGCACCAATGTTACAGCAAATGAAAAGTGTACTAAAAACAGAAGGATATCTAGTATGTCTTGAACTTAAACCAAAAGAAAGTTTCGAGAAAGCACCGAGGATTACTTTAGAAGGAATGGAGCGGGAAATGAAAGAAGCAGGATTCCAGGTAACAGAGAAATTTTTCCCGGCAGAATCTTTATACATGCTCGTTGCGCAAAAAACAGAATAACTAATTTTTTTGTTCAATTATAGACATTAAAGGTCTGTAAAGTATTTAATTAATTCGATTTTTTGGGAGACAGCTTGCATAGCGAGAAAGTACCTAATTCTACAAAATTAGGTGCTTTTTCTGCTTCAATACTCCTGATGGATACATAATGAAAGAAACTTAACTTGGTATTTATGCGTCTTACATAAAAGGGGGGAACTTCATGAAGAGATATGGACGTTTACTATTTTGTATGGCAATGAGTTTGCTTGTTTTAGCAGGTTGTGGAAGCTCCAGTAATAACCTTAAAGAAACTGATTGGGAACCTACCATATATGAATCGGTCAACACGTTGGATGGAGTATCAATGACTATAAAGGAAGGAACCGTCTCCTCAACTGAGTTGACTCTAATTCTTGAAAATAACTCTGACAAGCAATGTATTTATGGTGAGTCTTATTTATTGGAAAAGAACATCGAGGGTAATTGGTATCAGGTCCCTGTTACACTAGATGGTGAATACGGTTTTGTTGATATTGGTTACGAATTGAATTCTTCTGATGTTAAAGAATGGCCAGTTGATTGGGCTTGGCTCTACGGAAGTCTAAACAAAGGTCATTACCGTATAGTGAAAGATATTCTCGATTTTAGAGAAGCTGGAGACTATGATCATCACTATTTGACAGCAGAGTTTATAATTGATTAACGAAACAAGGGTGTAACTAATACTCTGAATAAAAGAAAAAGCGGCTGGGACATAACTAAAGTGTTTAAATGAGCATACGAACGATGCAGATCCTTAGCGGAGGAAATATACGTAGACTCCTGCGGGATTAAAGGCAAGGGTGAGACCCCGCAGTGCGTATGCACGAGGAGGCTCACCAGCCGCCCGCGGAAAGCGAAGTGTATTTCCGGAGCGATTGCTACGCAGTAACCATCTTTTCGTTCGGATTTTCTCGTTATTAAAACTCTTATGTCCCAGCCTCTTTTTCACATAGCCTTGGAAACATTTAATAGCAACAAAAAGTTGTTAACTAGGTTTAGGGCGTCTAACCAGTTCTCCTCCGCAATTGGGACAGATATGACTCATCTTTTCCGTACAAGGCTCACAAAACGTGCATTCGTGAGTACAAATATAAGCATTGGTTTCTACTAATATGCTTTGTTAACAAGCTTCACAACACTTTCTCATTTCTAATGCCATCTAGTATTCTCTCCTTTGTTAGAGCTCCAATTTATTTCTACAGCATGGCAACGATTTCTTCTGTTGTTTTAATAATTGCAAATTCCTCATGCAAATTTGCTAAAGTCATTTCGTGTATTTTCTCAGCAGTTAACGTTTCCCCACTAAGACTCTGTCTATCGAAAGTGGCAGTCGCATCTGAAACTAAGTAAGGATTAAAGCCAAGATTTCCAGCCATACGAGCTGTTGTTTCAACACAGTGGTTCGTAGTTAAACCCGTTATAACGATGTTAGGGCAATTTCTTTTCCTTAGTATTTCTTCAAGGGTAGTGCCAATAAAAGCACTATTAACACTTTTGGTAATAATCATATCGTTTGGCAGTGGGGTGATCATTTCTTTGAATTCACTTGTTTCATTTTTGGGATGAAAAAGAGACTCCTTATTTTTTGATATGTGTTTAACATAGATAACTAATCTTTGATGTGAATTCCAGTGTTCTATTAACTTTTCGATATTCTTCTCAGCAAATGGATTGTTTCGCTTGCCCCAACTTTTATCATCAAATGCCTTTTGGACATCAATGACTATTAACGGGACGTTTGTATCTAGCTTATTCAGAGTTATTCCCTCCCTACTTTTAATAACTTCATTGTAATTATTCACATTCTCTTTTCACATAGATGTATGATTGTATTATTGTTAAACCAGTTAATAAATTAAGTTATTTATAAGGATCTACTTTAAAATTGAAGGGAGCTTTAGCATGGATGAAATTGACAAGAGTATTTTGATTGAGCTGCAACATAATGCCCGTATATCGGTGACAGAGCTAGGTAAGAAAATTGGACTATCAACACCGGCAGCAAATGAGAGATTAAAGAAATTAGAGGAAAAGGAAGTGATTGAAGGGTATCGAGCTGTTATTAATCCGGAAAAAGTAAACAAGCATGTTACTGCTTTTATCCTATATGACACAAAGAGATGTAAGGAATTTAGAGAGTTTTGTAAAGAACATCCAAGTGTAATAGAGTGTCATAGCTTGCTGGCCAATTCAGTTATTTAGTAAAGGTTGTCACTGAATCCGTTCACACCCTTGAGCACTTTATAGACGAATCAATGATTTACGGACAACCGTCTTCATTAATTAACCTTTCATCTCCGGTAAAACATAAACCGCTAGCTTAGTTGGTGCTTTCTAATCTAGTCACTTTAAGAGGAGGAGCAAATGGAGACTAACAAGTTTGATGAATTTATTAAAATTGCCAAAAAACTAAATGAAATTGACATAATCCCATTGTTAATGGGTTCAGTTGGTTTAGAAGTCGTTACAGGGCAGAGTTGGGATGCTAAAGACTTAGATATTCATGTACCCGGAGACAAACGAGGATGGGAAGTACAACCTGAATTATCTATTTTTAACTGGAATGAAATGAAGAAAATCATGAACTCAATGGGATATAGCTTAATTGATTTACATGAACATGAGTTTTTTAAAGAAGGCTTATTCTCTGTTGAATTCGGTATTATTGACACTTTACCAAATTTTGCAGGAGTACAATTAGAAGAATTAGAATTACATCAAAAAGGAGAAGTAACATATTATTTACTGAATCCTGAGCAATATTTGTCTGTTTATAAGTCTTCATCGAAGGATAGTTACAGAGCAGATAAAAATAATCATAAAGATAGTTTTAAAATAGAGTTCTTAACTAGTTTGCTGAAAAATGATTAAACATTTCTCGGTGCCAACAGTTAGTTGACTTAAAACATTCTAAAAGGAGAAATCAAATGATTCTAGAAGCTGTTATGCTACAAGTTAAACAAGGGATGGAAGAAGAATATGAGGAAGCGTTTCGGGAAGCATCAAAAATAATATCGGCTATGAGAGGTTACTTATCGCATGAATTACAAAGATGTATGGAAGTTAAGGGGAAATACTTATTGTTGGTAAAGTGGGAAACGTTAGAAGACCATACAGTTGGATTTAGACAATCAAAAGAGTATCAAGAATGGAAAAAACAGCTACATCACTTCTATGACCCATTTCCAACAGTCGAACATTTTGAAAAAGTATTTCTTTAAGAATGATACAAAAATAGGGATGCGATGTTTACTAATAATCAAAGCATCGCATCCGTTGTGCTATTAACGAAAGCCGATATTGGGTCTGAATATAAGGTGGAGGTATTTTCTATTTTTTCTTAATAGAGACCCAGATCTCACTTTTATGATCTTTGCTAGCAAGGATTTCCGGTCCTCCTTCTATCAGTTCATAGGAAGACGTTGGTAACCATTCGGAGTATATTCGCTGCCAATGCTTTTCAACTTGTAGCCAATCCCCTTCTACTTCGAAGATGGCCCAGGTTAACGCAGGAACTTCTAATGTTGAATAGTCATCATTTTCTTCTGTAGTAACTGCTCCAATATACTGGTTAAAAGTGGCTTTCCCATCCGAACTCTCTGAGTAGTTGGCTGACACATGAACGATCCCAGAAGGTTCATGATTGGAGAAGGACTCTAGTTCACTCATTTTTGCATCACTAATACTTGTAATCATATTCTCGTAGGTCGGTGAGAGGATTTCATCGACCATTTCGACTTCGTACTTAACTCCGACAACTTTAAATGCAGCTTTTTCAACAATACGGTAGTTCATTTCGTTTCCTCCTTGAATAGTTAATTGAAAGGTCATTCTTGGATATGCTTTCACGGTTTGCTGAGGCTTTCTTGAAACGGAAGGAGTAACACCATGGTAATTTTGAAAAGCTCTTGAAAAGGCATCAGGAGATTGATATCCATATTTTAGTGCAATATCAATTATTTTAACTTGAGAGTCTTTTAGTTCTAGAGCTGCCAAAGTTAGTCGTCTTCTTCGAATGTACTCAGATATGGTGATACCTGATAGAAAGGCAAATAGACGTTTGAATTGATACTCAGAGCAGAAGGCTCTAGTTGCGACTTCATTTAAGTCAATCGTATTGTCCAAATTCTCTTCAATATAATTTAGTGCCTGGTTCATTCCTTTTAACATATCCATTATAGTTAACCGCCTTTCACTACTAGACTAACAGGATAAATGATCGCTTACCCGACTTTATATGCTCATTTTAGTCGGGTTTTTTATTTTCTATTTAAACAAAGAAAATTACTACTTAAACTAGGCCCCGAGTATTGTAAGATTGCACACAAGTATACCTTGTAACACGATGTACATCGTGTTACAATTTAAATACAAAAAAAGGAAATTAGGTGAAGAAATGGATAAGGAAATGTTGAAAGGAAGTATTGATCTTCTCCTGTTATCGCTTATTAATCAAAGAGACCTTTATGGCTATGAAATTACCAGATTGCTAAAGCAGCTAAGTGATGACCATTATGAAATGAGTGAAGGGACTCTCTATCCAGCATTAAAACGGCTAGAGAAAAAACAATGGATTGAGTCGTATTGGTCTGAAACTCCTTCAGGGAGAAGAAAGTATTATAAAATTACAGACTCAGGAACAAAGGAGTTAGAAAAGAAGCAAAAAAACTGGAAACTCATTGAGAATTTAGTACAAAAAAGTACGGAGGGTCTTATATGAAATCGAAATTAGAACAGTATGTCGAAAACATTGTCCGTCATACAGAAAGTTCTAAGAAAGAAAAAGAGGATTTATATGAGGAATTACTTAGTCACCTTCAGAGTTCTCGCGATTTCTTAATGGAAGAGGAAGGTCTAACACCAGATAATGCAGAGGAAAAGGCGATGCAGTTATTTGGTCAAGAAGGAGAAATCGGCAGTCAAATACAGCAAGCACTTTTTCCTTATCGTAAGGAGTTAATGCTCACATTAGCCATATCCTCGATTATTTTTACCATCAGCACTTACGTATTGAGTCTTTTTGTTGGTGGCGATGCCTACATTGGATGGCTTTGTATTTCGATGAGTTTGAGTTCCATGCTTTTGTTTCTTCCTTTAAATCAGCATTTTCATATAAATAGAAAGCTCTGGATCAATGGTTTGTTGATTGTTCATACTCTGGTGCAATTATATGGGTGGTTAATTGTAAGCCAGTTGGATCATTCAACAATTGTCGGTTTAACGATTTTGGTCTGGTTAAACATTGCGCTTACTATTGGTCTTATTTACTGGATAACCATCTATGACTATGGTACTAATGAAAAACATATGAAATTGCTACATGGATTGAATATTGCGAGTGGGATTGTCATTATAGGAATCTCACTAGTTTTGATCGTTGGCGGTTTTATTATGATTGGTAAGTTTCACTTCATGATGGCTGTGTTTGCTAGTCCCGTTGCCGTTTGGGCGGTGCTGTATGTAGTGCAATTAAAACTGGCGAAAAGAAATATGAACATTGCCTTTCTTGTCGGGATTATCCCCGTTTTAGCTTGTATTCTCATCTTTATATGGATATATGGACCAGCAATCTATTTTAACTAGTAGAAAGGATTTGACCATGAAGAAAAAAAACCTCATGTTTCTCTTAATTTGTTTAAGTAGTTTAACAGTGGGTCTTGCGATTTTGGGAATGTTTTTCAACAAAACAGAAAATGAGAAACAGAATGGACTTTCTAACCAATATGATGTATCTTCCGAAAATGAGATTGCCTATGTTGCGTATGAAAAGGGGAAGCCGCAGTTATTTTTGCATCGTGAAGAGGAGCCAAAGCATACAGTGGTCGCAGAATATGATGAGGAAACGATGATTCTAGATCCAACCTTTTCAGATGATGGCTCGATCTTGGCGTATATTACGACAAATAAAGATAAGGAAACAGAACTAATTAGTACAATCCACTTTTATAGTTTAGAAGAAAACACAATAACAGATGTATTCACTGACTTTTCGACCGTAACCGAAATAGAATTTAAGCCAGACCATTCATCTCTTTTATACCTCCGGGCAGGAACATTTGAGAATTATTCACCGATTACAGGCAAAAGGCCACACAATTTTGATGTTTACGAATATAATCTAGATCAAAAAACACATCAACAAAAGACAAATCTCGAACAGTATTCTATTTATTCATTGAACGTTGCCAAGAGTGGTGATCGTGTTTTCTTAGGAAGAGATGATGATTCAGATGCAGAGACAGCAGAGGATATCTTTGAAGTAAAACAAAGAATTTTTGAAATTCCATTGGACTCTCCGGAAGAGATGTCAATCATTTCAGATCCTGAGCGTGAAGTTTCTATTTTTAGTTTTACAATCACGCCAGATGGAAACGATTTAATTTTCCAAACGATTAGCAATCCAAATGACGGTGGCATCTTTAAATATGAATTATTTAAGTATAATCTAGAGACAAAAGAAGAAAAACAATTAACTCGCTTTGGTGATCATACGAGTGATCCTGTTGTAAGTGCGGATGGAAGTACGATTTACTTTATGAGGGATAAAAAATTTGCTAAGGGTAACCCCGATTATCATCTATACAAAATGAGTATTGATGGAGATCAAATGGAAGAATTAGTACTTGAGCCAAATATGGAGTAGAAGAGGTAAAAAATGAAAATCAATCTGATAATCTTTCTAACATCATCAAAAGAAGAATGTAAAAGTTCAGAAATGGTAATGAAGACATTTGAATCAATTATTCGTCCTGTTAAAGGCGATATTATTGATGACCCTGGATTTGACTCAAGATTTCATAATGGATACGAAGTTGTAAAAGTGACTATCAATTATGAAACAGATGAATGCTATGTTTCTCTACATCCACTTGTACTTGAATTAGAGGAAATGAGTATCAATGACTATTTAGACAAACTTAAAGCTAATAAATGGCGTGTTGTGTCAAAAGAAGAACTTATTAGCACTTGATAGTATTTAATCTAGGTGTCTATCAAACCAAAAGGAGGCTGAAAATGAAATTATACAGATTTAGTAAAGATCATGGTAAGAAGGTTTCCAAATTTAATTCAGATTTCATTATGTCCCGTGTTATTCAAACCGAAAAGTCAGCTCATGTTGGCTGCATGTATTTAGAGGAAAATGGAGTCATAGGCTTTCATCAAGCGGTAGTACCTCAACTTCTTTTAATTTTGAATGGAGAAGGGTATGTTCGAGGTGATAAAGAAGAATACATTAAAGTTCAACCGGGAGATGCCGTTTTTTGGGAGAAAGATGAATGGCATGAAACCAAAACGGACACAGGACTCACTGCCATTGTGATTGAAAGTGAAGAATTAAGTCCATCTTCTTTTATGTCTTTAGAGAAAGGGTAGCTTTACTTTGAGATTGGGTAAGGCTTTTTTCTTTATTCTGCAACGGAAGTTTACAAGATGTAAAAAAAGGAGTTGCTAGTAAAATGACTAATCTATATTTTGTTAGGCATGCACACTCTGTATATACACCTGATGAATTAGGGAGACCTTTATCAGATAAAGGTTATTCCGATGCACTTAAAGTTACTGAACTATTAAAAAACGAGAACATTGATATTGTTATTGCAAGCCCCTATAAGCGTGCTATTCAATCCGTAGAAGCTGTTGCTACACACATAGATAAAGACGTTGAAATAGTAGAGGGTTTTAAGAAACGTCTATTAACGGCAGTCCCCGCCGAAGATTTTAACCTTGCCATAACAAAAGTATGGGAAGACGACACTTTTTCTTGGGCAGGTGGAGAGTCTAATACTAGTGCTCAAAAAAGAGGTGTAGATACGGTTTACAATGTATTAGAGAAGTACTCTGGCAAAAACGTTGTAATCGGTACACATGGAAACATAATGGTTCTGATGATGAATCATTTCGATAATCAGTATCATTTCTCATTTTGGAAAAGTCTCAATATGCCAGATATATATAAGTTAACTTTTGATGGTAAGGAGTTAAAAAGTGTAATTAGATTGTGGGAAAGACGCCCAAACGGGAAAAATTTAATAAGGGAGAATTATAATAATGAATAAATTCTATGTTGCATCGAGTTTTAAAAATATAGATACAGTTCGTTACGTTAGTAATGAGTTAATCAATAAAGGTTATATTCGTACATATGATTGGACAAAAAATGAAAGAGCTTCAACGATGGAAGAATTAAAAGAAATAGGACAACAAGAAAAAGAGGCTGTAATGGAAGCTGATTTTATTATTGTTTTATTGCCAGCAGGGAAAGGAAGTCACATTGAATTTGGTGTTGCACTTGGACAAGGAAAAAGAATTTATCTTTACTCACAAGGTGACGAAGTAAATAATCTTGAAACAACCAGTACTTTTTATCATTTATCTCAAGTTGAGATATGTATTGGTTCAATTGATGAGTTGATTTCAATTGTTACAAAATAAGTGAGTGTTGTTCTGCTAACCGGTAAGCTTTACTTCAATATGAGTAAAGCTTTTTCTTCTATTAGTAAAAAAGTAAAAAGCTCAACTGTAAAACTTTACAATTTTTGGTTATAAGTATGATAAAATACAAGATAAATAGAAATTGTGAGCGAAGGGTTAGTAGCAGCAAGTAAGGTTATAGAAGGGCTAAATAAGAGGTGTCATAACGGGGGCAATGCTCAAAAAGGGTAATTGCTCTTTTTGGTGAATACTGAAATTAGTGTGGCAGGCCAACAAAAAAATCATAACTATTGAGGGCGGTAACATGAAAAAAACGATATTATCTCTTTGTTCAATAATCATTCTGGTGTCTATTGTGCTTTATAGTCAATCTGGTAAAACCAATAATGTTGAAGTGAGTGTGGAGGAATCTACTAAATTCTCTGAAGAGGAAATAAATGAAGCCGTTGTAGCTGTGAAGAGGAAATTTAGAGAGTTTCAGGGGTGTGAACTTACAGATCTTTGGTATTCAGAAAAGAAACCAAACGAATTTGTTGAGGGCTATATGAAATATGGCAAGGGCTCAACAAACGGGATTAAGGAAGAAAATGTCATTGTTTTATTATCCAATTTTGATGTGAATTCAAAGGGAGGAGACGGAAGTTTCGAGCCAAACTCCACTTATTCTGATTGGAACTGGATCTTAGTTAGGGATCATGATTCGGGTAAATGGCGTGTGGATGATTGGGGATATTGAGTATGAAAAAGAGTTTATGTTATAGGCAGGCTTCGTAATAATGATGTTAATAGCAAAAAGGAGATCAGAACATGTTAGGTTATTACAATAAGCTTTCCTCAGAAGTTTACGATACGGATAAATACATTGGCCTTTCTTTCGGAGATGTAGAGTTTTATAGTGAGAGACTAGCAACTTGTGCGGGTGACATTCTTGAACCAGGAGTTGGTAATGGCCGAATTCTCATTCCACTTCTAGAAAAAGGCTTAAAAGTTTCAGGATTTGATGTTTCAGAAGAAATGCTGAAAATTTGCAGGAATAACTGTGAAAGAAGAGGGTTAAAACCAAATCTATTTCAAGGACAAATGCAGTCATTTTCATTAGAAACTAAATATGAAGCCATAATTGTACCGACTGGAACATTTTTGCTGTTACATAGAAGAGAGGATTCTATTAAAGCATTAGAGAACTTCTACCACCACCTCTCTAATGGAGGGAAGCTCATTTTAGATCTCTTCTTACAAACGGATCTAACAACTGAGAAAAACTCAACAAGAACTTGGGAAACTAAGAATGGAGCGATTATTACATTAGAAAGTAAAATAGTTGAAGTTGACTTCATCAACCAATATACCATCTCTCATAATCGCTACGAGAAATGGGAGAGCGGCCAATTTCTTCAAACTGAGTTAGAACGATTTCCACTCCGTTGGTATGGGATTGAAGAGTTTAAACTAATTCTTGAAAGTGTTGGATTTGAAAACATAACCATATCAGCAGATTACAAATACGGAGAATATCCAACTGAATCAAGCCAAATGATTACATTTGAAGCTACGGTTAGTAAAGAGGAAAAATAAAGTTGTAAATGAAGGAGTATTAAAATGGCCAATAAATTTAAAGTTTTGCTCATTATACTACTTTGTGTTTCTATTTTACTGACGGTTAT
>NZ_BAUV01000058.1 GCF_000513135.1 Halalkalibacter akibai JCM 9157
CTAACGGGGGCGATACTTTAAGAGGGTATCGCTTGTCTTATTGCGCTAACAGACAGGAAACTCAAATAAGGTGGATAGCAGAAAGTAGGAAGATATTATGAAATTATTACTCTTAATACTTGTTTTAACAGTATCGGTTGCTTGTTCAAGTGATGGAGCAAAAGAAAAAAGTTTCACGGCAGTCAAAGATGAAGATGTAGTAGCTGTTGTAAAAGGTAAAGAAATTACTTTAAAAGATATACGTTCTTTATACTTTGTAGATAACCAAGATATTCCTATAATGGTTGAGAAGTTTGTACAAGAAGAAATTATGGTATTAGAAGCAAAAAGTACAGGAAATGATGTGTCGGAAGAGCTTGACAGTATGGAATTGTTATTTCCACTTGATAACTCAGGAAATGAGGATTTCTTTGAAAGTCAAGCAGATTATTTAGGAATTACTGTTGAAGAATATTATGAAGAATACTTTAAGGAACGTATCGAGCGTGATGCTTATGTGAACCATTTAATTAACGAAAGACTAGACATATCAAATTATAGAGTTGATGAGTTAGAGGTAATGGATAAAGAAATTAACGACTTTATCTCTACTCTTTGGGATAAATACGAAGAAGATATAGAAATTTTATTATAGAAATAACTGTTAAGCTAACGGGTGCTTTACTTTAATTAAGTATTTTAAACGAGTGGAGGTAAATGTAATGAAGTTTATATACTTTAACGATACAGGAAGAAAAGTGTCTATACATCCAGCCACATTTTCGCATGGTTATAGAGGGTCAAGTGAAGCTATTAAACCATTAGAACAAAGGGTGTTTGAATTACCAGAAGATACATTTCCATGGGTAAAGATGTGGGATTATGGTGAGATTGGATTAAGTATTTTAGTTTCGCCAATGAAAGAAGTTGAATAAAACGGCTCTAATATTATTTCAGTAACGGGTGCCATACTTCCATAGGGGAGTATGGCTATTCTTATTGAGTAAAGGAGCAGTTTAGTGGAAGAAGTTATAAAAAAAATGAATGTTTTTTTATAGCGACCAAAGCGGTGGCTTTTTTTATTGACCAAATATATTTTTATCTTTACATAAGATTATATCGTATTATATGATACATATATAATAGAGAGGGGCTATCATTTTGACTTTAAAAAACACACTCAATAATATAAATCAAAATTGGACAGATATTTATCATCTTCTCCATTGTGTTCATCAGGAAAATATTTCGCACCAAGCTATACGTTTATTGCAACACATAGAAAAGAAGAAAGAAACAACGATAGGTGATTTGGCTACGTACATAGATGTAACTCATAATACAGCTTCCGAACACATTAAAAGACTAATTAAAAAGGGCTTAGTAACCAAAGAAAGAAGCGTTGAAGATGAAAGAAAAGTATTTGTCATTTTAACTGAGGAAGGTAGAGAAGTATTGAATAGAAATACACGATTGGATGATGAAAAACTAAAAAAAGTATTAGAAAATCTTAATTCATCTGAGATTGAAATGATAGAAAAAGCATTCTTTCTTCTTAGTCAGGGAGCGAAAGAATGTTTTTAATTACGAAAATTCTGGTCTCGGCAATTATCATTGGTTTAGTTACAGAAGTAGCAAGAGTTTTTCCGAAATATGGTGGGATAATAGCCGCTTTACCCTTAGTAAGTTTACTGAGTTTGTTTTGGCTTTATATGCAAGGAGAACAAACAACCAACCTTAGTAAATTTGCCTTGGGTGTCCTATGGGGGTTTCCTGCTACTGCTGTATTACTAATCATAGTAGCAATTTCCTTGAAAGTGTCTTTATCATTATTTATATCAATAGGACTTGGAGTTGGTGGATGGATTTTATTTTTATCACTCCAAGATTTTCTTGTAAAGAAAGTATCCCTTTCTTTGTGAACTAATGTACTTAAAGTAACGGATGCGTAGTTGAAGAAGCCAATATCCGAAAAGTGGAATTTCATAATCTAGTTCGTCCCAAATTTAAATCAAATCAACATAAGTGGAGCTAACTAAGTAAATAATGTAGTTGGCTTGTTGGTATTCCTTAATCCTTTTTTAAGTTGGTTTAAGGATACTCTTCTTATTAATTGATAAGTTCGTGAATCATTATACTTCTCAAAAATCTTATCGGAGTAGTTGTACAATAATTTTATACCTTCTTCGTTCGCTCCGTATTCATCTCTAATTTCACAAATTTACCATCATTTTCATTCTCCGATGTTGCTAAGCTAAAAAGGGACTTAGAAATCAAAAATGGTTGCTTTCATCTTGATTATGTTACCTGATGAATATAACAAACCAGAGCCTTCTTCATATAAATGTATAATTTAAATTGCAGGAAATCTCCCTTCCCTTTTGAAACTTTAAGAAGAGACTTGAAAAAAGTCATTCGTGTGCAACTCTCGAATTCTCCCCGTCGGAGAGCTTAAATATGAGACGTGACCTAAAGTTGCAAAACGCAGTTTTGATTTCTAATCAGAGCTGCGTTTGTTATATATATAGAAATAGTAGTGTTGTGGAGAATGTTTGATTAAAACATACAAAGAACTTTTTGAAGCTGAATCCAAGAATCTTATGAAGTTCATGTAAACCCGTACATCTATCATTCTGAAATTTTTAATTAGATGCAGGGTACGTCGCCCTATTTTAATTCTTAAATTCTAAAGACTTAAGACTCCTTATTGGGGTCTATTTTAATACTCTTTTTTTGTGAACTTACCTTATATAGGTTGTTATGAAAACACAAGTTTTTGTTTTGGTATACATGTACTCTGATACAGGTTGATTGTTAGTTTAATAAAGGTAGAATACATTGTGTTTTGTAATCATTTCAGTGACGTTTTTATTGTCTCTATCCTAGTAATACCTAAATTACCTTAAAAAGCAGGAGGTACTTGGCTTAGTAAAGAAATAACTTAGTATCTATTCTTTACTTTCGTATGTTCATGCTTGACTAGATATTGATGCTTTACTAAGTCTACTTATAAAATAATGAGCTGTTCATATTCTGATAAACCTTTTAGGGATTGCCCTAGCTAACTGTTGCGTTTTATCGTTTCTATCTTGTTTGTTGATGTTTCCATTTGACTAAAGGGTATTATGAATCTAATAAACCCCAATGTTAGAACAATAAAAACGATAACTAAGAAATGAGTAGGAATAAAAAAGATAACTATTTAAATGAATAGTTCCAAGGATGATAAGTATTGAATGGTAGGAACATTAAATGATAACGCTTGAATGAAGTGAACCAAGAACAGAATCCAGAACTGAACATTACAGAGGAGTGGACGGTGTCCATGGATAAAGATGAAGGCAGGTACACAGAAATTCTAAATGAAGTGAAATCAAAAGGCTTTTCACAAAAAGAAATAGCACAAATAGAAGAACTTGTAAAAATAGCGAAGCGTTCAAATCTACCACTAAAGATGCCGTCGGAAGCAAAAACGAAGACAGACTATATGATTTCACTCGCGGGAGCTTACGCCATGCTCAAATCTTTCAAAGCTCTTGGAGACCAAGGTTACATTGTTTATCAGAATGATGAAGGAGATATGGTCCATCATTTTGCAAATGGTCGAATCGAGAAACATAAGTAGGTTTAATTGGCTCAGATTCATAACCTCTGGACCCATTATACCTATGTCGCTTTCTTATATCATTGCCTATGAACCACCCTTCGTTAACCAAGAATGAATGGACGAAAATGGTAATCAGCCAACAACGTGACATCTTCTTCAGTCGTTGCCATTTCTAATGAAATAGCTCACATCCCGTTGATTCCTTGTTTGTTTTCTAGGTAAGTTATTAATGAATATTCATCTTTTGCTCAATAAGAAAAGACCTTTTATTATGCGAATTTTTGGAGGTACAAACTCATCAAGTTTAAACGTTTTAGCTATGAGAGGTTTTCACTGGCATGAATCGAAACACTGGTTTGAATACTCGTTCAATTGAAAGGAAGGAGTAAGTGAAATGATTCCCTATTTTCCGTCTATCTATCCAGATGAAACTCTGTACAGTGTCATCTATCGATTTCATGTTCACACCGGAAGCATTACGTGGGACCAAACCTTCATTCAACTATATGGCTATAGTCAATCTGTTACAACTTGTTCAATTAATTTCCCATATAGAATTAGTGACCTTGTCGCTAGGTTCCCTCAAAATTGGGGTATTTCCGAGGATTACATATTGGAGAAGTGCACTCTGCTTCCCTTCTATTTACCTTTTATGACTGTTGAGAATAAAAAGGAAATTAAACGCTTGATGTGTGGTTCTACCAATCATTTTATCGTAGCTAAATTTGGTTTTGCGTCCAATGATGATACGAAGATTTACTATTGTCCAAAGTGCGTAGAAGAAGATTTAGTAACATATCATGAAACGTATTTACGTAGATTTCATCAAGTGCCCGGAGTTCTTGTGTGCACACAACATGAGATTCTGTTAGAAAGTTATCAAAAAAAATTAAAAATTACGTTTATTCCTTCTGTTCAGAATCGGGAAAAGGTAAATCTAACGATTACAAATGAAGAAAAGCAGACTCTCTTAGATTTAGCTAAGGATATCGAACGGTTACAAACACTAGATAGTTATAGTTTTGTACTAGAGTCTATCTATGAAAAATACGATAAACTACTAAGGGATAAAGGTTATATTGATAAAAACGGGATAGTGAACGTTCGCCAAATTTCCATTGATTTTAACCAATTTTATGGCTCCATTCTCCAGGTGTTGAACTTACCCGTTAAATTAGTCAAAAAAAATTGGCTTCATAATCTTATTAAATCTGTAGGTTTAAATCATTTCCCAATTAGACATGTTTTACTTATGCGTTTCTTATGCGGCTCCGTTGAAGAGTTTTTTCAAGAACTTCTGAGTCACGAAAAAGAAGAGGAAATGACAGGCGAAGAAGCACCTTTTGGGGACGGTCCGTGGTACTGTTTAAATCCGGTAGCTTCTCATTATAAACAGAGAGTTATTCATTCGCTTAGTGTACGCCATTACTCTGATAGAGGGGTTGTTGTCGGCACTTTTGATTGCCGTGAGTGCGGATATGTTTACACTAGGAGTTATACAAATTCCGAAAATGCATCTGATGAATATAAAAAGAATACTGTTAAGCACTTCGGTCCAATTTGGGAAAAAAGATTACTAGAAATGTTGAATGAAAATTATAAGATTGTCCAAATAACTAGAGAATTAGATGTGAGCTATAGTGGAATCAGACGGATTATCAAACGACTATCGAAAGACAGTAATAGCCTTAGGACGTATGATAGGGAAAAGACCTATTATAAAGAAAGGATTCTTAGAGACCGACAAATTGTAGAGGACTTGATTCAAAAAGAAAAACTTGGCTTTATTACCTTTAGCCAAGTGAAAACTCATACTGCTCAGCGGTGGTTAAAAGTACATGATTTTGATTGGTGGAGTCAGAGATTTCCTTATAAGGCTAAGAAGAACTCGGAAAAAAGTAAGAGGGAGATTGAAGAAAGAGACAATTACTTCCTGAATCGTATTACTCACCTTATTGAAAATTGGGGAAAGGATGGGCTCCGACCAATTAGAATCAGCAGAAAAAACATAAGCCAGGAGTTAGGCGTGAGAGCAACAACTTATGAGAAATTGCCGAATACAAATAAATTTATTAAGGCTAATCTTGAAAAGAATAGGGATTACAAATTTAGGTTGGTTGACTGGATATGTGAGGATTTACGGAAAGATTCCGAGAGAGTCTTTACTGCACAAGACGTTTACAGAAAGATACCCATAAAAGTACCTGAAAAGTGGCTGAGACAATACGTAGAGGAAAAAATAAAAACCCTTTATCCGGGGGATTATTTTCATTATTAATCTAATTGGTTTTGTTGCTGCGTTCTTTTTGATTATTATTACACAAATGCCTACTATACAACTTGTTTTTTATTGCTAAATTACCACTATACATTTTTGTTTGTAACGTTGTTTTTCATAAAGTGATAAATTATGGGTTCAAGGTGGGTTTCACTATACAACTTTCTTTTGCTGGAACAATCAAAGAGTATGTTTCTCTTTGATCCAGTTTTTTTTTGAAAAACGTATTACGTGATATTTAACACTCGTCCAAAAGGCGCTTTTGGTTTAAATTCATCGGGAATGAGCCAATAAATAAATGGTTTCAAAGTTAAGTTTTCATAAATATAACCAGTTAAATCAGTGACGTATAACAGTGTTTCAATGTCTTCATCATTGGCCCATTCAAAAACTTCTGTATAAGAAGACTTACCGTGTTTATAAAACACAATGTCTTTGTCCTCTTTAATATTAGAAACTTCTCTAAGCTTAAAGTCAGCTTGGACTAATGTCGTTTCGGGGTTCATTTCCTTTATAAACTTCCTAATATTATTTATTAGTTCAACGTCTGTTTGATTATTGGATGTATCAATAGCCAAAGCTACTTTTTTATCTTTGTTATTCTGCATAATTTTAAGTAATTCTCTTTGCCACTTCATTTAACTCCCCCTTTGTTTAGACGAAATTATTATCCCTTCAGCTTGCTTATGTTATGTTTACAAATACTTAAAAATAGGTGAATTTTTATTTTGAAATAAGACAAGGAACAAAACGTCAATAGTTTAGAAAATAATTGTATGTACATAACATCGTAAGCAATGAATATAAAAAGGGGGAAGGGTAATGAACAAATTAGAGACATTGTTTATAAAAACCAATAAGACCATTCTTCATACGATCGTTGCAGGACCTAAAAATGGCCCTTTAATTATTCTATTGCACGGTTTTCCAGAATTCTGGTATGGGTGGAGACATCAAATTGATCCACTAATTAACCAAGGGTATCGAGTCATAATTCCTGATCAACGAGGATATAATTTAAGTCAGAAGCCAACAACTATACATAATTACACAATCAATAACCTTAGAGATGATATTGTTGGAATCATAGAATTCTTTCAAAGGGAAAAAGCAGTGATTGTAGGACATGATTGGGGAGGACTCGTTGCATGGCATCTTGCATCGACAAAACCTCAATATATTGAGCAATTAGTGATTATTAATAGTCCACATCCAGTAATTATGAAACAACTTCAATGTTATTTTCCTACACAGTGGTTTAAGAGCGTTTATTTACTTTTTTTTCAGATACCTCAATTACCTGACGCACTCTTTAAGCTCAACCAATTTCAATTATTTGAACAAATTTTGAAGTTAACGAGTAAAAAAGGTACGTTTAGCGATGACGAGATGAGAAAATATAAATCATCTTGGGCTGAAGAAGGGGCTATAACCTCAATGCTTAACTGGTATAGAGCGCTATATAAAGATTCAATTAATCAAGTGGTTAAAACTAAAATTCATTTGCCTGTCCTTATTATATGGGGTCAGGAAGATACTTTTTTATCTTTGAAATTAGCCATGAATAGCAAGCAATTTTGTTCAAATGCAAAGTTATTAATGATAGATGGTACGCACTGGATTCACCTTGAACAACCAGAGATCGTAAATGCTCTTATGTGTAAATTTTTATCGGGAAATAATTGTACATAAAAGGTTAACCTCATTGGTTAATCTTTTTTATTTGGCTTTTTTTGCTTCTTGTTATGTTTAATGGCTAAGGGAGAGAAACGAAGATTAGATAAATTTCTATGTCATTACATCTTACATAGTTAAAGCGCTTGTGAGTTAAAGTTCGATACAATATAGCTGATGTATCTATTCAAAACAAGTAATTAATAGTTAGCTTTTAAAAGCAACAATTAGATAAAGATAATAATTCGTAAAAATAGACTGGAGGATTTCTATCATGGAAAAGCAAAAACTAGTCTTAATTGGAAACGGTATGGCGGGAATTAATTGTCTCGAGGAAATATTAAAATTGCAACCAAACCACTTTGATATTGTCGTATTTGGAAGTGAGCCACATTATAACTATAACCGTATTTTATTGTCGACTGTATTACAGGGGGGAACAAAAGTAGAGGATATTACTCTTCATAACAGAGAGTGGTATGAAAATCATAATATCCAGTTATACACTGGTGAAACAGTCATATCTGTTGATTCAAAAACAAAAGTGGTTATGACAAATCATAATAGAGAGGTTTCTTACGATAAATTAATTTTTGCGACGGGTTCGGTCCCATTCGTATTGCCAATTCCAGGAGCAGACAAAGAAGGTGTTGTTAATTTTAGAACGATAGAGGATTGCCATAAAATTATTGAAATTTCAGAGAAGTATAAGAAGGCAGCAGTAATAGGAGGAGGATTACTCGGTTTAGAAGCAGCAAGGGGATTACTTAACTTAGGGATGAAAGTAGATGTTATCCATATTGCTTCAAACTTAATGGAGCGACAACTAGATCCAACTGCAGCAAAAATGCTTCAGTTAGAACTCGAATGTCAAGGGATGAATTTCCTTTTAGAAAAAGCCACAGAAGAAATAATCGGCGATTCAAAAGTTGAAGGGCTCCGCTTCAAAGATGGATCAACGATTGAAGCCGACGCTGTCATTATGGCAGTAGGGGTAAGACCAAATGTTCAAATGGCGAAGGAAAGCGGGATTGAAACGAACAGAGCATTTTAGTTAATGATTATCTGCAAACGAGTGTACCTGATATATACGCTGTGGGCGAATGTGTGGAACATAGAGGAATGGTATATGGACTAGTTAAACCACTTTATGAACAAGGTAGAGTGCTAGCACGTCACATATGCGGACAGCTAGATTCAAAAGGGTATAATGGTTCAACTTTATCTACTCAACTTAAAATATCGGGTGTAGATGTATTTTCTGTTGGTCATTTTACAGGTGATGATACGACCAAAACGATTACCCAATTTGATCAGTTAGCTAGCACATATAAAAAAATTGTTTTTAAAGATGATAAAATCCTCGGTGCCGTTTTGTTTGGAGACACTAAAGCAGGTAATAGAATACTAGATATGATTAATAAACAGAAGGTGATAACGGACGAAGAAAAGGCACTTATTTTACAGCCTTCAAATCCATTTGCATCTCAAGTAGCTTTAATGGAGCAAACAGATTTAATTTGTAACTGTAACGGAGTAACAAAGGGAACTATTTTAGAAGCCTGTCAAATGCAAAACATCACTACTATAGAAGAAGTAAAAAAATGTACGAAAGCCTCTTCTGCCTGTGGTGGCTGTAAACCATTAGTAACTGATTTATTAACATACATCCAAAGTGAAGACTTTGACGAAAAAGTAAAAAAAGTAACATTATGTTCATGCACGACCTTAACAGATGAAGAATTAGTGGCACAAATGCAACTGAGTCAGCTTACTTCAGTGGCAGAAGTAATAAAACAACTAAACTGGCTAAATGAAGACGGTTGTTCTACCTGTCTACCAGCTATTCAATATTATTTAGGAATGATTTATCCAGAATATGAAGTCGAACAACAATCCTTATTTATAAACGAAAGAAAAAATGCAACTTTACAAAGTGATGGAACGTATTCAATCACACCTCAAATGTATGGAGGGCTAACCAATGCCGAAGAGTTACGTAAGATTGCAAATGTCGTAAGTAAATATCAAAACTTACAAGTGGCCATTACAAGTGAACAAAGAATAACACTAATGGGTATTCAGAAGAGACATTTAGAGTCTATTTGGTCAGAGCTAGATCTTCCATTAAGCAGCACATACGGAAATACAGTTCAGAATATTAAAACATGTATTGGGGAAACCGTTTGTACTTGTGAAAAACATCAAGCGCTCGAGCTTGCTAAGATGTTAGAAGAGAAGACTGATTACTTAGTAACACCTTACCGCGTGAAAATGGGAATATCTGCTTGTATGCACAATGGAGCTGGTTCCACTACAAAAGACATTGGTGTTATTCAAGTAGATCGTGGTTGGGAGATCTATGTCGGAGGGAGTAGCGGAAGAAATACCCGGTCAGGTCAATTATTTTGTGTAGCGGAAACGCCATCTGAAGCCTATGAAATGATTATAAGTTTTATCCAATATTACCGTGAAACGGCTAAATATGCCGAACGTACATGGGAATGGATTGATCGAATTAATCTACTTCATGTAAGAGAAGTATTATTTGATGAAGAGCTCAGACAACAATTAATGAAGCAGCTAGATTTAGATCAAAGCCAACATAAAAAAGTCTTAGCCACATAACAAAATTTAGCTAGTAGAGGATGATTTTCATGACAGAAATGTTATTAAGATATTTCCGAACGAAACAAAAAGAAGCACAAACAGAGAAAATCTACGATACTCAATGTCCCTTTTGTAGCATGCAATGCAAAATGCAACTAATCGAGCAATCGACTGTAACGAGAAAAAAATATCAAACCGTTGGGAAAGATAATCCAACATCAGAAGGCCGATTATGTATTAAAGGGCTCAATGCACATCAGCATGCCGTCCATACAGATCGTATTAAACAGCCATTACTAAATGTAGACGGTGAATTTCAAGCTATCTCTTGGGAAAAGGCTTATGCATTAATTGAAGAAAAATTTTCAGCAATCCAGTCTGAACATGGGAAAAATGCATTGTCTGTTTACGGGAGCGCAACGATTACTAACGAGGAAGCTATTTACTTGGAAAGTTTGCTAGAGTGGCACTTGGAACGAAGTATATTGATTACAATGGCCGCTTATGTATGTCTGCAGCTGCATCAGCAGCAGCGCAAACATTTGGGATGGACCGGGGGTTCACAAATAGTATAAAAGAAATTCCTCATGCAAGATGTTTGATCCTAGCAGGAACGAATATTGCAGAATGTCAGCCTACCATTATGCCTTATTTTGAGAAAGCAAAAGAGAACGGTTCGTTTATCATTGCGATCGACCCAAGAGAAACAACTACAACCAAAATGGCTGACTTGCATTTAAAAGTGAAGCCAGGGACCGATTCAATTTTAGCGAATGGTTTATTAAAAGTCATTATTGAAGAAAATTTAATAGATCCGGATTTTATTGAAGAGCGAGTAAATGGTTTTGAAGAAGTAAGAGACTTTGTTGGCACATTAGATTTAACTGATATTTCGGATTTAACAGGAGTACCTGTTGAGCAAATCATAAAAGCGGCCATGGTATTTGGCAAAGAAGAGTCAGGAATGATTTTTACAGCCAGAGGAATTGAGCAACAAACAGATGGCTCTGCTTCTGTTCGTAACTTTTTAAACCTCATATTAGCTACTGGTAAAATTGGAAAGGAAAACTCAGGCTTTGGAGCGATTACTGGTCAAGGAAATGGTCAGGGAGCAAGGGAGCATGGTCAAAAGGCAGATCAACTACCGGGCTACCGTTCAATCGAAAATGATGAACACCGCCAGTATATAGCCGATGTCTGGGGCATTAATGAAAAAGATTTGCCTCGTAAAGGGGTGTCAGCATTTGAGATGATTCAAAAAATGGATGAAGGTGAAATTAAAGGATTGTTTTTAATGTGCTCCAATCCAATTGTTTCGAATCCGAGTGCTGAGTTTGTAAAACAGGCAATTGAAAAGTTAGACTTTTTTGTAGCTGTCGACATGTTTATTTCTGAAACAGCTAGATTAGCAGATTTGATCTTACCAGCTACCTCCTACTTAGAAACACCTGGTACGATGACGAATGTCGAAGGGCGAGTGACTCTTAGAGAAGCAAGTTTTCCAGTTCGAGGTGAAGCGAAGCATGATTGGCAAATTCTTTGTGAGCTAGCAGAGGTGCTCGGAAAGGGAGAGTTCTTTACTTATGAATCACCAGAAGACATTTTTAATGAGTTAAGAGAGGCGACCCGTGGTGGGATTGCAGATTATTCCGGAATCACATATGACAGGTTAAGAAAAGAAAAAGGGATTCTCTGGCCTTGTCCAGACGTAGACCACCCAGGTACAGAGCGGTTATTTGTTAACGAATTTGCTCATCCGGATGGCAAAGCATTAATGGTCGCAGTTTCGAATACCCCTGAAGTTCCAAAGGAAAAACCGACTGATGAGTTTCCTTTGTATTTAACAACAGGAAGAGTGATGTCGCATTACTTAACAGGTGTTCAAACAAGGAAAAGCTCAACACTTGCTGCCAGAGACTTTGAGTCTTATATGGAAATTCATCCAGCAACAGCAGAAAAATTCCAAATTAAAGATAACATCCTTGTAAAAATTGAATCAAAAAGAGGGAGTATTGTCGTTCGCAGTAGATGGTCCGAAACAATTCGGAAAGACACTGTATTTGTTCCTTTCCACTGGGCTGATAGTCAAAATGTGAACCGGCTAATCTCTAAAAAGTTAGATCCTACCTGTAGAATGCCTGGATTTAAAGTAAGTGCTGTGAGGATTAGTCCAATTGCTAATTAAATAGATGGCAAGAAAATAACCGCAAAAGGTTTATTAAAGCCTTTTGCGGTTATCTATAGGGGAAAGGTTAGTTAATAAAAGATGAAGAAGCGTATGGGAGCAACCATACGCTTCTTCTGTAATTATAAGGCTTTTTTCTGAAGTGTTTTGTTTTGCAGGGCTTCATCCGCATCGAATTGTTCTTTCATCTCTGCATCGGTTAGATAATACTCATCTGCAAATGAGTTTTTCGGTTCTTCTAAAGTGAAGTAACAGATTAAGAAACTTACAAAAGCACCAGAAGCAAGGATAAAGAAAAACTGCTGGGGTGTAACAAAAGTATAAAGTGTAAGGTATATCGTTGCCCCAACGTTCCCATAAGCACCAGACATACCGGCAATCTGACCAGTTACACGTTTCTTGATCATAGGAATAACAGCAAAAGTGGCTCCTTCTGCTCCCTGGATGAACATAGAAGTAAGAACGGTAATCGCAATAGCGAGTACGAGCGGCCAACTAGAGTCCATGAAGCCCATTAATAGAAGACCGATTGAAATACCAAACATATAGACTAACATCACATTTCGTCTGCTTCCCATGCGATCGGATAGAACTCCTCCAAGAGGTCTAGCAATTAGATTAACAAAAGCAAAGGATGAAGCAATTAGACCAGCTTGAGCCGCTGTCAGTGAAAAAGTAAGTTGAAAGAACATCGGCAACATTGAAATAATGGCAAGCTCAGCACCGAAGTTAGCAAAATACGTACTATTTAATGCTCCGACATTTTTAAATTTGTATTTGTCTTCTTCAGGAACTCCCTTTTTAAGTCGTGGTACATTTACTTTAAGAATATTGAATACTTGATAGATGACGATTAAAAGGATTGTTGCGTAAATGATATATAAAGCCGTTTCTGAAATAAATCCTAGTCCTTCTAATCTCCAGGCACTAACAGCTAGTGCTCCGCCAAGGGGAATGGTCCAGACAATTAGTTGAGCTAAATCTCCCCAACTACTAACTTCAAGTGCAGAAGCCTTTTTTGGTTTTACTAAAGCTTTTCCTTCTGGTGTATCTCTAACGCAAATATAATAAATAATTCCATAAACGAAACAGATGACACCAGTGAAGGCAAGTGCATATCGCCAGCCATTGTCTCCACCAAGGAGAGTTAAAGCAAACCACGGTAAAAGCATCGCGGCAGCAGCAGAACCAAAGTTACCCCAACCGCCATAAATTCCTTCAGCGAATCCAACATTTTTTGGTGGGAACCATTCAGCTACCATGCGAATGCCAATAACAAAACTAGCTCCGATACTTCCGAGAATTAAACGAGAAATCATCAATTGTGACCAAGTGTTCCCAAAGGCAAAAGTGATTGCTGGAATAGACATAACAATGAGTAAACCAGAATAAACGACTCTTGGCCCGTACTTATCAAGTAATGACCCAATAATAATCCGAGCAGGAATAGTCAATACGACGTTACATATACCTAAGGCTGCGATATGTTGTGGTGTTAACCAGCCCATATCCTCCATCATCGTAGTTGCTAATGGGGCCATACTATACCAGGCGAAAAAGGAAACAAAAAAAGCAAACCAAGTGAAATGTAAAACTTTAATGCGCTCATTCTTGTACTTAAAAAGATCTGAAACTGTCATTGTTACCACTCCTTAGTTTTTTTATTTAATTTGTTATCGTTAAACAATTTGGCGAGTTGAGTTGACGATGATCGAAAAGTAGTATTTTGAATATGGTTTTTATTTTTACATGTAATTTTTTGTGTGTCTGAAAGTTTGATAAGGAATTTGACAAGGTATTTTGGGTTAAGTATATCGCTAGGTTTTAGTAGAGTGAAAATTCTAATAAATAAGTTGATAGAAACTCATAATGTGTATTTTGAATACATCTTTCATAGTTACACTTCTCGTAAATCGTGTCATGAATCTGGGAAGGAAACTTAACAAGGTATTTACAGGAGAGGTCGGGAAAGATCTTTACTCTTTTCTTCTTGAGTCGTTATCCAGGAACATCACACTAGCTGATTGTAATAAAAATATGAGCATCTGAGTCCGCTCGATATTTGTGTCTGTGCGGACTCAGATGACCCTATTTCAGATAAATCAGTTGATCTTCAACGGTATAAGGACACCAGAGACCTTATTTGGAGAAATAGACGTGTTTTCCTACCTGGTTTCAGGCAATAAGAAACCTGGTGACCGCGTGCCCCAAAAAATAAGCCCAATTAACCTAAATAAGAGCCTCTGAGTCCGCCCGATATCTACACGGACTCAGAGGGCTCTATTTCACAAAACAAAATTGACTTTCAATTAGTAATCGGACTCCAGAG
The DNA here is from genome assembly GCF_000513135.1 of Halalkalibacter akibai JCM 9157. Lineage (GTDB taxonomy): Bacteria > Bacillota > Bacilli > Bacillales > Bacillaceae_D > Halalkalibacter > Halalkalibacter akibai. The sequence goes on from NZ_BAUV01000058.1 coordinate 14,663, forward strand.
ACCTTGTCTGGAGAAATAGTCGCTTTTTCCCGCTTGGTTTCAGACAATAAGAAACCTGGTGTCCACGCGTAACCCGAAACAAGTCCAGTTAACCTAAATAAGAGCCGGGTTTTAATATTAAACTAACTCAGGCACCCCCATCCTGAGTACAGCAACTCTTTGATTTCAAGTAATAAGAAACTTAGTGTCTTCCTTCTTGGATCTAAACCATTATTCGAAAACCTTAAAATGCTCACTAAATAGAAACAAACAATTCACCGCAAAAACTCTGTTAGATAACTTAACAGGTTATAACATGTATCTTGGATGATGGTTTAGGATGAAAATATACAATTCGAAAAATTCATAAATAACAAGATGTTACAGACAAAGGGGGAGTGGTTAATGAACAGAGGAATGGTCTACTTTGTAGGGGCTGGCCCAGGAGATATCGACTTAATTACGGTAAAGGGGAAGAAGGCTTTACAACAAGCAGACGTTGTCATTTTCGACCGATTAATCAATCCATTTTTGTTAACGGAAGTAAGAGCAGATGCTAAATTAATCTATTGTGGAAAACAGCCTTGTAAACACACTCTTAGACAGGAAGACATCCAAACGGAAATTCTCATTCATGCACGTAAAGGGAAGACGGTTGTTCGTTTAAAAGGAGGAGACCCTGCAGTCTTTGGAAGAGTGGGGGAAGAAGCTGAACTGCTTGCAGAACACCAGATTCAGTATGAAATTATTCCAGGAATTACAGCTGGGATAGCAGCAACTATGTACTCAGGAGTTCCAATTACACATAGAAAACACTCCAATTCCTTTGCGGTGGTAACCGGACATGGTAGCCAAAAAGATGGAACTCCGAATATCAATTGGGGGAACTTAGCAAAAGGCGTGGAAACGATCATTTTTTATATGGGTGTTAAACATTTAAAGACGATTACAACTGAATTAATCAGTCATGGGAAATCTAGGGAAACTCAAGCTTTAGTTGTCCAGTGGGGAACATATAGTAAGCAAAAGACCGTTACGGGTTCTCTTGCTACCATCGCCAACAAGGTACAACAAGAGAATATTACTAATCCCGCAATCATCTTAGTAGGAAATGTGGCAAAACTTAGAGATAAGCTAGTTTGGTTTGATCAACGAATATTATCAGGTAAAAGCTTTTTTATTCCTTCCCAATCTATAGCAAATGAACAGATTGTTTTAGAACTTAAAAAACATGGAGCCGATGTATACGAACATCAATTGTTTTCGGAATCTTGTGAATATAAATTAGGTGCTAGTGAGCAACTTAAACCAGTTCTAAGAAATCATCAATTGCTGATTCTTTCTCCACAAAGTGCAAAGCAATTTGTACAGACAATTGGAGAAAACGGAATGGATCTTCGAAGCATAGAATCTACTATTTATTCAGTTGATGACACGGTAAGAATGACATTAAGACAAAACGGGATTCAATCTACTGTTTTTAATAAAAAAAATCTCTCTGCTGCTGTTCTGATCGGATCGGATTTGGAAATTGAAAATTTCAAACATCACTTTAATGAAGCAACAATACAATTGGCATTGACTAAGAGTACTGTTACTCAGAAAGATATTGAAGCTTTTGCTCGACTTATAGAGGAACAACATGTGAACACACTTCTTTTTACAAAAAGAATAGAAGCTTTGAAGTTTCTAACGTTTTTAACTAATAGTGGACTTACTAAAACTGAGATAAAAGCAGCTACCGAAATCATTTGTACGGATCAAGAAGCAAAACATCTTTTGGAGCAAAATGGTATGCGAGTTAATCTCTTGATTGACGATGTAAGAAGCTTACTTGAGTTGAATGAAAGTGTAGTTTTAGCAAAGGAAAGTTGAAGCTATTAAATATATTTATTAAATATAGATATCGAGGAGAGATACGCTTATGAGTGAGAAACTAATTTTAATAGGGAATGGTATGGCTGGTATACGAACGATTGAAGAGATTTTAAAGAAAGATGCTACCCGTTTTGATATAACCGTTTTCGGAGAAGAACCGCACCCTAATTACAACCGCATTATGTTGTCTTCTGTTTTGCAAGGAGATTCCACTGTTGATGATATTGTTTTAAATGATTACAACTGGTATGAAGAGAATCAGATTGAACTTTTAACAGGAGATCCTGTTATTAAGGTTGATACAGAAAAGCAAGTAGTTTACAGCCAAAATGGGGTAGAGCGCTCTTATGACAAATTAATTTTTGCAACGGGCTCTAATCCTTTTATGTTGCCTTTACCGGGTGCAGATAAAGAAGGAGTTATTGCATTCCGTAACATTAAAGACTGTGAAACGATGATTGAAACATCAAAAAATTATAAGAAAGCAGTTGTTATCGGTGGAGGCCTACTTGGTTTAGAAGCAGCAAGAGGGTTGTTAAATTTAAATATGCATGTAGATGTGATTCATATTGCTGATTATCTCATGGAAAGACAATTAGATGATCAAGCTGGAAAAATGTTAAAAGAAGAGTTAGAAGCGCAAGGAATGACTTTTCATTTAAAGAAAAACACAAAAGAAATTACAGGGAAAAATCGTGTAGAAGGAATCGAATTTACAGATGGAACAAGATTCGATACAGATCTTGTTGTCATGGCGGTAGGGATTAAACCGAATGTTGCTCTAGCTCAGGAATCTGGTTTAACCACTGAAAGAGCAATTGTCGTAGATGACTTTATGCAAACGAGTGTTCAAAATGTCTATGCTGTAGGGGAATGCGCGCAACATAGAGGGATTGCTTACGGATTAGTAGCTCCGCTTTATGAGCAAGGAAAAGTGCTAGCTGCACATATTTGTTCAGAAGATAAGACACTTGAGCATGGGTATGAAGGATCTCTTGTTTACACTCAATTAAAAGTGTCTGGAGTTAATGTGTTCTCAGCTGGTCAATTTCAAGATGGGGAACAAACGAAAGCAATACGTGTTCATGATGAATTCGAAGGAATCTATAAAAAAGTAGTTGTTCAGGATAACAAAGTAGTTGGAGCTGTTCTATTTGGAGATACAACTGACTCAACACGACTTCTGAGCATGATGAGAAAAGGTGACGACATTTCAGGAATGAGCAAAGTAGCTCTTCTTCCATCAGAAAGTGGCGAAGCACCAGTGAGCCCTGTTGTTGCGATGGCCGATGATGACAATATTTGTGACTGTAATGGGATTACAAAAGGTGCGATCTGCTCAGCGATTACAGACAATGGCCTTACATCTGTTGAGCAAGTAAAGCAATGTACAACAGCGGGGCGTTCATGCGGAGGCTGTAAACCACTTATCGCTGATTTGTTAACATTAGCAACCGGAGAAGAACTAGGCAATACCCCAGAACCATTGTGTGGCTGTACAACACATACACATGAAGAGGTCGTTGCTGAAATTCGAGAGCTTGGCCTTACCCATCCAAGAGAAGTAATGAATGTGCTTGGCTGGGAATCGGATGAAGGTTGCTCAAAGTGTCGTCCAGCGATTAACTACTATTTGAAAATGGTTGATCCTATTAAAAATGCCGATGATCCAACATCACGTTTTATCAACGAACGTGTTCATGCCAATATCAACCATAATGGAACATTTACAGTTGTTCCAAGAATGTATGGTGGGGTAACAAATGCAGAGCAATTACGCAAAATTGCAGACGTAGCAGATAAATATAATGTGCCGCTTCTAAAAGTAACAGGCGGACAACGAATTGATTTGTTCGGAGTAGAGAAAGAAGATTTACCGAATGTGTGGAGTGATCTTGGAATGAGATCAGGTTCAGCTTACGCAAAAGCCCTTCGTACGGTTAAGACGTGTGTCGGAGAGTCATTCTGTCGCTTCGGAACACAAGACTCCATTGGGCTTGGTGTTGAACTTGAAAAGAAATTTGAATACATCAATACGCCACATAAAGTAAAAATGGCTGTATCGGCTTGCCCGCGTAACTGTGCAGAGTCTGGAATTAAGGACTTTGGGGTTGTGGGTGTTGACGGAGGTTGGGAGCTTTACGTTGGTGGTAACGGAGGGGTTGACCTTCGCGGAGGAGATCTATTCTGTAAAGTAAAGACAAAAGAAGAAATTATCGATACAATAAGTGCCTTCATGCAATACTATAGAGAAAATGCTAGGTACCTAGAGCGTACGTCTCACTTCGTTGAACGTGTAGGGTTAGATCATATGAAGCAAGTGGTTCTAGAGGATGTAGATGGCCGTAAAGCGTTAATAGAAAGAATGGATATCGCACTTTCTACTGGTAAGGATCCTTGGAAAGAGATTGTTGAGAACGAAGAATTGCAAAGAGAGTTCAAACAAAATAAAGCAGAAGTGTTGTCTTAATAGGAGGGGAGTAGATTATGAGCAAAGTAGAGCAAAAGAAAAAGGTAGAGGTAGCAACATTAGCAGATCTTCAAGTGGGAATCGGAAAAAGAGTGAAGGTAGCAGAAACGGAGATTGCTTTATTTAAGCTGAAAAGTGGGAAAGTAAGTGCCATTGAAAACAGCTGTCCCCATAAAGGAGGACCTCTCTCTGAAGGGATTGTCAGCGGAGATCATGTTTTCTGTCCTCTTCATGACTGGAAAATCTGTACGACAGATGGCCAAGTGCAAGCGCCAGATGTTGGCTGTGTAAAGAAATATGATGTGGAAATGGTTGATGGGAGAGTTTATATCTATGTAGATTAATAAACGTTTGTGAAGAGACAAATCAATGATTTGTCTCTA
>NZ_BAUV01000057.1 GCF_000513135.1 Halalkalibacter akibai JCM 9157
TCGTTTGTTTGTCGCTGTTTTCCTCAGCAACATAAACTATCATAACATAATAATCATTTCTGCGCAACAACTTTTTTAAAACGTCATTTACGCACTCGCCAACAAAATAACTAATCGTCTGTGGCGACAAGAATTAATATATCACGAATAAAAATTCTACGCAAGCATTAATTTAAAATTAATTTTTGCGGCTAGATTTAATAATCTATCATAGTTCGACACACAAGTCAATAATCTCAGTAAGCCCCTGTAACCACCCGTAATTTATCTTTATTTTTTACAGGTAAGGAGTCTAACTCTTTTTATGTTCGCTCTCCTGCGGAAGCAATTCTTTTCTTATTTAAATCCCGACTACTTTAAAAACCCTGAGGTAATTTTCAAGAAATGTACAAAGATGTTAACGCAAATCCGCCCTCTACTTGCCAGCATATCAAAATCAATGTTCCGTACAAAAAAATAAACAGCCGGTTCATTTTTTATTCCACTAGTTGTATTAATCACACGGCCAAAGCCACGTTCCATCATCTTTGGAATTAGTCGATTACAGATGTAACAATGGAAATAAAGTTAATTCTGAAGCTCATCTCAAAATCTTCAATTGGTGTTTTCCAGTAATCTTCTCGATAAGCTATTTGTTTTTCGGTGGTAAGAACCCAAAAAGGGCATGAGTTCAATTTCAAACTCACGCCCAGAAAGTTGCTATTATTAATGATGCTAAAAAAAAATTTCGGCATTTTTGCTCTATTAAATGAAACGTTACCGTCCGATTTAGCGCTTGCCCTTACTCATGGTCGGGAAAAAAATCTCCTCAAGTGCAGCGTACGCATTCACGTAACCTGCTCCTACTTCCCAAGACTCACGCCCTGGCATATTGGTTGCTGTTCGTTGCAGAATGTCTTTTACTTCATCTGGTGATAACAATGGATCTGCTTCAAGCATTAATGCAACGATTCCAGCAACATGCGGGGTTGCCATCGATGTTCCACTCATTGATGCATAGTATGGCAAGTATGCTGGTTCAATTAATTCTGCATCTTTTTGAGCTGACACTGCAGATAACGGAGCAATTACTCTTGTTGAGATAATATCTACACCTGGTGCTGTGATCGTCGGCTCATCTTTCCATGTCCATTGTTTCCCGTCAACTGTAAACGTTCCGCCTTCTCCTTTTGTTCCTCTTGAAGAGAAGTTAGCAAGTGTTCCATCCTTCACTCCTGCTGCTACCGAGATAACCCATGGAGCTTTAGCATAAGGGTTGTGTGTATTTTCGGATGGCCCTGCATTTCCGGCTGCAAATAAGACAACGATTCCTCGGTCATAAGCTTTCTTACTCGCTACGTTAATGGGATGGTCTGGATGAAAATCACCTGAAGAGCCCCACGAATTCGTAATTACGCGAATGTCATATTTCCTTTGATTGGTGATCGCATAATCAAATCCGCCAATACCATCTAAGACCAATAACACACCACCAGATCCGTAACCGATTAAATCAGCTCCTGGAGCTACACCTTCATATTTCCCACCTGATTTTGCCCCTGTTCCACCAACCGTCCCTGCCACATGTGTCCCGTGTCCAGAGTTCGTATCGGTATTCACGACATTTTCCGTATACGTAATCGGAAGAAGTCCGCTTAGTGCGTTTAAGTTGGTTGTTGCTAATACATTTTGAACCAGGTTTGCACCAAATTTATGGTCATCATGAGTGCCATCAACACCACTATCGTTGATAACCACCCCTACTCCTTTACCTGATACAGGGAAGCCGCCATTTTTCTTACGCATTTGATCATCTGTGCGCACTTTGGTAACTCCAGTAATATCATTTGATTCTGCATTGTAAAACTCTAGCTCCGTATTTAAATAGATAGAACGTACCTCATCCTTCTTAGCTAATGCCTTTACTTGGTCACGAGTAGCAAGCACTCCGGCAATCGGTACATTTTTCATGAGCGAGGCTGATGTAATTCCAAGTGTTTCTAACAGTTTCACGTGGTCTTTCGTTGGTGCCGCATCCCCGTGAAAGGTAACAATTACCTCAACTAAACCAATTTCAGTCCCTAATAGTTTCTCAAGCTCCGGATCAATTGTTGTACTCAAGCTTTGTACTGTTTTTTGTAAGAGACCTCCTACTGCACTGGTCTGCGTGCCACTAACATAAAAAAATGGAGTCAACACAAGTAAAGCAATGAAACATTGCAACATTCTTCGCTTCATTTTTCTTATCTCCTTCGCTAGTAAATTGTTGAACTATCTTTATTATTAAGGATTTGTAGAGTTACGCCTATTCAGCAAAGGATATAATCTGAAGCACAAGCGTACTATCTTGAATCGTACAAAGGTTGTATCGGGTTGTAGTCTACCTTGTGATTTGAACTAGTACTTGGGCAAAAAGGTTGTTTTTATGGGGGAATCGTCCTCCGTATGTTCGTTTGCATTAGGTCCGGTTCACTTAGAGGAAAAACATCTACAGAGGGTATATATTATCTGTTAATTGATATGTGATTTAGTCTGTCTCGGACAGACTAAGAGATTGGTAAATTGTAGTGGAATTTTTCAGGAGTTGTTTTAACGTATTAAAATTGAGATAGATCAACCTTAGTATGAGGTATGGAGAGAGCCAATAAGCGGAAATTTTTCCGTTAGACTAGAGACTAGAGGCGGTTCGGAGGGATATAAGCGGAGTTTTTCCGATTAAGCAACGGAAAATTGCCCATTTTCACGTTTTTTGAGTTAATAGTCGGAATCTTTCCGTCTATTTAAGCTATTTTCAATGCTACTTCCTGATTAAGAGAATTTTCTCCGCTTATTTACTAAAATTCGAGTTAATGAACATGTACAAGCAGGAGCCTTAGGTTAAATGAAAAAGAAAGCTCGAGGGCAGTAAAATGCTCCTCAAGCTTTTTTGTTCTTATTTTTTCAATTGATATTATTTCAAATACGTTGCGTAGTATCTTGTCACTGCAACAGCATAATCACCGCGAGTGATGTGTTCTTCCGGCTTGAAGACGGCATGAACGGTTGGCTGCAAGTCAAAACGTCCTTGGCTGACAGAGAAGGTCGCATGTAAGATGTTTAAATCTAAAGCCAACTGAACATAGCCACGTAAATCAGCAGGAATTTGATCCGCATCTTCAATCTTTACGCGCTCATTTCGATACTGAACGGTCACGTCCCCTTTGTGACTTTGCGCTTTTTCTTGTAAACCTAAACTTTGAACGAGTGAATATGCAAGCTCAGCACGTGACACGGAACCATTTGGCTGAAAGCTCTCGCTGGCAGCTAAACGCATTACCCCATTATTGACATGATTCAGATCCTTGAGTGCGGCACCTTTGGCTGTCACCGCGTCAATATATGGATTGCCTGTCGTGGCACTTAGATATTGACGCACTCCCGTACCCATTACTAAAAACTCCGCTAATTCCGCTCTTGTTAACTTCCGGTCTGGTCGAAATTTGCCATTAGAATATCCGTCAATTAGACGATGAGTAACTCCTACTTGAATGGCTGCTTCTGCTGGATGATTCGCAATATCATCTATACCAGAAAATCCGCTTGCACGATTAAAGGTTACTTCCCCTTGAATCGTCTCTGGAAGCGAAAGACCGTTTAACCCATCTACTTTTACTGTCCATGTCCCTGGTGTAGGAGCTGGCACTTGAACTGTCCTAGTTGTTGACAGGGTGAACAGCACAGGAATTCCTGATGAAAATTCATTTCCTTCTGGGTCTACTAATGTCAGTCGAACCGTGTTCCCTGTTTCGCCTAATAACCCTTTGGCATCAATTTTGGCAATGAGTTCCGTTAATCCTTTTTCGACTTTAATTGTTTTATTTCCACCTAGTAATGGATTGTAATCAATCGTCATCGCCTCACGCTTTGTATCCATTTCGGCGTGAGCATGAAACGCTTTGTTCATGTTGACCGTTTGCCCGTACTTTTTTCCAGTTAGTGCTGCATCAACAGCTGCATAGGCACTCACATATCCAGCTCCTACTTCCCACGCTTGATAGCCAGGCATGTTGGTAGCTGTATTTTGTAAAATTTCCTTTACTTCTAAAGGGGATAACGTTGGGTCTGCTTCGAGAATTAGCGCGACAATTCCTGCTACATGTGGGGCAGCCATTGACGTTCCACTCATTGTTGTGTAATACGGAAGGTGAGCAGGCTCAATGAGTTCAGCATCTTTGTCTATACTTAAAGCAGTTGTCGGGGAAACAACACGGGTTGAGATAATGTCTTGACCTGGTGCTGTAACCGTTGGCCGATCCTCCCATGTCCATTCTTTTCCATCAACTGTTACCGTACCACCTTTTCCTTTTACACCGCGCGATGAGAAGTTCGTTAATGTTCCTTGCTTCGTACCCGCTGCTACTGTGATGACCCATGGTGCTTTTTTATAGTTACCTGTAATCGTTGAATCTCCTGGCCCTGAGTTTCCAGCAGAGAATACCGTCACAATCCCTCGATCGAATAATTTCTTGGTAGCCACGTTCACAGGGTGGTTTGGATCAAAATCCGTTCCGGCATCACTTGTTGCTCCCCATGAATTGGTAATCACACGAATATCATATTTCAGCTGATTCGTCAGCGCGTAATCAAAGCCACCAATTGTGTCTAAAATGGCGACACCTGCCCCAGAACCATAACCGATTAACCCAGCACCTGGTGCGACTCCTTCATGTAAGCCTCCTGATTTAGCCCCTGTGCCACCAACTGTGCCAGCTACATGTGTTCCGTGCCCAGAGCTATTATCCGTATTTGGAACACCTTCTACATACGTAATTGGCAACAACCCACTAAGCGCGTTTAAGTTGGTCGAAGCCAGGACATTTTGAACGAGGTGATCGCCAAACCTATGGTCGTCGTGCGTTCCATCTACACCACTGTCATTCACGACAACCGTTACACCTTTTCCTGACACAGGAAAACCACCGTTTTGCTTCTGCATATCCCCGTCCGTTCTAACTCGGTCCACACCTGTTAGCGCCGTTGCTTCCGCATTTTCAAACTCGACTTTGCTATTGTAGTACAATGAGCGAATGTTACTTTTTTTGCTTAATAGTTCTACTTGCTCTGCTGTTGCTAGTACGCCTGCGATCGGAAGGTTTTCGAGCGTTACGCCTGTAGTAATTCCGATCTCTTTTAGTAGATTAAGATGTTCGGTTGTTGGAGCACCGTCCCCTTCAAACGTGACAATCACCTCAACCGGTGCGGTTGCCTGTTCTAGTACCTTTTGTAATACGCCATCAATGACCGACAGCTTCGAAGCCGAAACAGATAAACTAAATCCTACAACCGAAAAGATTACGACGATTGCCATAAAAACAGATAGATGTCTTTTCACATGGAACTCCTCCTTTTATAATCTGAATAATAAAATTCTTATGTTAAGTATCTCTTTTTACTAGAAACAAAACTATTACTCAGAAGATATAAAAAAAAAGGCAGAAGTACTGTCACGTACTACTACCTATGTACTATGGTGTTGGCACAAGCTGATATTGTATCGCATGGATAACGGCCTGTGAGCGGCTCTTTACATTAATCTTCTTGAAAATTTTGCTTACGTGGATTTTAACGGTTTTGTCACTGATAAAAAGCTTTTCGGCTATTTCCTTATTACTTAGCCCTTGGACAAGACAGGCAAGCACTTCCTTCTCACGTTCAGACAGCTCTGTCTCTTTTGCTGTAGCGCTTTGCTGCTGATGAAAATTGAGAAGCTTCTTCGTCATCGATGGATGAATAACGGCCTCTCCTCTCATGACTGTTCGGATCGCTTCCACCACTTGATCAGAAGGGGCATCTTTTAACAGATACCCATCCGCTCCTTCTCGAATGGCTGACATGAAATATTCTTCATGGCTGTGCATCGTTAGCATTAAAATTTTGATCTCTTTAAAATCGTTTTTTAATTGGCGGGTGATCGCTACCCCATTTTGTTCTGGAAGGTTAATATCCATTATAATTACATCTGGCTTCAACTCCGGAACTAAGGTTAATGCCGCTTCTCCCGACTCTGCCTCTCCGATCACTGTAATATCATTTTCCATTTCAAAAATGCTTTTTAACCCGTCTCTTAACACCGTGTGGTCATCAACAATCATTACCGTAATCATATACACCTCTCCCTTCTTCTAAACACTTTGGAACTTGTAACATAATCACTGTGCCATTGCCAGGACTGCTTTCAATTTGAAGTGATGCCTCAATCTTTTTTGCTTCTTCGTTCATACTAATAATGCCAAAATGAGAGCCGTTTCGGGCTTTAATCATTGCGTCCATTAATGAAAATCCTTCGCCATTGTCTTTAATTTTCAATAGAACATGCTCCGTCTGATAGCTTAATAGCACTTCAATTTTTGTTGCTCGGGCATGCTTGATTACATTCTGCAAACTTTCCTGCAATGTATCAAACATTACTTTTTCCACTTCATTCTCTAAGATCACTGGTTTGCCTCGGACCTCAAAGGAAATCTTGACATTGTGTTCCTCTTCAATGATCGAAATTCGTTTATTGATGGCCTGTTTGAGACTGACATGCTCAGTCGGATAAGGACGCAAGGCATAGATCACCTCTCGGACCTCTTTCAAACTGTGGCGCAGCTTCTCCAAACTGTCCTCGATTGTTGCTAAGGAGCGTGCGGGATCTGTTTTCCATGTTCGTTTGACGGTTTCAAGCTTCATGATCCCACCTGCTAATGTTTGTGCGATCCCATCATGAATCTCTCTAGCAATGCGATTTCTTTCTTCTAATACCACTCGTTTTTCCTGTTCTGAGATTAATAGCCTTGTCTTCACCACGACCGCAAGCTGATTGGCTAATGCATTAATCAATTGACTATCTTCTTCATTGAAACTGTGGGTTCGGCTTCTGGCCACAATGAGCATCCCAACAAGCTCTTTTTCAATGTATAAAGGGGCATAGACTGAAGCTTTTAATCCTTTTTCAAAAAAAGACTCAGCTGGACTTGTCTCTTTTCGATGATCGGGAAAAATAGTTGGTTTAACGATGGAGTCGAGCTCCAAATCATTAGGGTCTAGCTGATTCTTTTTATTAATTCGGCCTTCTAGGAGCGCACTCTTCCATTCGCCTTCTTCTTTGATCCAAAGGATGGTCGCTTCTACATCTAGTAGCTCTTCAATTCCATGTTGCAAAGACTGAATCCAGTTCTTTGATGGTAGTCGCTTGTTTATTCGCTTCGTCATCAGAAACAGTGCCTTTAGGCGATTCTTTTCCTTACGAAGACGGGAATTGCTCGCACCTAATAAAGCAAGCCCGATCAGCGGAGAAAAGAAGAAAAAGAAGGAGAAGGCATCAATGATTCCTCGATTTTGTCCACCAAGAAAGTAAAGCAGGATCACATAAACTAACGAAAAGAAGAAACTTAACGCTTCTGAAACTGACTTCTTTTTCCATAAAACGAGCGGATAAGGCTGTGGTCGAATTAAAAGAACAATATCTACGATGGAGTTATTCATGATGTAAAAGAAAGACGTCACGAGAATAATTTCAATTAAAAAGGAAGAGATCGTTAGTTCATGTAGTACGGGAGATACCGCAAACACGAACCACATCAGTCCCTTTGCAGCTAGATAGCTTAAAACAAGCTGTGCGGGATTAAAGCAAACCACTCGAAGTGGACGTTTTTGAATTACATTGATCAGAAGGACAACGAGGGCATAGACAACGACCATCACTTCTAGTCCATAAACAAGATCAATTGTAAAAATAATCGGAAAACTCAGTGTAGTATAGCCTCTCCAGACCGGAAAAGGATAGAATTCCGTAACCCCTAAGAAGACAACCAACAAGAAAAAAATCATAAAATGATCACTGATTTCAAAAGCAAAGAGGCTTGTCACTACAGCTACGAACCCGAGAAGTGAAATGACAGCCATATAGACATTAGCTAATTTCTCTTTTTTCTGTAAGGTTTCTTGATTAATACTAACAGCCCCTTTCTAACTTATTTAACGTTATTATATTGAAAGACTATTGTAAATAGGACCCTAAAAAAAATCCGGCACTGGTCTAATGGCGGAACCACTAACCAATTACCGGTAAACGAATTGAATCGTCTTTTTTATTAAACTAAAAGATTAGGAAGATAGCAATTCCACCTAAGGTATATTCTTATAGTACTTTAGTTGTATTAACGAATAACTAGTAGCTTCAAAGCTACACTAGGTAATTATTTTAATGAAAACTAGTAACAGTACTTGCCACCACATATATTTTCCGATAAAAGGGTAGTTATCGCACCTAAAAAGCATGAGTCCAAGATCGAACTCATGCCCAGAGTATTGCAAGTAAAAAGTTACCTTTAAGCAGTTCACTCAACGTCTATACATCCATCGTTCTATTACGTTCCTTCCTCACAGCTCTTATCTGAGAAAACAACTCCTTTAAAGAGACAACTGCGATAAACAACATCCCTAACCCGCCCCAGATAAAAATAACCCAATAATAAATCGTAAAAGCCTCAAATGACATCATCTACATCAACCCCTAACCAATAGTTTTCACTTCATGTTCAGGTGTATAATCTTTTAATTTGCTGTAATCATAGGTTTGTTTGACAAACGGGAGAGAAGCTAAGATGATGACAAATGGTAAGCCCAATGCAAGAATGTTTCCAACAAACCAGTTCAGCTCATCATCTGCTATCATAAAGTAAGCTAGCAAACCTGCAACTAAGCCGACAACCATGGAAAGAAACGCGACTTTTGCATTGAGTTTTGGTAACCATAATCCCAAGATTAGTGAAGCCGTAGGTGCTGCAAATAAGATCCCACTAAAAATATCAATTTCTAAAAGCGATACGCCATCAAGTATCATCGCACTTACACCAATAACAACCCCACAAAGCAGAGTAATGTATTTTCCGAAACTAGCCTGCTGTTTCTCTGTCGATGTTTTGTTAATGTATCTCTTATAAAAGTCAATCGTAAACATCGCTTGAACACCAGCTAACCCGTTCCCACCAGTTGTTAAACCTGCCATAAATATCAGAATAACGAACAATACGGATCCATAACTTCCTAAGAAGTAATTGAAGATATACGGTGCTGCTCCTGTTGCAACAGCCAATTCATCAGCGGAGACATTAAGTGCAAAGACGCTTCCGCCAATTACATTTCCAAAGATAATGGGAATTGGCAACCAAGCAACAATCGTTCCAATTAAATAAGCCCAAAATAAATTCCGAGAACTAGCAGAAGCCTGGGCCGTAGAGTAATATCCTTGACTTAAAACAACCTGCCCCATAGCAATCACAACAGCTGCCATCCCGTACCGAAGTCCTGAAGGTGCAAAGAAGTTTAAAGCATCTGGATTGTAGTTAGGGTTCGTTGGATCGGTTGCTGCACTATGAAGACCTTGATAAATCGTCTCAAGTCCAATTTCTTTAATAATAAAAGGAACGGTTATAAAAACGACTAGCATAATAACGAAAAACTGAAAAAGTGAATTATAAATAGAGCCTCTAAGTCCTGCAATAGCAATGAAACCGGCAAATAAAATCGAACAAACGAAGGCAATAAATTTATAATTGATTCCAAACGCATACTCAAATGAATAAGCAATTCCAACAGCCTGCATCACACACACATAAAGAACCAACGCCACACCAAAGACAAAAAAGACATTTGCTAGTTTTGTCCCATAACGTTCTCTTACAAATTCAATAAAAGTTGTCGTTTTAGGCATGATTTTTCGCAAACGCAAAGCAATCGGAATAAAAACTAAAAACGGAACAATCGCTCCCCATCCGTAGTTAAACCCACCACTAATCCCAAACCATACACCCGCTTCCGCAGACGCCATAATGGTTCCCGTCCATACCCATGCGACAAAGACACTAGCAGCAACAAAGCCAAAAGGAACTCGTCTTCCCGCCGTTAAGAGTTCATCCACATTTCCTAACGCATTTCTCTTATGGATTCGTAATGCTATCCCTATTAAAATAACAGTAAATAACACCAAAATGAGATACCCTAAGCCAGCATTCATAGACAACCTCCTTATATTTGAAAATTCTGATATTATTATTTAAAAAAATTATGGGTGCTTCGTTAATTCTTTGTAGCTACTCGGTTTACGGTCTTTATGATAACAAAAACCTGTTCTAGCCTTTGAAATCAATTGAAGATCCATTTCAACTAAATAACTTGATTCCGTCTGATCCCCTAAGACAAGCAATCTTCCAAAAGGATTCGCTGCAGCACTTTCACCAAAGAAATACGTTGATTCCTCCAAACCAATTTGATTCGTAGTAGCCACAAAAACTTGATTCTCAGCTGCTCTACTTTGTATATAAATCTGCTGTGAATGTTCAAGTGGAGACATATTAGCAGTTGGAGCTAAGATAATTTCTGCACCCTTTAATGCCAATGTTCTTGCCACTTCAGGAAATTCTGAATCATAACAAATCATCAACGATCTTACCAATATCAGTCTCCCACACATAATAATTTTCCCCAGCCGAGAAATATTTGCCCTCTTCATCCCACAAGTGGACTTTCTGATATGCCCCAATAACCGACCCATCAGAATCAACCATACAAGCAGAATTATAAACATTCCCATCCTTCTTTTCAGGAAAACCAAAAACTGTTTTCAATTGATACTTTTTTGCCCACTGACAAATTTGCTTTATACTTTTTCCATCCTCAATCGATTCAGCCAATTCTACAGTTTTGTCCCTTGTAAAATAACCAGTTAAGGACAGTTCCGGAAACAAAATTAAATCTGCTCCCTTTTCTGAAGCTTCTTTCATATACGTTTCGAATAAAATTAGATTGGCCTTCTTATCATGTAAAACAGGTGTTATTTGTGCTAATAAGATTTTCGGCATTTCGGCCTCCCCTCGACGAGTTCGTCAATTCTTTTATGTAATAAAAGGACAGCTAGTATAATGCCCTATACTCCTGGCTTTTGGGTAAATGTGAAATCATTGTACACACTAAAAACTTATGCTTCTTTTATTTTTTATAGTACTAGTAGGACTGGGGATAATTTCTCTTTTGTAGACAAGATTATCATTCAATGCTTTTTATATCAGTAGGGCTGTAAGATATAGTCACACTGATATTTTAAGAGGACTAGATAAAAATATCTAGTCCCTCGTTCTAACTCTTAAATAATGTTTAACTAGTTCATGTTTTATTTATTGATCTACCAATGAAATAAAATATGAGAGAACTAGGTTAGTGAAGATATTTGCTGATAAGTTAATGTACTTAAAAGTCAGAACTCTAAAACAATTAAAAAAGACACTTATCAGTGAGTGTCTTCTTCTTCAGATATTTCAGATCCAGCAGTACGACTTTGAATAAATTCCAATTCTTCTTGTGGCGACAATAAACCTTTTGCTTTTCCAACCGTTCCTCTTTGAAGGTGCCACACATAGTTATGGTCTTTATCAGCTTGACTGAAATCTCCTTCTTGCCAGCGATACAAAATATCTAAGTAGCGTTCTCGATATTTATAGTCATTCGCTTCAACAATTTCAACCATTCTGTCCACTCGTTCCGGAGTCATAAGGATGAACGACCATTTAACTTTTGCTCGAACTTTCTGATGACTCATTGCATGAATAACATATAAAACTTCTTCTTCATTCATTGTCATAGAAAATTCATCTTCAGGTGATGGTAAATTTTCTACTAACACATGGTCTGCTTCAAGTTCATATTCAATTTCTTTGACAGACTCCCCTTCTTCAACAATTTCAATTGATCCTTCTTCATTATGTAAAATGTTATATATATAAATTCCAGTAGCAATCGCAACAACTGCAATAATTGTAATAACCATACTCTTTTTCATGTTCAAAAGCTCCTTATCTACTTCTCCCTGTTAACCTCGCAGCATTTCCTCAAGCACATCAACCGACTTACTATCTATTAACTTAAATTTTGGCAACAGTGCATATGCTTTCTGGTGTTCTACTTCAAACGCAACTGATTCTAAATCTTTAAGCATGTCCATTTCATCAATGTAAAATTCTAATGTTCTCATTGCTAGATATGTGCCTTCGGTCTCGCTTTGGAAGAATAGCTTCATCAAAACTCCTATAGCATCTGATATGTATTTGCTTCTCATGTTATCGCTCCTTTTAATGTCTTAGTTACATTGTAGAATGAAGCGTGTCTAGTTACTAGAGTGAAATGGTAGTTTTCACCAAATAAAGTCTTGATGACAATGCTAAACGTATCCCGTCAACCAATTCCTACAAAACAAAAAAACTCACAAACATTGTATCAACATTTGTGAGAATCAGCACAGGGACTTACGCTGATGCAATGGTATTATTGTCTTCTTGTCCTTTAAAGAAAAGTTGATCAAGTGATAGCATTTTACTACCATTCAATACTAGGTAAACAGCCATAACGAGTAATACAAGATCATAAGCGTACCCGTCTAGAAATCCTGCAGCTAATTTTACCGTAAAAATAGCCCCAACCATAATAAGCCCTATTAATGCAGAAACAATTCGTGTTCCAAGTCCGAGGATTAAAGCAATCCCACCAACTAATTCAATGATTGCCACAACATAAGCAAGTGCTCCAGGTAACCCTATACTATCAAACCAACCAGCTATATTTTCGATGCCACCTTGAAATTTAGCAGCTCCATGAGCCAAAAATACAATCCCTAACACTAGACGTAATAAAAATGGTCCAATCTCATTTTTGTTTATCATAATCTTTTTTTCCTCCAATTTTTCAAAAAAATGTGTTTAGTTATATTAGCTTAGTAATCTCCCCTAGTTATTTAGCCACTAAGCGTATTCGATTTCCTGAAGGATCTGTCACCATTGTAAAACCATTTTCTTCCGTGACAGAAGCGCCAATCTCTTTTAACTGGGTGATCATTTTATTCTTCTTCTCCACACTTGAGATCATTAGAGTAAACGATTCAAGTCCAACGCTATTAGCTGGCGGCGTGGGTGCACCTACGCCATTCCAGGTATTCAAGCCAATATGATGATGGTAGTTACCATCTGAAATAAAGAGTGCCTGAGAGCCGAAACGGCTTACGACTTCAAAACCAAGTCCCTTCGTGTAGAACTCTTCTGTGCTATTCATATCCGAGACATGCAAATGAATATGCCCCATAACTGTCTCAGCAGGTAGACCTTTCCATGACTGTTGATTCGCAACAGATAGGAGGTCAGGGAAATTCAATGGATCGACTGTCATTGCTACCTCGCCATTTTTCCAAATCCATTCAGAAGCGCCTCGGTCCACGTAGATTTCAATTCCATTTCCATCTGGGTCAGAGAAATACAGCGCTTCGCTTACAAGATGGTCAGAGGAACCGAACCGCAATCCAATTTCCGTAAAATACGCGACAATGTTAGCTAAATCCGTTCTCTTAGGTAGAAGGAGTGCAAAATGATATAATCCCGTCGTTCTTTCTTGTTTCGGGATGATATTATCTAGTTGTTCTACTGATAATAAAGCGGTTGTTCCATCCGCACTGAAGATTGCGGAGTTTGCCGTTTGATCTAACACCTTAAAGCCAATGACGTCTTTATAAAAAGCGATAGAACGTTCTAATTTTTGTACCTTTAGATTTACTTGACCTACAAAGGTGATAGGTTCACGATGGAAATTCATTTTAAATACCCCCTGACGATTTAATAGTTATCTACAAAACTTATTAGTTAGTTACTTTATGTAAGTAAGTATATTATTACAACTTATTTTAGTCAAGTAACTATATAATAGAAAGTAATTTATTTATTTTTTAAAACAGTCTATAATAACAGTAGGTAAGGAGTTGATTTATATGGATAAGTCGATTTGCCCCAGATTCGAGAAATCGATGGGTCTTTTAAGCCAAAGGTGGACAGGGTTAATTATCTACCAGCTTCTATCTGGTCCACAGCGTTTTTGCAGTATAGAATCATCCATCGGTGTTAGTGGCAGGGTCCTATCAGAAAGGTTAAAAGATCTTGAACACGAAGGTATCGTTAAAAGAAACGTTTTCCCGGAAACTCCAGTTAGAATTGAGTATTCATTGACTGAAAAAGGCATTGCCCTTGAACCTCTCATGCGAGAGATTGAACAATGGTCACAAAACTGGTTAGAAGCATAAAAGAACGCCTATATAACCGTCCACTATTTATATTTAGAGTTAGGTAAGACATACAGTTTGATATGAAAAAGAGGCTGGGACAAAACCGTTTTTAAATACGAACGAAAAAGGATGGTTACAGCGTAGCAGTCGCTCCGGAAATACACTTCGCTTTCCGCGGGCGGCTGGTGAGCCTCCTCGTGCTTTCGCACTGCGGGGTCTCACCCTTGCCTTCATCCCGCAGGAGTCTACGTATATTTCCTCCGCTAAGGTTCTCCATCGTTCGTATGCTCATTAAAACACTTTCGTTTTGTCCTAGCCTCATCTTTTATATCAGAAGAGATCTTTCTCGTTTTTTATATACTATCGGTGACAGACTGCTACATCTTCCTACCCCTTTAAATCATACTGGTATGTATTATAATGTAATATTTGCACGTCTACTTTTACTTCTTTGAGTGCCTCCTTGTCCAAATAGAACTCTTCTGAATCCATTAATTTGCGGAATTGCTTAGGGTGTTGTCTGAACCAATTTTCTCCTACATTCAAAAGGTCTAGATTACTTGATATTCCTTCCATGTAAATGGCTTCTACATTTGCCTTTATATCTTCTTCCACTAGTTTTCTTAATTTTTCTACGGGGATATCACTCAGTTTCTCTAATAACTCTACACTAGTAGAAATCTCCATTGTGCCAATAGGCATAGACGTATCTTTATCATATTTTATTTTTACTTTTGGTTTAGCTAGTTTCACTACAGCCAACAATTCACCGTTTTCTTCCACTCTTTGATTAATAGAAATTTTTCTTTCCACTAACCAATTAAGATACACAGATTGTTGAAGAGGAAGGTTTTTGATAAATTGCTGCTGTTGAAATGCACTATACCCATTAAAATAAAGAACGGGAAATTTCTTATCAGCGATCCAACTATCTTGGTCAATTTTCACTGAAGGAATCTTAGCTACCCCCATTGGTTCATAATAAACTCGTAAAAAATTCATTAAAGAAGTAGGTACTAATTCATCTTGTGCTAAACCTCCTTTTTTTTCTCTAAATAACACGGTATAAATGGCTGGATAATTAAACAATGCTTCCATGTTAAAAATTTCTTCTATGTCTTCTTCTGTTGTGACAACATGAAGCGTAGGTCGTAAAGAGCGATTTCTACCTATCTCCTCCAACACTTCTCGAGATTTATTTTCGACTAAAGGCTGCGATAATACTAGTGTACTGACATGGCCAAAGTAAAGTGGAGGTTCTGAAACCTTATAAAGCTCTCTTACAGCTAAATTTAATGTTTCAGCGGAGGCATGAGCTACAAAGTTTGGGATATCTTCCGTAGGCTTTCCCCCCTCAAGCTTTGCAACATTTGCAAAGTTAATCCCTTGCAAATAAACAGTATATTCCTCCTTTTCTTCTTCGTAATCCATACCAATTGACACGATATAGGTCAGATCTTGGATGTTCTTTAACCCAACACATCCAGTCATCAGTAACAGACAAACTATTACAAGACACTGTAGCATTCTCTTCATGATTGATTACCCCTAGTAGGATCCTCTGGACTTGTCATGGAAGTTCTTGATTTATAAAATTGTATAGGGACTCGCAAAAATGATCTTATTGATTCTCTCAAGCTAATAGGAGCAAGAGAACCTAAGTATGGGACACCAAAAGTGGAAAGGGTAGAAAAGTAAATGATCAACAAAATAAATGCTAGTGTCACACCAAATAACCCAAAAAATGTGCTCAATAATAAAACGCCAAACCGTACAACGGTTATAGCTGTGCTCAATGATTGGCTCACTAGTGTGAACGAGGAAATATAAGTTACGGCAGCAACAACTAACATGGTAGGTGAGGTTAATCCAGCACGAATTGCAGCATCCCCCACTATTAATCCACCGAGCACCGCAACCGTCTGCCCAATGGCTCTTGGCAAGCGGACTCCCGCTTCATTAAATAATTCAAACAAAAAGAGGATGATAAACATTTCAACCGGCGCTGAAAAAGGTAAGCCAAATCGCGAAACTGAAATGGTCGCGAGCAGTAAGTAAGGAATTTGTTCGATGTTAAAAGCTGAAAATGCAATCCAAACACCAGGTAAAAAGGTAGCTATTATAATTCCCATCACTCTAATTACCCGTTCAACTGTTACATACGCAAAATTAACGTATGTATCTTCTGGTGATTTGGTTTGAAGTAATAAATGGACTGGAGCAAACGAAACAGTAGGATTTCCATCTACAAATATGGCAAATCTCCCTTGGTTCAATACTTGAACAACATAATCAGGTCTTCCTGTGAAATCCATACTTGGAAAAATAGAAAAGGGGTTATCTCGAACCGTAGATTCTAATTCATAAGCGCTTGTTAAAGTATCTAGTTCTACATTATTTAATCTATTTTGAACCTCTTTTAATACTTTTTTATCTATTACATCTTCCAAATACATAAGCGCAACTTTAGTTTTACTACGCTTTCCAATTGTATATTTTTCTAAGCTTAACGAAGGAGTATTTATTCGTCTTCTAACTAGCGATATATTTGTCTTTAAATCTTCTACAAAACCATCTTTTGGCCCTCTTATAGAGGTTTCCAAGGCAGACTCTTCTGGTTGTCGTTTTGGAAAATCAGCAGATTTGAGACTTAACAACCCATCTTTCGTATGAAATAAAATGCTTCCTTCTAACAGTATGGAAGATAAATCTTCTTCGTTTCGATCCGTCATTTCCTCCACTATAAAAAGAGATTCTAACCTACTATATACGGAAGTACTTGTTTCCAAACAAAGCTTTGGTAAAATAGATTGATTTAAAAACTGAACGTCTATAATGGTTTCAATATAAATCATTTGGTAGCTATCCACTTCCATTTGATGCTCCACGCAAACGAAATCCTGACTTTTAGAAAAAAGGGATTTTAATTTACTTACTTTTTCTATAAGTTCCTCTTTATATGGAGGGTTGTTTTTTGGCGTTTTCATTTTGTTTTTCATCCCTTTTTCTCAAAACGAATAGTATGATTGCTGATAGTAGTATTTGAGTGGCGAAGAAAATCATACAACCAGGTAAAAAGTAGTTATGAATAAATCGATAGAAAAAAAAGGTTTCTACATTTATAAGCACCAATCCTAATAGGGCGAAATAGATGATCGCAACTGCTCTAACACTTACACGGTAATGCTTTTTTTTGGAAGTAAAGAAATTTGCCAACAGGTAGAGGAATAAAGCTATTCTAATTATTGCCCCACTTAACCACTGATAGAGGGCCAGAAAATCTAAATGACTAATATAATCACCAATTTGTAAAACTCTCCATTGCTCATATGCAGGGTAACGAAAATTGGTAGCCTCTGTAGGTCCAAATTCCATAATCGCTGCAGTTAGTGGTCCTAAAGTTAGTATGTAAAGAATTAGCACTAGTAACACCAACTGATAAAATTTTATTGGCTTTTGAGAAAAGGGTTGAAGCAATACAACCACATAGATTTCTAGGATACCTGCTAATGAATACATAACTCCTTTCCAAACAGGTAAAGATCCATCTGCAAATAGAGGAAATAAAAGACTAGGGTCTTTTAAAGTTGTGTTCGTAAGTGCTATAAAAATACCTAAAATCATTACAATAGGAAGAATAAGTCCACTTGCAATCGCCATACTCTTAAGTCCTATAAGTGTTACGATAAAACAAACCGACAGTAAAATGATATTAATTATTAGTAAAGGCGCATCTGCTAAGAAATAGGCACTTAACCAAATGATTAAATCTCTAAACGTAACATAAGACGCTATGAATAAATAAACAATAACAGGTATGGACAAAGTAAAGGCAAAAATCCGCCCTACTCTCTTTTCAACATATGAAAAAAAACCTTCCAGCGGGCAATTCTTCACAATTAGGTAAATTACCCAAGCGAAAAATAGAGATAAAGGGAAAGACAAAATAACAGCAATCCAACTATCTCTTCCAGAAGCTTCTAATAAGTTTGGAATTAAGATGACATGGTTTAATAAACCGGTTGAAAGAATAACTAATAGAAATAATTGTCGTGGAATTAGAATTTTGATTATACTTTGCATAGGCGTCTCCCGACTAACTTTATAGTTAATAGGATGAGCAAAGTTTTCCAAAAGTATGTATGTGAGCATGAACATGGTAGGATTAGGCTGTATCTTCTCAATCCTTACTACTAGATTACCAGGTAAAACCATACCTTGAGAGTGTGATATATGTGTAATGGAGGTTTTTAAGAGAACCCTGAAGACAACGGTGTAATTAGAGGAATGTTATTAATACTTTATCCAATTTAATCAAAAAAAAACTCACAAACATTGATAAATCAACATTTGTGAGTTTCTATTAATTTAAAAGTAATGTCGTTTTTTAAAATAATACCGATGGTCGGGGTCGAACCGACACTCCAGAAGGAACACGATTTTGAGTCGTGCGCGTCTGCCAATTCCGCCACATCGGCAAAATAAATGGCGCGCCCTGAGAGATTCGAACTCCCGACCTTTTGATTCGTAGTCAAACACTCTATCCAGCTGAGCTAAGGGCGCATAAGATTCTATTAACACTTTCATTAGTAGAAATAAGAAAGTGCCGAGGGCCGGACTTGAACCGGCACGGTAGTCACCTACCGCAGGATTTTAAGTCCTGTGTGTCTGCCAATTCCACCACCCCGGCACGGCAGAAATATCTGGAGGCGGCAACCGGATTTGAACCGGTGAATAAAGGTTTTGCAGACCTTGGCCTTACCACTTGGCTATGCCGCCAGATATTATATAAAAATGGAGCGGAAGACGAGATTCGAACTCGCGACCCCCACCTTGGCAAGGTGGTGTTCTACCACTGAACTACTTCCGCGTTGGCTGGGCTAGCAGGATTCGAACCTACGCATGACGGAATCAAAATCCGTTGCCTTACCGCTTGGCGATAGCCCAACGCAAAAAATATAATTTAAATGGGGCGACTGATGGGAATTGAACCCACGAATGCCGGAATCACAATCCGGTGCGTTAACCACTTCGCCACAATCGCCATTATATAAGAAATTGGCAGGGGTAGTAGGAATTGAACCCACACCGAAGGTTTTGGAGACCTTTGTTCTACCTTTAAACTATACCCCTAAAATAAATGGTGGAGGGGGACGGATTCGAACCGCCGAACCCGGAGGGAGCGGATTTACAGTCCGCCGCGTTTAGCCACTTCGCTACCCCTCCACGAAAATACAATACCTATCATACAAAACAAATTCTGTATTGTCAATATAAATATTGACTAGGCAAGTATAAAAGAGTGCCGGCCAGAGGACTTGAACCCCCAACCTACTGATTACAAGTCAGTTGCTCTACCAATTGAGCTAGGCCGGCATAAATGGTGGCTCAGGACGGAATCGAACCGCCGACACATGGATTTTCAGTCCATTGCTCTACCGACTGAGCTACTGAGCCAC
>NZ_BAUV01000056.1 GCF_000513135.1 Halalkalibacter akibai JCM 9157
CTTCATCAAGCTAATGAAGCCCGTTTCTCGGGTGAATGAGGAAAGAAAAGGTCTTCATCGACCATATGAAGACCCTTTTCTCAGGTGAATTAGAAAAGAAAAGGTCTTCATCAAGCTAATGAAAACCTTTTCTCAGGTGAATAAGTAAAGAAAAAGTCTTCAACAATCATATGAAGAACTTTCTATGAGTGTCTGTATATTATTTATCCTCTAAGAGATGCCCATCAAATCCTAAAATGATTTGATGGGCATTTCTCGTTGTTATCGTTATGGTTTTAAAATAACTTTGATGCAATTATCTTCATGATCATTAAAGATCTTATAAGCTTGACTGGCTTCTTCTAAAGCTACTTTATGTGTGATAATTTCTTTAGGGTCGTATTCGTTATTTACGATTTGTTCATAAAGCTTTGGCATAATCGGAATAACTGGTGCTTGTCCCATTTTTATAGTTACATTACGTGAGAAAAAGGCGCCCAACGGGAAGTTATTGTAGTTAGCTCCATAAACACCAGTTAATTGAACTACACCTGTTTTACGGACGGCTTTAGTAGCAATTTGAATTGGACCTAATGTACCACCTTGTAATTTAAGTTTTTGCTCGATAAATTCAAGTGGAGACTTTTTCCCGTCCATCCCAACACAGTCAATAACAGAATCAGCACCACCAGATGTGATTTCTTTTAAATGCTCTCCCATATCAGGATATTCAGTGAAGTCATACGTTTCAACATTATTCATTTTTTTAGCATGAGCTAAGCGATAATCTAAGTAGTCGACTGCGATCACTCGTTTGGCTCCTTTTAGCCAAGCGTATTTCTGAGCCATCAAGCCAACAGGACCACAGCCTAAAACAATAACAGTGTCTCCTTGCTTAACATCTGCATGTTCCACACTCCAGTAAGCGGTTGGTAGAACATCAGAGAGGAAAAGAAGAGATTCATCTTCAAGTTCGCATGACTCTGGTATAACAAACGGAGTAAAGTTTCCGAACGGAACTTTTAAATACTCAGCTTGCCCACCAGGATGATTTCCAAATTTCTCTGTGTAGCCAAAATAACCACCTGAATCATAGTGAGGGTTAGAGTTGTCGCATTGACTTGTTTCTCCGTGATTACAGTAAGTACAATGACCACAGGCGACATTAAATGGAACGACAACGCGGTCTCCTTTTTTTACTTTTGTTACTTCCGGTCCAACTTCTTCGACAATGCCCATTGGTTCATGGCCGATGCTATACCCTTTAGGTAAAGGCATGTTACCCTGATACAAATGCAGATCAGATCCGCATATTGCTGTTGAAGTAATTCGAACGATCACATCATCTTTCTTTTCAATTTTAGCATCTTCCACTTGAGTTACCTCAACATGGTTTGGCCCTTGATATGTTACAGCGCGCATAAAACCACTCCTTATTTTTTCTAACCTTATAAAAAGCACTCTTTTTTAAGTATCTCCAAAATATAATTTTTGTTAGTCAGTAAATAATTAGCACTTGGTTATGAATGGTTTGTTTTAGATTGTATAAACTGGGCAATATACTTAATAACATTACCTGTAAATAGAGAGCGCAGACATAAAGGGGACTAAAACATGGAACCAAGAGAGGAACGCATTCAACTACATGGCTTTAATAACCTTACGAAATCCTTGAGTTTTAATATGTATGACGTGTGTTATACAAAAACAAAAGAGGAACGAGAGGCTTATATTGAATATATTGATGAACAATATAATGCGGATCGTTTAACTAAGATCTTAAAAAATGTAACAGACATTATTGGAGCGCACGTTATTAATGTAGCTAAACAAGATTTTGTACCTCAAGGGGCGAGTGTTACCTTACTCGTATCGGAAGGACCCGTCATCGAAGTTCCTGATGAATCATATGAGGAATCGCCAGGTCCGTTGCCTGAAGCAGTCGTTATGGGATTAGACAAAAGTCATATTACGGTTCATACGTATCCTGAATTTCACCCTTATGAAGGGATTAGTACGTTCCGAGCTGATATTGATGTTTCAACATGTGGAGAAATTTCTCCGTTAAAAGCATTAAATTATTTGATCCATTCTTTTGAAACAGATATTATGACACTGGATTATCGTGTAAGAGGTTTTACAAGAGATGTAGATGGGCATAAATTGTTTATTGATCATGATATAAATTCGATTCAAAATTACATTCCAGACGAAGTGAAAAGTCTGTATGACATGATTGATGTGAACATCTATCAGGAGAATACGTTTCATACAAAATGCAAACTAAAAGATTTCGATTTAGACAACTATTTATTTGGTCGAACCAAAGTGGATCTTCATCCCGGTGAAGCTGAAGAGATTACAAATAAATTGACCATGGAAATGGATGAGATTTTTTACGGAAAAAATATAAATTAACGTCATAAGATGAAAATCAACTCGATTTTCATCTTTTTCATTTGGCGTTTTTTCCTATGTAAACTAAATCGTAAAGTGGCAAAACTAAAGGCAAGTCTTGATAAATGGAGATGAAAAACAATGGCTAGAAGAAGACGATTGTTAGTACCAGAAGCTCAAGTAGCTATGAAGCAGTTTAAAGCGAAAGTAATGGCCGAGAAGGGGTATCATGCTGATCCATCAGATCCAGATAACGTGAAGTTTGAAGTAGCAAATGAGTTAAATGTACCTTTGAAAAAGGGTTACAACGGTACGCTCACTTCTAAGCAAGCTGGAGAAGTTGGTGGGAAAATCGGTGGTAGTATGGTGAAAGAAATGATTCGTATGGCCCAGCAAAACTTAAATAAATAAAGGAGTGAACAAAAATGAGTAAAGAAAAAGATCAGTGCGATGAACCAATGGAGCATTTATTGGATGAAGGTCATGAACAGGAATTTGCTGAAGAGTTATCAGATGGTGGCGAACGTAATGAATTTGTGGAAGAACAACGAAAGAACTCAGGAAGAATCACAACAGGGTAATTGATTTTTAAAATGAGAGTTATAACAGGCAAAGCATTGGCTTTTTGTTATAGCTCTTTTTTCATGAATAAATTTCCTTTTTCAAATGGAAAATAACAATGCAAGATCTAAAATAAGGAGATGAATCAATGAAAAAAGCACTTTGGAAATGGATGATGGTTATTGCGTTAATGGTTGGGGTTCAAACAAGCGGTTTAATGATGGTTCATGCGGCTCCAGGAGATGTAGAAAATGAGTGGTTTTGGAACAAAGATAGAAATCCTGAGAGACCAGATGATTTTCCCGAGCAACAGGGTGGTCCCGAATATACAGAGCGAGTTCGCCAACCGGTTTCAAACATTATTTTGCAACAGCGATATCCTGAGACGGTCGTACTTCGCGGCGCACTTACGGATAATCGTGTGGCTTTAACGTTTGATGACGGACCAGACCCACGTTTTACTGGTCAAGTATTAGACATATTAAATCAATATAATGTGCCGGCAACATTCTTTGTAATGGGTTCAAGAGCTGAGGCTTATCCTGACTTAGTAAGACGGATGCAACAAGAAGGGCACATCGTAGGAAACCATACATATTGGCATCCTAATCTAGTCGAACAAGCAGATATCGCCACTTTAGAAAGAGAAGTAGCACAAACTGAGGAGGCACTAGCTAATATTCTTGGTTACAGAACGAGTTTATTCCGTGCCCCTTATGGCTTTTTATATAATGAGCTTGTTGAGAAGTTAGCTGAGATGAATTATACCGTTGTTGGTTGGAATGTTGATTCTCTTGACTGGCGTGAACTAGGAGCAGATGATACTGCAGCAAATGTACTAAGTAATATGGAGCCAGGTTCTATTATCCTTATGCATGATGGAGGAGAGTGGGATGCAGACCGTACTAGCACAATTGAATCACTTCATCAAATTATCCCGCAATTACAAGCGCAAGGATTTGAATTTGTGACGGTACCAGATTTATTAAATATCCCTTATCAAAAATAAGAAATAAGTCTGCCTAAACATGAGTCGCATTAATCTATTATTGCGACTTTTCTATATGCCTTTTAAGGGTGCATTTAGTATTTAGGAGAGAAATCGCGAGTAAGATCATGTCACGGCGTTGAAAATTTCATTTACTGTAAGGGAATCAGTATAAATAAACACTAAACAAAAAACTAATTATACCATTGAGTAAGATATTTTTACTAAACTAAATGCCTGAAGAAGACCTTTACAAAAAGTGAAGGTCTTCTTCAGGCATTTTACTTTGATATTTTTAAAGCAACCTTCGACGCGGTAAGGTCCACTTTGGCCTGTTCATCTAAGTCGCTAGGATAATAGTACCCTTTATCTATCATATACTGGCTGATCTTCTCGTGTGTTTCAATAGCGTCATTTAATTGCTGACGTAAAGTGACCCTTAGTTCAGGTGTGGCAGCCTCGGTTAACGCAAAGGCCATGTTTCTTACTCCTGACTTAGCAGTAATGAGAAAATCAGTTGCAATCACTTGATCAGTCATTGCTGACAGTCCAGCTATGTTTTGAATGATATTAGTCAAGTTTCACATCTCCTTCTTGTAAAAAACTTTGTAGCTGCTGTATATGCTTTCTACCTGCGGTTACATCCATTGAGAGTATAGCCTTTAGCTCTTCACATTTAACCAACCCACTCATAGTAGCTGATTTGGTCACGCAAAGATTTTTAAAGGTGACCATTTCATGGACTTCTAATTTTTCATGCATCGCTAGCGCTTCAGTCATATTAATCACTCCAATAAAAGGCTTTTCTTTATGTTGCGTTATTAAAAATGAATTATTCAACGGCTCTATCAGAAAAAAGGGGTTGTTAAAGGCTTCTTAGGATAAGACAACTTCAAAGAGACAAAATATTGTTATGAATGAAATAGGAGGTGGTTTGAATGAATCAAGAACGTTTAGCTTACCATGAGACTATGGACACTCACGAGATGTTAAATCTTAGGACTATCGGGTTATTGAAAGCGAAAATGATGCAAGGGATTGTGTTTGACCAAGATTTAAAGGCGTTAATGGAGAAAAATGTACAACAATCGATACAAGATATTGAAGAATTGAAATCTCTTTACGAAAAAGCAAGAATTCATTAGGAGGCGCGAAAATGAATGATTATTTAGATCCTATTAATTCAGTTGGAATGCCTGAACAAACAGATTCAGCGTTAGCACTTGATTTGTTAATAACAGCAAAAGAAACGGTTCGAAATTATGCAGTTGCGATTACGGAAGCTGCTAGTCCTGAGGCTAGATTGACTCTTCGTAACCAAATGGAGACTGCTATTGATTATCAAGGCGAAGTTGCAGAGTTGATGATGAAGAAAAAATGGTTTCATCCTTATAACTTAAATGAACAGAAAATACTTGATGTAAAAGCTGCAGATACGGCAATTGATATTGCTGGTCTTAATCTCTTCCCAGGGAATACGAATCGAAAAGGTTTATATCCAACGCCACCAGAGTAAATAAACTAGAGGAGAATGATGATGAAAGCAGTAACTTTTCAAGGGGTTAAAGAAGTAATTGTAAAAGAGGTACAAGCGCCAAAAATTCAAAAAGCCGATGATATTATTGTTAAACTAACCCACACGGCCATATGTGGTTCTGATTTACATTTGCTTCATGGTTTCATTCCTAACATTCAAGATGACTACATTATTGGGCATGAACCGATGGGAATAGTGGAAGAGGTCGGGCCAGAAGTTACAAAGGTCAAAAAGGGCGATCGTGTAGTGATCCCGTTCAACGTGAGTTGTGGTAAATGTTGGTTCTGTGAGCATGAATTGGAAAGTCAGTGTGACAATGCCAATGATAATGGTGAAATGGGTGCGTACTTCGGATATTCTGGTACGACAGGAGGCTATCCAGGAGGACAAGCTGAATATATGAGAGTTCCTTACGGGAATTTTACCCCATTTAAAATACCGGAAGACAGTGAAGTAGAAGATGAAAAGCTCGTCCTGTTATCAGATGCTGGAACAACAGCATATTGGAGCGTGGATAACTCTGGAATGAAAGAAGGAGACACGGTTATTATTTTAGGTTGCGGTCCAGTCGGTTTACTCGCACAAAAATTTGCATGGTTAAAAGGTGCTAAAAGAGTGATTGCTGTTGATTATGTTGGTTACCGCCTAGAGCATGCGAAACGGACAAATCATGTTGAGGTTGTCAATTTTGAAGATCACGAAAATGTTGGTGCCTTTCTGCATGATTTAACAAGTGGTGGAGCTGATGTTGTTATTGATTGTGTAGGTATGAGTGGAAAGATGACTGACATTGAATTCCTTGCCTCAGGATTAAAATTGCACGGAGGGGCTATGAGTGGGTTAGTCATGGCAAGTCAAGCGGTTCGAAAAGGTGGAAATATTCAGGTTACAGGCGTTTACTCATCGAGATATAACGGATTTCCATTTGGAGATATCTTTCAACGAAATGTAAATATTAGAACTGGTCAGGCTCCAGTCATTCACTATATGCCACTTATCCATGATTTGATAGCAGAAGGCAAGGTAGATCCTGGTGACATAGTTACACACGTTCTCCCTCTACACCAAGCTAAACACGGCTACGAAATATTTGATACTAAAATGGATAATTGTATTAAAGTAGTTCTTAAACCATAAGTGATATTTGTTGACGATGATTGTTTTCATCGTCTATTATTTCGGAATAATTTTAATGTTAATTGTGATAAATTAAGTAACCTTTTGAAAACTGATTGTTTATTGTTTGTAGATCTTATATTATTATCTAAATCTTATTTAGCTAACTTATTTGAATTTGATAGGAGATAGAATCTTGTTTCAGTGGCGAAATATAATAAAAGGTTTCATGATGGGGATAAGCGATTTAATTCCAGGTGTAAGTGGAGGGACGATTGCATTAGTCCTTGGTATTTATCAAGATCTAATCGGAGCTATTAATGGTCTCTTTACTAAAGATTGGAAACGCCATTTGCTCTTTTTGCTTCCATTAGGACTAGGAATTGGCTTAGCATTACTATCTGTTAGTAGATTAATTGAGTGGCTATTAGCGGAGTTTCCTCAGCCAACCTTTTTCTTTTTCCTTGGGTTGATAATAGGGATTATTCCGGCACTTTTAAAAGAAATTGACTTTAAGAGAACGTTTGTTCTTCGTCACTATATCTTGCTTGGGATCGGTGCAATGATCGTTGCTTCAACATTGTTCATAAAAGACAATGAGGTGGCAGTAATAGGTGGATTAAGTTTGGTGGATTATTTGTTTTTGTTTATGGCCGGGTGGCTAGCAAGTTCAGCAATGATTTTACCGGGTATAAGTGGGTCATTTATTTTCTTACTATTGGGTGTGTATCCAACTGTTATCAACGCTTTGTCTACTTTATATTTACCTGTCTTAATAACAGTAGGGATCGGTGTGGCGTTTGGACTTGTTCTTACTAGTAAGCTAATTAGTTATCTGTTAGTCCAATTTAAAACAGGGACTTACGCAGTCATGATAGGGTTTATAATCGGTTCAATTGTCGTTATTTTCCCTGGGATTACCGGAAATAACCTGTTAATTCTAATTAGTGCGTTCGCCTTTGTAGCTGGTGGACTAAGTGCTTATGTTTTAAGTTATCTAGAAGTTAAAAAAACGGTAGCTAAATTGAATGTTCAATAGTAAAATTAAGGTAAATGAAAAATGGAGTGTGATGTTTAGATGGACGATGTTCCGTCGAGTTTGATTGTGTTTTTTATCGTGTTATTAGGTTTATCTGCTTTTTTCTCTTCTGCCGAGACAGCATACTCGAGCGTCAATAAGCTTCGTCTCAAAAACTATGAAGACGAAGGTAGAAAAGGAGCGAAGAAAGCCGTTTGGATTGCTGATAACTTTGATAAGACGCTTTCGACCCTTCTGGTTGGAAATAACCTTGTGAACATTGCAGCTGCGACTCTCTCATCACAAATTGCAATTGGGCTATTTGGCCCTAGTCTTGGTGTTTTTATTAGTACATTTGTTGTAACGATATTAGTACTAATCTTTGGTGAGATTATTCCAAAGTCTTTGGCAAAAGAGTATGCCGAAAGTTATGCCTTAAAGACATCTGGCATCCTGTTGTTGTTGATTCATGCCTTTTATCCTGTTACATGGGTGTTTGTTAAAATTAAAAATTTAGTTTCTTTATTTGTGAAAAGTAAAGATCATACCCCTTCCGTTACGGAAGAAGAAATTAAAATGCTTGTTCAAATTAGTGAGGACGAAGGTGTCATCGGGAAAAATGAAAAAGAACTTGTACACCGTTCGCTAGACTTTAATGATCTAATTGTTCATGAAATTATTAAGCCCAGACCTGATATGATTGCCGTCGATGTAAATCAGTCTATCTCATCCGTTAAAGATGTTTTCTTTAAAGAGCGTTTTTCAAGAATTCCTGTTTATGAAGGGAATATTGATAACATTATCGGGATCTTATCTGAACGAGATTTCTTAACAGCTTATATAAAGCAAGGAGAGAAACTTGATTTAAGATCGTTACTGAGACAGCCATTATTCGTTGTTGAGTCGATGAAGCTCGCGACACTGCTTCCAGAGTTACAGAAGCAAAAGACTCATATGGCGATTGTAATTGACGAGTTCGGTGGTACCTCAGGTTTAGTAACGTTAGAAGATATTTTAGAAGAAATCGTTGGTGAAATTTGGGATGAACACGATGTAACGATAAATCAAGTAAAGCAGGTTGGACCGTCTAGCTATTTGCTTAGCGCAGATCTTTCGATTGATGAATTTGCTTCAATCGTTTCTATTTCAGTTCCTCAAACAACGAATCATACAGTAGGTGGTTGGTTAATTGAAGAATTTCAACGAATTCCTAAAGAGGGCGAAGAATTTTATTACGAAGATCTAACTTTAAAAATATCAAGAGCTGAAGCAAAGCGAATTCGTCAAGTTCTTGTGAAAATGACTCAAAGTCAAGATAAGATAGAACGAATGAGCAGCTAATAAATGACCTTCTGTGAGTGAATCACAGGAGGTTTTTTCTGTTTGTTTATCCCTTTTCGGTGGGGTGTCTATCTGGAGTATAGTACAAGAAGATGAAAGTTTTATTAAAATAGTAATGGAGAGCAGCTTATTTCAATGATAAGCTTTTTTTCCATAATTTACTTATCTTAATTAACTATATAAGCTAATCAAACTTCAGTATAATGATGGAATGATCTTTGTTATAACGAGGAGTAGATTCAAGTGATTAGTAGGAATGAGACAGCAATACCCGATTTAGTCACAGATATTAGAACCAATCAGCTATCTCAAGATTTAACAGATGACGAGTTAAAACTTATTTCTACTTTCTCAGAAGAAATTTCTGTTCAAGCGGGACAAGTGGTATTAGAGGCAGGTCAAATGCAGCACGCTTTCTATCTAATTAAAACAGGAACTCTTGATGTAGTGGAAAATGGTTCGAAATTAATATCACCCAAATCACAGCGGGTGGCTGGCGATTTCGTTGGCGTGCTAGAAACGACTGACACTCCGTTAGATACCATTATAGCTATTGAGCCTTCAATATTAATAAAAATAAATGTTAATAAACTTTTTGCAAGGAATCGCTATCAATCCTTGCAAATTAAGCTGTTGAAAAAACTTGTTAAACAATTAAACGGTGATCAGGAGCTAACTAAATTTCAAACAAAACGTTATCATTTTTTAGGTACTCTTACGATCTATCTTTTATGCGTGTTATCCTTATATACTCTTAGCTTAGGCGCATTAAAAGGAATTGTTTTGAATTCTGGAGTATCTACCTATGTTGATATTGTACTAATTGGTTGCTTTGCTTATGTTATGTATCTTTTAATGAAGAAAAGTAAATTATCTTTTGAAACATTTGGAGTATCATTTAAAAATTGGCAAAAGCATGTAAAGGAATCTATTATGCTTACGATGCCGATTTTATTATTTTTCTTTGTTTTAAAGTTGGCTTTGATCAATCTTATTCCAGCTTTTGATGATATTCCTTTATTTAATCCTGGAGCTGTATTAGAAGGAGTCGGATTTTCTTATTCCGTTTTTATTGGAATGGTGAGCATCTATATTTTATTTTCGATCGTGCAAGAATTTATCGCTAGAGCGGGGTTGCAATCTACTTTAGTGGAGTTTTTACCTAATACAAAAAGAAAACTATGGATTTCAATTATTGTTTCTAACTTGCTATTTGCAATGGCACACTCTCATATTGGAACGTTATTTGCTCTAGTGACATTTGTTCCTGGACTATACTGGGGGTGGCTTTTTGCAAGGCAACGATCTCTTGTTGGAGTTTGTGTTTCTCATATGCTAATTGGAGTATGGGTAATATTTATTTTAGGATTTACACAATTTATTCAATAAATATATAAGGAGTAGTCATCATCTAATGATGACGCTTTTTTTTATGTTCTGATCGATTGTTATCTGAATCTGTTAAGTGTGAAACTTATTTTCCAATAAAATCCTTCTTTAAAGATCGTCTTCAAAGCTAACACTATGGTTGCGCTTGGAGGTGAGAAAATGAATCAAACTACATTTGGCGTCCATGAGATCGTTGATTTAAGAGAGCTAATAAATTTTAAAGGATCTTGTTTAACAGAAGCTAAAACAAGATTATCACTTGTTGAAAATCCAGAACTTAAAGTGCTTGTTGAACAAAGTGTGCAACAAGGGACAAGTTCAGTGCAACAAATGCAATCATTACTTACAGTCGCTGCAACACAATTAAAGCAAGAAGAGGTGAGGTAATGGAATCTAAACAATTAAGCTTTGCAGATCATACTATTGTTACAGATATGTTATTTGAAACGAAGGCAGCTATTAAAGATTTATCTACAGCTCTTTCAGAAGCCACTTCTCCTCAGGTGAGAACGTTCCTAGAGACTGAATTAATGACTGCTATTGGCCAACACGAGCAGATTTATACTTTTTTACAAAATAGAGGTATTTATGATGCTTATAACATTCCCGAACAGTTGCAAAAAGACATTACTTACGCTCAAGCGGCCTTAGATATGTAGTTTGAAGTTAATCAATGTAGATGAATAGGCAAAGAGCTTGGAAGCGTCCAAGCTTTTTGTCTATCCATCTATGTTTAAACGTTAAATCCAAATTCAAAAGACAGAGAATATAAAACTTTAAAGGGGGAGCTATGAAAAAAATTTCTTTAACCATTCTATTGCTCTTAGCACTAACAGTTGGTTCTTACACGATTTATGGGCTGTTTAAACCGTTGCCAGAAGGATTATCATATGAAGGAAATGTTCATTCTGTTTCTAATGTTGAGTTTATAGCAGATATTACGTACGAAAAAGACGGAGATGTGATTCGAGAGCATCACATATTTGATAGAGTTATACAAATGATTGAAGAAGCAGAGCAATTTATTATTTTTGATATGTTTTTATTTAACGAAAAATATGATGAGGATAAAGATTACCCCGAGATCGTTGACCGGATTACAAAGGCTCTAGTTCAAAAAAAAGTAGATATGCCTCATATGGAAATGACTTTTATAACAGATGAAATAAATACAACCTATAAATCTCATCGCTCTCCTCATCTTGATCAATTAGAAGCTAATGGTGTTGATGTTATTTTAACTAATTTAACTCCATTACGAGATGCGAATCCTTTGTATTCCGGTTTTTGGCGCTCCTTTTTGCACCTCTTCGGGAAAGAGGGGGAAGGCTGGATTGAGAATCCTTTTAGTGAAAATGCTCCTAAAGTGACGTTAGGATCATATTTAAAGATGTTGAATTTAAAGGGCAATCATCGGAAAGTAATGACAACAGAGAAAGAGGCTATAATTACTTCTGCTAATCCTCATGATGCAAGTGGTTATAATTCTAATGTTGCTTTTATTGTTGGTGGAAATATAATAAAGGATATTTTGCAATCTGAACAAGCAGTAGCGAATTTTTCTGATGGAGGCGAGCTACCTAATTACGGTATAACAAGCAATGCAAAAGGCGATATAAAAGTACGGCTCTTAACGGAAGGGAAAATACTCAAACACCTTAAGGAAGAAATAAGCGACACCCGAAGTGGAGATCGGATTTATATTGGGATGTTTAATTTATCAGAAAGTCAGGTAGTGAAAGAGTTAATAGCTGCTTCTGAACGAGGGGTTAAGATTCGTTTGATTTTAGATCCGAATGAGACAGTTTTCGGAAATGAAAATATCGGCATTCCTAATAGGCCTGTAGCTTATGATTTAGTTCAATATGGAAACGATTATATTGATATTAAATGGTATCACACAAACGATGAACAATATCATACGAAGTTAATATTAATTGAACGAGAAGATATAAGTACGATTATTGGTGGTTCTGCTAATTTCACCAGAAGAAATCTAGATGATTTTAACCTTGATACAGACATTGAAATTAAAGCAAGAACAGAAAAAGCCATTATTCAAGATGTCTCAAGTTATTTTTCAAGGCTATGGGAAAATAAAGATGGCAAATACACAACTGAAGCTGATGAATATTTAGAAGATTTTGCTGAATATAAAAGATATTTATTCAGACTACAGAAAAAAACAAATCTAACTACTTTTTAATAGAACGTAATCAAACAACACTCTTATTCGGTTTGAATAAGAGTGTTGTTTGATTATTGTAATTTCTCTTTTGCGAGTAAGATTCCATCCTCATCCGCGTAAACGTAGTTACCTGGTTCAAAGTTAAGACCTGCAAACTGCACAGGAAGGTTTGCTTCACCTTTCCCTTGCTTGATACTTTTGAATGGATTTGTTTGAAGAGCAAATATGGCTACATTCATGTTATTAATTAAAGCACTATCCCGTATACAACCGTTGATGACAATGCCTGCTAGGTTTCTGTTAATAGCAATTTCTGCTAGATTATCGCCCATTAGTGCACACTTTAATGAGCCGCCACCGTCTACTATTAGTACACTACCTTCAGGAATCGTTTCTAAAGACTGTTTGACCAATTCGTTGTCTTCAAATACTTTTACTGTCTGTACGGGTCCGTGAAAAGACCTTTTATTCCCATATAATGTAAATACAGGATTGGCCAATTGAACTGAGTCTCGGTGTGCATCACAAATGTCGGCAGTAAGGTAACTCATACGATCATCCTTTCATCCAAGAGATTTATGTACTTATTAACATATATTAACAGTATTCGATAGGAGCTTAGGATTCAAGAGTTTTTTATGAGTATGAACAATATTTATAGGAATCTGGTTTTCCCTTTAAATTCATAGCTTTTTCCTGTATTATATTATTATGAGATATTAAGACCAGATCTTAATTTTATTGGTTAGGGTGATGAAATGAAGAGTGTTGGAATCGTTGGAGTAGGGACTTATGTTCCAGAACAAATTGTAACGAATCATGACCTTGAGAAAAAAGTCAACACAAGTGATGAGTGGATTCGCTCTAGAACTGGAATCGAAGAACGAAGAATTGCCAGTGATGAGATGGACACCTCTCATATGGCTGTAAAAGCAGCCCAAAAAGCTTTGTTAGATGCTTCGATGACTGCTGAAGATATTGATTTAATTCTTGTTGCGACAGCCACACCTGATCATGTATTTCCGACCGTTGCTTGTATGGTTCAAGAATCACTCGGAATTAGACATGTCCCTGCCATGGATCTTAGTGCGGCATGCTCAGGATTTGTTTATGCAGTTGTAACAGGAAAACAATTCATTGAGACGAATACATATAAGAACGTATTAATTATTGGAAGTGAGAAATTTTCTAAAATTGTAGATTGGGATGATCGGAACACTTGTGTCCTGTTTGGTGACGGTGCTGGCGCTGTTATTTTATCAGAAGTTACAGAAGGGAGGGGTATACTCTCCTTTGAATTAGGGGCCGATGGAACAGGTGGTAAACATTTGTTCGTAGATAATAAAACTAATTTTGTCGCTATGAACGGAAGTGAAGTGTTCAAATTTGCAGTTAGGCAGTTACCGGAGTCTTGCATGCAAGTAGTCACTCAAGCTGGACTTGAAAAAGAAGAAGTCGATTTTCTCGTTCCACATCAAGCAAATATCCGAATCATTGATTCTGCAAGAGAAAGGCTTGGGCTAGATCGAGACAAGGTATCGACTACTGTCACAAAACACGGAAATACATCAGCCGCTTCTATTCCGTTAGCCCTTTTCGAAGAGCTTGAAAAAGGAGCAATCAAGGATGATGATGTCGTTGTAATGGTAGGTTTTGGCGGGGGCTTAACATGGGGTTCTATTTGTATAAGGTGGGGAAAATGATTTATAGCAATTAATAGAGGGGGAGACTGTATGAAGAAACGAGTTGTTATTACAGGAATTGGAGCAGTAACGCCACTTGGGAATGATGTTCAAACAACATGGGATAATCTGAAAAATGGAAAATCAGGCATTGGTCCACTCACAAGAGTAAATTCTGATCAATTTAATGTAAAAGTAGCAGGGGAAGTTAAGGAGTTCGATCCTGCGGAGTATATGGACGGGAAAGAAGCTAGACGTATGGCTCGTTTCACACATTTGGCGATTGCTGCAAGTAAAATGGCGGTTAAGGATGCTTTACTTACTATCGGAGAGGATATCGACGCTGAACGTGTTGGCGTATGGATTGGTTCTGGTATCGGTGGCTTAGATGCATTTGAGGATCAGCACAAACGTTTTCTCGATAAGGGTCCTAAACGTGTGAGTCCGTTTATTATCCCGATGCTCATTCCAGATATGGCATCTGGTCGCGTTTCGATCGAACTTGGAGCGAAAGGAATTAATAATTGTTCTGTCACGGCATGTGCATCAGGTGCTAACTCAATAGGTGACGCATTTCGTGTGATTCAAAATGGCGATATGGATGTTATGGTTACAGGTGGGACTGAAGCAGCAATTACTGATATGACGATTGCGGGATTTGCTAATATGACTGCTTTATCAACTAATCCAGATCCTGAAACGGCTAGTAGACCTTTTGACAAAAATCGAGATGGGTTTGTTATTGCCGAAGGTGCAGGAGTGCTAATCCTGGAAGAGCTTGAACATGCCCTAGCTAGAGATGCCAAAATCTATGGTGAAATTGTCGGTTATGGTGCTACAGGTGATGCACATCACATCACAACACCAGCACCAAACGGAGAGGGTGGGCAACGCGCAATGAAATTGGCACTTCGGGATGCGAATTTAGTAGCTAACCAAGTTGATTATATTAATGCTCATGGGACAAGCACTTATTATAATGATCTTTATGAAACTATTGCGATTAAAGAGGTGTTTGGAGAGCATGCGTATCAATTATCGGTCAGCTCAACGAAATCAATGACGGGACATTTACTTGGTGCTGCCGGAGCCATTGAGGCGATCTTCTCGGTTCTTTCAATCCAAGATAGCATTGTGCCTCCTACCATTCATTATCAGACACCAGATGCCGAGTTAGATTTAGATTATACGGCGAACGAGGCAAAAGCTAAACATGTTGATGTTGTCTTGTCTAATTCTTTAGGATTCGGTGGTCACAACGTTTCATTACTATTTAAGAAATACCATTAAGGGGGAGGAGTTATTCCAAAAGCTGTCATAGATGCTTTTGGGATAACTTTTTTTATGAGGTGTAGAAAGGTTCGAAAAATAAAAAGACTTGGCAAGAAACCAAGTCTTTCTGAATGAATTATCTGTTTAATTGAACATCACGTAAGTAGAAGTATCCACTTGGGTATTGCCAGAATCCTTCTACATCTGAACGGATACCTGAGATATTGTCCGGGAAGTAAAGGTAAGCATAAGGTGATTCTTCATATAATTTGTTCTGAGCTTGTGCATATAAATCTATACGAGTTTCAGCGTCTCCTTCTTTACGAGCAGCATCTAGAAGTTCGTCAAGTTCAGGGTTTACAATACGTGAACGATTACCTGGAGGTCCAATGTTCGCTGAGTGGAAGACAGCGTATAATCCGTAATCTGCATCTAACGTCACCGTTCCCCAGCTACCTAGAAAGATTTCCATTTGACCAGCACCGGCACGTTCGATGTACGTACCAAACTCGTAAGTATCAATTGTTACGTTTACACCAATTTCAGCTAATTGAGCTTGTAGAGCAACGGCTAAGTCTTGACGTTCACGATTATCATCTGTTAACAAAGTAACGTCAAATCCGTTTTCGAAGCCAGCTTCAGCAAGAAGCTCTTTAGCTTGTTCAACATCGTATTCAATTGCATCGATGCCTTCGCTATAACCAAATACTCCAGGTGCGATTGGAGTATTGGCAGGAATGCCAACTCCATCTAAAATCCCTTGAACTAAAGCATCTTTATCAACTGCCATGTGAAGAGCACGACGAACATTCACATCATCAAATGGCTCTTTTTCCGTATTGAATCCTAAGTAAACCATACGAGTGCTGTTCACTTGAACAATTTCTGTTTCCGCACCACTGTTCAAACGAGTTACATCACTTGGATCAACCGTAAAGTTAATATCAATATCTCCTGTTTCAAGTTCAGCAATACGAGTTAAACTTTCAGGTATGACCTTAAATGTAACGGTATCAACTTTAGCTGCTTCATCCCAGTATTCTTCGTTTTTAGAAAGAGTAACAGAATTTCCCGGTTGTTGGCTTTCAAATTTAAAGTAGCCAGTACCAGCTGGATTTTCATTTGCAGCTGCAAATGGATTTTCCCCATTAGCAAGATCTTCATAAGATTGTTCAATGAGTTTCGGACTTAGAATACTTCCAGCCGTATGCGCTAAATGGGCAGGAAGAGGTGCAAATGGAAATTCCGTTTCAATATGTACGGTATATTCATCTACTACTCTTACATCTGTAACCATCCCAAATAGAAAAGCTACTGGTGCAGCTACTTCTGGATCACGAACACGATCTAGGCTTAGTTTTACTACTTCAGCATTCAGAATTTCACCATCGTGGAATGTAACACCTTCGCGAATTTTCGCTTCCCAGACCGTGTCTTCAATTTGCTCAAGACTCTCCGCAAGCCCTGGTTGTATCATAGAATCTTGATTCATGTAAACCAATCGATCATAAATGGTAGCGTTGATCGTATTTGCAACGGTTTCGTTTGCACCATGTGGGTCTAGCGAGACAGGATCAGATACGACACCAATTTGTAAATCGCCACCAGCTTGTCCCTCTTTGTTTCCATTTTCATTAGTAGAGTCTGTAGTAGAATCACTACTACAAGCTGCCATGAGCGTAATAGCTAGTAAAAGCATCATGACAAAAAACTT
This sequence comes from Halalkalibacter akibai JCM 9157, assembly GCF_000513135.1. Taxonomy (GTDB): domain Bacteria; phylum Bacillota; class Bacilli; order Bacillales; family Bacillaceae_D; genus Halalkalibacter; species Halalkalibacter akibai. Next base: position 17,183 of record NZ_BAUV01000056.1, read on the forward strand.
AGATGAATCTTGTTTCATGTAAATCCCCCTTTTCTATGTTTTTAATTTTCTTACACTAGAATTATAGTCAGATAATAAGTTATCTGTCAATTTGTGGCATAAAAATGAATAAAATACAATAGATTTTGGTAGAAGCTTTAACAAGGTTTTTGAAAAGTATTGATAAATCTTCAGTTGATAACGAATTGCTTTTAAGATCACGGTAAATGCATTTACTTACTAATAAGGAGAATAATATATTAGGATAAAGGGGAATGATGTTAACAAACAGTAGGAAAATGAGCAATAGAGGGAGAGGAATTTGGTGAAAAAATGGTGGATCAGCCTTCTGGTTATTGCCTTTGTCATTATAAATATAATTATGACAAATTTGAATGAAAGAGATAAGAACGACAATCGAACAAATCCGATACACAGTAATATATCAACACATTAACAGTTAAGAACGGACTCTTATAAGTAGAGTCCGTTCCTAATTAAATATGTGAAATAGAATTTGAAAAATGCTCTTTCAGAATGCTTCCAATTTGATCAATTGCTTTTTTACCTTGATCCATGATCCCAGAAAGCCAGAAGAAGCCATGGATCATTCCCTCGTATCTTTCTAATTGCACCGGAACACCTGACTCTTTTAGTCTATTAGCGTAAGCTTCGCCTTCATCTCTTAGTGGATCATATTCCGCTGTGATAATGAGCGCGGGCGGTAAACTTGTTAAATCAGGAGCTAAAAGAGGAGAAGCATATGGATGATTTTTTTCTTTTTCAGATATATATTGTTTGGCAAAATAAATCATTGAACTTTTAGTTAGAAAATAGTTTTCACCATTTTCCAAATGAGATTGTGTATGAAATGAAAATTGAGTTGCAGGATAGATTAAAACTTGATAGGAAATGAAAGGACCTTCTCGTTGTTTAGCCATTTGAGTGACAACTGTTGCTAAGTTGCCCCCTGCACTATCTCCACCAACGGCAATTCTGTTACGATCCCCATTATAAGAGGAGATGTTGGATGCAACCCACTGTAAAGCTTGATAGCAATCTTCTGGAGCCGTCGGAAATTTATTTTCAGGTGCGAGCCGGTAGTCTACGGATACGACAAGCGCATTTGATGAGTTTGTAATAGAGCGAAGTGGTACATCCACAATATCAAGATCTCCTAAAACCCAACCACCGCCATGGTAGTAAATAAAAACAGGAAAGGGTCCCTCGCCAGAAGCGTATATAGCCGAAGAGTTATCTGTCCTTCCCTAACTGGAATAACGACGTCTTCTACTTTGTTTACACGTTCGGGTTGTCCACCGAAAGTCGTTAATTTTTTGTTTAAATTGCGGTTTTCTTCTATAGATAATTGGTCAAGTGCTGGCGTGTTTTGCTGCTTCATAAGGTCTAAAAACAACTTTGCTTGTGGATCTAATCCCATGCTTGTACCTCCTACAAGTTTAATGCAAAATTAAAAACAGCGATCTTTTCATTTTTATTACGCAGTTCTCTTAAATATTCAATTTACGGTCAAGAACATTCTTTTAAATTTGAATGGATAAAGTAATGTAAAAGGAAGTGAAAATGATGAATCAATTAATAGATGAAAAAAAGCTTACAAGAAGGGCAACGACTATTGAGACTGTTACACTAGGTATGGGCTGATTTTGGGGACCAGATGCTCGGTTCGGGCATCTTCCTGGTGTTATCCGAACGCGTGTTGGCTATGCAGGTGGAACTAGCAGCAAGCCAACCTATCGGCAAATGGGTGATCATACAGAGACGATTGAAATAGACTTTGACCCAGATGTAATTCAGGTTTCGGAATTATTAACGATCTTTTGGGGAAATCACAACTCATTACGAAAAGAAGTGTATCGCGGAAGGCAGTATCTCTCTTTGTTTTTGTATCGGACGGAAGCGCAACGAAAAATGGCATTACAGTTGAAGGAGAATTTGGAAGATAAATTAAATGGGGTGATTCAGACAGAAGTAAGCCCGTTTACTCATTTTTACGTAGCTGAAGATAAGCATCAAAAGTATTATTTAAAAAGATTTCCTAAAGCTTACGAAGACCTATTACATTTGTTTGAATCACACCAACAGTTTGTTAACTCTACACTTGTTGCTAGGTTGAACGGTTTTGTTCGTGAATTCGGGACTCTTCAAACAATAAGGACAGAGTTAGAACATTGGAAGTTAGATGAACGTGAGTATCAAGTAATATTGAAAATAATAAATGGTCTAAAATGGTAAAGGGATGTGTGGAACTTGAATGATATAGCTATGTTTGCAGGCGGGCATTTTTGGTTTTTGGTTCCTCCATTTGTTGAATTACCAGGGATTGAAAGAGTTACGGTTGGTTACACAGGAGGAGCTGATAACAACCCAAGTTACGACAACGCTATTTCAGCTCAATCAGGGCATCGTCTAGCCGTACAAATAAAATTCAACTCAAAGATGATTTCTTTTGAGAGTTTATTAAATATTTACTGGAAGTTAATTGATCCTACTGATTCGTTTGGTCAGTTCGCTGACCGAGGCAATGCTTTTACAACTGCAATTTATTATGATGGACAATCGCAAAAAAACATCGCTTTTTCGAGTTTAGAGAAATTAATTACAAGTGGCAGATTTCTTGACCCGATTGTAACTAAAATTGAAAAAGCGCAGGATTTCTACCGAGCAGAAGAAAAACATCAATCATACTATAAGAAGCTTCCTTTTCATTTTCGGCATGTCTATCAAAAGTCGGGGAGGATGGAGTTCATTCAGAAATATTGGCAAGTTTATAAAAAGGATTTGAGAGAACGATTGACACCTTTGCAATTTAAAGTGACTCAAGATCATCACACAGAACCGCCCTTTGAAAATGAATATGATCAGCTAAAAGATAAGGGCATCTATGTTGATATAGCCTCAGGAGAACCTTTGTTTTCTTCATTAGATAAA
>NZ_BAUV01000055.1 GCF_000513135.1 Halalkalibacter akibai JCM 9157
CTATAGGGGAGTATTTTTTATGTGTAAAAGAACCTTTACTCCGAAGTTCTAAACGTAAGATAGATACGGTAAAGATTTAAAAATCCTTTTTATCTACTTGACAGGGGGCAGTGCAAGATAGGTTACTGTGCTCTTTTATGTTCCTATCTTTTAGTCAGTTGGTTGGCTGTTAATCCAGTTAATGTAACAACTAATTTACTGTCTATTCCATAATCAAGCATACATTCAGCTACTTGTAATTTTGTTTCTTCTTTGGCCTTTTGTTGAACATAGTCTAAAAGGGTCAATAATTCCTCGCGCGAGTAATAAGGTTTGGGCTCGTTCATAATATCACCTCAAGTTTTTAAATCAATTATAACGAATATATGTTCGTGTTTTCAAGGGGAAAATTAAAGTATTTTTTATTAAAAAAAGACTTGATATTAACTTCATATTTCGATATAATATTTTTTGTCAGTGAGAAATGTTGTTTATCTGGCCCGTTGGTCAAGCGGTTAAGACACCGCCCTTTCACGGCGGTAACACGGGTTCGAATCCCGTACGGGTCACCAACTTTATCATTATTGGAGGATTAGCTCAGCTGGGAGAGCACCTGCCTTACAAGCAGGGGGTCGGCGGTTCGATCCCGTCATCCTCCACCATATTTGCCGGCCTAGCTCAATTGGTAGAGCAACTGACTTGTAATCAGTAGGTTGGGGGTTCAAGTCCTCTGGCCGGCACCATAATCGTGGAGGGGTAGCGAAGTGGCTAAACGCGGCGGACTGTAAATCCGCTCCCTCCGGGTTCGGCGGTTCGAATCCGTCCCCCTCCACCATGATTGGGCTATCGCCAAGCGGTAAGGCAACGGATTTTGATTCCGTCATGCGTTGGTTCGAATCCAGCTAGCCCAGCCATTTTTAGAGCCATTAGCTCAGTTGGTAGAGCATCTGACTTTTAATCAGAGGGTCGAAGGTTCGAGTCCTTCATGGCTCATTTTTATTTGCGGAAGTAGTTCAGTGGTAGAACACCACCTTGCCAAGGTGGGGGTCGCGAGTTCGAATCTCGTCTTCCGCTCCAGCGATATTTATATTGGGGCCTTAGCTCAGCTGGGAGAGCGCCTGCCTTGCACGCAGGAGGTCAGCGGTTCGATCCCGCTAGGCTCCACCAATACATATAAATTTAAACCATAGATATTATCTATGGTTTTTTTATACGGTCTTTTTAAGTTGTTTTTGATTATGGATTTGTTCAAATTCATTTAATAATATATCTAATTTATGACTATAGCTAATCATTTCTTTTGAGATTAAAGATTTTGTTTTGGCTTCATTGTTTAATATGTCTCTGAGTTTTTCTATTTCTTGTAATAAGTACTTCTCTCTCTCCATTGTTCAGCCACCCCTTCATCAAAGTTTACTTTGAAAAAGATTTGATTTAGTTTAATAGGTTATTTTTATTAATACCCAATTTAAAGCTAACAAAACATCGCAGATATGATATTGTAATAATTGGAAGTTGAAACCTTTTGTTACTTAATTACGTAGAAAAACAGAACAAATGTAGGTAGGGGTAAAAGAATGGATACAATTGTTATAAGGTTGATTAAGGAAGTGAGAAAAGGAAATCAGCAAGCTTTTTCAGAGATTGTTGAATTATATAAAGATAAAGTGTTTCAAGTAGCTTATCGAATGGTTGGAAATATGCATGAAGCTCAAGATATTGCTCAAGAAGCATTTCTACGTGCTTATACGAATATTGACAGTTTTGATTTAAATAGAAAATTTTCAACATGGTTATTTAGAATAGCTACTAATGTGGCAATTGATCGTTTGCGTAAGAAAAAGCCAGACTTCTACTTGCAGGAAGAGGTAAGGGGATCTGATGGGTTAACTTATGAATCTCAGTTAGCATCCGATGAAGAGTCAGTTGACGATCAGGTGGTGAAATTAGAAAGGCAAGAATGGGTACAGGATGAAATTAACCAATTGCCAACAAAATACCGAACGATTATTATTTTAAGATACATTGAAGATTTATCAATTAAAGAGATTAGTGAAGTATTAGATATTCCACCTTCTACAGTTAAAACAAGAATACATCGTGGGAGAGAAGCACTTAGAAAGAGAATGCGACATGTTTAAGGAGGATGCCGACCATGAGATGTGGTGAATATTTTGAAGAACTTATACAGAAAGTTCTTGATGAAGAAGCGACTGAAGCTGAAAAAAAAGCAATGGATTTCCATATAAAAAGTTGTGAGTCTTGTAGAAATCATCTCCAGGAATTAAAGAAAGTTATCGCATTTGTTCAAAGTTCGTCACACATTCAAGCTCCCGAAGGTTTTACAGAAAACGTAATGGCTAAACTACCAGAAAGAAAACAGGTATCAAAGTGGAAGCATTGGACACGATCACATCCATTGCTAGTTTCAGCAGCGATATTCTTTATAATGATGCTTGCGAGTGTTTCAACATTGTGGAATAGTGGTGAGGAGCAAGTTGTCGTTACGAGTTCTGGTCATGTTCAAATTGAGCAAGAAAGTGGTATGGTTGTGGTTCCTGAAGGAGAAGTGATTAAAGGGGATGTTATTGTTCGAAATGGGAAGCTACAAGTCGATGGTGAAATACACGGAAATGTACTATTAGTGAATAGTGAAGCTTATTACGCTTCTGTTGGACATATCTCTGGGGAAGTGCATGAAGTGAATCAAGCTTTAGATTGGGTTTGGTATCACTTAAAAAGCTTTTTCAAAGAAGTCATGTCTATTACAGAAAGGGAACCAAGTGAGTAGGACTTCGCCTATCACTGTGATATAATGGGAAAAAGTGATTGACATTACAACAAGAGAATGTCTTTGACGAATGTTAGTGGTTTGGAGGAAGAGCCATGTTTTCTTTAGATGAGTTTCGTTGGCTCAACTATGTTGGGCAAATTATAGATATTTTAGTTGTAACATTTGTCGTATATAAAGCAATTATGATTATCCGTGGGACAAGGGCTGTTCAGCTTGTTAAAGGCATAACTGTTATTCTCGCGATTTGGTTTCTAAGCAGATTTTTTGGTCTCAGAACTTTAGAGTTTTTAATGAATCAAACGATTACTTATGGTTTACTTGCTATCATTATTATTTTCCAACCTGAACTTAGAAGAGGACTTGAGCAACTTGGAAGAGGTAGATTGTTTTCAAGTAGAACCATTCCTCAAGATGATCATGTAAAGAAGTCAATTGAAGCCATTATTAAAGCAACTTCTTATATGGCTAAGAGACGAATTGGAGCCTTATGTCTTTAGAAAGAGAAACGGGAATGAGTGACTATGTTGAGACGGGAATACAAATGAATGCTAATTTAACCTCAGAGCTATTGATTAATACATTCATACCAAATACCCCCCTTCATGATGGGGCAGTAATTTTAAAAGGTAATACGATACTTGCTGCAGCTTGTTATCTACCGTTATCAGAGAATCCTTTTATTTCTAAGGAATTAGGAACGAGGCACCGTGCTGCATTAGGTGTGAGTGAAGTGACTGATGCGGTAACAATTATTGTTTCTGAGGAAACGGGAGGCATTTCGTTAACAAAGAATGGTGAATTACATCGTGAGTTAGATGAAGAAAAACTGCGAAGCTTGCTTGAGCGAGAATTACTAGTTGAAAGTAAGAGTACGACCAATCCACGCTGGCAGTGGGGAGGTAAGAAAAATGGATAAGTTGTTTAATAGCCATTGGTTTGTTAAAATTATTTCTTTCTTCATTGCAGTGATGCTTTTTACGATGGTGAACATTGACAACTTAACGAGTCAACCTGGGGGAGTCTTGCCGACCATTAATCCAGCTTATACGCTAGAGGATGTTGAACTAACTGTACTCTATGATGAAGAAAATTATACCATCATAGACAAAACAGAACATGTACAGGTCAACTTAAGAGGCCCACAGGCTCAACTTACCTTATTTCAATTATCAAGGCCTTCTTATGAAGTGTTTGTTGATGTAACAGATCGTGGTGAAGGTGTACATACATTGAGTGTCCAACATCGAAATTTTCCAAGTGAACTAACGGTTTCGATTGTACCTCAATATGTTCGTGTTGAATTACAAGAAAAACAAACAGTTTCTTTCCCGGTTCAAGTCGATATCATTAATTCGAATGAAGTTGAAGAGGGTTATACGGTTGGAACACCTATCGTAACTCCAATCAATGTTGATGTGACAGCGGCTCGTAGCTTGGTTGGAGAAGTGAGTGTTGTCAAGGCTTTTGTTGATGTTGCTGGGGCAGATAAGACAATTGAAGAAACAACGCCAGTAAAGTTGTATGATGCAGATGGCAAGGAGTTATTCTTGTCTGTAGATCCGCAAGTTGTCGATGTAAGAGTTCCAATAACGAGCCCTAACCGGACGGTCCCTGCAAAAGTAACTAGATCTGGAGAGTTGCCAGAAGGAATAAGTATAAACAGTGTTACGATTACGCCTGAAGAACTTACGATCTATGGACCTACAGATATAATCGATCGCATGAATGTCGTAGACGTTGGCACGATAGATCTTAGTCAACTAACAGAAACGCAAACAGTTGAAATGACCGTTCCAACGCCACCTGGTGTAGAACGAGTTGTACCTGAAACAGTATCGGTTACTGTCTCTATAAGTGTAGAAGAAACAGAGGACTTTACGGACGTTCCGGTTGAGGTAATAGGCGGGCGGACTGAGGAAACTGTAACGTTTAACGGAAACTTGAATAGGTCAATATCAATAACAGCTAAAGGGTCAGAAGAGTTGTTAAGTAAACTCACTCTATCTGATATTCAAGCATTTATTGATGTAAGTGATCTTCAGCCCGGTGAACATGAAGTTGATATACAAGTAAATGGACCACCGAATATTAGATTTGCTTTAGCTGAAACAAGGGTTCCGATTCAAATTACAGTGGATACTGATTGATGATTGTCTGAAGGAGAGAATATATAATGGGAAAATACTTTGGTACTGATGGTGTACGTGGAGTTGCTAATACTGAGCTTACACCGGAATTAGCCTTTAAATTAGGGCGTATGGGTGGATATGTGTTAACGAAGCATACCGAAAAACCAAGAGTGATAATTGGTAGAGATACACGTATTTCCGGAGAAATGCTTGAAAGTGCCCTTGTAGCAGGATTGCTTTCAATTGGGGCTGAAGTAATGCGTTTGGGTGTTATTTCTACTCCTGGTGTTGCATTTTTAACGAAAGCATTAAGTGCAGATGCAGGTGTAATGATTTCTGCATCGCACAACCCTGTACCTGATAATGGGATTAAGTTCTTCGGACCAGATGGGTTTAAACTACTAGATCAACAAGAAGAAGAAATTGAGCGTTTATTAGATGCAGAAGATGAGTTGCCAAGACCAACTGGAGGAGCACTTGGTCAGTTAAACGATTATTTTGAAGGCAGCCAGAAATATATCCAATTCTTAAAACAAACAGTTCAAGAAGATTTCTCAGGTATTCACATAGCTCTTGACTGTGCACATGGGGCTGCATCTTCACTAGCTCCACATCTATTTGCAGATTTAGAGGCAGATATTTCAACGATGGGAACAACTCCGAATGGAATTAATATAAATGAAAATTGTGGTTCCACTCATCCGGAAGTGTTAGCTAAGTTCGTTGTTGAAAAAGGTGCTCAAGTCGGTCTAGCTTTTGACGGAGATGCCGATCGTTTAATTGCAATTGATGAAACAGGAGAGATTGTCGATGGTGACAAGATAATGTTCATTTGCGCAAAATACATGAAAGAACAAGGTTGGCTAAAGCATGGTACGGTTGTATCAACCGTAATGAGTAACTTAGGCTTTTATAAAGGGTTAGAAGAGATTGGTGTTGACTTCAAGCAAACAGCAGTTGGAGATCGTTATGTTATGGAAGAAATGAGAAAAGGCGGCTATAACCTAGGCGGTGAGCAATCTGGTCATATTATCTTCCTTGATCATATTACGACAGGTGACGGTCTGCTCTCAGCAATCCAGCTAGTCAATATTATGAAGGTAACTGGTAAGCCTCTATCCAAGTTAGCTGCTGAAATGCAGACATTTCCTCAGAAGTTAGTAAATGTACGTGTAACGGATAAATACGCTGTAACCGAAAATGAGAAAATCAGTTCAATCATTACAGAGGTAGAGGAACAAATGGCTGGAGAGGGCCGTGTATTAGTACGTCCTTCCGGTACAGAGCCACTTGTTCGAGTCATGGTTGAAGCTAAGACTGAAGAACTTTGTGAACGATATGTTGATACTATTGTCGAAGTTGTGAAAAGTGAAATGGGATTAGATTAATCTTTTATGCATAAGCGGAACGAAACATGCTGCTTATGCATATTTTTTTATATAGAGTTTAGCGAAACTCTTACTGTAAATATTTACTGGTAATTGACGTGTTCCTTTTAGTTGAGGTATGATGGAAAAAGTCAAGAAAAGAAAGGTGGATCGACGGAAACTATTTAAAAGCGCCTGAACTACATGAGATGTAGTTGACGAGGAGAGGGAGTATCGATGGATCGGCGGATGCCCTCCGGTTGTAGCATGACAACCGTTAGACTTCTGGGAAAACAAGGAGGCAACTCTTTGCACAAAAACAGAAGTAAGCATGCCTCTAAAAAAATTGAAAGTGGGGGTAAGATACCCCTTAGGTACTTACCCCTATTTCGGGAGGTAATGATTTTATGTGCGGAATTGTTGGTTATATTGGAACGGAAGATGCAAAAGAAATTTTACTAAGAGGTCTTGAAAAGCTAGAGTATCGTGGTTATGATTCAGCTGGGATTGCAGTTGCAAATGAACAAGGCGTTCATGTTTTCAAGGAAAAAGGTCGAATTGCTGCATTAAGAGATGTAGTTGATTTAAACGTAGCTGCTACTGTAGGGATAGGGCACACACGTTGGGCAACTCATGGTGTACCAAGCCGAGTTAATGCACATCCACATCAAAGTGAAACAGCTAGATTTACATTAGTTCACAACGGTGTTATTGAAAACTATGAGCAATTAAAAAGTGAATTCCTTTCAAACGTTGAAATGACTAGTGATACAGATACAGAAGTAATTGTGCACCTGATTGACCGCTTTGTAAATGATGGCAAGTCTGTCGAAGAAGCATTTAGTCATACATTAACTTTATTAAAAGGTTCTTATGCACTTGCGCTTCTTGATAAACTAAATACGGATGTTGTTTATGTTGGTAAAAGTAAGAGTCCACTTTTAATTGGTGTTGGTGAGGGAGTAAATGTAATTGCTTCAGATGCGATGGCAATGCTTCAAGTAACAAACCAATTTTTAGAGATTATGGATCAAGAAATCGTTTTAGTTTCAAAAGACAATGTGACGATTAAAAAGTTAGATGGCACGGTTGTTACGCGTGAGCCATACACAGCTGAATTAGATGCAAGTGATATTGAAAAAGGAACATACCCTCATTTCATGTTAAAAGAAATTGATGAGCAGCCTTTTGTTATTCGTAATATCATTCAAAAATACCAAAATGACGATGGCACCGTGCGTCTAGATGAAAATATTCGTGAAGCGATGAAATCATCAGATCGTATTTATATTATTGCTGCTGGAACTAGTTATCATGCTGGTCTAGTAGGTAAGCAACTTATTGAAAAGATTGCTGGGCGTCCAGTAGAAGTTCATATTGCGAGTGAATTCTTGTACAATATGCCACTATTATCAGAAAACCCACTGTTTATTTTTATTTCGCAAAGTGGTGAAACAGCCGATCTTCGTGGTGTTCTAGTCGAAGTGAAAGAAAAGGGTTATAAAACGTTAACTGTTACAAACGTACCAGGTTCTACTCTTTCTCGTGAAGCTGACTTTACTTTACACACGCATGCGGGACCTGAAATTGCTGTAGCTTCTACAAAAGCGTACACGGCACAAATGGCTGTTCTGACGATTTTAGCGGTGGATACGGCAAACTCAAAAGGAACGAAACTTGATTTTGATCCGATTCAAGAACTTGGAATCGTAGCAAGTGCGATGGAAACGCTTTGTGATCAAAAAGAAAAACTCGAGCAAATCGCTCGTGATTATCTATCTACAACACGTAACTGCTTCTTCATTGGCCGTGCAGCTGATTACTTTGTCTGCTTAGAAGGCGCGCTTAAACTTAAGGAAATTTCTTATATTCAAGCAGAAGGCTTTGCTGGTGGAGAATTAAAGCATGGAACGATTGCTTTAATTGAAGACGGTACACCTGTTATTGCAATTGCGACACAAGAACACGTTAATTTAAGTATTCGTGGTAATGTCAAAGAAGTTGCAGCTCGTGGTGCAAATCCTTGTATTGTCAGTATGGAAGGTTTAGAACATGATGGAGATGCTTTTGTTATTCCAAAAGTACATGAGTATTTAACATCACTTGTAACAGTGATTCCATTACAACTAATTTCCTACTATGCAGCTCTACATCGTGATTGTGATGTTGATAAGCCACGTAACCTAGCTAAAAGTGTAACGGTTGAATAGTCGGTAATAAAAATTGCTGGATCAATGTAGATTTGAAATTAAGTCGTACCGTTTATAATAAAGATGTACCGTTTTAAATAAAGTCGTACCGTTTTAAATAAAGTTGTACCGTTTTACCCCTTTGGATATAATTGTCTAAAGGGGTGTTTTTATGTCAAAAAGAAACAGAACATCTAAAATTGAGAAATGGATAAAAGAAGGCCGTGGCTCAGGTATTGGTTCAGAATATAAACCATGGTTAAAAATTCAAGATGTATCTTCGTTAGGTAGATCTACTCGCTTGAAAGGAATAAAGACAAAGAGGCAGCATGAGTTTTTATCAGATTTAGAACGAAACTATTTTTATATAACTGAGTTTTCCGATTTTGTTATTGATATTCGTGAGCAATTTCCTTTACTACCATTGGAAGAAACCAGTGTCATTGCAAATGAATTAGGTATTAAACATCCTACTGATCCAAAAACAGGAGAACTGATTGTGATGACAACCGATTTTTTACTAACGATTAATAATGGACAAGGTGTAATTGATGTAGCTCATACAATTAAAATGAAGGATGAATTATTAAAAGAGCGTATACTTGAAAAGTTTGAGATTGAACGTGAGTATTGGCATCGAAAAGAAATTGATTGGGGCATTGTAACTGAAGAAGAAATACATAAAACAATGGCAAGGAACATCAGTTATATCCACGACTACTTCGACATTAGAGATTATGATGTATTTCGTGAAATGAATGCCCAGTATATTGAAGACTTATCTATTTCTTTAATGCAGAGGCTTTTAGGTACTAATGATAGCATCCGTAACATCACAAATGAATATGATAAAGACACGCATTTACCTATGGGTAGTGGGGTTACATTATTTTATCATTTGTTAGCTCAAAAAATAGTCATTATAAATATGTTGAAACCGATAGATTTAGAGCAACCAATTAGTATTATAACGGTTGATGAAAGCAAGGTGAAGAAGGTGAAATACGGATGATTTTTATTAATCAGGTACTTCAATATGTGAAAGATTCCAAGCGGATTCGTGTAATTGAAATAGAGGAACCGTATGTGTTTATTGTTGATATAGATGCTCATACGTCTATGCCTAAGAAAGAACTATACACAACATTAGTTACGGAAATTGAACAGAATGAATTGCTAGTAATAACAGATCCATTTGGACGTGTTATAGCGAACAATGATCTAACAGCTATACAGATTCAAAAACGTGAAGAAGATTGGGATACCATTCAAGAAAATTGTTTACTACACATGAATGAATTAATTCAGAAACGTGGAAGAGAATCCAAGATTAAAGAAATTGCTGAAGACCTTAATGTAACACCAACTAAAGTTAAAAAACTACTTAGTCGATATTGGCAGCGTGGTATGAATAAAAATGCCATGTTACCCGACTATGCAAACTCCGGTGGTAAGGGTAAAACAAAGTCTCTGACTGAAGCTAAACTAGGCCGTCCACGTAGAGTGAACATTAGTGGCGATTATCAAATTGGTATTAATATAACAGACGAAGTGAAACTACAGTTTGAGCATGCCATTAATAAATATTACCGAAAGACGAACAACTACTCGTTAAAGGATGTCTATCATTTCATATTGCGTGATTTTTGTTCAGATCGGTATAAAGAGAATGGTGAAATGAAATACAGGGTATGGGAAGCTAATCGAATTCCGTCTTACAATCAGTTTTACTATTGGTTTAAGAAAATAGAAGATCCAAAGAAAGATATTCAGTTCCGTAAAAGTACTAAAGAGTATGAACTAAAGCATCGTCCTATTTTAAGTGATTCAAAGTCGGAAACAAATGGTCCAGGTACTCGTTTTCAAATTGATGCTACAATTGCAGACATCTATTTAGTAAGCTCGTTTGATGTAAATAAAGTCATTGGTCGTCCTGTTATATATGCTGTTATTGATGTGTATTCAAGAATTATCACAGGACTATATGTTGGATTAGAAGGGCCTTCATGGATTGGAGCGATGATGGCTTTAGATAATATGGTAGCTGACAAGGTGGAATTTTGTAAGCAATATGGAATCGAGATTATAGACGAACAATGGCCAACAAAACATCTACCCGAAATTATTATTGCAGACCGAGGAGAGTTTGAAGGTTATTCTGTCGAAAATTTAATCAATAACTTAAATATAAAAATAGAAAATACGACTGCTTACCGAGGTGATTTAAAAGGAATTGTTGAACGTAAATTTCGTACATTTAACGGCAAAGTAAAGCATAAGGCTCCTGGTGCCATTCAAAAGGAGTATCGTGAGCGCGGTGACCAAGATTATCGTTTAGACGCTACGTTGAATCTTAAAGAATTTACAACATTAATTATTACTCTAGTCCTTTACCATAATCATAAAATTATTGATAAATATCCAATGGAAAAGGAAATGATTGCAGACGGTATAGTGCCAACACCGGTAAATTTGTGGAACTGGGGCATTCAAAATCGTAAAGGCCGTTTAAGAACAGTTGATCGTAATATTCTACGATTAAATGTGTTACCACGTGGGAAGGCGACAATTTCCAGAGCGGGTATGAGGTTCAAAAACTTGTTATATGGTTCACGGCAAGCAATTGAAGAACAGTGGTACTTGAAGCTGAAAAATCGCAGTATTGAGATTGTTTATGATCCTCGTAATATCGAAAAGATATATATTCCTCATGATAATGGCATGGAATATGAGGCGTGTACATTACTCGAACCAAGCCAACAGTACCGGAACGACTTTTTGGAGGAAATCGTTTTTCAGCAACAGTTACGTAGTGAGTTAGAAGAGATTGAACATTCTAATCAAGTTCAGCTAACAATTAATACTGATGTAATGATGGATGAAATTATAAAAAAGGCAGAGAAGAAGAAGAAAAAGCAGTCATTTAATCAACCAAAAAGTAAGAAAGAAAAGATTGCCTCTATAAGAGATAACAAACTTACGGAAAAGCAGTTGAATCGTGAAGAGGAAAAGTTTGATCTATCACCAGCTGTAGTCAGTGATCAAGCAGATGTTATTGATTTTGTAACAAAAGAAAAAGTGCAAGATGATAAATCTGACAAATCTAGTTCACGTCTAATGGAAAAACTAAAAAAGAAGAGAGATGAGACGTTTGGAAAAGACGAATAGCCTTGTACTTAAAGGAGATTTTGAGGAAGCTATGTATAAGGTACAAGCTTTATCAGAGTACAGTAAAAATCCATTCATCGAAGCTCTTCCCCCTATTTTCAGTGAAGACAATGTGCTAGAGCGATTTATGGTAACACCACGTATTACTCAGCAGGAAAAGCAAAGTGAAACGAATATCCGATATCATGTGCTAAAACGTGTGAAAAATTTTATTCAGCCCTTACCCATTCATTTTGAAGTGGAACGAAGACTTTCTACGTTAATTCGAAGAGGATATTTAGCACGAAATCCTTTGGATAAAACATTTTTAGAACGTATTCGAGTATTACACCAATTGCGTGAAGATGAGGAAGAAGCTCATAAATACATTGATGAGCGCTTGAATTATCTTCGTTCTACAGCAGATAGTTTATCTATTATTGGTATCTCTGGTATTGGTAAAACAACAGCAATTGAGCGATTGTTGCTTATGTATCCACAAGTCATTAAACATGAAAAATATGAAGGCCTTCCTTTTAATCGTACACAAATTGTTTGGCTGAAAATAGATTGCCCGTATGATGGCAGCCTATCAACACTTTGTAAAAGCTTTTTTAAAGCAATTGATAATTTACTTGGCACACGTTATTTAGAGAAGTACGGCTATTTAAATCGTGTTACGTCAACAATGCTTTTGCATATGACCTCATTAGCTAGTATGTATGGTATTGGTGTGCTGGTCATCGATGAAATCCAGCACCTACTACATTCTAAAAATGACCAAGAGGAAATGCTGAATTTCTTTGTTACTCTATCAAACACGGTTGGTATTCCTACAGTATTAATTGGTACTTCAAAGGCACAGCAACTATTTAAAGGAAACTTCCGACAAGCTCGTCGTGCAGCGAGTGAAGGGGCGATTATTTGGGACCGGATGGCTGCAGACAGTGAGGAATGGGAGTTCTTCTTAGAAACTTTATGGGAATTACAATGTCTTAAAACACGCTCCGACCTTACTGAAGATATGAAAAAGTCCTTTTATGAGGAATGTCAGGGGATAACCTCAGTTGCTGTGAACATGTTCATATTATCTCAGGAACGAGCTTTGTTTGATGAGTCAAATGAGGAAGAAAGACTTACTCCCCGCGTTCTGAAGAAGACAGCTAAAGAGGATATGAAAATTATCCAACCAATGCTCAATGCACTACGTAAAAACGATTTAAATGCGATGTATAAGTACGAGGATATAATGATTAATCTAGACGATCTGATGGTTAACCATAAGCAAAATACAGAGTATGAAGGTAAAATCAAAGAGGCGATGAAAGAACGACAAAATACTTTGGGATATAAGCGACAGGATACAATAGAAAGTTTAACTGTGGAGGTAGCTTCATTAGGTATTTTTGATAATCTTAAAACGAATGATATAAATCGAATTATTATTAAAATTGTTGAGAGTAACCCAATTGATACAGATATAAATGTATTAAAAACAGATTCAATTCAACAAGCTATTGCAGAAAATCAACAAAATAAAAAGAATAAAAAACCTTTAAAGCAAAATCGAGAGTTAATGCCATTGCTCACATTAAGAACAGCTGCAATTGAAAAAAAACAACACCCTTACGAATTGTTGAAATCAAAAGGATTTATTAAAAATCCACTTCAAGAATTCTATAAATAAATTAGAAGCTAAGTCATGAGGTGTCTAAAAACCTAATTTGATCGACATGATAGAGGTAAGTCGATTAAAACTAGGGGGATTTTAGATGCTACCCTTCTTTACAAATCCATATCCGGATGAATTGGTATATTCAGCGATTGCTCGTTATCACTTTTATAGTGGCAATATTGATTATAAAGACACATTAGAAGAAGTTTTTCAAAGTCGTTCTGTGATACCTAGTGTAGAGATTGGTAGCCATTTTTTTGTATTAGCTCAGCAACTAGCTCCCAATTACTCTCTTGAAAGTTTATTATCTAAACACACAATTTATCCTTACTATGCTCCGTTTTTATCAAAGCATCGTAAAAAAGAAATTTTAAAAGATGTTTTAGGAGCTGGACAAGGACTTTATACAAGACTTGGAATGGTTGCAGGAGGGATTTGTAAAAAGGATGGACTATTTTATTGTCCAAAGTGTGCAACTAACGATGTTGAACAATACGGAGAACCTTATATACATCGTGAGCACCAGCTACAAGGAATTATTTACTGTGCTCATCATGAACTGATATTAAAGAAGTATCCAATTGATTTTTCAAAGTCAAGTCGAATTGAGTTTATTCGATTGGATAAAAAACTGATGAATTTATCAATACCCGAAGAAGTAGAATCTAAAGAGTTTATAACCATTCAAATCGCTTTAGCAAAGATGGCTTATCAACTGCTGCAAGTTCCAATACATCATTATTGTAGAGAATCAATTAATCTTAAATACCGTGCTCTTTTACGAGAACGTAATTTAATAACAGCTTCAAATCGAATTCGGCAATATGAGCTATGCAATATGTTTCAATCAAAGTTCCCAAAAGGCTTCTTAGAGAAGTACGAATCAGCTATCGTTGAAAACGATGAATTCAATTGGCTGAAGGTCATTACGCGTAACCTAAAACGTCACGTCCATCCATTCCGTCATTTGCTTATGCTGTATTCCTTAGAGCAAGATTTGAATTCCTTTTTACAAATTGAAGCTGATACAGGACCTTTTGGTAATGGGCCATGGCCTTGTTTAAATAAAGCAGCTAGTCATTATAAGGAATTTATAATTCATGAAGTAAATGTTACGAGAGATTTTAAATCAAAATCACCAATAGGTACATTTGAATGTCCCTGTGGTTTTGTATACTCAAGAAAAGGTCCAGATAGATTACCTGAAGATATGTATCATATTGGGCGTATAAAAGCGTTTGGAGATGTCTGGAGATTTAAATTACACCAATTAGCAACTGAAGGTACTTATAGCACAAGAACATTAGCTCGAATGCTTGGTGTAGATTCGAAAACGGTTATAAAATATCTTTCTTCCGAGATAAAAATAGAAGGACACTCAGAAAAAAGTATTCCTTCGAAGTTGCTAATTTATCGAAAACAATTATTAAAAGAAATGCGGCAATACCCAAGTTATTCAAGAACAAAAATTCGTATGTGTTTCCCAAAAGAATATATGTACTTGTATCGTCACGATAATGAATGGCTATTTGGACAGTTGCCTATAATTCAGAGGGAAAAGAATAACCAAGTAATTGTCGATTGGGACTCACGTGATCGAGAATACTGCTCTAAAGTGGAGAAGCTTTACAGGGAACTAATCGAATTAGAGATTCCTGTCAGAGTTACAATTTCTATTATTGGAAGACGGCTTGGAATATTATCAAACCTGGAGAAACACGTTGATAAACTACCTAAAACTAAAAAGCTACTGCTTGAAATTGTGGAATCTACTCAGCAATTCCAAATCAGGCGTTGTTGTAAGATTGTTGATCGAATATTAAAAGACCAAGAATCAGTTGCATTATGGAAAGTACAACGTATTGGTGGAGTGAAGTCACATCATTTCCATCAAATAATACAGTATTTAGAAGAGTATATACGAATAAAACAGGAAGTGGAAAGCTATGAGCAAACAACAGGTTAAAATAATATGGCCCTTTGCTAAAAGAGAAAAAGCACAACTGATATGGATTGGTGAGCCGTTCATATATGATCATAAAATGATGATTAAAACTTATTTTCGCTCGCAAGGCCGTACAGAAGGTATACTAATGGATTGGGGTACATTACCATGCCTAGCGATTCAACATTTTTATACTGATGGTATCATAACAGCAAGTGAACCCCCTAAAGGTATACAAGAAATTGACTTAACGATTTATCCCAAAAAAGCTAAATATCACGAACGCCCTTGGTCTATTCAAGGAAGCGATGATCTGGCAACTTCTCGAAGTTTTGTTTTCTCTTTCAATGGGAAGAAAGTTATTTTACCAGTCATTGAAGTTGTGCGTAGCATACTAGCTCCAAATGGCTTTCTTTTATATCGCTTGTTTGAATCAAATTCATTTCCTCAGTTCTTCACAGAAACGTATGGACCTAATAAGTTCCATCTTAACTTTTCATCACAATATGAATTGAAGTACACAAAGATAGCGTTCATTTATCAACTGGTATGGTTGCTAACAAACCGTGATCTACGACAGACATATGAGAATATAGCATTTACCTGGTTACAGGAAAGGGTTTTGAAGTTTGGGTGGAACTTCACCAGACCAATTACAATAACAGCTCGTGTAAAGGAGAAGAATGACACATTTACAGTATTACAAATTATTAATGTAAAAAACAAAGATATCCCATATCAACATATTTCAATTACACATCCAGAAATACAAGATCAAAAGAAATCCGATGAGGCCAAAAAATATACTTATCGTTCTCTAAATAGACAAGGTGGTGATGAAGAGGACTTCACCTTAGATGAAAATTTAGATGGTTCTAAAGAAGGTTTTGATCTTGTACAAATGAATCAGTTAAAACATGAATATATATCGGTTCCTAGAATTGAGCGAATTAAACGTAGTCATTCCAAGCAGCGGTTGATAGAAGATGAAAACACGAAGAAGTATTATATTAATCATGATTCCATACGCTCTACCGCAGATAGTGGTGGCCAACAACTCGCGCGAGGATTAGAGCATCAAATGCTACATGAGATAGAAGCAGAAGGCGAGTTACAAGGATTTATTAATGTCCTTAAAGTACTTGAACAATATCCAATAATAGGAACAATAGAAGTGATTATGGATGTGTTGCCGGATGGTCACGGCAAACGTAGATTTACAAAACTGAGTGATAATGTCACTAAACGGCGCTATGTAATTGCACAAGTATATCTAGGGAATGGAAAACAATTTAACATTATAGAAATTGAACGCGAGAATCGATCTTTATCGTTGTTGATTTTATCATCGCTTGTATCTTGTGAATGGAAACCTATCTATGATCGACTGCTTATAAACCTTGTGAACGATAGCGGAACATGGACGAGTAAGTCATTAAAAAGCATTGAAGATCAAGGTATTACGGTGGTAAAAGCTAAACACAGTTCTAAGGGGATAAAGCATAGGGCAGAGGTTTTATTAAATAAATTAGAGCATTATTGGTGGGAGTAACAATTAGAGAAAAAAGTTGAATATTTGTGTTCTGTTTGTTTATATTTAATGCTGCATAATTTATTAGAAATAGCGTTGCACCCTAGTTGGAACGGATGACATATCTTAAGTTGTTCCATAAAAGCATATGGTTTTTATATAACTATAGGGGTCCTCACAATTTTTTGTTAAAAAACAAAAAAAATAGTCAATATATTTTAAAAAAACTTGGCAATTTGTAATTTTTTGTAAGAAAATATAGAAAGAGGTGAAAACATTGAACATTAGTGAAGAAACATACATTGAGGAGAGGCTAAACGACCAGATTAATTGGTATGACCTAAAAAGTATTAAAGCCCAAAAGTATTATAAATCGTTAAAGAGAATAGAAATAATCTTGTCCTCTTCTATACCTTTGTTGGTTGGCTTTATTACAGAGGCAAAAATATGGATTTCAATAGTAGGGTTTATTGGTGTTGTTATAACTGCAATTGAAGGTTGGTTGCATATTTCTAAATATCATGAAAACTGGATTGAGTACCGAAGCATTTGTGAAACGTTAAGACATGAAAAATATATGTATCTAACTAGAACGGGTGTTTATGATAGTGAAAACCCATTCTCTGTTCTTGTAGAGAGGGTAGAAAGCATTATCTCGAAGGAAAATGTAAATTGGGCGAATTTAAATAGTAGTCAGAACGGGGGGAACTAAAGTTGGCAAAAAAAGTATTTGTTAGTTATCATTCTGCAGTGGAAGATACAAAGCATAAAAACTTATTAGTAGCATGGGCAAAAAATGATAATGGTTTCTTTGATATTAAATTCGACGACACTTCTGTTGGGGTGTCGATTAATTCAACGAATGCTACATATATAAAGAGCGTTATTAAAGGCAAGATATCGGATAGCTCAGTTTTCCTTTGCTTAGTTGGTGAACCCACAAAAGTGATTGGGTTAAATGGGAAATTGATAAAGCTGTTGAGTTAGGGAAAAAGGTTGTAGCTGTTAAAATACAAAAGTCTTACTCAACACCATCTAACTTATATGGTATTGGAGCGAGTTGGGCTCAAAGCTTTACTTATGATGCTATAAAAAAAGCATTGAATCCTTAATACCTTATCTATTCAATAGGTTGATATGTTTTTTCGAATATATCTGGTTTAACTGGATACTTTTCACCGTGAATGCCCTTAACAATCCAAT
Organism: Halalkalibacter akibai JCM 9157; assembly: GCF_000513135.1. Lineage (GTDB taxonomy): Bacteria > Bacillota > Bacilli > Bacillales > Bacillaceae_D > Halalkalibacter > Halalkalibacter akibai. The sequence goes on from NZ_BAUV01000055.1 coordinate 17,960, forward strand.
CACCTGGAGAGGCTATCATTCTTCCCTCTAATGTTTCAATTTTCACCTCTTCAGATACCTGATAGGCTTCAACAATAACTGGTTTTTTAATGAATTTCTTAGGATTATTCAAAAGAAACACCTCCCATAAATTTATTATAAACCATATACTTAAATTTATTAAACTGATGAGTCGGCGAGGGTATCCATTTAAAAGGAACTTCTTTTATAGAAGGCTGTTCTACAATTGAGTGATCACCGTAAACAACCTTCACTATGAAGTAGCTGTTGGAATGTTACACCTTAAACTATCCGGTGCAAGAGTGAAACAAGGGGGTGTCGTTAACGTGCAACATTGTGAAGTAATTCACTTAAACTAAAGGGTTTCGTTAGGCAAATAGAAGGGCTGCATCGTTAGCCCTTTTAATGTTCGCTTATGGGAAGTTAGCCGTGTTCGGAGCTTCAGTTGCCGAAAACTTATTCCATTCTCGCCAAAGAAAAAACCCAATGCAATTGCATTGGGTTTTTCTTTGGTATAACGGCGAAAGCCAAGTAACTGAGTCCAGTAGCCTCATCTGAACAGCAAACTTCTGTAGACCAACAGAGCTTAAATGGTGACAAGTTCTGCAAGCTTGGTCACGACGTCTTCTATCGGTTCTTCGGCAGTACTCAGACCACTTCGTGAACCGAGCAAAGGACTGACTTCGCGTAGAGCTTCATACGTTGTGCCGTGAACAATCGGAATGAGACGCTCGCCAGAGAGGAGTACCGAAAGTTCTTTGTCGGCAATACCCTCTGTTTGGAGGCGACTTAGCAACGCAGGGGTCACCAGCACAAGCCCAACTCGCGATTTCGCCAAGCCCTTGTCTATTGCACGAAGTAACGGCACGCCGAGGCCAACGTCTTTCTCGCTGAACCAGACGGAGACACCTTGTGACTCAAGCAGATCGTGCAGATCCTTGGCGACTCCCTTCCGGTCGTCCCACGCATGGCAGAGGAAGACGTCCCTAAGGTCAAGGTCAGGTCGCTCTGCTAGCTTTTCGACGCTGTTGCGGATTGGTGTGAGTGCCCTAACTTCTTGAACCGTGTACACCACGGACGAATTTGCTCCCGACCAACGCGGTTTTGCACTGCTTCTGGCCCCTCCGCTACTACTTCCGCCGCCTTCACTTCTATAAGACGGGGAATAAGAAGGGGTTGAGTACGACCTGTAGTTGCTACTGTAACTCCCACCGCACGCTGGGCAGTTGGCTCGTGCACTTGCTGATTGATGTCCCCTTACTGGAGCCGTACATCTAGCCATGTTTCTACCTCCCTTATGGAATGAATTGTTCTTACAAATTATATAATATTTCTCCAATAAGATACAGATAATCTGGGATATCCTACCTATCATTGAGAGTATGTTCAACTAACGGAGCAGGAGTGCGGCCGAGCCTAGTTCGTATCATATAGCGGGTGGGATTCCCGTCGAGTAAGAACTAGCCATTCACTCGTAGCGAGTCTTGGAGGGCTAAAGGTAACTTTAGTCTTTAAGCGTAGACAGTTAGGTTGCGGGCCGAAAGCCAAATGGTTGAAGGGATTGAGCCCCATAATGTTAGTAAATCGAGAGGGCTGATGTTTTTCCTGCGACAGAAAGCAACATTTCATTCCTCGTAAATGGCAAGAGGAATGAAACCTCTCTGGGGTCAGAGACCTTGGCACGTAACACATTGATATGATACGGCAACTCGGGAGACCCTATCAGTCTTTTCTTTATAGAAGAGTATGGTGTACAAGCGATAATAAGCAAGGGAACCAAACGCTGATTAGGGAGTCGGATAGCAGCGTAGTACCAATGAAGTTGGGTAATGCCGATGGAGGAAAGGCTGCTACCAAGTTACCACCCTTGCTAGGGACACATTTACTACACACAGAGGTAGACCTACACTCAGAGGTAGGACGATTAAATGGAAACAAAACTAGTAAGGATAGCAGGAATGGCAAGTAATTTTTGTGAATGGTAACTAGGAGGAGCCGTGTGCGTTAATTGCGCAAGCACGGTTCTGAGAGGGGGGAGAGTACAATCTATCGAAAGGTAGAGAGACTCTCTTCTACTCGACTTGTTAAATAGCGGAAATAAACTTATGATAAAGTTAAGTAATGGAGGTGTTTTAATGGAAATGAGAAACTTTATACTTCATCAAGATATACTTTCCGTTGAAGTAACAATAGATAAAAAGGATTACATTATCGGCGTTCAGTGGAAAACACCAGAAAAGCTTATGGTGAATAGGTTGTTTAAGCTAACGGGTGCAAGTGGAACAAGGAGTTGCGGAAGGCAGCTCCTTTTATTAATGGTCTAAAATCAATCCTTTAATGCGTAGTAAACTACGCATTAAACATGCGGTAACTACCTCGATGGTGAGATCATTAGCTATTTAGTTTGCCATAAACAGATTTCTAGAGCTTCTGTTCGTTTGTAAACCATAAATAATTTAACCTTATTTTTAGAATGGTCAATCATAAACATAATATTTAGGGTTGTAAATTAGGAATAGAGTGAATATAATGTTATTAAAGTTGCACTGAGGAAAAATAAATTCATTAGTACAAGTTTATTTCGTTAATACAAATACATAAATTAATTTATTAGAGGTGTTCCTGTAGAACCTTTTATTTTTGGCAAAAAAGTTGCCTTAGTGAAAGTTTGTAAGTTATATGCAAATCACCAAACAACTAAAAGGAGTGAAAAACGTTGGACGACATATTATTAATTCAGAATTTACATGTTTCCTATCACGGAAAAGAAGTGTTAAGAAATATATCATTCTCCACAAAAAAAGGGGAAATTGTTGGAATCATCGGT